>UPXV01000029.1 GCA_900538465.1 uncultured Erysipelotrichaceae bacterium
TTTGAAAAAAGTTTAAAAAACTTTTAATTCCACCTCTATTATAGCACAAAGCAAACAATTATCAATTGCTGAAAGTAAATTTATAATAAAAAGAGCATACACTCTTTTTCAAACAATATATGCCCATCTACGTAAAATTTATATTATTATCATTTTAAAATAAAATGTTTAATATTTTTGCTAATCCGTCTTCATCAATACGTCTACAGATTAAATCAGCAACATCTTTTAACTCTTTTACAGCATTTCCCATAGCAACACCTACATGACAATATTGAAGCATTTCTATATCATTCATTCCATCACCAAAAGCATATGTATCATCTTTTGTTAACCCATAATATTCTAAAACTTTTTGAATTCCTACTGCTTTAGAAATGGTTGGTGAATACACCTCAAATGCATTTTCACTACCATGTTCATCATAATTCACAACATATCCAAAATCATTTTTAATATAATCAATAACCTTATTTCTATTTTGATCAGTTACATTAGCTTCTATCTTTAATGTTCTTTGGATAACATCATATTTATCAAAATTAGTTTTAAATTGACTAGCAAATCCTATTTCATCAAAGAAATCATATAAATCATTATCTTGATTATCAATATAAACATGTTTTGCAGTTTCAATCATATAAGAACAATCTAATCTTTCTAACATTTCCATTGTTTTTAAAGCCAATGTTGCATCCATTCGATCTTCATAAATAGATTGACCATCAATTTCTACATACGCTCCATTTGCTAAAATATATCCATCAAATCCCGCCTCTAATATCTCTTGATTCAACATGGCTCTAGGACGTCCACTAGAAATAAATAATTTATGCCCTAATCCTTGTAATCTTTTCATTTCATCTTTTACAGTTTGAGGAATGTCAACAATACCTAAACGACTTTCTACTAATGTCCCATCAATATCAAAAAATAATACTTTTTTATTCATAAATTCTCCCACTATACTCCTTCTATAAGATTTCCATTTTTATCAAACAATTCTAAATAACTTTTAATTTGATAATCTGCCAATTGATTGATTTGTTGACGTTGTGCGTCAGAATAGCGATCCTCAACAACAACACATTCTACACAAGCATTTTTTGCTGCTTCTACACCAATTAATGAATCTTCAAATATCAAACAATCTTTTACAGAGACTTTCAAATCTTTCATCACACGTAGATAGATTTCTGGATTTGGTTTTATTGCTTTTGCATCTTCTCGTGTATAGACAATTGTAAAATAATCATCAATATGAGCTTTAGAAATAATATTCTGATTAAGTTTTCGATAAATCTCCATATTACTGCGTGTTGTTGTTGATGCAATCACAAGTTTATATCCTAATTCTTTTAATTTTTTAATAAAAAGATCTGCTCCTTCTTTATAATCTATCACATGACATAAATAATCTTGAGCTATTTCATAACGTAAAGTATGAATATCTTGAACGCTTAAATTTGATTGATATGTATTTTTTAAATAAGTACAATATTCTATATAAGGATTTTTCGTTTGATTATTCTTTCTTAATATTGTATCTCGTTGTTTTTGAACATCACCAAGTTCTTGCTTTCCATCTTTGCGTATTCTTTGAATCAAAGCTTCATCAACTTGATTCCAAATACCTACTGAATCAATTAATGTTCCATCCATATCAAATATAATCACTTTTTTATCTTTTAACATCATTTATTCTCCTCAAAATTCCCAGTAATCTCTAAAATATTCCCATCTGGATCTTTAATATTAAAATACCAATAAGGCATATGAACATGAACATACATAAGTTTTGAGACTTCTCCTATATTTAATGATTGAAGTCTTTCATATTCTGCCTTTAAATCATCCACTTCAAAATTCAAAATCATTATATTATTCTTTTTTTCATCATCTTCAATAAAAAAATCATCAATATATGCCTGATTAAAACATTTATGATTTTCTATAATTTTTTGATCATATTCTTTATTATACAAAGAAATCGTTTGACCACAATCAAATGTCACCCATCTTTTTTCGTTCATATAGATTGGATCTTGTTGTAATAATGATCTATAAAAGTTTATCGATTTTTCCATATCATTTACACAAATATATGTTGTTTCTAGTTTCATACTTGGTCTCCTTTAAAATCGTTTGTCAATAATTATTATTTTACAGATTTTTTCAATAATAACAATCCTTAATCATGAATTTATCAAATAAAAATGATTAGTAAAATAATTTGCTTTAAGCATTGCAAAAATTATAAAATATGCTATTATATCCATAGCAAATATCAATCATGTCATTGTATAAAAAGAAATGTTATCAAAAGAAAGGATGGTAAAATATGTTTGATTTAGAAGCTGAAATGATGACAATTCTCAGAGACACAAACGATGAAAAAATATTAGAAAAAATAAAAACCACAAAAGAATTATTTCATGAATGTATGGAAATTAAAAACATTCTTCCTTGTGATGATTTATATATAACAGTTTCAAAGATTCTTATAGGTTCTCTTGTCATTTTATTAGCGATGTTTATATTTTGTATACAGCTAGAAATATATCCATTTGCTGCCTTATCTTTTGTTCTCTCTATTTTTCTTTTTATTATTGCTATTGTCTTTTTTGCAGTTATGAATATTCATACAGATTGTTGGCTTGACTTTTTAGATAAAGAAACAATTCAAACAATCAATAACATCTTAGAAAAACATAACATGAAAATAATTGAAACAGATCAAACTGTGTTTTTTAAAAAGAAGCATCAAAAAATTATCTCTTTATCTCATATGCAATAAAAGAAACCATGAGCTATTTATTCATGATTTCTTTTTTATCATTGCCTTATCATAATCCAAAAAGGTTGATGCGAATTTTTATGAGTGACTTTTTTGACCTTGACAAAACCATGTTTTAAATAAAGTTTTATTGCTCTGTGATTAAAACATGCCACACTCAATCTCATTGGAACATCTCCATATTTTTGTTTCATAAAGGTGAATCCACAAGCCATAAAATCATATCCATAACCATGATTGCATAGCTTGGGAGCCATGCCTAATCCAATATCTAAAATTCCATCATCATAATCATAATTTTCAAGAGTTGGAATGATTGCTGAATGTCCTTTGCAAAAATATCCTATAACTTCTTTTTCTTGATTCAAACATGGAAAATAATCTTGATTAAGAAGTTCATTCATCACTTCTTCTGTCTCTTGAAAACTATAAATAGAATACTCTCCTTCATATTTCCATTGACTGATGATTTTTGCAATATCATATGTCATTACTTCTAATACATCAAACATTGTTTATATCTCTTCTTTATTTATTAAAAATATTCTTTGAGAAAATCCACCTCTTTTATAAAATTTCTCAAGACGTCTTTTTTCTAATTCATCTAATGTTATTGTCTTTGATTCACATATTGCATAAATAACTTCTAATATATCAGCTAACTCTTCAACATCTTGGCTTTCTAGATATTCATTGACTTCTTCATTTAATTTTTTAAGGAGTTCCTTTGTATATTCTTTCTCATCTAAAATCTGAATATGTGCTTTTTCACCTTGTTGTTCTATTAATTGAGGTATTTTATCACGAACCAATTTATTATATTCTATCATCATTTTTCCTCCTTAAAATTATACGAATCAATATTTTATATTTTATGTAATCGTACAATATTTTCGATATGATGACTTTGTGGGAACATATCAACAGGTTGACACAAATCAGCATGATAACCGTGTTCTTGTAAATAAGCTATATCTCTTGCTTGTGTGGCAACATCACATGAAATATAAACGACTTTATCTGGTGATAATGTGATGAGTTGATCAAGGAATACTTGCGAACATCCTTTTCGAGGGGGATCAACCATAACAACATCAATATGTTTATTCTTTTTAGCAAAATCCACCATAAATTCTCCAGCATCTTGACACGTAAAATCAACATTAGATATATTATTTCTATCTGCATTTTCTTTTGCATCAATGATAGCTTGTTTAACAATTTCAACACCATAAACTTTTTTTACATATTGAGCCATAGAAAGTGAAATCGTTCCGATTCCACAATAAGCATCAATAACTTCATCTGTTGATTTCAATTCAGCAAATGCAATAGCTTTTTGATACAAATGTTCTACTTGAACAGGATTCACTTGATAAAATGATTTCACAGAAATACGATAAGTATTTCCTAACAATTGATCTTCAATATATCCTGGTCCATCTAATATATGAATTTCATCTCCTAAAATGACATTATCATGTCTCGTATTGATATTTTGAATAATTGTTGTGAGATAAGGAAATTCTTTCTTTAATGTTTTTATAATATCATTGATTTTCTTAATTTTCTTTTGATATGTAATGAAAACTAACATTATTTGTTTTGATGTTCTCGCATATTTCACAAGGATGTGACGAATATTGCCTTGATGAGTTGATTTATCATATGGTATCTCATGAGCATCTTGTAAAAGATGGCGTACGCGATTGACCAATTGATTGGATTCATCGTTTTGTATATAACATGTTTCCATTGGAACAATATCATTGCTGTGTTGCTTATAAAAGCCAGTAACGATTGTATGATTTTGTAATCCCACCGGAACTTGAACTTTATTACGATAATACCAAGGTTCTTCCATCATTAGACATGGTTTCACTTCAACATGACAATGTCCAATTCTCTCTAAAGTATCTTTAACACGTTTGGTTTTAAAATTTTGTTGACCAACAAGTGATAAATGTTGTAAATGACAACCTCCACATTGTTTAAACAATGGACAAAGGGGCTCTTGTCGATAAGGACTTGCTTTTTCAATAGTAATCAAGCGCCCAACTGCATAATTTTTCAAGACTTTGATAATCTTGACTTTTCCGACTTCATCAACCAACATATTTTTAACAAAGACAGGGAAACCATCAACCTTCACGATTCCTTGACCATCATGTGAATAGTCTATACACTTTGCCTCAATATAATCATTTTTTTTCATATCTTCCTCCAAAAAAAACGAGCAATGCTCGTTTTATTTATCTTTTTTATCAAGAGTTTCTCTTGCTTTATCATAACTATCTTTATCTCTAATAGATGCAAGCGTATATGAGAATTCATCTTTTTGAACATGTTTTGTTCCATAAATAGGGAAATCTTCACTATCAGCAGATTTAAGATAGAGATTGACCTCATATTGAGAAACATTATCTATCTTTCCTAATAGTGTACTGTACTTTTTACCATTCTCAATTGGTTTCCCTACCAATTTATCCAATGTTAAAACAACATCTTCAGCAATCTTTTGTGCGTCAGCTGCTTTCATACCAGCTTTAAATTGAATATCAACTTTTATTTGTTTACACACAATTTCAATATCTAATTTTTCGATTTCTGAATAATTCTTTTGAGATGTATCTATAGCAGCATCTTTTAAGTCTTTAGAAATCTCTACAATTCCTTCACATCTTTTTCCATAAACTGGTCCATCATTGTTAGACAATATAAAGATATAAACCATAAAGAGAATAAAGAGAACACCTAAGACAATTAATAAATAATGCCACCATTTCCATACAAACTTTTTCTTCCCTTTTTTCTTCATTGGTTGTTCATCCTCTTCTTCATAATGATCAAAGTGACTTGTATATGTATACTCATCTTGATCAGTTTCTGTTTCCTTCATATCTTCAAGTTCATCAATATGTGAAGGTTCTTGATAGCCTTCTTGTGGCATATCTTCATCATCATCAAATTGAAATTTCTTTGCCATTATCTCACCCACTTTCTCTCATTGTATCAAAAAATACAACAAATGTATAGGATATTTATTTTGTTCGTTCTTTTAATAATTGAATCAAAATTTGATTTGTGACCTTTGGATTCGCTTGTCCGCCTGTCTTTTTCATAATTTGACCAACCAAGAATCCTACAGCACGGTCTTTCCCAGCAGCAAAATCTTGAATAGATTGTTCATTAGCATCTAAGACCTCATTAATAATTTTTGTCAATTCTTCTGGATTAGAGATTTGCTTCATGCCTTTTTCTTCAATAATAACTTCTGGATCTTTTCCTTCACTCATTAAACATTCAAAAACTTTTTTTGCCTGTTTAGAAGAAATTGTTCCATCTTGAATAAAAGTGATCATTTTCCCTAAATATTCAGGTGTTAATTTGGTTTGTGTAATGAGTAAATTTTCTTTATTCAAATAAGCTTGAACTTCTCCTAACAACCAGTTACAAACCAATTTATATTCTTGACATGTTTCAATTGTTTTTTCGTAAAAATCTGAAATTTCTTTTGAAGAAACAAGAATATGGGCATCTGTTTTTGGTAAACCGTGTTTTTCAATATATTCTTTTTCTCTTTCATCAGCTAATTTAGGTAAATTTTCTTTAATTTGTAAAACCCATTGATGATCAAGACGAATTGGTAAAATATTTGGTTCTGTATAGTATTTATAATCTACAGCATCACCTTTTGCACGCATCATAACAGTTTCTTTACTATCTTCATCAAAACGTCTTGTTTCTTGACTCACAGCTCCTCCTTGAATTAAAACTTTTTCTTGTCTTAATGCTTCAAATTCAATGGCTTTTTGAACATTTGAAATAGAGTTTAAGTTTTTAATCTCAGTACGTGTTCCAAAAGCATCACTACCAAATGGACGAATTGAAATATTAACATCACAACGCATTGATCCTTCTTCCATTTTGGCATCAGAAACATCAGTATATAAGAAAATTTGTCTTAATTTTTCTAAATAAGCAGCAGCTTGAGCACCACTTCTAATATTTGGACGTGTTACAATTTCAATCAAAGGAATTCCTGCACGATTATAGTCAATTAATGAATAATCATCAAAATGGAATTGTTTTGCAGTATCTTCTTCCATATGTAGACGTTCAATTTCAACACGTGTGACTTGTCCATCCACTTCAATATCTAAATAACCATTTCTTCCAATTGGACGTTTATCTTGTGTAATTTGGAACCCTTTAGGTAAATCAGAATAATAATAGTTTTTACGATCAAAACACAACAATTCATCAATTTCCATATGTAAAGCATGGCACACACGAATAGCAAATTCAACACCACGTTTATTTAAAACAGGCATTGTTCCTGTCATTCCCATATCCACTTCATTGACTTTGGTATTTGGTTCTTCCCCAAATGTAACTGGGGCAGCTGAAAACATCTTAGAATTTGTTTTTAATTCACAATGGACTTCTAATCCAATGACTTGTTCAAAATTCATCTTCTACCCCTCCCTTGAATATTGATTCTTGAATCCTAAAGCTTTTTCTAAAGCATAAGCACAATTCAAGACTGTTTGTTCTTCAAAAATACGACCTGTTAAATTGATAGCAATTGGCATATTATCAACAAAACCACTAGGCAATGATAAACTTGGTGTTCCAGCAAAGTTTGCCAAAGAAAGATGATTTTCTAAGATTAAATATTCATCACTTAAACGATCATCATAGGCTTCATCAACTTTTGGTGCAATGCTTCCACCATTAGGTGTTAAAATAATATCATAATCTTGATAAATCTTATTTAATTCTTCAACAATTAAACGTCTTACTCTTTGTGCTTTTCTAAACATTCTTTCTTGATTTTCTGTTGCCAAAGCAAGATTTCCAAGAATAAAACGACGTTTAATATGATCACCAAAGCCATGTGTACGTGAATTGATCATCACATCATCAGTTGTTTTTCCAGGTTGTCTATTGCCATATTTAATTCCATCTAAGCATGAATGATTACTTGTTGCTTCAGAATTGGCAATAATTGTATAAGTAGGTAATAATGTACGCATCAATTCCGTCGACATTGTTACATTTTCAACAGTTGCACCTAATTTTTTTAATGTTTCAACAACCATTTGAAAATTTTCTTTGATTTGAGGATTGCGAATTTCATCACTGACTGATGTCAAAACAGCAATTTTCAAATGAGAGATATCATCTGTTAAATTTTCCAAATAATGAGGAACTTCTTTGAAACTTGAAGTCATATCTCTATCGTCACGTCCAGCTAAAGCTTCAGTAACAATAGCCATATCACGAACATTTCTTGTAAATGCCCCCACTGTATCTAAACTTGAAGCATAAGGAATGACACCATAACGAGAAATACGTCCCCATGTTGGTTTAAAACCTACAATACCACAAAAACCTGCCGGTTTACGAATAGAATCTCCAGTATCACTTCCTAAAGCAAATGGAACAGCTCCACTTCCAACAATTGCTGCACTTCCTCCAGATGATCCTCCAGCAATACGAGAAGAATCCCATGGATTATAGACTGGTCCAGTTAAAGCAGATTTATTTGTTCCACCCATCGCAAGTTCATCCATTGAAGCCTTTCCAATTAAACAAACACCTTGTTGATTTAATAAATCCACAACATGAGCATTATAAATAGGTACATAATCTTCTAACATACGACTAGATGCAGTTGTTTTGATACCTTTGGTATTATAGTTATCTTTTAAAACATAAGGAATACCATTTAAAACATCTGCAAATGTTGCATTGGCTAAATCTTCATATGCTTTCTCTTTTGTTATTGTTACAAAAGCATTTAATCTTTTTTGTTGTAACTCAATTTCTTGAAATAATTCATCATAATATTCTTTTGGATCAAGTTGTTTTGACGTGAATAATTGATGAAGTTCTTCGATACTATATTGAACCATTATCCCACCACCTTTGGTACTTTAATTTGATGTTCTTGTACATTTTTTGCGTTTTTTAAAGCATCTTCACGTGAAATAGTATGTGTTGCTTCATCAACGCGTAAAAAAGTTGTTTCTATTTCATAAGGGAAAGCAAGTGGCTCAACTCCCTTTGTATCTATCTTTGATAAAGCTTGAACATGGCTCATAAAGACATTGTATTCTTCAATAAGAGCAGGCATTTCTTCATCACTGACATTAAACATTGTTTTTCGTCCCAATGCTTTTAACATTGTTTCTACATCACTCATTTATAATCCTCCTTAATATAAGTCCCAACTTTTAGCACTTCCACCTTTTTCTTTGACAACAATTGCTTGTAATTGATCTTGTGATTTTACCAAGACTTTCACTGGAAAATCATAAGTAAACTTATTATCAATCCCATCTGCAATCAAAGATGTCAATGCCATCAATTCAGTATAAGTTTTAACATTGAGATTGGCTGTAATTAACATAGATTGGATTTCTCCATCTACATATCTCGCTTCTCCAACAAAACCAGCCGCTTCGGTTGCTGTGTCTTTTAAACTTGTCTTAATTGCATTAAAATCAGCATATGTTGTTTTATCAATTTCTTCAGCACGTTCACTGGTAAATAAAACATTTTCATGATTAACCTTTGATATTTCTCCAACTTCTTTTTGACAATAACTTTTTAAAATATAATTTCCATCAATTGTACTTGAAGTTGCATCAGTTGCACGATAAATTGTAATCAATACTGGAACATCTTTTACTTTTTTAAAATCTTCATGTTTTTGAATGACATTATAGAATTTAGAAATACATTCACGTCCAAATGATTCAATATCACTTTGACTCATTGGTGTTTCTAAACGTGCATTCCCACTATCACGAGGATCAATAATAATTGCAAATGCCATTCCCTTTAAAGTATATTTATTTCCATCTTTAACATAATAATCTTGTTCTTGAACATTTTGAACCATAACAGGATCTTTTACTCCACCTATTGTTGATCCACTAGGTGGTTGAATAGAATTTTCACTTTTTCTTGATTCCATTTCATTTTTAAGCGCAAGTTTTAAATAATTTCCTTCACTCATATAATGATTAGATGTTGAAAAATAGTCTGAAGAAAGAATTTGCAGTCCTCTTCCTATTGTTTGAAAATCGCCAGAAGTTCCATAACCAAGATAAAAATTTTCTCTTAATTCACTCCCTGCTGATGAAACATTAATAATCTTATAATAAGAATCATCAAATGAATCCATCGTCGCAGCATCATTATTGGTTTGTTCTTGAACAGATTCTTTAGCCTTATGACATCCAACCAACAACATCATTGCTAAACAAGCACATAATATTTTTTTCATAGACCAACCTCCTTTTTAAACTCTTCTTCAGTTAAAACAGGGACACCTAATTGATTGGCTTTTTCAAGTTTACTTCCAGCATCCGTTCCACAAATTAAATAATCTGTATTTTTAGAAACACTACCTGTTGCATTAGCTCCAAGTCTAGCAAGATAATCTTTAATTTCTTTACGTGTCATTGACTCCAATGTTCCTGTCACACATACAGTTTTTCCATTAAAGATACTTTCTTTTAATAAAGATGTTTCTTTTAAATAATTCATATTTAATCCAATGGCTTTTAAATTCATTAACAATTCCATGGAAGCAGGATCATTTCTAAAATGATTTATGGATTGAACAATTGTATCTCCAACATCCTTAATTGATAAAAGTTTTGCTGTAGAAGCCTCTAACAGAGCATCCATGCTTTTAAATTCTTTAGAAAGATTATCAGCCATCTTTGCACCAATTCCTTTGATACCTAAACCAAACAATAGCTTTTCCATTGAATTCTCTTTACTTTTTTCAATAGCACTCACAAGATTATCCATAGATTTTCTACCAAAACCTTCAATATCCATAATTTCTTGTTCATGTTTATATAAATCATAAATATCTTCAATACATTTTACAAAACCTAAATTATAGAATTGTTCAATAATCTTTTCTCCCAAACCTTCAATATTCATAGCATCTCTTGAAGCAAAATGAATAATTCTTTCAATTTTCTTAGAATCACATTCTTCATTTAAACAATAATAGGCTGCTTCATTATCTTTTCTTACCAAATGACTTCCACAATATGGACACACTTCAATCATCTTAAACTTTTCTTCATGACCATCACGACGTTCTTTTAAAGATCTCACAACTTCTGGAATAACATCACCAGCTTTACGAATAACGACATAATCGCCAACACGAATATCTTTATTTTTAACATTATCTTCATTATGTAATGTTGCACGTTGAACCGTACTTCCAGCCACACGAACTGGTTCTAAAACAGCATTTGGTGTAATTTGGCCAGTTCTCCCAATTGTAAAAATAATATCTTTTAATTTTGTCACAACTTCTTCAGCTGGGAATTTATAAGCAATAGCCCATTTTGGCACTTTGGCTGTATATCCCAAACGTTCTTGCCATTCAAGATTATTAACCTTAATAACAATTCCATCAATCTCATAAGGAAGTGTTTGACGTTTCTCTGCCATTTCTTCAATAAATGCCCAAACCTCTCGAATATTTTGACAAACTCTTGTCATTGGATTGGTTTTAAAACCAAGTTTTTGAATGTAATCCAAAGCTTCTTTATGTGTTGTACAACCAACTTCACTAGCAGTTGGTACCATATATAAAAATGCATCAAGTCCTCTTTTAGCAGCTATTGATGAATCCAATTGACGAACACTTCCAGCAGCAGCATTTCGTGGATTTGCAAACAAAGCTTCACCAGATGCTTCTCTTTGACGATTTAATTCATTGAAGGATTTTTTAGGCATAAAGATTTCACCACGTACCTCAAAATCACCATCATAATCAATAGTTAAAGGAATGGATTTAATCGTTTTGACATTATGAGTAATATCTTCACCCACTGTTCCATCTCCACGTGTTGCGCCATAATCTAAACGACCATCAGCATAAACCAATGAAACAGCTAAACCATCAATTTTTAACTCACAAACATATTCAACTTGTGGATACGTTTCACGAATACGATCATCAAATTCATGTAATTCATCTTCATTAAAAATATTACCAAGCGACAACATCATTCTTTGATGAGTCACTTTTGTAAAACTATCTAAAACTTGGCCTCCGACTCTTTGACTTGGAGAATCTGGTGTTAACCACTCAGGATGTGCCATTTCAATACTTTGTAATTCTTGCATCAAACGATCATACTCTTGATCGGAAACACTAGGATTATCTAAAACATAATATTGATAATTATATTCATTTAATAACTTTTTAATTTCTTGTAATCTTTCAAATGTCATATCAATACACTCCATTTCACTTGCTCATTATATCAAAAATACACATTAATGAAAACCATTATCATCAAAAAACATAAACAGTTTTTCTCTACTCTCCCTCATTATTGACAAGCCTTTATGAATATTTCATCAAGAATTCAAAAAGGGAGCACCCTCCCCTTTAATTTGATAACTTATGTAAGGCTTTATGATGAGCCATTAATGTTTTTATACCATGAGGAACAGAAAAAGCAATATCCAAAGTACTCCCATTCACTTTGACAATAACCCCTTTGCCAAAAACATCATGTTCAACAAAATCCCCTTGTTTCCATTCTTGAACTTCATTATCACCAATCATTTCTTCAACAGTTGGACCTAAATGTAAATACTCCTTAGGTTTAAATTTAGAAGGGTTGCCAACATGTTCAACATGATCAGCACCAATTTCCTCAATAAAACGAGATGCCATTTTAGGAGAATTTGTAATAAAATTAAAACCTTGGCTATCTGTAAGATATAAACGTTTTTTCGCACGTGTAAAAGCAACATAAGCCAAACGTCTTTCTTCTTCCATACCATCATCGCCTGCTTCAGAAACAGTTCTAAAACTTGGGAATACATCTTCCGATAATCCCACAACAAAGACATAGTTAAATTCAAGTCCTTTTGCCATATGAATACTCATTAATGAAACGTATTCATCATCAAAAATATCATCTTGTGAAGTATATAATGCAATATCTTGTAAATAACTTTCAAAATTTGCTGAATCAGGATGTGTATTCATATAATTGGTAATAGAATTCTTCAATTCCATTAAGTTTTGAATACGATTATCATCTTGATCATTTCTCAACATATCAAAATAACCAACATCAGCCAACAATTTTTCAAACACATCTGGTAATGGTAAAGATGAACTTTTCGCATGTTCAATACATTTTACAAATTCACTTAATTGTTTTTTGGCTTTACCAGAGATTCCAATCTCATCAGCGTATAAACACAAGGCTTCATAATCATGAATACCATAAGTCATAGCAACATTTTGTATTTTTTCTAATGTTTTCGCTCCCACTCCACGAGCTGGGACATTCACAATTCTTTCAAATGATAAATCATCATTTGTAACCATTAGACGAATATAACTCAAAGCATCTTTGACTTCTTTACGATTAAAGAATTTTAAACCACCAAATATCTTATAATCAATTTGACGTTGAATCAATTTTTGTTCAAAAGAACGTGACAAATAGTTCGCACGATATAAAATCGCAAAATCATGATAATTAACACCATCTACACTATGAATAATATTTTCAATTGTATCACACACAAAATTTGCTTCAGCCTCTTCATCGACACCTGAATAATGAATCACTTTTGGACCTTCATCTAATTCTGTAAACAAATCTTTTTCCATACGGTTTTTATTTTTACGAATTAAATTATTAGAAATATCAAGAATCGTTTTGGTAGAACGATAGTTTTGATCTAATATCACTGTTTTGGTTGAAGGAAAATCCTTATCAAAGTTCATAATAAAATTAATATCAGAACCTCTAAATGAATAAATTGTTTGATCGGGATCACCTACAACACATAAAATAGATTGACCTGATAAATATTTAATTAATTTATAATCAACTTCACTAACATCTTGAAACTCATCAACATGAATAAATTGAAATTGTCTTTGCCATCTTTCTAAGATTTCTGGGAATTTCTCAAACAATTCAACAGTCTTCAATAATAAATCATCAAAATCCAACATAAAATGTTCTTGTTTATATTGTTCATAATCCTGATAAGCAATGGCTTTTTTTTGTTCACCAATAAAATCACCTGCAAATTCAAAGGCACGACTTGGTGATACACCACCTATTTTACAAGTTGAAATATAATTGATACAACTCTTGAGACTTATTGTTTTCATATCAATTTGACGTTCTTTAAAAATCTTTTTTAATAATGATTTTTGATCTTCTTCATCCATAATAATAAAATTATTAGGATAATCTAAAGCGCGTATATTTTGTCTTAAGATTCTCACACATAAAGAGTGGATTGTACAAAGCAAAGTTCCTGAAGCATAGTCACCCAATAAATTGATAACTCTCTCTTTCATTTCGTTGGCTGCTTTATTGGTAAAAGTAATCGCTAAAATATGTCGTGGTTCAATCCCCACTTCTTCAATCAAATAGGCAATACGATATGTTAAAACACGTGTTTTCCCACTTCCTGCACCTGCAATAATACGTAAATGCGAGTCTAAATAAGTTGCTGCTTCTTTTTGTCTTGGATTTAATAATTCATCTAAATTCATATCGTATCACTCCTTCGCCTGTCTATTATAACATATTTTAAAGATATGAAAAGTGATGAAATCTATCATCACTTGTCTAAAGATGAAAAATCATGATTAATAATCTCAACCAAAGTAAATTCATCATTTTCAAATTCAAATTTTAAAATACAACAATTGCCTAATCTTGCTTTTTGATCAACCTTTTGATTCTTAGCCCAATAGCGCATAAACCCTCGACAAGCAGCCCCATGAGAAACAGCCAAAACCACTTGATGATCATCACGACGCATAATCTCTAATAATGTATCAGCAAGTCTTTGACGCATTTCTAATTCTCCTTCACCACCAAAAGTTTTAAAGAAATCGCCATAAGGTAAAGGTGGATTTAAATCTTCACTTTCACCTTCAAACTTTCCAAAATTCCATTCTTTGAGCCCTTTCACTCTCATATAAGGCATATCAGTCACAAGTTCTAAAGTATCACATGCTCGTTCAGACGTTGAAGCATAGGCATGATCAAAAGTAATTTGATTTTTAGCAAAGTATTCACCAGCAATGCGAGCTTGATTGATTCCAAGTTCTGTTAATGGTGCATCGCACCAGCCTTGAATTTTACGTCTCACATTAAATAAAGTTTGTCCATGTCGCATTAAATATAAAGTTTTCTTCATCATTATCACTCCTATCAATATAACCATAACACCTATAGTGAACTATAAGTCAATCATTTATGAATGGATTTTAAAAGTTTTCACACCCATTTTATAAACAAGCAGACAGCCAACGATACAATAAATAACACAAAACAATAAAATAGCTAAACCAAAGAAAACAATAGGAAGCTGTATTTGTATACAACAATAACATACAAAATATGTTACTCCCATAACAATGTTATAGACTGGATTGACAATTTCAGTATAGGCATTATAAGGTTGTAATAAATAATACATAACCAAATAATGCGTTGAAAAGAATAAACTCATTGCAAGAATCGAAATAAAAGCAATCAAAGCATAACCAAGTTGATTCTTGTTACCAATTAATAAAATAACTACATATCCTAGTGCTATTAAAAAAGCTGGTAACAAATTCACTTTCATCATATATTTCAAACGAATCCAAAAAAGTTTTAATAAATTTTGAGGCTCACGATAAAAAGCATATGTTAACATACAATGATCACAGTTGATAAACATGGCTTGCGTAATTCTTCTTGTTGTATTTAATAGATACATAACAAATACAAAATAAGGTAAATTTTTATTCAAGAAGTTTTGTAAGTTCTCATATATCTCATTATTAAATATTGTGAGTGCTAATAAAATAATAATCACTGCTACAATCACAATACTTTGTCTTTTGGCAGAGCGCCAAATCATTTTATGATGTCTTTTCATAAACAATTCATTCATCATTTCAAAACCTGTTTTATGACATGTCACTTGTTTGGATTCATCAATCATATCATGATATGTATTGGCCTGCATAGTCGTTGCATCCATCATCAACACACCATTTAAACGACCAAGCATTTCTTTACACATGCGAGTATAGTTTTGAAATTGAATAACATAATAGAAACTAAAAACCCCTAGCAAAATAAAAAGAATCACCACACAATAAACAGCTATTAGAGGAAGTTCTAAATGAAAAGGTATCAAAACATAAGCCAGTATCAATAAAAGAATTGTTATTGCTATTCTCAGCTTAGAATTATCACTACTCATATGTAAATGTTGATGATGTTGATAATCCCACAAATCATACATTGATATAGTTAATTTCATCCCACAAATCATAAATGGTAAACTCAAACATAATATGATTGGTAATTCAAAAAAGAAAAAAGCAATCATAAATCCAATGATATGTTTGATTAAACTGTAAATATAAGTTGATAAGACATATTCCTTAGCATTCATTCTCATCAAAATAATTCCATAATATTTATCTCTTGATGCCTCAAACAATTGATTATTCAAAAAAGCTCCTATCAAAGATAAAAAAATTAAAATATGTAAAAAAGATAATGGCATCTCTCCATCTAAAAAGATGAATGGGAAAACAAAGAAAATAAGAAAGTAAAAAGACTTTCCAATAAAAATCATTGCTATCTCATAAAGAATGCCAATAATATTCGCAAATGTTTTTAACCCATGATGTTTATAAAGCGACGCTGGTAATAACTTATTGACAAGTGGTATTTTTTTCAGTGCATAAATAATTGTATTGACACGATAAGTATTTTTAAGACGAAAAGCATTAATCATTGTTTTCATAATCTTCATCCTTTAACATATGAATAATCTTTTCTTGAAATTCATCGTCACTTAATTCATCTTTTGAAACAATTGAAAGAACACCATGATTTAATAAAACAATTTCATCACACAACTCAACAGCTAATTCCATAATATGTGTAGAAAAAATTAAAATATGGTCTGTTTTGATTTGTTTTAATAATTTTTTCATTTCATCAGCAACCACAACATCTAAAGATGTTAATGGTTCATCCAATAACAATATCAAAGGATTATAGATAAAATTAATCAACATTTGCATTTTGTTTTTCATTCCATGTGAAAAATCCTTTAACAAACGATCACGGTCTTCTTCTAAAATTCCCATAAAATCAAAATACTCATCAACTGTTTTCAAATCTTGAATATCTTTTTGATTAATATCAATAAAAAATTGTAAAAATTCTCGTGCTGTTAAAAATTCAGGAACAGTTGGTGATGAAACAACATACCCAATATCTTTCAAATCCACTTTTCTTTTGCCATGATCTTCAATATAAAATTCTCCTTGATCAACAGAAATATCTTGATTCAAACAATTGAATAAAGTTGTTTTCCCTGCCCCATTTCTTCCTAACAATCCATATATTTTTCCTTTTTCAAAACGAAAATCAATATCTTCTAAAACTTTTTTATCTTCAAAATATTTTTGTAGATGACAAATAACTAACTCCATAGAATCCCCCACTTTCTTTAAAGTTAGTATAACATATTTTTATAAATAATAGTTCTTTTAAAAAAATTTTTATTCAGTATTGAAAAAAAGAAAAATCAATGAAATAATAAAACAAAGGAGTTGATAAAGATGTATTTGGTGATTGATGTTGGAGGAACATATACGAAATATGGTTATTTTAATAAAGACGGTCATTGTTTTCAAAACGGTCAATTGAAAACAATCAAAAGTGATCGTATTTCCTTTTATGAAAGTTTAGAAAAATATATAACAAAAGATGTTGAAGGTATCGCATTAAGTATGCCTGGAATCTTAGATGCCAATACCGGTGAAATGTTTGCTGTCACACTTTTTCCATTTTTGAATCATCATAATATCAAAGAAGAATTACAACAAAGATGTCATCTCCCTGTGTCCATTCAAAATGACGCCAAATGTGCTGCACTTGGAGAAATGTGGAAAGGCAGTCTACAAAATATGTGTAATGCTTTTATGATTGTTTTTGGAAGTGGAATTGGTGGAACAATCATTATGAATGGTGAAATTGTGGATAGTCCACGTCATAAAGCTGGTGAAGTTGGTTGCTTACTTGCTCCAAAGGATTTAGCATATCATGAAATGTATAATATTTCTAAAACTGATAGTGGCATAGCTTTGATTCATGATTTAAGTCAAGCCATTGGTTGTGAAGCGGATGGAAAAATTGTTTTTGAAAAATTACCTCATCATCCACAAGCTATGGAGATTTTCAATGCTTTTTGTCGAAGAGTGGCAATGATGATTTATAATTTGGATTATCTTTTTGATTTAGATGCTGTGAGTATTGGTGGTGGTATCAGTGCTCAAAATCTTTTAATGACCTCTATCCAAAAAGAATTCCAACAATTACGTGATATTCATAAGGAAGATGAACATCAACCCCTTATTCAAGCTTGTACATTCCAAAATGGCGCTAATTTACTTGGTGCGCTCTCTCATTACTTAAAAACAATAAAATGTTAAAAAAGTATTTTCAATTCTCTTGAAAATACTTTTTTACATAAAGCTTATCTTGATTTAATTGTTGAATCAATTCATCTTTACTTTGAAATGACTTTTCTTTACGGATTAACTGATAAAATTCAACAATCAATTGTTCTCCATAAATATCTTCACTAAAATCAAAAATATTAACTTCTAATGAAGGTTTCTCTAATGATGTAAAAGTAGGATTATATCCAATATTACACATTCCAATATAGGCTTTATCGTGTAAATATACTTTAACAGCATAAACTCCATTGACTGGCAAGAAATAAGATTGATAATCCACATTGGCTGTTGGAAAACCAATTGTATGACCAATCTGTCTTCCTTTAACAACCTTACCACGAACACTGTATTGTCTTCCCAGCAAAGCATTTAAATCATCAATTTGACCACGTTCTAAATGATTACGAATCCGTGTAGATGATATTTTTTCATTTTGATAAAGGACTTCATCAATAACACTCACACTTAAGCGTGAATCAGCTTGTAAAGTTTTTGCATCACCCAAATTACGACTTCCAAAACGAAAATCAAAGCCACATACAACATGTTGAACATGACATTGAATTAAATATTTTTCAATAAAGTCCTGTGGAGATAAAGCGGCAACATCTTTTGTAAAACGAATAACAAACAAATAATCAATTCCCATTTGTTCAAGAAGACATTTTCGATCATCCATAGATGTCAAATATCTTTCTTCATCAATCTTTCCTAAAACATACAAAGGATAATGATCAAATGTCATCAAAGCCTTTTTATATCCCTTCTTTTGTGCTTGATGAATAACTTCATTGACTAATGCCATATGTCCAAGATGTAATCCATCAAAAAAACCAATCGCACTACAAACAGGATCTTTTATATTTATTTTTTGTCCATCTAAATATATGATTTCCATTAAAACAACCCTCTTATACTTTTTAAATATCCTTGTCCATTTGGTCCATAAACCGCTAAAACTTTTCCTTCTTGATTAACTATAACAACTTGATGATCAATATCACTTTTTATCATTTTTCCATGAATAACTATCTTTTCGTCTTCAATAACATACTTTTCAAAATGAGCAAAAGCCTCTTTTAAACTCAATAAATGATAATGACCATTTTCAACATCTTCTAAACTAACACAATCTTCAATACGAAAATGCCCAGATTGACTTCTCGTTAATTTTGACATATGCCCAGGATAGCCGAGTTTCTTTGCAATATCTACACACAAAGAACGAATATATGTTCCTTTAGAACATTTTACTTGAAAAGTTATCTTATTATCAAGATGTTCAATAAGATTGATTTCATGAATACAAATATCTCTTGGCTCAATATGCACATCTTCACCATTTCTTGCATATTCATAAAGTTTTTTTCCATTCACTTTTATTGCAGAATAAATTGGTGGCATTTGTTTTTGAGGACCTAAAAAAGATCTTAATATTTCTTCAAGATTTTCAATTCCCTGATACTCTTTTGTTTCTGTCACTTTTCCACTGCTATCATATGTATCTGTAGACTTTCCTAAAGAAAGTGTGGCTATATATTCTTTTTCTTCACTTGTTAAAAATTGTAAAGCTTTTGTCGCTTTGCCAATGCATAAAACAAGTACTCCTGTTGCATCAGGATCTAGTGTTCCACAATGTCCAACCTTTTTTGTATGTAAAGTTCTACGAACATGATTCACAACATCATGACTTGTCATGCCTGCTGGTTTATTGATTAATAATATTCCATCCATTTTATCACCTTGTCTTAGTATAGCATAAATAAAAGAAAAAATGGACTATTTCGTCCATTTTATTTTTCAACTCTTAAAACATGATTAATAGACACATCAAATGTAACTTCTTGATTGGCTAAAGAAACTTCTTTATCACCAATATATGTTGAACCATAATTTGCAGGGAATGTGATTTTAATTGTCTTAGATTCTCCCGTTTTTGTTCCCATCAATTGATCTTCAAAACCAGGAACAAATTGTCCAGAACCAAGTTCTAATAAATAATGATTGGCACTACCTCCTTGGAAGACTTGTCCATCAAGTTTTCCAACGTAATCAATCACCACAATATCTCCTTCACTTGCAGTCTCTTTTATATCTTTATAGACATTATGTAAAGTAATATCAAAAGTACATTCTTTTCCTGCCAAATCGCTTGATCCATAATTTTTAGGGAATGTTACAGTAATCGTTTTTTGACTTCCTGTTTTCATACCAACAATTTGTTCTTCAAAACCTTCAATATAATTTCCTGCTCCAAGTTCAACAATTTGATTTTTTGCTGAACCATTTGCAAATGCTTTCCCATTTAATTTTCCAACAAAGTCAATTTTAACGACATCGCCATTTTTGACTTCAATCCCATTTTCATTAACCACATCTTTTTTTTGATTATCAGAATGACTACAACCCCATAACATCATTAAACATAATATTGCAATACCT
The DNA here is from genome assembly GCA_900538465.1 of uncultured Erysipelotrichaceae bacterium. Taxonomy (GTDB): domain Bacteria; phylum Bacillota_I; class Bacilli_A; order Erysipelotrichales; family Coprobacillaceae; genus Longibaculum. The sequence goes on from UPXV01000029.1 coordinate 20,826, forward strand.
AATTTTTTCATAATGTACCTCTACTTATGATTAATCACATAGTAATTTTTCTTACCACGTCTAATCACTGTTGCTTCTTTTCCAAAAGCATTCTCTTTTTGAATAACAAATTCAACATCTGTAATTTTTTCACCATTGACCAAAACAGAGCCACCTGTTACAAATTGGCGTGCTTCACGATTTGAAGAAGCTGCCCCAACTTTTACCAAAGCATTTAAAATTTGTGTATCTTCTTCCATTTCAATACTAGGAACACCATTGAAACAAGATTGAACTTGTTCTAATGTTAAATTTTGAATTTTTCCAGAGAATAACATTTGAGAGATTTCTAATGCTTCGTTATATGCGTCTTCACCATGGATAAATGTAATGACTTCTTTCGCTAAAGCTTTATGAGCTTCTCTTAAATGTGGTTGGGTTTTGTTCTTTTCTTCTAATTCTTCAATTTCTTCTTTTGATAAGAAAGTTAAGAATTTTAAGTAATCAATAACTTTATCATCTTCTGAATTGATAAAGAATTGATACATTTCATATGGAGATGTCTTTTTACGATCTAACCAAATCGCATGACCATTTGTTTTTCCAAATTTTGTACCATCAGATTTTGTTAATAGTGGCATTGTAAAGCCATAAGCTTCTTTTCCTGTTTTCTTTCTAATCAATTCAATCCCAGCTGTAATGTTTCCCCATTGGTCTTGACCAGCCACTTGCATATGACAATCTTTATTTTCATATAACCAATAAAAATCCATAGCTTGCATAATCATATAAGAGAATTCTGTATAAGTAATTCCTAAGTCTAGTCTTCTTTTAACGATATCTTTATTTAACATATAATTGACATTAAAGTATTTTCCATAATCTCTTAAAAAGTCAATAAAGTTTAAATCTTTTGACCAATCATAGTTGTTCACAACCTCAAAACCAAATAAATCTTGAGCTTGTTTCTTTAAACAATCAAAATTGTGTTGAACTTGTTCTTTTGTAATCATTGGTCTTTCTGTATCTGGTTTTGGATCTCCAATTAAACCTGTTGCTCCACCGACTAATAAAATAGGATTATGACCAGCATCTTTTAATCTTTTACTAATTAAAAAAGATGAAAAATGTCCTATATGTAAACTATCTCCAGTTGGATCAGTTCCAATATAGAAAGTCATTCCTCCATTGTTTAATTTTTCTTCTAAATCCGGTGAACTGACATCTTTAATCAACCCACGCCATACCAATTCATCATAAATTTTCATAATATCCTCCTTATAATAGAAAAGAGAATTCTTCCCAAAGGACGAATTCTCGCGGTACCACCTTTATTTATGCCTAAGCATACTCTCTTATTGATAACGATGTTGCCACCGTCTAAGCTTTGCACTTAGATGCTCCAGAGTGTATTCATTATATTATGTGACTTGTTTCCACCAACCACAAGTTCTCTATGACACAACCTATAATTACTTGTCTCTTTCAACGCTTAAACATATCATATTAGATTTTGAAGATGAAGTCAACCTCAAAATTCAATCATTAAGAAAAAGTGAAAATTTCAGCCAATTTCTCTTTAGATTCTTCAATTTTATATTTATCCACAATAATGATAACCTGATCTCCAACATAGAACTGTGTATCACCATGAGGAATAATTTCACGCTTCCCTCGCATAATGGAAACCAATAAACATCTTGGTGGAAGTTGTAAAGATGCTACTGTTTGATTAACAGCCACACTTCCTAAACTCACAACAAAAGAAATTAACTCTTTATTCTCAACAAAATCAAGAGAAGGTTGATTCTTTGTTAAACGATGTAATAAACTTTCATAAATCGGCTCACTTCCAATATTATTTGCAACGATATAAGCAATAAACGAAACAGCTGCAATAGGTAATAATAGTTTCAATGTTCCACACATTTCCGCAATCAAAACAATACCAGTAATAGGTGCACGAACAATCCCAGCAAAAAAACCTGCCATTGAAAAAATAATAAAATTCACAAAATAGATTTCAGGAACACCTAACATAATTGCAATTTTTCCTAAAATTGCTCCAATTAAACTTCCTAAAATCAACAATGGAAAGAAAATTCCTCCAGGCGCACCTGAACCAAAACTTAATAATGAAAAAATAAATTTAACAACCAATAAAATAACCAATGTTGATAAAACAATATTTTCTCCATTTAAATAAGTGACTAACACATGTCCTCCACCAATAACTTGTGGAATAAACAATCCTAATACACCAGAAATCAATAATGGAATGATGACTTTTTGATAAGATTTAAGAAAAGGAATTCTATCATAGAGATGAAGTGAAGTCATTGTCATTTTGTTATAAAAAGCTCCTAATAATCCAGTCACTACACCCAATATTAACAACCAACCATAATCATTTAAAGGCAAAGCATAATCCATTGTAAAATGAAGTGATGGTGACAAACCAAAAACATTACGACTTAAAAAGTCACCTGTTATAGATGCACACATAACTGACACCAATGCACTCGTAGAGAAGTTTTTATGGACTTCTTCTAACGCAAACATAATTCCAGCTAATGGTGCATTAAACGCTGCAGATAAGCCTGCTGCAGCCCCACATGTTAATAAAAATCTTTCTTCTGTTTTGATACGGTGGAAAAATCTAGAGACAGCTTTTCCAATCATCGCACCAAGTTGAATACTTGGGCCTTCACGTCCTAACGATAAACCACCCACAATACAAAGCGTCCCTGCAATCATCTTAGCAAACAACACCTTATACCAACATTGATCAATTGCCCCTTGTACTTCTGCTTCAACTTGAGGAATCCCAGACCCTGAAATATATGGCTCATATTTCAAAAACACTGAAATTAATAAACCTAACAAAACAAGACCAATAAGCCATAAAAAAATATAAAATAAGTTTCCTTTTACAAAATGAACAATTGAAAAATATAAACTTTCTGCATTCGTTAACAATAGTCGATAAACAATTGCAATAAAACCAGCAATGCCCCCAACCAATAAACCTTCAAAAAATAAACGTCGACTTAATTGATTTCTTTCTTTTAATATATGCAATGTCTCTGAATCTCTTTTCTCCATTTTCTCCCCCTCTTTCGCAAAAAAACTTCTAAATGCATTAGAAGTTTAATTTGTAGTTCCTCGTGGTATTAATAAATGTTGCACAGAAACTTCTTTTGTATCAATATCTTCTTCGTTTAATATCTTCGTTAATAAACGAACGGCTAATGCTCCCATATCATAAACAGGAACATGAATAGATGTTAAGGCAGGTCGACAAATCAACGCATAACTTGTATTCAACATACCTATTACTTCCATATCGTTTGGAACTTGAATTCCATTATCAATAGCTGCATTTACCACAGCAACTGCTTCTTTATCATAACTTGCAAATACAAGATCATGTTTATGATTTTTAAAATATTCTAAGAATTGTGGATAACTCTTTTCATAATGTGTTGATGTATGTAGAATTTGTTGATCTTTATCAAAAGTCAAGCCATGTTTTTGATAAGCCTCTTCTATTCCTAAAATCAAATCCTCAGTTTTAATTAAGTTTTGTTGAGGACTCACAAAAAGAATATTTTTTTTTCCTTGGCTTAAATAATTATCAATAATATCATATGCAATTTTTTTAGCATCAACAAAAATTGAGCCCATATACTGACTAGACACTTGTGAACCAATCACAACAGAAGGAATTTTATATTTATTCACCAATTCAATCTCTTGACTGATTTGTTCATTATTAAATAAAATCACACCATCAGCTCTTGATTTAATAACCTTTTCAATAACTGTTTCAATAGGATTCCCATCTCCTATTTCATCAGTTGTATAAATACTTACATTGTAATCAAGACGACGACTTGTATCACCAATTCCACCAATCATATCTTTAACATGAGCGAATAATGATTGAGGAAAGACAATCGCAATCGTTGTTGTCTTACTTGTTGCAAGCCCCCTTGCAATTTGATTGGGTTTGAAATCTAGACGTTGAATAGCTTCCATGACACGATCACGTGTTCCAGGCTTTACCACATTAGAGCCATTAATAACACGTGAAACTGTCGCTAGAGAAACGCCAGCTTCTCTAGCAACATCATAAATCGTTACATTTTTTCCCATAAATTAGTCTTTAATTTCTTCTATCATTTCTTCTAATTTTTCTTCAACATCGTCGATTTCATTTTCTAATTCTTCAATATCTTCATCACTTAAAGTAGAATCTAAAACTTTAGATTTGACTTCATCAATCTTTGTATTCACTTTATCGCTCAAATCAATGACACTTTCTTTCACTTGCATATATTGATCAGTTTCTTTGACTTTGTTTGCAAAATCTTCTAATTTTTTTTCTAAATCAGAAAGTTTTGTCTTTGTTGTTTCTTTAAAAGTATCCATATCAAATTCATCAACTGATTTTTTAACAGTTTCAATTGTTTGTCCAAGCATAGCTTCAACATCTTCTTTGGTCATATTTTTTAATTGATCATATGCCTTTAAAGATTCTCTTTTGATATCCTCTCTTAATTCACTTCCTTTTTTTGGAGCAAGTAACAATCCTGCAATTGCTCCAATTCCTAGTCCCATAATAAATTTACCTAATTTCATCTTCTCTTCACCTTTCTCTTGATTATTTTTTTCTTCTAAATCTAGAAGTTAAGAAACCTAATATAGAAAGCAATCCAGCCTTCATACCGCCTCTTGAGAAAATTCCACTTACAAGTTCAACAGGGGCATTTAACATTTCCATTTTATTATTGACATCATCTAAAATATGATTGACTTTTGTCAATGTTGTTTCAATCATTGTCATCAAGACTGTTGCTTCTTTGACAGCTCCAGACATTCTAATCAATAAAAGTCCAAGACTGACTAACGCAAAAGCTCCTGATAAAAGCAAAATACAATAACAGACTAATTGTGCGTCCATAAGTTCTCCTTTCCTCGACTTTTTTTCATTATACCATAAATTTCCATGAAATGAAAGTAAGCACTAACATGCCTTATAATCAATAACCATGTCTTCAAGTTTGTAAATATCCTTACTACTCATAAAAAGATAAACGACATGATCATATTGGGCCAATAATTTTACAGCCTCTTCATCTTCATGAATAACATGTGCACGAGGAATATATTGAGCAATTTCATAAATGTCAATATCGATACCTGGCTCTTTTTTTGCATTTTCTGGAAAATGAACCAAAAATGGATGATCAGCTAAATCCATAGCCTCTGCAAACTCTTTAGCAAATCTTAATCCTCTTGAAAAACGATCTGGTTGAAAAATAGCAACAATTTCTCTACCTGGATAACGTGAACGTGTTGCCTCAATCACATAACGAATAGCTGTTGGATGATGAGCATAATCATCAACATAGATATTATTCCCAACTTCCTTGACTGTATAACGACGTTTCACGCCATCAAATGTTGATAAACGTTGTTGAATATAATCAGCTCTCATATTCTCTAAATATCCTAAAGTAATAACTGCTAATGAGTTATATAACATATGCATTCCATAAAATGGTAAAGCAAAATGACCAAATAATTCATTATGAATATAAACATCAAAAGATAATCCATGATCATTATTGATTACATTTCTTGCTTGAACATCATTATGTTCACCTGTTCCAAATTTCAAAACGCGTGTTGTATAATTCAAATGTGGTAAATGTGGATCATCACCCCACACGACAACTGTGTCTTTGACTTGATTGGCAAATGTCTCAAATGATTTTTCATATTGTTCCATAGATTTAAAATAATCAACATGATCCATTTCAATATTATTAATCACAGCATAAGTTGGATAATAATGTAAGAAATGATCTTGGTATTCACATGTTTCACTAATAAAATATTTACTATCTTCTACTGCATGACCTGTTCCATCACCAATCAATACAGATGTTTTATCATACTCTTTAAATAAATGATAAGCCATTCCAGTAGTTGTGGTTTTTCCATGTGTCCCTGCAATTCCAATGGAAATATACTTATCCATTAATTTGCCTAAAAAATCATAATACGTATGAGTTACAACATTAGGATTATCTTTTGCTGCTTTGACTTCCTCATTTGTTTCATCAAACGCATTTCCAATAATCACATCATAACCATCTTTAATATTATCCTTATCAAAAGAATAAATTGGAATCCCTCTTTTTCTTAATTCATCTTCAATAAAGATATATTTATCAATATCACTTCCTGCAACATCATATCCTAAATCATATAAAATTGTTGCAAGTGATGCCATTCCTGAACCTTTAATTCCTATAAAATAATACATTATCGTCACCTCGCTTCTATTCTAGCACAAATCGATAAAAATGTATGCCATCTCTTTATATTTTTTGTGAATTTTTTTGCAAAATTTAACAATTTCTTTTCCAAATTTTTCATTGATTCATTTTTTTAAACATTGGATAATTTTTATTTGATAACACATACTATAAATGTCAATAGAAATGAAAGGGAGAAAAACAATGAGTCAAAGAAATTCAAGAAACAATCAAGTTCAAAATCAAAACAAAAACAAAGGTTATAATCAAAACCAACAAGAAAACAGTAGTTTTGATCAAATGAACAACTCTAAATTTGAAGACAATTCAAATGCAAGAGCATAAAACACGGGCAACCGTGTTTTTTCTTATTATGTCCTTTTTTTGAATATATAAACAAAAGGAATGCGCTTTTAGCACATCCCTTAACCTATAATTAATAAATCCTTTGTATACGAATTTAAAACTTCACAACCATCTTCAGTAACCAAAACAAGATCTTCAATTCTCACACCAAAATCACCTTGTAAATAAATACCTGGTTCAATAGAGAAAATCATGCCTGGTTCTACTTCCATATCAAAAGCCGCTGAAACATCACCATATTCATGAACATTTCTGCCTATAAAATGTCCTAAGCGATGATTAAAGTTTTCACCATATCCAGCTTCACTAATCACATCTCTCGCTGCTTTATCAATATCACATAATTTAACCCCTGGCTTAATCATTGCTTCTGCAGTCTCATTGGCTTTTCTAACCAAATCATAGACTTTTCTTTGTTCATCAGAAACTTCTTTATAGAAAACAGTTCTGGTCATATCACTACAATACCCTTGATATAAGCCACCCATATCAATCACAATGCTGTCCCCTGGTTTTAAAAGTGAATCATCACCTTCATGATGTCCATCTGCCCCATTTGCTCCATAAGCAACAATTGGTTCAAATGAGTTCCCTGAGCATCCTAAACCTTGAAAAATACCAGCAACTTGTTTAGAAACTTCAATTTCAGTTAAATTTCCTTTGGCACATAATTGAATCACTTGATCAATAGCTAAATCATTTAGACGACTCGCTTCACGCATCAATTCTTTTTCTTTTTCCTCTTTAATCATGCGAACATGATCAACACAGATAGATCCAAGTTCAAAACAACATTCATCATTAGCGAGTTCCATAACACGCATTAAAAATCTCGCTTCCCAGTTTTTATCAACGCCTACCACATTAGCATTTTTTAATGCATCAGCAACCAAAGCTGGTCCATCTTCTGTATCCGCATACCAAACAAGATTCATTTGCAAATCTTGATCCAAATAGAAAAGTTTATTTAAAAACATTGTATGATTGCCATCTAATGATAATAATAAGACAAACATTCTTTCACCAGGATGATTATTGTATCCTGTTAAATAATCAATAGAGCTAGGATCACTGATAATCAAATGATCCATTCCTCGCTCTCTCATTTCATCTAAAACTTTATTCACTCTTGTCTGATTCATCTTTAACCACTCCTATTCCTAACTCATCTAATTGTGCATCAGCCACTGGTGTAGGAGCTTTTGACATTGGACAAGTGGCACTGGTATTTTTAGGGAATGCAATGACATCTCTCAAAGAATCACAACCACAAAGTAACATAGCAATTCTATCTAATCCTAAAGCAAATCCACCATGAGGAGGTGTTCCATATTGTAATCCTTCAACAAACCAACCAAATTGTGCATCAATTTGTTCTTGAGTAAATCCTAAAGCTTTAAAAGCTCTTTCTTGTAAGCTTTGTTCATAGATTCTTTGAGAACCTCCGCCTAATTCAAAACCATTTAAAACAATGTCATAAGCATCTGCTAAGCAGTTTTCAGGATCAGTTTCCATCTTATCAATATCTTCATCTTTAGGTCTTGTAAATGGATGATGTTTTGCATAATATCTTTGTGTTTCATCATCATATTCAAACATTGGGAAATCAACAACCCATAAGAAATCAAATGTTGATGGATCATATAATTTCAATTCTTTTCCTAAATAATTACGAATCGCTGCGAGTGAATCACAAACAACTTCATATTTTGCATCACTTACAAACAACAACAAATCATTTTCATGAGCATTCATAGCTGTTAATAAACGCTGCATTTGTTCATCTGTAAAGAACTTTGCAATTGGTCCTTGAACACCTTGATCAGTGACTTTTAACCAAGCTAATCCTTTCGCTTTATAAGTTTTTGCTAAGTCTTGCAATTGATCAATTTTCTTTCTAGAGAAGTTATTGGCCTCACCTATAACATTGATTCCTTTGACATGACCATGAGCTTCTAATGCACTTTTAAATACTGCAAAATCAACATCTACAACTTCATCATTTAAATTCACAAGTTCTAAACCAAAACGTGTATCAGGTTTATCAATACCATATCTTTCCATTGCTTCATGCCAAGTCAAACGACGAAGTGGTAATTCAATATCAATACCTTTCACATCACGCATTAATTTTGCAATCATACCCTCACCAATTTCTAAGATTTGATCAGTTGACATAAAACTCATTTCAACATCCACTTGAGTAAATTCAATTTGACGATCAGCACGTAAATCTTCATCTCTAAAACAACGAGCAATTTGATAATATTTTTCAAAACCAGAAACCATTAACAATTGTTTAAACAATTGAGGAGATTGTGGTAAAGCATAGAATTCACCTTTATGAACACGAGATGGAACTAAGAAATCTCTTGCACCTTCAGGTGTTGAACGATTTAAATAAGGTGTTTCAATATCAATAAAATCTAAACCATCTAAATATTCTCTAATTGAACGTGTAATTTTATGTCTTGTCATAATGTTTTGTTGCATCACTGGACGTCTTAAATCAAGATAACGATATTGCATTCTTGTTTCTTCTAAGGCATCTGTTTCATCAGCCACAATCATTGGTGTTAATTTAGCTGTATTGACAATTGTAAATTCTTTTGCTTGAACTTCAATTTCACCTGTAGGAATCTTTGGATTCTTAGATGATCTTTCAATAACAGTTCCTTTTACAGATAAAATATATTCATTTTTAACATCTTTTAATCTTTCTTCAAAAGATTCATCAAAAATAATTTGTGTAATCCCATAACGGTCTCTTAAATCAATAAAAACCAAAGCTCCTAAATTTCTTTTCTTAGCAACCCATCCAATTAACTCAACATTATCACCAACATGAGTGATTCTTAACTCTCCATTGTTATGTGTTCTATTCATGATCATGTCCTCCTTCATAATGTTCTTCAATAAATGCAACAATATTTTCTAAAGGAACTTCCACTTGCTCTTTAGAATGATTACATTTCATATTCACAACTTCTTTTTGAACTTCTTCTTCACCAATAATCATTGAAAAATGAGCATGGAAACGATCCGCAGACTTAAATTGACCTTTTAATCCACGATCACAATAATCCATATCACATGTAAATCCATTAGCACGAAGCATTGTTACAATCTGCATAGCTAAATCTTTAGCCTTGGCACCTAGTGGCATAACATAAACATCAATACCTTCTTCTTCCTCCATGTTATCACCCATTGCTATCATTAATCTTTCCATTCCAAAAGCAAAACCAACGCCTGGAACATCCGGTCCACCAAGTTCACTGATAAGGGTATTATATCTTCCCCCACCACCTACAGTAGAACCAGCACCTAATTTTGGATCATCAGAAATCACTTCAAAAACAGTATGCGAATAATAATCTAATCCACGCACGAGATTTGTATCAATCACATATTCAATTTCTAAATCATCAAGCAATTCGCAAACTTTATCAAAGTGTGCTTTAGCACTTTCACTTAAATAATCAATTGTATGTGGGGCATCTTTCATGGCTGGATGATCTTTATCCACTTTACAATCTAAAATACGTAAAGGATTTTTTTCATATCTTTGTTGACAATCATAACATAAATCATTTAAAACTGGTTTAAAATGTTCTTTCAAGGCATCACGATAAGCGTTTCTTGATTCTTCATCACCTAATGAATTGATATGTAATTTAACATCATTTAATCCTAATGCTTCAACTACAGTAACAGCCAATACCATAGCTTCAACATCAACATAAGGTGATTCTAAGCCAATCATTTCTACACCAAATTGGTGGAATTGTCTTTGTCTCCCATTTTGTGGTCTTTCATATCTAAACATTGGACCCATATAATAAAGTTTTTGTAATTTTTCTGGTAATGCATACATTTTATTTTCTACATAACTTCTTGCAATTCCTGCTGTTCCTTCTGGACGTAATGTAATAGAACGTCCTTTTTTATCTTCAAATGTATACATTTCTTTTGTCACAACATCTGTTGTATCACCAACTGCTCTACTAAACAATTCAGTATGTTCAAAGATTGGTGTTCTCATTTCTTTAACGTTGTAATTTGCACAAATTGTTCTTAATAGTTGTTCTAATTGTTGCCACTTTCCTGTTGCGTCAGGTAAAATATCAACTGTTCCTCTTGGTGCACTATATGCCATTTTCTTTTCCTCCTTTAAAATAATAAAAACGTCCTATCTAAGGACGTTTATTCACGCGGTACCACCTTAGTTCATACATAGTATGCCCTCATGTCTTAACGCGACTCACGGTTATTTTCATAACATCCTCCAAAGTGTCCCGTAGCTGCCTCTCATTGTTTTCACCAACCACAATGTCTCTAAAAGATTTCACTACTTAATCTTCTTCATCGGAACTTATTTGAATTATATAGGATTCTTCCCTAAAATGCAAGATTTATTCATTTATTTATATATAGAAAAAAGATTGTAGTATTTATGAACTTCACAAATACTACAACCTATATAAAGAAGAAATATCTTCTATGTGATATATTTATATTATCATTGCTTATAATTTCTATTTCACTCTCTTATGAGGGGATTTCATCATTCATTCTCTTTTGTCTCATACATATCCTAGAAATACTCATAACATCATTTCAATATCAATTATAATCTCATGAAGGAAGTTTCCAACTTTTCAATAAAGAATACATAACATCTTTTTCTACTCATTTCTATCAATCTCTTTTTATCACCTTCCGTTTAAATTTTATATTCATCAACAATAAACTTATAAACATTCCAATCAACATGACATATCTATATCTTATCTTTTTGAATTTCTTTATAAAGTTAATTCTTTTAAATATTTTTTATAAACAGATGATTGATACAAACTTTCTCATTCACTCATTACATTTCTTTATCATATCATGAACTTTTTTATATCTAAGGCCTATCATTAACCAGGCCTAACGTATGTTAGGGGGTAGCAAATCTCTCATTAATCGATAATCTTTTGGAAGATTAAGATTAACCATGATAACAGGTCCTAAATAGAAATAATTTTCTTTTCTTTTTTCTAACATCTTCAAGACCTCCTTTCATGTCCTTTCCTTTTCTACACCACTATCATAGCACAATTATCCTAAAATTGAAAGCCCTTTCACTTTCATATTTTGAAAATTTTATTGGAGATAATCTTTCCAAATATGAAGTTCTCTTTTGACGGATTCATGTGAATCAGATGCATGAATAACATTGTTTACCAAACGATATTCTCGATCAGAAATTTCATAGCTATCATGACTCATTTTCCCACGAATAGATTGAGGATCAGCAGCAATTGGATTTGTTTTTCCTACCAAACGTCGTGAATATTCAATGATATCTTCATTTCCTTCATAACTGATTTTCATAGGCATAATATAATGAGGTCCATCAAAATAAAACGTTTGAAATAAGCGACCCGGAAAATCAAATGCTTTTCCTTTTTCATCAATCACTTGATGATAATGTTCCAATAAGACTTTCATCACATCCATATCTACTTCAACAACTTTAGAAGCTTCAATATGTAAGCCATTTTCTTCTAACATAGACAAAATCTGTTTTTGTTTATTATCAACAAAAGCATCTGGTTTTAACATCATATATGTATATTGTTTCATTTTAACCTTGCATTCCTTTCCGCCTGCGGCTAAGGCACACATAGTCAT
>UPXV01000030.1 GCA_900538465.1 uncultured Erysipelotrichaceae bacterium
CTTCCCTCACTATATATATACAAAGATTTTTTTCATTTTTCTTTTTTTATTTGAAACTTTTTTAATTTTTTATTTCATAAATGAGAAAAGTTCAACATATAATATAAAGAATTGTCTTATATTGTATACAATTCATATAAAAATATTATAAAATTTGTAAAAAATAATAATATTGCTGGACAAATTTGTTTAAATCAAATATAATGACAGCAACATTCAAAAAGGAGGGCGTCAATATGACACAAAAAAGAGTTTACAATTTTTCTGCAGGACCATCAACATTACCTGTACCCGTATTAGAAAAAGTAGCTGCTCAAATGTTGAACTATAAAGATAGTGGAATGAGCGTTATGGAAATGAGTCATCGATCATCGTCCTATCTTGAAATCTTTAATGAAACAAAAGCTTTATTAAAAAAGGTTTTAAATATACCAGATAACTATAAGATTCTATTTATTCAAGGTGGAGCAACTCAACAGTTCTCTACAATTCCATTAAACTTATTAAAAAATGGAAAAGCAGATTATATTATTACTGGAGCTTTTTCAAAGAAAGCAGCTCAAGAAGCAAAAAAATTTGGTGATATTCATATTGCTTATGATGGTAGTGTGAATAACTTTAAACATATTCCAACACAAGATGAATTAGATTTAAGAGAAGATGCTTCATATGTTCATTTATGTGCAAATAACACAATCTATGGAACAGAATGGAAATATGTACCTGATACAAAAGGAGTTCCTATTGTTGCAGATATGTCTTCTAACATTTTATCTAAACCTATTAATGTAGCAGATTATGGTATGATTTATGCTGGTGCACAAAAGAACATGGGAATTGCTGGATTAGGAGTTGTTATTGTAAGAGAAGATTTAATTCAAGATCACAAGGAGAATATTCCAGTTTTAATGGAATATAATACAATTGCTGATAATGATTCTATGTACAATACACCACCAACATTTTCTATTTATGTTTTAGGATTGGTTCTTGAATGGATTGATTCATTGGGTGGATTAGAAGTTATGAAAAAGAAAAATGAAGAAAAAGCACAATTGTTATATGATTATCTAGATCAAACTGATTTCTATCAAACACATAGTGATGCTGATAATCGTTCACTGATGAATGTGACATTTACATGTCCAAATAAAGATTTAGATGCAAAGTTTGTGAAAGAATCAATTGCAGCAGGAATGTCTAATTTAAAAGGACATCGTTCTGTAGGAGGAATCCGTGCTTCTATCTATAATGCAATGTCATTAGAAGGAGTAGAGACATTACTTGCATTTATGAAAAAATTTGAAAAAGAAAATAAGTAGGTGAAATTATGTATAAAATAAAATTATTAAATAAAATTTCTCCTGTTGGACTTGATATGTTTGGAGAAACATATCAAGTTGGAGAAAATGTAGAAGATGAAGATGGAATTTTAGTTCGTTCTGCATCATTGCATGAATATGCAATGAATGATCAACTAAAAGCAATCGCAAGAGCAGGGGCTGGTGTTAATAATATTCCTATTGATAAGTGTAGTGAAAAAGGAATAGTTGTTTTTAATACACCAGGAGCAAATGCTAATGCTGTTAAAGAGTTAGTACTATGTGGTCTTTTCTTATCATCACGTAAGGTTATTGAGGGGATTGAATGGGTAAAAACCTTGAAAGATAAAGAAGATGCAGCAAAATTGGTTGAAAAGGGGAAAAGCCAATTTGTTGGACCTGAAATAGAAGGTAAAAAATTAGGGATTATTGGTTTAGGGGCTATTGGAGTCCATGTTGCAAATGCAGCTATTAAATTGGGGATGGAAGTTTATGGATATGATCCATATATTTCTGTTAATGCTGCATGGGGAATGAGCAAATGGGTTAAAAATGCTCAAAATATGGAAACAATCTTTAAAGAATGTGACTATATTACATTACATGCTCCAAGTACAAAAGAAACAAAAGGCATCATCAATAAAGAAAATATTGAAATCATGAAAGATGGTGTACGTATACTTAACTTTGCAAGAGGAGATCTTGTAAATACACAAGATGTTTTGCAAGCAGTTCAAGAAGGAAAAATTGCAAAATATGTTACAGATTTTGCAACTAATGATCTTATAGATCAAGAAAATGTGATTGTCATACCTCACTTGGGAGCATCAACTCCTGAATCAGAAGATAACTGTGCAGGTATGGCAGTTAATGAAATGAAGGATTATCTAGAGAGTGGTAATATTGTGAATTCGGTCAACTTCCCAACAATAAATGAACCACGAACAACCAAATATCGTATTTGTTTAATTCATAAAAATGTACCAAACATGCTCGCACAATTTGCTACTCTACTGGCTAATCAACAAATTAATATTGAAAACATGGTTAATAAAGCAAAAGGAGACTATGCTTATACAATCATTGAAACAAATGATCTCGTTGGTATAGATGAATTAAATGCTTTAGAAAATGTTATTAAAGTGAGGGTTATATAATAGAATAAAAGCTCAAAGTCTTAATTGATTTTGAGTTTTTGTTTGTTCATAAATTCACAAAACTTTATTGAAAGCGTTATAGTTTTTTGATATAATAGGCTTGTACCAAATGGTATGGTTGTAGTTTGTAACATACCTACAATTGATACTAGAAAACAAATTACTTTCAACCCTTTATAAAAAGAAAAGCATACATATCAAAATATCTAATAATTGTCTTTTTTAGAAAACAATTTGTTCCAAAAAGTAGACAAAAAGTGACAATTTTCTTATTTTCATAACTATGAGAATTGCTTTCTTTTTATTTATATGTGCATTTCAATTTTGAAAGTAATTTAAAGTATGGGAAGGAGTGATTGGGGAAAAAGATTTATCTCACAAAAAAAGGAGTGTGATGAAAAGTGAGAAAGTTTTTAAATAAAATAGGGATATTTATTGTTTCACTGACTATGATTCTTTCAACAGTGGGAATGGCAGGTATTCGTGAAGTTAAAGCTGCAGATACTGATAACTATTTGCAAGTTGATGCATTTGAATCTGGAAATTGGCAAGAGCATCCTTTTGTCAAGATTTCAGATGTGAGTTTAGTTGTAAACGGTCAAACTCATATAGGTATTCATGCTGTAAATGATCGTGATTACTTTTATTTTAATACTCTTGGTACTAGTTATAATAATTGGGGAGAGTTAGTAACTTTAACTACTGGAAATATTTATCTCCAATATAAGTATAAAGGGGATAGCTACAAATTAAATTTAAAAGATACAAGATACACTAACTATACTACTGGATATCCTGGTAATCCTAATCCTGTAACAACCGAGTATTTTACGGCCAATGCTGGCACTGTTAAGGCAGGACATATTTGGTTATCATCTCAATCTGCAATAGATTCTATGGTTTATAATTTTTATACAACTGATAACATTGTTGGTAAAACAGGTAATGAAAATAAGATGAATGCTGCTTACGATAGCAGTACAGGTTATTTAACATGGGATTGTAAAAGTATAGGTAATATTGATGTATATGATTCTGCAGCAGCAACAACTCCTATTATAAGCAAATCGAATTTCAATCGTTTTTTTACGAAGATCTACTTTTCAAATGAGACTGATTTTTCAGAAGCAAAGAAAAGTAATGAAATTGGCGGTCTAAATGTAGGAGGAGCGAAACCTACTACAGAGTATTGTTCAACATCTACAATAAATCCATATATTAATATTAAAAGATTTTTAAATGATAACATGAACAGTGTTAATGCTGATAATTGTAAATATATTTGGATTGAAGTTTCTCCATGTGATATAACTGCAGTCTTACCAGAACTACAAGGTGGGAAAAAAGTAGTAAATATTCGTATTGATAGAGATATTGTGTTTAAGAAAGAAATTACTCCTATTGTTGATCAAACATTTGATCCTAAAAATCCAGTAACACCTGCTCTTACAATTAAAGTAGATGATAAGAAGTTAGAGGCTGGAAAAGATTATAATGTTACATATGAAAACAATAAAAATGCTGGAACTGCAAAAGCTAAGATTACATATATAGGTAATTATGCATACCTTGGAACAGAAGATGTTTCTTTCGAAATTGTTGCTAAAACTTTAACAGATAGTGATGTAATTGTAGCTGATGTTCCTACTCAGGATTATACTGGAAATGAAATTAAACCTACTCCAAAAGTTACATTAACTGATGGAACTGAGTTAAATTATACAGTTGCTTATAGTAATAATAAAGAACCAGGAACTGCTACTATTACTTATACACTAATAGGTAATTATTCTGGAACAATTACAAAAACATTTAAGATTGATTACAACAAAAATGTAAAAGATGCATTAGCTATGATAAAAGATAATGGTAAAATCATTACAAATGCAGATCAAAATAATTGTGATCAAATCTTAAGTGCAAAAGTTGCTTATGATGCATTAAGTGTAGCGGATAAAGCTGCATTTAATAAAGCTTTAAAAGAAGCTGGTGGAACAACTTTTGAGGATTTATATTTAGGTGCTCAAGCTGAAAAATTCTTGAATGATTATGCTACTGATAAAAATGGAAAACGTTATAACTCAGTTAATGGAGTTAATTATGCACAAATCCATGATGGAGATGTAGCAGAAAAAGGAAATTATTCTAACCTTGACGCAAAATTAAAGAACGCAATCAATGATCGTTTATCTAGTACAGCTGGAACTACTTATGATAATTTATTAAATGCTGCTACTGATTTAAACAATAAAGCAAATGATTTCATTGCTAAATATGTTACTGAAAACAAGGCAACTATTAAAGCAGTTACAGCTGATAATTATAAGACTATTCTAGGTGGTTCTGATGAATGGGATAAATTATCACAAGATGAAAAAGATGCTATTAACACAGCATTACTTGCTGAAAAAGATGGTGTTTCTTATGATGATTTATTAAAAGCTGCTCAAACTGTTGAAGAACATGCTAATGACTTTATTAAGAACTATGTTTCAGATGATGAAGGAAATATCTATAAAGCAGCAACTGCTGAAAATTATGAACAAATACTTTCTGGTAAAGATTCATGGGATAAATTAACTTCAGATGAAAAAGATGCAATTAATGCAATCTTAACTGCTGATGGTGGTAAAACTTATGAAGCTTTATTAGAAGAAGTAGAAACTATCAATGAACATGTTAATGACTTTATTAAGAATTATGTTTCAGATGAAAAAGGAAATGTCTATAAAGTAGCAACTGCTCAAAATTATGGACAACTTCTCAATGGTAAATCAACTTGGGAAGGTTATACACAAGAAGAAAAAGATGCAATCAATGCAATCTTAGTCGCTAAAGGTGGAAAAACTTATGAAGAATTATTGAAGAGTGCAGAAGCATTATTCGATAATACAGTTGATTTTATCGTTAAATATTTAGCAGATGATAAAGGAAATATCTATAAAGCAGCAACTGCTCAAAATTATGCTCAAATCCTATCAGGAAAAGATGCATGGGATAAATTAAGTCAAGAAGAAAAAGATGCAATTAATACAGTCTTAACATACAATGGTGGAAAGACATATGAAGAATTATTAAAGATTTCAGAAACATTAGAAACAAATTCAACAAGCTTTATTAAGAAATATGTATCTAATGATAAAGGAATCTATAAAGTTGCAACAAAAGACAACTATGCACAAATTCTATCTGGAAAAGCAGAATGGGATAAGATGACACAAGATCAAAAAGATGCAATCAATGCAATCTTACTTGCCAATGGTGGAAAAGCTTATGATGACTTGTTGAAACAAGCTGAAGAAATTAAAAAATCAGTGAAAACAGGTGATGATAATGAAATCTTACCATTAGGTATTCTTATGGTATCATCATTATTGTTAGGTGGATATGAAATCTTAAGAAAGAAAAAGAGAGCATAAGTTCATTTAAAGCTATAACAAATAAAGATTTATATCTTTAAGCGTTATAGCTTTTTTACTTTTCATATTATATCTATTGTTTGTTGTAAGATAATTAAGAAGAAAAAGCGCTTAAACTAGAATAAAGTTTAAGTGTTTTTTTCTGTTATTAGAGACAAGAATATTATTAAGTTTATATTATTTTGTTTTATTTTTATATTGGTAGGAATGTCATATATATTATTGACAGAATCACACGGGGGGGGGTATAATTAAGGTGTACTATAAGGGTTGAGGTAGCGAAAATAAGCAGAAACCCAAAAAATCTTTAAATATTGAATTGTTAAATTATATGAGTAAGTACTGAAAGGATAATAAGAATATAAAATTATGCTTTTTTATTTATGATGAGCTTGTCCATTATAGTACTGTGTTCTTATCTGTTTTAAGATAACTTTACAAATTCATAGAACTTATTTTTTTAGTTTAATTTAATGATTTTACAGTAGTACAAAAGAGTACTCATTTATTATGTCAAAGGATAATAAAAGGGAAAATATGATATAAAGGGGGACGAATATTGATAAAAAAGAAAATGTTTACTGTTTTGGAAAAAAGGAGTGAAATAATATCATGAAGAAAAAAACAAAACAAAAAACAGTATTGGGACTTTTAAGTGCGGTGGTGTTAAGTTTAGCAATTGGTTTTTCAACTGGAGAGACATCAGTACAAGCTGCCACAAATTTAACAATGGGGAAGGTAAATTGGTTGACAAGTGACCAATTTAATTTTTCTGATTTGGATATTGGAACAACAGAAAGTATTAAAACAGTTATTGTGTCTTTAAATAAGAAATCGCTTATTGAGAGTTCTATTGATAGAACTGGAAAAACAATGAATACTAATATTGATAGAACGATGTATACTTTTACTTATACCAATAAAGCAAAACCAGAAACTGTTGAAACTTTTTTGAGAAATTTAAAATTTAGTTATTTAAATGGTCAAACTATAAATATTGTTCTGGATGCTAATGAAACAAATATTCCTAATAATGCTGCAATGACAAATGGTACTGGTAAATTGGCTGGACATTATTATATGTATGTTCCAGATAATACTAAAATACCTTGGACTACTGCATATAATAATGCAAAGTCATTTAGTTATTTAGGTATGAAAGGATATCTTGCCACAATAACAAGTCAAGAAGAAGATAAATTATTACAAAATATTTCTATGGCAGGTGCATGGTCTGGAGGAACAAGAATATTATCAAATGGAGATTCTGGAAATCTGTTGAGTGACCCTACAAATGTTGCTTTAACTTATCGAGTAAAAGATATGAGTGATTTACAAGGTTATACTCTTGCTCAAAGAAGAGATGCTTTTTATTGGGCATGTGGTCCTGAAGCTACTTCTAAAATGGTATACCAAAACTGGTATGAAGGTAGTGATACTATAGAACCGAATTCGGGAAATATACAAGGCGATATTGAAGCATATATGCAAGTTAATTATAGTTCAAATGGTCAATATAAATGGAATGATTTGTCAAATTCGCAACCTGCTGGGGCTTTTGTTTCTGGATATTTTGTTGAATTTGGTGGGTATGGAGACAGAGATCCTGGATTTGTAAATGGAAATACTGGGAAGCCTCTTGCAACAGGTAGTGCTGTTATACAATCTAATACAGTTAAAGTATTAAGTGTTTATAACAATAGTTCATTCTCAGCATCAACTAATCCTAATTCTGTTATTACAGGACAACCATTAAATCTTCAAGTAATAACAAAGGCAGGGTGGACACTTGAAAAAAATGATATTGAAGTCATAATAGGTGGTACTCCTCTACCTGCAGAGGGTTACTCAATTGACGATAAGGGGAATATTTCTATTCCTGCAGAGAAAATCAATGGAAATGTAGTTGTTCATCTTTCTCCAAAATTAGATTGGTATACTGGTAACAATGTTGATTTAAATAAATATTTAAAAGCCACATCAGTTACTAAAGATGATTTAACAAGATTAAAAGAATTAAAAAATGACTGGGTCAATTTTGGTATTAATTCTGATGAAAAAAAATATGTTTCTTCTAAAACAGGAGTAACTGTTGATGAAATTGATAAAAAGTTAGATGCTATGGTAGAAGCAAGTACTTTTGCAAATGACAAAGCAGCTGGTATTGAACTAATTAACTCAATCACTTCAGTTAATCCAAATACTGATGAAACAATTCGTATGACTATATCAAATGTAAGAGAAGCATATGAAGCTTTATCTCCTAGAGCTAAAACTTATTTACCTAATTTAAATAAGAAGTTAACTGATTTAGAAAAGGCACAAGAATATTGTGATAAGTATAAAGATGTTTACAATTCTACATATGCAAATAAAGATATGTTAAGTATGTTACGAGATTTTGAAACGGATTATAATAAATTAACTCCTGATCAACAAAGTTTAGTAGCAGATACTTATGCAAAACTTAAAAAAATGAATAAAGCAGCAGAAATGTTAAATCAACATGATGGTATTATTGCTAGTAAACCAGCATTTACTTTTGATTGTGATGTTGATAACGTCGGTAGTTCAATTGATAATGCAATAAGAGATTTAGGGACAGTAACATTTATTGATCCAGCTATAACTACAGATTTAAATAATAAATTATTGGCAAAAGATTGGGCATTGATAAATATAGAAATTATTAATAAGAAAACTCCAATGACTATTAGTGATTTAGATGTAATTCAAAATGCATTAACTTCTTATAATCAATTAAATGATAAAGTTAAAGAACAGATTGATACAAAAATATATTCTGATCTAAATGACAAATTAGCAGCAGCAAAATGGAATGAAACACATAAAGATATTATTGCTAATAAAGGGCCAATGAAAGCAACTGATGTTCCTGCAATTGAAGCTGCTTTAAATGCTTACAAAAAATTAGATGAGTCAGAACAAAAATATGTGGATCAAAATATTGTTACAGAATTGCAAAATAAATTGGCAGCAGCAAAATGGAATGAAACGCATAAAGATATTATTGCTAATAAAGGGCCAATGAAAGCAACTGATTTAGGTGCAGTGAATAAAGCTTTATCTGATTATGAAAAATTGAAAAATGCTGAAAAAGCATATGTAGACAATACAATTGTTGTCAATCTTAAAGATAAACAAGTTGCAAGTCAATTCTTAACTGATAATCCAGTTCTTGCAAAAGATGCTAAAGAATTAAGTTATAAAGATTTAGATGATTTAACAAAAGCATCATCTGACTATGTTAATCTAACAGAAAATCAAAAGGCATTGGTTGATGAACCAACAAAACTTATTATTAAAGCAACTGATGATGCAAACAAATGGTTAAAAGATAATCACGATATTATTGCAAAGAAAACAGTTGATAAAGATGATATGACTGCTATTGATAAGGCTTTGAAATCTTATGAAGCATTATCAGAAGATGCAAAGAGATTAATTGATCCAAGTATTGTTTCTAATTTAAATGCTAAGAAAAAAGCTGCAAATTGGGCTAAAGATCATGATGGAATTATTTCAAAAGATCCAAAAGATATTACAGCTAAAGATTTAGATGATTTAAGAAACGCAATGAATACATACAATCAATTGACTGATGCTGAAAAAGGAGTCATTGATAAAAATGTAGTTAATAAACTTATTGATGCACAAAAGAATGCCTTCATTGAAAAATATGTATCAGATAAAGATGGAAATGTTTATAAAGAATCAAATAGTTCTAACTATGAACAAATTTTATCTGGTGAAGATACATGGAATGATATGAGCAAAGTGGAAAAAGATGCAATCAATAAAGCATTAATTACTGATGGAAGCAAAACTTATGAAGAGTTAATTGCTTCTGCAAAAGCATTAGAAGAAACAACAAACAAATTTATCAAAGACTATGTATCAGATGATAAAGGAAATATCTATAAAGATGCAGATAGTTCAAATTATAAACAAATTCTATCAGGTGTTGAAACTTGGGATAAAATGACTCAAGATCAAAAAGATGCAGTTAATGCAAAATTAACAGCAAATGGTGGAAAAACATATGAAGAACTCATTGCTTCTGCAAAAGAATTAGAAGAAACAACAAACAAATTTATCAAAGACTATGTATCAGATGATAAAGGAAATATCTATAAAGATGCAGATAGTTCAAATTATAAACAAATTCTATCAGGTGTTGAAACTTGGGGTAAAATGACTCAAGATCAAAAAGATGCAGTTAATGCAAAATTAACATCAAACGGTGGAAAAACATATGAAGAATTAATTGCTTCTGCAAAAGCATTAGAAGAAACAGCAAACAAATTTATTAAAGATTACGTATCTGATAAAAATGGAAAGATTTATAAAGTTGCAACAAAAGACAACTATGCACAAATCCTATCTGGAAAAACAGAATGGGATAAGATGACACAAGATCAAAAAGATGCAATTAATGCAATCTTACTTGCAAATGGTGGAAAGACTTATGAAGACTTGTTAAAACAAGCTGAAGAAATTAAAAAATCAGTGAAAACAGGTGATGATAATGAAATCTTACCATTAGGTATTCTTATGGCATCATCATTATTGTTAGGTGGATATGAAATCTTAAGAAAGAAAAAGAGAGTTTAACTCTTATGGGAACTATAACAAAATGTTATAGTTCTTTTCTTTTCGGTTATTAGATGAAAGAAAAAGTTTCGTTTCATTTACAAAATATGCTAAAATGTAACAAAGGGGACTGATACTTGTGAAAAAAATAGGAATATTGGTTATATCGGTTATTTGTTTATTAGGATGTCAAAATAAGAAACAATCAGAAAAAATTGAAATATCACAAATTTATAAAACAAATGAAAAGATTGAATTTGAAGTTATTAAAAGTGAGGTAGTTAGACAAATTACTCCATCTAATAAAAATAAAATTTTTAATACGATTCAACCCAAAAATAAAAATGATGTTTTTGTGGATATTGTTATGAAGATGACAAATTTGTCTGAAAAAGAAATGACATTAAAAGAAGTTGTGAGTGGAAATTATAAGATTAATAAACAAACTTATGATGTTATGACGGCTGTTGAAACAATTAATTATAATCAGATAAGTCAAACAGATACATTAAAAACAAATGAAGGGAGATATGTTCATATTTATTGTGAATTACCTGAGGAACAAATTAAGGATGAAGCAACAATTGAATTAAAAATCTTAAATCAAGATGAATTTGTTTATACGTTTGAAACAACTCAAAAGATAGAAAATAATAATGCGAAATCATTAGGTGATGTTATTACATTGAAAAATTCACAAATGACTTTAAATCATATTTCTCAATCAAATAAAATAGAACCATCAAATAAAGGTTTCTTTTATAGTTATTATCCAACAGACAATGAAAATGAAACTTTTGTTATATTACAAATTGATTTCAAGAATACAACAGATAGTGCTATAGATCCAAAGGATTATTTATATTGTGAATATCAAATACAAAATAAAAAATATAAATCAATGATAGTACTAGAAAGTGAAAATCATAAATCATTATCAAAGACAGGGAAGATTGAATCATTACAAACAAGAACGTTGTATTTAGCTATGGCTGTTAAAAATGAAGATTTAAAACAAGAAGGAAAAATTCATCTTTTTGTTGAAGGAAATAATTTTGAAATTCTTAACTATAGTGAATAAGTGGATAAATTCCACTTTTTTAATTGACTTTTTTGTTTGGAGAGTGTATTCTTAGTATGAAGTTAGCAATCGCTAACATATTGTTTGTATAAAAGTTAGCCGAGACTAACAACAAGGAGGAATATTATGCCACTAACATTAATAGGTGTTGGAGAGATAAGTACTATTTTAAAAGTAAAGGGTACTGATAAAATACAAAGGTTTTTAGAGAGTTTAGGTTTTATAGAGGGTGCAAATATTACGATTATTGCACATAATGGTGGAAATTTGATTGTTAATATTAAAGATTCAAGAGTAGCCATTAGTCAAGAAATGGCTCATAAAATTATTGTAAAGGGGGCTTAATATGTATACATTAAAAGATGTGAAAGTTGGACAAGCTGTTAAAGTTATAAAATTACATGGTGAAGGTGCTATAAAGCGAAGAATTATGGATATGGGAATTACCAAGGGTGTTGAATTAAAAATTCGTAAAGTTGCTCCATTGGGAGACCCTATTGAAATTAATGTAAGAGGGTATGAATTATCACTCAGAAAAGCTGATGCACAAATGATTGAAGTGCAATAGCTCTTATTTTTAAATGAAAAGTTAGTCAAAACTAACTAAGGAGGATATATATGACAATAAAAATAGCTTTAGCTGGAAATCCTAACAGTGGTAAAACAACACTGTTTAATGCATTGACGGGTTCCCATCAATATGTAGGAAATTGGCCAGGAGTAACAGTTGAAAAGAAAGAAGGCCAATTCAAAAAAAACAAAGATATTCTCATTACTGATTTGCCAGGAATATATTCATTATCTCCTTATACTTTAGAAGAAGTTGTTGCGAGAAATTATTTAATAGATGAAGATGTTGATGTTATTGTTAATATTGTTGATGGGATGAATTTAGAAAGAAACTTGTATTTAACAACACAATTATTAGAATTAGGGATTCCAACAATTATAGCAATCAATATGATGGATTTGGTTAAGAAAAATCATAATGATATTCATCTTGATAAATTAAAAGAATCATTAGGATGTCCAGTTGTTGAAATATCTGCTTTAAAGGAAATAGGGATTGAAGATGTTATTCATGAAGCGACTACAATCGCAAAGCAAGACTTTCATTGTGTTCATCATTTCTCTAGAGATATAGAAGACGTACTTGAGAGTATTGAAAAGAAGTTACCAGATAATATTTTAGCGGCTGAGAAACGTTTCTTTGCGATTAAGTTATTCGAAAGAGATCAACAAATCATAGAAAAGTTACCAACAAAGATAAATATTGAAAATATTATTGAAAAAATAGAAGAAAAAGAAGATGATGATAGTGAAAGTATAATCACAAATGAAAGATATCAATTGATTACATCTATTATGAATAAATGTAACTATCATAAAAATAAAAATCAATTATCTATTTCAGATAAAATTGATAAAGTTGTTACAAATCGTTGGTTGGCTTTACCTATTTTTGCTTTGGTTATGTGGTTGGTTTATTATTTGTCAGTCACAACAATTGGGACTCTTGCTACTGATTTTGTTAATGAACATGTTTTTGGTGAAGGTTTTGAATTCTTGGGAATGTTTATTCCTAGTATTCCTTCACTTGTGACAATGGGATTAGAAGCTATAGGTTGTGCAGCATGGCTACAAGGGTTAATTGTAGATGGGATTATTGCTGGTGTTGGGGCAGTTTTAGGTTTTGTTCCTCAGATGCTTGTTTTATTCTTCTTGTTAGCTATCTTAGAGGCTTGTGGTTATATGGCTAGAATTGCTTTTATCATGGATAGAATTTTTAAAAAGTTTGGATTATCTGGGAAATCTTTTATTCCTATGTTGATTGGGACAGGATGTGGAGTTCCAGCAATTATGGCTTCACGTACAATTGAAAATGATCGTGATCGTAAGATGACAATTATCACCACAACATTTATTCCTTGTTCAGCAAAATTACCTATCATTGCATTAATCAGTGGAGCTTTATTTGGTGGGGCAAGTTGGGTGGCACCAAGTGCTTATTTTATTGGAATGATTGCGATAGTTGTTTCAGGGATTATTTTAAAGAAAACAAAACTTTTTGCAGGAGATCCTGCACCATTTGTTATGGAATTACCAGCATATCATTTTCCTAGTATATCTCATGTTTTAAAAAGTGCATGGGAAAGAGGTTGGTCATTTATAAAAAAAGCAGGAACAATTATTTTGTTATCGACAATAATTGTTTGGTTTACAAGTTATTTTGGATTCGTAGATGGACAATGGAGAATGTTAGAAACAACAGAATTGAATCATAGTTTATTGGCTATGCTTGGTAATGCTATTGCTTGGGTCTTTACACCGTTAGGTTTTGGACACTGGCAAGGAGCAGTTGCGACTTTAACAGGGTTGGTTGCTAAAGAAAATGTTGTTGGAACATTTGGGATTCTTTATGGCTTTGCTGAAGTTGCAGAAGATGGAGTGGAATATTGGCCGCTTCTCGCTAATCATTTTACAATTGTTTCTGCTTATGCTTTTCTTGTTTTTAATCTTTTATGTGCTCCATGTTTTGCTGCAATGGGAGCTATCAAAAGAGAAATGAATAATCAAAAGTGGTTTGCTTTTGCGATTGGGTATCAAACACTCTTTGCATATGTGATTGCACTTATTATTTATCAAATAGGAACATTTTTAACAAGTGGTCAGTTTCAACTAGGAACAGTTGTTGCTTTAGGATTGATTGTTATGATTATTTATCTGATTGTTAAACTTTATAAAGAAAATCAAAATGAGAAAGAAGATGTTGTCTATGATGCAATGGATTTATAATAATTTATCAACAATGATTGTTTCTTTGATACTTATTGTTATTGTTATCTTGATTATTAAAAATCAAATTCAATCAAAACGAAACTGTCATAGTGGTTGTTGTGGTTGTCCTATGGTTGGAAAATGCCATAATGAGAAAAAGTAATTTTCGGATTACTTTTTTTCTTTGCTTTATAATATCACTATTGAAATGATTAAATATTGCATTTGAAACATGTGTGTGATAACCTTAAATAAGAAAAGAGTGATATATATGGTTAAAATGTCTGAAAGACATACAAAAATATTAGAATTATTAACAGAAAAAGAAAAAGTAGAAGTCACACAACTTTCAGAATTGTTACAAGTTTCTCAAGTCACAATTCGTAAAGATTTAGATCATTTAGAAGAAAAAGGATTAATTAAAAGAGCACATGGTTTTGCAACATTAAATTCCAGTGATGATATCAATAATCGTTTGGCATATCATTATGATATCAAACGAAAAATAGCGAAACTGGCTTGTGAATCTATTCAAGATGGAGAAACAGTTATGATTGAGTCTGGGTCTTGTTGTGCATTATTAGCTTTTGAAATAGCTCAATCTAAAAAAGATATTACTATTATTACAAATTCAGCATTTATTGCTGATTATGTCCGTAAGACTTCTCATATAAGAATTCTTCTTATGGGTGGTGAATATCAAAAAGAATCACAAGTTATGGTTGGCCCATTGGTAAGAAAGTGTGTTGAAAACTTCTTTGTAGATAAGTTTTTTATTGGAACGGATGGATTTTCCAAAGCATCTGGTTTTACTGGTAATGATTATATGCGAAGTGAGGCTGTCAGAGATATGGCAAAACAAGCAAAACATATTATCGTCGTCAGTGAATCTTCTAAGTTTATGCAAGTGGGAACAGTCAATTTATTGCCAACTTCACAAGTCTCTTGTGTGGTTACAGATGATGATATTCCTCAAAACTGTGAAGATTATTTAGATGAACAAAATATTGAAGTGAAAAAAGTATTGAAATAAAAAGGTTCTTATGTAAAAAGTAAGAACCTTTTTTAAATCCTAAATAAGAATCAATATAAATCTTTGTGATTTGGAAGTTATTGATACAATAATAACTCATCTTTTTATTGAAGAATATGCTTAATAAATAGCATGTTTTTTTATTTGAAAATGTTTTGTATTTTTTGTCGAAAAAGTGGAATAATTTTGAATAAATAAAAGTTTAGGACAAAAGTCGCAATTTTTTTTACGATATTTGGTCTGTTCTTTAAATAGTGAAGATGTAATAATTGAATTGGGAGGTGAGGATAGTGAAAGTTCAATTTCTTGAAGTCTTACAGTCTAAAAATATTGTTTCTATTAATGAATTAGAAAAAAGGCTTCATATTACTCAACGTAAGATTAGAGAATTATTGAAAGAACTTCGGCAAGAAGAAAAAAATATTTTTAAAATTATTACAGTGAGTGGACAGGGTTATTCTTTACAAATTTTAGATGATGATAACTTTAGTTATTACATGGATAGGTTAAGAAAAGAATATCAAAATGATGTGAGTATTAAAGAAAATAGAATTTTATTGATTCTCTTTCTTTTATTACAAAATACAGGATATATTTCTATTAATCAAATTGCAGATATATTAGAAGTCAGCAGAGGAACAATTATCAATGATTTAGATGAAGTGAAAAAGCGTCTTAAACAATATCAAATAGAATTAGATTCACGTTCTCACTATGGAATAAAAGTCGTTGGAAAAGAAAATAACATTCGTCAGATGTTATCAAAGATTAGTGGAAGTGTTGTAGAAAATCAATCATTGCCTTTAGAATTTTTTGAATTTATTGAAACATTAGATTTTAAAGAAGAAACAAATAAATTTGTATCATTATTAAATGAATATAATGTCATAATGACAAATAATGCAATTGAATCAACACTGTTTCATTTAAAAATATTGGTTTATCGTGTTCTTCAAAACAATAACTTAAATGAAATTAATATTAATCAAAATATGATTGGTGATTCTATTTATAAAATTGCTAAAGAAATGATTAGCTTTATTGAAGAAAAACATCATATTTCTTTATCAAAAGAAGAGGTTGATTTATTAGCGTCACAAATATTTGGAAAAGCGTCTTTAACAAATATTTCATTAAAGGAAAGTCAGGAAATTAAAAATTCAATGAAGACCGCTCTTGAAGAAGTGGATCAAGAATTTGCGACATCATTTGCTAAAGATGAATCATTAATGGAAAATCTTTTACTTCATATTTTACCATTAACAATGAGAGTATCTTTTGGTTTGACTTTAAATGATTCATTGATTGGTGCAGTTTCTGTTCAATATATGAATGCATTCTTAGTGGCAATGCGATTTATCGATTATTATTCGGGGTTACATAACTACGAATTGTCACGTGATGAGATTGGTTATTTAGCATTACACTTTGCTGCTCATTTAGAAAAAGAAAATCAACAAAAGATGTTACGGATTAGACGTATTGCATTGATAGCTGATAATATGCGAAGCTCTACGAATCTCTTAAAAGCTAAGTTACAATCTCAATTCCCTTTAGCTACAATCTTAGTAATTCCAATGACGTCGGTTGAAAAACATACAATGGATGATATTGAGCTTATTTTATCAACAATGGAAGTTGAGATTCCAAATCAAAAACATAAAGTTGTCGTTATTCACGAAAGCTTAGATGAAAAAGAAATCCGTAAAATAAAGAATCATATTTTATTTAATGAAATGTTTGCTTCACAAAAAACAATAGAGTTAGAAGACTTGTTTTATGAAGATTTGTTTATTGTTAAGGATGTGGGAGATTATTTATCTCTTATTGAAGAAATGTGTGATGTTATGGTTGATAAAGGATATGCTCAGAAAGGTTATAAAGAATCAGTTATAGAAAGAGAAACAAGGTTTTCTACAATTTATGATAATGGGATTGCTTCTCCACATAGCTTAATACAAATGGCAAATAAAGATAGTATTGGTGTTATTTTATTAAAGAATCCTATTTTTTATGAGAATAAAGAGTTGAGATGTATATTTGTACTGAATGTGAAAAAAGGGCATCTTTTATTACATCAAGAAATTAGTGATTTTATTGTCAGGCTTATTGATAGTCGAAGTAAGATAAAATCATTGGAGTTTGTTAACAATTATCAAAAATTTATAGTGTTTATAAAAGATTATTTGTAAGGAGTATAGAAGATGGAACAAGAAATTATGAAAATTATATTAAATGCAGGAGATGCAAGGGCAAAATGTTTGATTGCTTTACGTAAAGCTAGAAATGGGGAATTTGAGGAAGCAGAAAAACAATTAAAAGAAGCATCAGAATCAATGGTAGAAGCTCATAAGTATCAAACAGAACTTATTCAAAAAGAAATATCTGGAGAACAACAAGAAATTAATCTTTTAATGGTTCATGCGCAAGATCATTTAATGACAGCATTAGCCATTAAAGATATGGTTATTGAACTTATTGAGTTTGCAAAAGAGATACATGGTATAGAGGTTAAGTGAAAGGAGGTGTAGGTGATGGTTAAAAAGATACTATTAGCATGCGCAGGAGGTTTTTCAACAAGCATGTTGGTAAGAAGAATGCAAGAGGCTGCTCAAGCACAAGGTATAGATGTTGAAATCTTGGCTGTTGCAGAGGAAAACATTTATGAACATTTAGATTCAGATGTTTTGTTATTGGGACCACAAATTGGTCATAAATTAGAGGAATTAACAAATGAATTAAGTTTCCCAGTCTTTGTTGTAGATATGATGGATTATGGAATGATGAATGGGGAAAAAGTGTTAAACGAAGTTTTAGAAAATGTCAAATAAGGGAGGATTGAATGATGAATAAAAATTCATTTGCACAAAAGTTAAGCAGAGGTGTAACGAAGTTTTCTAATAACATTGTTGTAAGAACAATTGCTTCAGGTATGGCACGTTTATTGCCAGTCACAATGATTGGATCTATTGTTACATTAATTGCATATTTTCCATGGGATCCATGGACAAAGTTATTATCTGATATAGGAATGGATAAAGTCATTGCAATAGGATCAACAATGACAAATGATATTATTACAATTTATTTATTGATTGCCTTAGCTTATGAAATGTCTCGTATTTTAAAGGTTAGTCAAATTAATGCCATTATGGTGAGTGTTATTTCATTCTTTATTGTGACACCTATGACTGAAGCAGTTATTGGTGAAAGCACAAAACTTGTTTTTACAACAACATATTTAGGTTCAAGAGGTATGTTTGTTGGTATTATTGTTTCATTATGTGCAACATATATTTATTATTTAGCTGTTGAAAAGGGACCAAAGATTAAGATGCCAGCATCAGTTCCACCAGCTATTGCAAGTTCTTTTGAATCGTTATTTCCAGCTATTGGTGTTGCAGCCGTCTTTATTGCTGTAAGAACATTATTCTTAGCAACTTCTTTTGGAGATATTCATACTGCTGTTTATACTTTCTTACAAAAACCATTAGAAGGTTTAAGTGGTTCTATTTGGACAATGGTTTTATTGGCTTTATTAGGTGAATTCTTCTGGTTCTTTGGTATTCATGGAAGTAATGTTACAAGTGCTGCAAACAATACATTGTTTATGCCAGCTGCTATTGAAAATCAATCAAATGTCAATAATGGTTTAATGGCTACAAATACTGTTAATAGTTATTTCCTAGATGCTTTTAAAGGGCCAAGACACTGTGTACTATCTGCCATGTTGTTCTTTATGTCAAAATCTGAAAAATTGAAATCTGTTGGAAAGGTTTCTGTAATTCCTGGGTTATTTGGTATCAGTGAGCCAATGAAATTTGGTATACCAATGGTTTTAAATCCAATTATCTTAATTCCAATGTCATTAGCACCTGTTATTTCATTATTGATTGCTTATTTTGCAACAGCAATTGGATTTATGAAGATTGTCAGTGTTGCAATTCCTTGGACTGTTCCACCAATTATTGGAGGATTCTTAGCTGCAGGTTGGCAAGGTGCTGTTGTTCAAATCATTCAAATGATTGCGATTTTCATTCTTTATTTGCCATTCTTTAAATATTTAGATAATCGTACTTTAAAAGAAGAACAAGAAAAGGAAGCTGCTTTAAAAGCAAATAATCAAAAAGTAGGAGAAAAGGCATAATGTCAAAAATTATTCAATTAGAAGGAACTTTTAACACAAGAGATATTGGTGGGGTTATCAACAAAGAAGGTCGAAAAGTTCGCTATGGAAAAATGATTCGTTCTGATGCATTAAATACTTTAACTACAAAAGATGTCCAATTCTTCCAAGATTATAAGTTAAAAACGATTGTTGATTTTCGTGGGCGACAAGAAGTTATCAAAGCACCTGATGTTAAAATTCCAGGGACTGAGGTAGTTTATCTTTCTCCAAATGCAGAAGTTGCTAATATTGCAAGTGGAAATATTGTTGATGATCAAGCCAAAATAGATGCTTTATTAAAAGAGGTTCAAACCAAAGAAGGTAGAGATCGCTTACTAGCAAGATTAGATGAAATGGCTTTGCAGATGCGAGAATTAGTGAATGACCCTTATGCCAATGAAAAATATAGAGAATTTGTGAATCTGATTAGTGATGAAAAGCATTTACCATTATTACATCATTGTAAAGGTGGTAAAGATCGTACAGGTTTTGCAGCAATGATAACTTTGTTCATTCTTGATGTGAGTGAGGAAGAAGTGAAAAAAGATTATATGTTGACAAAAGAATGTATGGCACATCGTAATGAGAAGAGAATGAATGAATATCGTGAATATACTGATAATGAAGTTGTTTTAGAATATTTATCAGGATTAATGCAAACAAAAGAAATCTATTTTGATGCAGCCATAGATGAAATGAAAAAATTATCAGGTTCTATTGATCAATATTTAAAAGATTATTTAGGTGTTAGTGAAGAAAAGAAAAATAAAATCAAAAACATATTTTTAGAAGATTAAATAAAGAATAGATTATCTTTTAGAAAGGATAATCTATTTCTTTTCAAAGAGTGAAAGGAGGATATACAAATGGGATTTCCTAGTGATTTTTTATGGGGTGGAGCACTTGCGGCTAATCAATGTGAAGGTGCTTGGAATATTGATGGAAAAGGTGTAAGCATTATGGATGTAGAAGTCTTACCTGAAAA
Source organism: uncultured Erysipelotrichaceae bacterium (assembly GCA_900538465.1). GTDB lineage: Bacteria > Bacillota_I > Bacilli_A > Erysipelotrichales > Coprobacillaceae > Longibaculum. The sequence goes on from UPXV01000030.1 coordinate 20,558, forward strand.
ATATAGTCGTCAAGGTGTATTAGGATATGAACATACAAAAGAAGATGTTTTGAAAGCTATGCATGATGATAAACAATATTATCCAAGACGTGTAGGAATTGATTTTTATCATACATATAAAGATGATATAAAATTATTTGCTGAGATGGGATTTAAGTGTTTAAGAACATCATTTGCTTGGACAAGAGTATTTCCTAATGGAGACGAGACAACACCAAATGAACAAGGTTTACAATTTTATGATCAGCTTATTGATGAAATGATCAAATATGGAATAGAGCCTATTATGACTGTTTCTCATTATGAAATGCCACTTTATTTAGTTACCAAATATGGTGGTTGGACAAATAAAAAATGTGTTGATTTTTATATGAACTTATTTAAAGTGTTATTTGATCGATACCATACCAAAGTGAAAAAATGGATTCTTTTTAACCAAATTAATGCTTTAGGATGGGGAGATTATGCTTCTCTTGGTATGTTAAAAGGTGAATATAGAGATTGGAATAGTATGCGATATCAAGCTGTACATTATCAGTTTGTGGCTAGTGCAAAAGCTTGTCAGTATGCTCATAGAAAAGATGAAAGTTGTCAAATTGGTATGATGAATGGTTCTATGTTAGGATATCCAGCTTCTTTATTACCACAAGATGCCTTTGCAGCCTTACAAGCCAATCAAATGAATGAATACTTTTTTAGTGATGTTTTAGCAAGAGGAAAATATCCAGGCTATGCTTTACGTTATTTTAAAGAAAATGGTATTTGTATTACTATGGATGAGGATGAACTTCGCGTTATTAAAGAAAATACTGTGGATTTTATTTCTTTTAGTTATTATTTTTCTGGTTTGTATAGTCAAGACAAACAATTAGAATTGTGTTCAAATCCATCCATTGATACATCTTTATGGGGTTGGCAAATTGATAGTTTGGGATTAAGACATGCTTTGAATAATTATTGGGATCGGTATCAATTACCTATTTTCATTGCTGAAAATGGTATTGGAGCTATAGATCAAGTGACAGAAGATAAAAAAATTCATGATGATTATCGTATAAGTTATTTACGTGATCATATTCAAATGATGAAAGAAGCTATTCAAGATGGTGTTGATGTTATTGGTTATGCTTCATGGGGACCAATAGATATTGTCAGTGCTTCTCAAGGTGAAATGAGTAAGAGATATGGTTATATTTATGTTGATTTAGATGACCGTGGAAAGGGAAGTGGAGAAAGAATAAGAAAGGATAGTTTTTATTGGTATCAGAAAGTCATTGCAACCAATGGTGAAGATTTAGATTAAATAAGAATAGGCTTAGCGACTAATCATTGCTAAGCCTATTCTTTGTTTAATGGGCTGTAGAATTAAAGATATTTATGAAAAAGTTTATTTCTTATCTCAACTCTTATAGAATACAGTATAAATGAAAAGAACAAATGAAATGAATATAATGATGGTAGATAGAATATTAGGTGAGAATAATCTGAAAAAAGTTGCGAATACAATTAAGATTAAAAGATGGGGAAATGGTTAAAAAGATGATCAGATGGTGCTTACTCCCGTGAAAAAAGAGTACATAAGTTTATCTGAACGTTTTAAAGACTTTGAAGAGGAGACTCAACAAAGTGAATATTGGGATGATGAACCTGTCGGAAAGGAAATCATTTAAAAAAATGAATCATAATTTTAAACAGGGTGATATTATTGAAATGAATTTTAATCCTGCAAAGGGTACTGAACAACAAGGGTATAGGCCAGCTCTCATTATATCAAATGATGATTATCAATTGTTTGCCCTATAACGAAAAATATGAAAAGATTCTCTACACATGTTCCATTGGATGAGAGAACAGATACATATGGTTGTATATTATGTGAACATGAAAGAACAGTTGATTTGAAGGAAAGGGATGCTAAGTTTAAGGAAAAAGTTCCTCAAGATATATTAGAGGAAGTCCTTAATATAGTACACTCATTTTACTTAAATTTCCTTGTAAGCAAGAATTCTACCCAAGCAAATGGAAGAAACAAGAAAACAACTTGAATACTTAACATGACAATCAAAAGACTGCCAGAAGATAAAGCTAATCTAGGAATTAAGACAATTGTTACAAAGAATAAAACAATCCCAACAATAAACCAAGTTTTTCCCATGCATATTTGTGCATATTCCCAAGTTTCCTCATTACGCATGCTCTTTTGGCTGCGATAAGCAAAACGTCCATTCTTACTTTGAGGTGGAAAAAACCACATAGAAACACCAAAAATAATCATTAAAATAGGAATAAGAAATAAAATTGCTTTTATAAATAGAGACATAATCATTCCTTCTTTCTTTAACTATTATACTCCTGTTTTTAAAAAACATATACATATATGATTTACAAAATCTTAATGTAATTTAAACGTATTTATGATTTTATGATTCATGAAAAAAGCATAAACTGATGATGTCAAAAGACAAAAACTATAAAAAGGAAGGATTATATATGAAAAAATTAGGGATGTTTTTATTAGCTTGTGTATTAAGTTTTACACTTGTGGGTTGTGGAGGTAATGATACAACTAAAGAAAATACAACAAGCAATACAAAAATTAGTGGAAAAGTGACTTTAGATGGTTCAACTTCAATGGAAAAATTGATGAATGCTTTAAAAGAAGCAATTCGTGAAGATTATCCAGATTTACAATTAGAACCACAATTTACAGGTTCAGGAGCAGGAATTAAAGCAGTTACTAGTGGAACTGCTGATATTGGAAATGCTTCAAGAGCTTTAACAGATGAGGAAAAAGCTCAAGGTATTGTTGAAAATATTGTCGCATTAGATGGAATTGCTATGATTACAGATAAAAGTAATTCTCTTGAAAATTTAACCAAACAACAGTTAGCAGATATTTATACAGGTAAGATTAAGAATTGGAAAGAAGTTGGTGGACAAGATCAAAAGATTGTTGTTGTGGGTAGAGAGGCTGCTTCCGGAACAAGGGGTGCTTTTGAGGAAATCTTGGAAATTAAAGATAAATGTCAATATGCCAATGAATTAAATGAAACTGGTGCCGTCGTAGCAAAAGTTCAAGAAACAAAAGGTGCTATTGGATATGTTTCATTAGATATTGTTCAAGATAGTCAAGATAAGGTCAATACATTGAAATTAGATGGGGTTGAAGCCAGTGAAGCAACGATTTTAGATGGAACATATAAATTACAAAGACCATTTGTGATGGCAACAAAAGGTGAAATAAAAGATCAAAATCCACAAGTTCAAGCTGTTTTCAATTTTATTCAAAGTGAAAAAGGACAGGCAGTTCTTAAAAAAGTTAAACTCATTATTCCTAACAAATAAGTCACGAGAAATCGTGGCTTTTGTTTTGTTTCATAATGGATGGGAATACTTATTTACATAATCTTAACATAGTTTAAACAAAATTATGATATTTACAAAGTCATAAACAATATAAACTGTGGATGTGTTAAGAAAAAGTAAGGGTGATACTATGAATAAATTAAAAGTGAGTTTATTGGTCTTCTTTCTTGTTTTCAGTATTGGATTATTTGGTTGTCGTGCTCAAGCTGATGATGAATATGCTAAAGTTACTTTAAATGGTTCGACATCTATGGAAAAGTTAATGAATGCTTTGCGTGAAGGTGTTCAACAGGATTATCCAGAATTACAACTTGAACCTCAATTTACTGGCTCAAGTTCAGGAATTGAAGCAGTGATTAATCAAACAACGGATATTGGAAATTCATCTCGACCTTTAAAAGAGGAAGAAAAGGAAAAAGGGATTGTTGAAAATATTGTCGCTATTGATGCGATTGCTGTGATTACAGATACTCAGAATCCTATCAACAACTTAACCAAACAACAGTTAATGGATATCTATTTAGGCAAAATAAGGAACTGGAAGGATATTGGTGGAAAAGATCAACCTATTGTTGTTATTGGACGTGAAGCAGGATCAGGAACACGAAATGCTTTTGAGGAGCTGTTAGGTATTGAAGGTCAGTGCCAATATGCCAATGAGTATAACGAGACTGGACCTGTGTTTGCTAAGGTGAGTTCAATTCCTGGAGCGATTGGTTATGTTTCTTTGGATGTCATTGATAATCAAGTTCAATTGTTATCAATTGATGGCGTTTTGCCTCAAAAACAAACGATTCAAAATGGAAAATATTTACTCCAAAGACCATTTGTAATGGCAACACTAGGGAATATTGATGAACAAAGAAAAGAAGTACAAATCGTTTTTGATTATATAAAGAGTGAAAAAGGTAAGAAAATCATTGAATCAGTGGGATTAATTGTTCCACAGTAAGGAGTTTTATATGGATAAAAAAATGATATCTATTTTAAGTGATCATAAAACAAAGTCAATGGTAGAAAAAATAGCAGCTATGATTTTAAGATGTTGTGCAATTGTCTCTGTTGTTGCAGTTATTTCAATTACGGCTTATATGTTTATTTCAGGGACACCAGCATTATTTCAAGTGGGGATTACAGAAATTTTATTTAGCCCATTGTGGGCTCCTACAGCTTCAACACCAAGTTATGGGATTTTATATGTGATTTTAACTTCAATTGTTGGTGTTTTCTTTGCAATTGTGATTGCGGTTCCTCTAGGCATACTTACAGCAGTGAATCTTGCAGAATTAGCAAATGCAAAAGTCCGTGGAATAGTCAAATCAGCTATTGAGTTATTAGCAGGAATCCCATCAGTTGTTTATGGTTTATTGGGAATTTTAATCATTAATCCAATTATGTATCAATTGGAATTAATGATTTTTAAAGATTCATCAACCCATCAATTTACAGGGGGTTCTAATTTAATCTCTGCTATTCTTGTTTTAGCTATTATGATTTTACCTACCTTGATTAATATATCTGAAACAGCCTTAAAAACTGTTCCTGATGACTATCGTAAAAGTTCTTTAGCTTTAGGGGCTAGTCAAATGCAAACCATTTTTAAAGTTGTTTTACCAGCGGCTAAAAATGGAATTATGTCTGCTATTGTTTTGGGTGTAGGACGAGCGATTGGAGAGGCTATGGCTATTTTATTAGTGGCTGGAAACTCTGTGAATTTACCATTACCATTTCATTCTGTTCGTTTTTTAACAACAGCGATTGTTTCAGAAATGAGTTATGCTTCAGGTCTTCATAGAGATGTCTTATTTACAATTGGATTGGTTTTATTTGTCTTTATTATTTGTATAAACTTGGTTTTGACGTTTATTTTAAAGCGAGGTGGAGAAGATGAACAATAGTCTTTATGGAAAGAGGAAACGTTTGATTGATCAATGTGTATATGGATTGATTCAATTATCAACTTTTATTTCTGTTGCCTTGCTTATTGTTATTATTGGATATATTTGTTATCGTGGGATTCCTTATTTTTCTTTAGATTACCTATTCAATACAACCAGTATTTTAAAAGATACAATAGGCATTTTGCCCAATATTATCAATACAATTTATATCATAGTTGTGACATTACTGATTGCTTGTCCCATCAGCATTGGGGGAGCAATATATTTAAATGAATATGCAACAAACCAAAAGTTTGTTCAAATCATTTCCTTTACAACAGAGGTTCTTGCAGGAATACCATCCATTATATATGGTTTGTTTGGGATGTTATTCTTTGGGGGCGTTTTAAAATTACATTATTCTATTTTAACAGGAGCTTTCACTCTAGCGATTATGATTTTACCAATTATTTCAAGAAATGCTCAAGTGGCTTTACAATCCGTTCCTAAAAGTTATCGTGAAGCAGCTCTTGGGATGGGATCGACAAAATGGTATATGGTTCGTACAGTTTTATTGCCAAGTGCTATTCCAGGTATTTTAACAGGTGTTATTTTGGCAATGGGAAGAATTGTGGCAGAATCAGCGGCTTTGTTGTTTACGGCAGGGAGTTTATCAGTCTTACCGACTTCTTTATTTGGACATTTGTTTTCAAGTGGAGGAACACTGACGATTCAATTATATTTGGAAATGGCAAAAGCCCATTATGATCAAGCTTTTGTGATTGCATTTATTTTAATTATTATTGTTTTGTTATTGAATTTCATTGCCAAATGGATTTCTAAAAAATTTGATGTGAATAAGCGAGGATAAAATATGGGAAATAAAATATCAGCTAAAAATTTAAATCTTTTCTATGGTGAAAAGCATGCTTTAAAAGATGTAAACTTAGAGATTGTGGAAAATAAGATTACGGCTTTTATTGGTCCATCTGGGTGTGGGAAGTCAACATTTTTAAAAACTTTAAATCGAATGAATGATTATGTTAATAATGTAAAAATTAATGGTGAGATCTTATTGGATGGAGAAAATATTTATGATAGTCGTGTTGATACAACTGTTTTAAGAAAAAAGGTTGGAATGGTTTTTCAACAACCTAATCCTTTTCCAATGAGTATTTATGATAATATTGCTTATGGACCTAGGATTCATGGGATTAAAAGCAAAAAAGAATTAGATGCGATTGTGGAAAAAAGTTTAAAAGCAGCTGCTTTATATGATGAGGTCGCAGATCGCCTTCATTCTTCAGCTTTAGGATTATCTGGTGGTCAACAGCAACGTTTATGCATAGCAAGATGTTTGGCTGTAGAACCAGAAGTGATTCTTTTGGATGAACCAACCAGTGCATTAGATCCTATTTCTACTTTAAAGATTGAAGAGTTATTAATGGAATTGAAAAAGAAATATACGATTGCGATTGTGACGCATAATATGCAACAAGCTTCACGTATTGCTGATTATACTGCATTCTTTCTTGTTGGAGAAATGGTTGAATATGGAAAGACAAAAGATTTATTCTCATTACCTAAAGATCAACGTACAGAAGATTATATTACAGGACGTTTTGGTTAAAGGTTGTGTTTTGTTAAAAAAATAAATATAATGGAGGTAGAAGTATGATGAGAAGATTGTTTGATGAAGAATTAAATAAATTAAATGTAGATTTAACAAAGATGGGACATTTGGTTGAAGTTTCTATTGAAAATATGATTGATGCTTTTAAACATCAGGATAAAGCTTTGGCTAAGGATATTATTGTGAATGATCGCTTGATTAATGATATGGAAAGAACAATTGAATCAAGAGCTTTCAGTTTGATTCTTCGTCAACAACCCATTGCTAGAGATTTACGTAATGTCACTTCAGCTTTAAAGATTGTGACTGATCTAGAAAGAATTGGTGACCAAGCAGCAGATATTGCTGAAATTATTATGAATTTTGAAGGTGAACATGCTTATCGAACAGTTGAACATATTCCTACTATGGCAAAGAAAGCAAAAATGATGGTTCATGAAGCTATTGATGCCTTTATTAAGCAAGATTTATCAACTGCTCAAATGGTTATCAAAATGGATGATGAAATAGATCATTTGTTTGAAGAAGTGAAACAAGAAGTGATTGGAATTTTAAAAGAGAATAGTGAAAGAATTGATTACTGTATTGATTTTTTAATGATTGCGAAGTACTTAGAAAGAGTTGGTGATCATGCTGTGAATATTTGTGAATGGTTAGAGTTTAATCAAACAGGAACCGTGAATGATCATCGTTTAATATAGGAGGAAAAGAGTATGAATGAACGTATATTTGTCATAGAGGATGATGAGAATATCCAAGAAATTGTGAAGCTTTCTTTAGAGTCAAATGGTTATCGTGTAACTTTATTTGATAATGCGATTGATGCTTTAGAGGCTATTCATGATGAGGCTCCAGATTTGGCTATCTTTGATGTGATGTTACCTCAAATGGATGGAATTACAGCTGTCAAAAAGATTAGAGAGACAAATACACGTTTGCCTATTTTGATATTAAGTGCTAAAGATAGTGAGATTGATAAGATTCATGGATTAGATAGTGGTAGCGATGATTATATGACAAAACCATTTGGAGTTTTGGAACTTTGTGCACGTGTTCGTACTTTATTAAGAAGAGTTCAACCAAAATCAAAAATCATTCAAACACCAACATTGATGATTGATAAATCTACACATACAGTGAAATGGCATCAACAAATTGTTGATTTAACACATAAGGAATATCAGTTGTTATTGTATTTAATTGAAAACAAAGAACGTGTTGTTGAAAGAGATGAGTTATTAAATAATATTTGGGGTTATGATTTTATTGGAGAATCAAGAGCGTTAGATGTGCATATTCGTTCTTTAAGAAAGAAATTAGATGATGATGGAGAAAAATATATTAAGACAATTCGTTCTGTAGGGTATCGTTTTGTTGAAAAGGAGGATAACTATGACTAAATCTATCCTCCGTTATTTTATTATTATCTTAATTACGACATTACTCAGTACGTGTTTTATTTCTGCAACTTTGATTTCTAATAGTTTGTTAAGTACAACAAAACAAGATATGTTATATTCTTTAAAGTTAATTGATTATGCAATTGATTATAACTTGCCACTTGATGAACAGGTGGAAAAACTAAATCCCTTAGCTTATTCGGATCAAACACGTATTAGTGTTATTGATGAAGATGGGAATGTGATTGCTGATACAGTTTCTTTATCTGCTCCTGAAAATCATTTTGAGCGTCAGGAAGTCCAAGAAGCTTTAAAAGAAAAAGTGGGTTATGCCCAAAGAAAGTCAGAAACAACAAATCAAAATATGTTGTATGTTGCTTTTCATTCTCATCAACATATTTTACGTTTATCCATTCCTTATAATGGACTGATTGATCATATCCCTTCACTCATTCCTGCACTTTCGATTAGTGCAATTGTTTCTTTTGCGATTGCATATGTTTTATCTCGTAAACTTGCAGTGACAATTTCAAAGCCAATTATTGAAATTAGTGATAGTTTAGATAGGATGACAGATGATTTCTATTTTGATTTAAAACGTTATGATTACCAAGAATTTAATATTATTGTGGATACGATTCATAATTTATCTCATCGTTTACGTAAATCTATGCGTGAAGTGAAATTGGAACGTATTAAGATGGATGAAATTTTAAAACAAATGAATGAAGGTTTTGTTTTATTAGATGAGAAATATAAAATCTTAAGTATTAATGCTAAAGCTATATCTATTTTAGGACGTATGAAGATATATGATCAGTTTATGGACTATTTATATTTTCCTGAAATTATCAATGCTTTAGAAAATAATGTTCCAAAACAAGAGGTTCAAATTAAGATTAATCATAGTATTTATGCTTGTTATATTTCAAGAATTGATTTAGGAACAACTTTATTATTTGTCGATATAACAGCTGCTAAAAAAGCTGAAAAAATGCGTAGTGAATTCTTTTCTAATGTTTCTCATGAATTAAAGACACCAATGACTTCTATTCGAGGTTATAGTGATTTACTTGTTCAAGGATTGGTTGTTGATGAAAAACAAAAGCAATATATGTTAGGGAAAATTCAAGATGAAGTGAATAGTATGTCAAGATTGATTAATGATATATTGATGTTATCGAGAATTGAAAATATGGATAAGGAAGAAGAGATGATGCCAATTAAAATGAAGGGATTGGTAGAGGAACTGTTGGAAAGTTATGCAGTTGAAATTTCTCAACATGATATTCACATGTTTACTGATTTTGAAGATATGACTTATATTGGTAATCATCAACAGATTTATACATTATTGAATAATTTGATTGGGAATGCGATTAAATATAATAAAGACCATGGTGATGTTCATGTAGATATTGATGAACAGGGTGATGCGATGAGGATTGTTGTTCAAGATACAGGAATTGGGATTCCTTTAGCTGATCAAGCAAGAGTGTTTGAAAGATTCTATCGTGTTGATAAAGGAAGAAGTAAACAACGTGGTGGAACTGGGCTTGGTTTGGCGATTGTCAAACATATCGTTTCTCATTATAAAGGAACTATTCATTTAACGAGTGAACTTGATAAAGGAACAACGATTGAAATTATCTTACCCCAACAAGCAATAAAAGACGGGTCTCTAAATTTTCGTGGGGTTTCTAAAAATGAGACTCTAAAATAATGTGGGG
>UPXV01000031.1 GCA_900538465.1 uncultured Erysipelotrichaceae bacterium
TCAATAGTGACTGGTATGCTATGTATGGAGATAAAACAGGAATTTGTGATTTATAGAATGAGGAGAATGTGGAAAACATTCTCTTTTTTGTTTTTAAAAGGAAATAAATGAAGAATGATAAAGATATGTAAAGTCTATGTTAAGATTGTGTTAAGTCCGTTTACTTTACCTTAATTATATGTTAAGTTTACCTTGTAATTATGGGAGGTTTGCATATGGAACTGACAAATGTATTTGCTTTATTTGGTGGACTGGCACTATTCTTATATGGAATGACAATGATGTCAAATGGATTAGAATTAGCTGCTGGAAACAAAATGAAAAATATCTTAGAAAAATTAACAACCAATCGTTTTTTAGGGGTTGGCGTTGGTGCTTTAATTACAGCTTTGATTCAATCCTCTTCAGCTACCACAGTGATGACTGTTGGTTTTGTCAATGCTGGATTGATGAAATTAGAAAATGCTGTTTGGGTGATTATGGGTGCCAATATCGGAACAACCATTACAGGGCAATTAATTGCTTTAGATATTACAGCACTCGCTCCAGTGATTGCTTTTATTGGGGTGGCTTTAATTGCGTTTGTTAAAAATAAAAAGTTAGATGCAATAGGAGAAATTATTGCTGGACTTGGAATTTTATTTATGGGTATGGAAATGATGTCAGGGGCAATGGCACCATTAAGAAGTTCTCCAGAATTTGTAAATATTGTCTCTAATTTTGAAAATCCATTGATTGGAATTGCTGTAGGAGCTATATTTACAGCAATCATTCAAAGTTCTTCTGCATCAGTTGGTATTTTACAAGCACTTGCTATGAGTGGTGTGATTACTTTACCATCTGCTATTTATGTTTTGTTTGGTCAAAATATTGGAACATGTATTACAGCAGTGTTAGCATCTATTGGAACAGGACGCAATGCAAAACGTACAACAATTATTCATTTGTCATTTAATATTATTGGAACAATTATCTTTGTTGTAATTAGCTTATTGACACCATTTGCACATATGATGGAGGCTTTAACACCTGCCAATATTCCAGCTCAAATTGCCAATGTTCACACAGTCTTCAATGTTGTGACAACAATCTTATTATTACCATTTGGAAAACAATTGGTCAAACTGGCTTATATGATTCTTCCAGAAAAGGAAGGTCTAGAAGACAAGATGACATTAAAGTATTTAGATTTTCATATCTTTGAAAATGATTATCATATTGGAACAAGTGCTATTGCTAATACACAATTATTCAATGAAACACAAAATATGTTAAATGTTGCGATTGATAATGTTAGAAAATCATTTGAATTGATGATTGATTATAAAGAAGATAAATTTGAAAAACTCCAAAAAAATGAAGATTATATTAATTATTTAAATAATGCAATTGTTGAATTTACAACAAATGCCATCTCAAATGAAGTTCCTTTAGAAAACTCTCAAACAATTGGACTCTTCTTAAAAGTTTCAGCAGATTTAGAAAGAGTTGGCGATCATGCTGTGAATATTGCTGAGCGTGCAAAGAAACTTTATGAAGAAGATCGTCATTTCTCTCATGAAGCTTTAGATGAAATAGGTATTATGAGTAGTTTATGTACAAATATTTTAGATGAACTAAGAATTATGAATTATGATGAGTTTAAAGGAATTGTGGATAAAGTCGATGTGATTGAAGAAAATATTGACAAAACACATCATGAATTTTCAGTTAAACAAATTGTGAGATTGAAAGAAAAGAAATGTACAACAGAAAATAGTGTTGTCTTTACAAAAATATTAACTGATTTTGAACGTATTGGTGATCATGGTTTAAATATTGCAAAAAGTTTCTATCAAATTAAAGAAGCTGTTGCAGCAATGAAAATGGTCAAAAATCAACCAGAAAATCTAGAAATCACAACAGCCTAATGAATATCAATTCTAACTATTTCATAGAATAGGATATGTTGTTACAATAAAATAAGATGTTGAATATGTGGTGGAGTCTGTCATAAAGTTAAATCTTTATTTATTCAACAAGTCAAGTTTTTACATAGACTTTTTATATCTATAAAGACAAGACTCCCAGAGTCTGTTTTTTTTTAAACAGCTAGAAAGGTCGAAAGAAATATGCAAGTGTTGAAAGAAAATATGAAAAGATTATTTAAACATTCATCACCACCACGCTTATTATGTCTTGGTTTTATGTTTGTTATTTTATTAGGAACATGTTTGTTGATGTTACCTATTTCAGTTCGTGAAGGGGCAAAAGTTAATTTTATTGATGCCTTGTTTACATCAACCAGTGCTGTTTGTGTAACGGGGTTGATTGCTATTGATACGGCTGAGCATTTTACAGTATTTGGTCGTAGTGTAGTTGCTTTTTTAATTCAAGTTGGTGGATTAGGAGTGACTTGTGTTGGTGTATCACTTATTTTAGCAGCTGGGAAGCGTGTGGGTTTGAAAGCAAGAAGATTGATTAAAGAATCTTGGAATGTTGGAAGTTATCAAGGACTCATTCAATTGGTTAAACATGTTTTAAAAATAACATTGATATTTGAACTTGTGGGTACTTTTTTAAGTTTTCTTGTTTTTGTTCAAGATTATAGTTTTATGGATGCAATTGGTATTAGTCTTTTCCATTCGGTTGCTGCATTTAATAACTCAGGGTTTGATATTTTAGGTGGGTTAACGAATTTAATTCCTTATCAAAACAATGTTTTATTAAATTTAGTGACATGTGGATTGATTATTTTTGGTGGAATTGGGTTCCTCGTCATCATTGATGTGAAAAATAGAAAATGTTTTAAGAAATTGACATTACATTCTAAAATTGTGATAACTGTAAGTTTATTTTTGATTATTGTTGGAACTGTTTTATTAAAATGGACAGATCAAATAACATGGTTAGGCGCATTCTTTCAAAGTGTTTCAGCCAGAACGGCAGGATTTTCAACTTATCCATTAGGTCAATTTAGTCAAGCGGGTTTATTTGTATTGGCTATTTTGATGTTTATAGGAGCATCTCCTGGTTCAACTGGTGGTGGAATTAAAACAAGTACTTTGTTTGTTATATGGTGTGAGATGAGAAGTATTATGTTGCATAAGCATTGTAGTGCATTTCATCGTAAAATCTCAGAAAGCGTTATTAAACAAGCATTTGTGGTTCTGATTTTTTCTTTGTGTGTTGTCTTACTCAGTACATTTTTATTGTGTGTCGTGCAGCCTAAATTTACGTTTATGCAATTATTTTTTGAAGTGACATCGGCTTTTGGAACAGTTGGATTATCCACAGGTATTACCCCATATTTAAGTGTGTTAGGAAAGTTGATTATTATATTAACTATGTTTATAGGACGTGTAGGAGCTTTAACAGTTGTTTCTTTAGGATCTTATAAAGAATTACAAACAGCTCTCTATAGTGAAGAAGATATAACGATAGGATAGGTGAGAAAAATGGAAAAAGGACATTGTTATGGAATTATTGGATTAGGTCGTTTTGGAATGCCTTTGGCTAAAAAATTAGCTCAAGAAGGTCAAGACATTATTGGTATTGATCAAGATGAAGAAAGAGTAAAAGAATTAAGAGAATATAGTGACTATGCTTTTGTTTGTAAGAAAATCACAAAAGAAGTTTTAGAAGAAATTGGAATCCAAAATTGTGATATTGTTATTGTTTGTATAGGGAGTCATATAGAAACAAGTATTTTAACAACTCTGCATTTAATAAATTTAAAAGTTCCTAAAGTTATTGCCAAAGCAACAACAGAAGAACAAGGAGAAGTTTTAGAAAAATTAGGAGCACATGTTGTTTATCCTGAAAGAGATATGGCTTTAAAGATAGCTCAAAAGATTTTAAGAAGAAATCTGGTTGACTATATCTCAATTGGGAAAGATGCTGAAATTATTGAAATACAAATGACTTCAGGGATGATTGGAAAATCTATTATTGATATGAAAATACGTGAAAAGTTTCATTTAAATATTGTTGCTATTCAATGTATGGGAACAACAACTACCGAAATCGATCCTTATTATCAGTTTCAAAATAATGATACAATGGTTGCAATTGGTAAACGTAAAAGTGTGAGTGATTTCATTGATTACTACTCTTAAAAGAGTCTGTGAAAAAAGAAATGTCAAGTGTGAAAAAATAATGAAAAAAATTGATAGTTTTCTATAATGTTAAAAAGTGTTGATTAATTCAACACTTTTTTTCGTGTGAAAATTCACGCTAGATGTTCTAAATAAGAGATGTATTAACCTTATTCCTAAGCAAAGTGGAAGTATTGAAAACGTTTTTGAAAGGGATTACTATAAACGTGCAGACAAGAAAAGGGAGGAAAAAAAGAGTTATGATGCAAAAAATTCAAAGATTCGGTGGAGCAATGTTTACACCAGTTCTACTCTTTGCATTCGCAGGGATTACAATTGGAATTGGAACATTGTTTACAACTGAAGCAATCATGGGTGGGCTTGCTAGTCCTGATGGTCTTTGGTATCAATGTTGGAATGTCATCTTACAAGGTGGATGGACAGTCTTCAACCAATTACCATTATTGTTCGTTGTTGGTTTACCTATTGGCTTAGCGAAAAAGCAACAAGCCAGATGTTGTATGGAAGCGTTAGTTCTTTACTTAACATTCCAATACTTCTTAAACACAATTTTAGCACAATGGGGAGGTAACTTTGGAGTTGACTTCGCAGCTGAAGTTGGAGGAGTGAGTGGTCTTACAATGATCGCTAGTATCAAGACATTAGATATGGGTATGATTGGAGCATTAATGATTTCAGGAATCGTTATCTTCTTACACAATCGTTATTTTGATACTGAATTACCAGAATGGTTAGGAACATTCAGTGGTTCATCATTCGTTGTTATTGTGGGATTCTTTGCTTTAATTCCAGTGGCTTTCTTATCAGCTTGGTTATGGCCAATGGTTCAAAGTGGTATGAGAGCTTTCCAAGGATTTATTTCTAATGCGGGAGCTATGGGTGTATGGATCTTTATCTTCATGGAACGTATCTTAATTCCATTTGGATTACATCACTTATTATATTTCCCATTCTTCTATGATTCAGCTGTTATTAATGGTGGTGTTTACTCAGCATGGGCAAATGCTTTACCACAACTTGCTGCAAGAAGTGAATCATTAAAAACAATGGCACCATATGCTTGGCCAACACTTACAGGTTTATCTAAAGTCTTTGGTTGTCCAGGTATCGCTTTAGCATTCTACTTTACAGCTAAAGATAGTAAGAAAAAAGAAATCGCAGGTTTATTAATTCCAATTACTTTAACAGCAATTGTTTGTGGTATTACTGAACCAATTGAATTTACATTCTTATTTATCGCACCAGTATTATTCGTTGTTCATGCAGTTTTAGCTGCAACACTTGCAACAGTCGCTTACTTATGTGGAGTTGTTGGTGTCTTATCAGGTGGTTTAATCGAAATGTCAGCATTAAACTACATTCCATTAATGGCTAGTCACTGGCCAACATATTTAACATTATTAGCAGTAGGATTAATCTTTACAGGAATTTATTTCATTGTCTTTAGATTCTTAATTCTTAAATTTGACTTTAAGACACCAGGTCGTGAAGATGATGAAGAAGAAATCACTTTCCATACAAAAGCAGATTTCAAAGAAAAACAAGCAGCCGCAACAAGTGCTGGAAGCTTAGCAGAAAAAATCTTAGAAGCCTTAGGTGGAAAAGATAATATCGTAGATGTTACAAACTGTGCAACACGTTTACGTGTTAACGTTAAAGATGAGACTTTGGTCAAATCAGATGCATATTTTAAATCAATTGGTACACATGGTATCAAAGCAACAAAAACAAATATCCAAGTTATCGTTGGATTAAAAGTTCCAAGTATGAGAGAAGATTTTGAAACTTTATTATAAAGAAAGTAGGTAGAAAAAATGGCTCGAAAGAAAGAAGATAAACAACTCAAAAAATTGAATCGTTATTTTATGATTACAAAAGTGTTCTTAGCAATTACTCCTTTAATTTGTTATTTATATGTTTCATTAAAAGCAATGTTGAATTCAATAACGTTTCAAGAAGTCTTAGTGAAAGATCCAAGTATGACAATTGTATTTCTCATTGCAATGTTAAATCCTTATATTGCTTACCTTGTTCAATTAATTCAAAAGAACTTAACAAAAGGAAATACACAATTTGCAGTTATTAATATGGGATTACTTTTAGTTGCTGAAGCTTTAACTTTAAACTTATTTTACTTCATGATGTTGTTATTTGTATTCTATCGAGCTATCAACTACTACAACATTCAAGTTTTCCCAACAATCAAAACGTCAACAATCAAGCAATTCTTCTATAATGGTGGAGGAAGTATGCTTGTCATGTTGGTAAGCTGTATCAGCTTATTTGCAACAATAAGATTAATGTAAAAAAAAGGAGAGAAAGAAAAATGGAAAAAAAATATTCAGTTACAGTTGCAGGTGGAGGTAGTACATTTACTCCAGGTATCGTCTTATTATTATTAGATCATCAAGATCGTTTCCCAATTAGAAAAATTAAATTCTATGATAACAATGCCGAACGTCAGGAAACAGTCGCAAAAGCATGTGAAATCTTATTAAAAGAAAGAGCACCAGAAATTGAATTTGGTTATACAACTGATCCAGAAACAGCATTTACTGATGTTGATTTCGTAATGTGTCATATTAGAGTTGGTTTATATGCAATGCGTGAAAAAGATGAAAAGATCCCATTGAAATACAATGTTGTTGGTCAAGAAACTTGTGGGCCAGGAGGTATTGCTTATGGTATGAGATCTATTGGTGGAGTTATCGAAATCTTAGATTATATGGAAAAATATTCTCCAAATGCATGGATGTTAAACTATTCAAATCCAGCTGCTATTGTTGCTGAAGCAACAAGACGTTTAAGACCAAATTCAAAAATCTTAAATATTTGTGATATGCCAATTGATCTTGAAGAAAAAATGGCTAACATGGTTGGATTAAGTTCTCGTAAAGAAATGTCAGTAGGATATTATGGATTAAACCACTTTGGTTGGTGGCATAAAATTGAAGATAAACAAGGTCATGATTTAATGCCAGCTATTAAAGAACATATGGCTGCTAATGGTTATGCTGATGCTTTATCTAATACAAATCAACACGTTGAACAAAGCTGGATTGAAACATTTGCGAAAGCAAAAGATGTTTATGCATTAGATCCAGATACAATTCCAAACACTTATTTAAAATATTATTTATTCCCTGACTACGTAGTAGAACATTCTCGTAAAGATTATACACGTGCTAACGAAGTTATGGATCATAGAGAAAAAATTGTTTTTGGAGCATGTAGAGATATTATTGAAAAAGGAACAGCCGTTGATTGTGGATTTGAAGCTGATGCTCATGCTGAATATATCGTTGACTTAGCTTGTGCAATTGCTAAAAATACAAAAGAAAGAATGTTATTAATTGTTCCTAATGAAGGAGCTATTGAAAACTTTGATAGAACTGCAATGGTTGAAATTCCATGTATCGTAGGTTCTAATGGATATGAAAGAATTGTTCAAGGAGCTATTCCTCAATTCCAAAAAGGTTTAATGGAACAACAAGTTTCAGTTGAAAAATTAACTGTAGAAGCTTGGATTGAAGGAAGCTATCAAAAATTATGGCAAGCTATCACTATGTCAAAAACAGTACCAAGTGCCAAAGTTGCAAAACAAATCTTAGATGAATTAATTGAAGCTAATAAAGACTTCTGGCCTGAATTAAAATAATATGGGATTCTTTAAGAAAAAAAACAAAGCATTTTATGCAATGGCAAATGGAAAAACTGTCGCTATTGAAGATGTACCTGATGAAGTTTTCGCTACCAAGATGATGGGAGATGGAATAGCCATTCAACCGAGTGTTGGAAAAATCTATTCACCATGTACTGGTAAGGTAACAATGGTCATGGACAATACAAAACATGCAGTAGGAATCGAAAATGAAGATGGAATAGAAGTTCTAATTCATGTTGGTTTAGATACTGTGAATCTTGAAGGGGAAGGATTTGAGGCTTTTGTCAAAGTAGGGGATGAAGTCAAAACTGGGGATTTATTGATTTCATATGATAAACAAAAATTTGATGCTGATGGAATTAATGATATAACAATGTTAGTTTTGGTTGATCCAAAAAATCATACAGTGACAAAATATCATACAAATGAAGATGTTCAAATCAAAACATCACCTATCATAGAATATAAATAAGGAGCTCAATTGAGTTCCTTTTTTTCACTTATATTTTTCAAATAAAGGTAATTATGTTACTATATGAGTAATAAAGAAATATTCTTAAACAAGGAGAAAAATCATGACAAGTCAAGATATTATAGAAGAATTAAAACAAGAATCATCAAAAAAATATAAAGCAAATGTTATAAAGATGGGAATTCCTGAAGAAAATAGTATAGGTGTTCCTACATCACAATTAAGAACAATAGCTAAAGAAATTGGAAAATCAAATGAAATGGCTTATGAATTATGGAAGAGTGGTTATCATGATGCAAAATTATTAGCTGTTTTGGTATTTGAAGTGAAGAAGTTATCTTTTAAGGATATTGATCAATTGATGGATGATGTTATTTCTTGGGATTTATGTAATTTTATAAGTAAACAAATGATTATGAAAAGAAAAGATTATGATGATTTTATTGAACAATGGATTGATTCAAATCATGTATATAAAAAACGGGCAGCGTTTGTTTTAATTGGAAGTGCAGTGATTAAAAATAAAACTATTACTCATGATACATTAAATCAATATTTATATCTTATTCAAACTCATCTAGATTATGATCATGAACATGTTAAAAAAGCTGTATCATATGCATTAAGAGAAATTGGTAAAAAGGATTTTGAATATAATGAAAAGGTTTTATTGATGGTGGATGAAATGTTACAAACGCAAAATAAAACACAAGTTTGGATTGCTAGAGATGTGAAAAAGGAATTAGAGAATGTTGTTGAAGCAAAGGGTAGAGAACGTCTGATTTCATGTCAATCAAAGATGGGAGAATCTTAATGATGATAGACGATAATCAACAACGACCACAACTTGATAAGATATTGGACAGTCAAACTTTTCTTAATTACTATTATTTAAAAGAAAAATTGGTTGATTTCTGTAAACAAAATGGTTTACCAACTTTAGGAAACAAAGTTGACATCACAAAGCGAATTGTTTATTTTCTTGATACTGGTGAAATTTTATCTTCTTCAAAGCCTGTGAAAAAAACGATTGCTGTAGATAATATTTGTGAAGAAAGTTTGATTGAAGAAAATTTTAAATGTAGTGAAAAACATCGAGCTTTCTTTAAAGAAAAGATAGGTAAATCATTTTCATTTCAAGTTCCTTTTCAAAAATGGTTAAAAGCAAATGCAGGGAAAACATATCAAGATGCGATTAATGCCTATTATCAGATTCAAGAAGAAAAGAAAATAAAGAAAACAACTATTGATAAGCAGTTTGAATACAATACTTATATCCGAGATTTTTTTAATGACAATCAAGGAAAGACATTACAAGAGGCAATTCTTTGTTGGAAATATAAAAAATCTAAAACTGGTCATCATCAATATGAAAAAGATGATTTAAAGGTACTTATCAAAAATGAAGATAATATATCATTTGATTAGCTTAAAATTATGATATTTATATAAAAAATACGATATAATAAAAAAGAAATCTCCTTTAGAATAATAATGAAAGGGGATTTTTTACATGAAAAAACATAAAACATTATGGGTTGGTATGATTTGTGCATCAGTTCCCATCCTAATAACAATATTTCTTATTGTTTTTGTCTTTGGACAAGTAGGAAAAATGGGAGAAAAAGAAATTCTCCATAAAACCCAAAACTATGAACAATTATCTCAAGATTCTTTAAAAGAAACAACTGTTTTCTTTGGTGATTCTATTACAGAATTATGTCCTGTTGAAGATTTATATGCGACATATACAAGAAAGACAGGAATACCAGTTATCAATCGAGGTATCAGTGCTGAAACAACCAATTCAATGCTTAAACGAATCGAAAAGACTGTTCTAGTGATGAAACCTAAAAATTTAGTGATGTTAATGGGGATTAATGATATTGCTGCAAAAGTAGATAATCAACAGATTGTCAACAATATCAAACAAATGATAACTTTAACCAAACAACAAAGTCCTAAGACACATATTATTTTGCAAGCAGTTTACCCTATTAATAAAACTGATCGTGAGTCTTTATTTGATAAGTTTCAATTAAGAGATAGAGATAATCATACAATTGATGAGTTAAACGAAATGTTAGAATCTGCAGCCAAAGAAGAAAAGATTACTTTTTTAAATGTAAATTCATACTTAATGGATAAAAATAAAGAGTTAAAGAAGGAATACACTTTTGATGGATTACATCCTAATATGCAAGGGTATTTAGCAATTAGAGATGCAATATTAAAGGTTTTAGATTAATAATCCTTTAGATGGGATTGTTGATATTGTTTAGGAGTCATGTGTTTATATTTTTTAAAGATTTGAATGAAATTACTTTGTGAACTATAATTCAATAAACAACTGATTTCAATATGACTTTTATTCGTAAATAACAATAAACGGGCAGCTTCATCTGCCTTTTTTCTTTGAATATAATGCGTCATTGTTTCACCAATTTCTTTTTTAAAAGCTGCAGAAAGATAACTTTCAGATAAACCTGTATGTTCAACCAAATGGGATAAAGAAATCTTATCATAGAGATGAGTATCTATATAATGAATACATTTATAGACATGTAAAGAATAATGATCTTTTTTAGTTTCATTTAATTGATGATAAAAATCATAAATAGATTGTTGAAATAAAGTAATTAATTCTTGAATATTAGTAATATGCGAAAGTTTATTTAAAGTAGCATCTGACAAAGAAAAAGCCAATTCACTAGAAACACCTTCTTGAATATTAATACGTGTAATTAGTGTTATAAAACTGACAACTTTATAAATGAAATCTTGTAGAATATTTTGAGTCAAAAGTTGCGTATCTTTGATATCTATTTGATTAAGCAATGCTTTTACTTTATAAAAATGTCCATCTTGATAAGCTTTTAATAAAGATTGTTCAAAATGATAATAATCAGGTGTTTCCTGAGTCATTCGACGATGTGTCAAAATATCGTCTTTTTTCTTTGCTTGCTTAGATTGAATATAATCTACATGGATAGATTGTAATGGTAAATATTCATGACAAATCATTTCATATAACATTTTCACAAAATTTTGAAAAGCCATAAAATGTAGGGATGCAATATGAGAACGAATCATTGATTCAGGGACAATCTTTGTCCAACTTTTAGGAAGTGTTTGATTTGGATTTTGTAAATCATTTAAAATACAGGCACAAACAATTGTATATTTTTTGTTTTCGTAAGTCACTTGTATTCTTGCATAAGCAATATTATGATCATAAACCAAAATATGGACCTGATAGTGAGTCATTGTAAAGACATCATCTAAGAATTTGCGAATATCAATAACGGTTATTTTGGGATGAATTAATTGATAATTTTCATCAAAGATGACACATGGAATATGCAATGTGTTGTAAAGTTCATCAATAATTGAAATAAATGCTTTCATAAAAACTCCTTAAATAATAATAAAATTTTAATATAGACAGTAAAAAATAAATAAAAATTGAACAAATATTATTATATACTAAATGCGTTGAGAAAACAATGTAAACACTTACAAATGAAAAGAAAGGGGAAAAAACATGGGATTGAGTAAGAAAAAGAAAATAATTTTAGGAGGTGCAACTACTGCTATATTAGTTGTTGGATGTTTATCTGGAGGAGGAATGATTTTAGGTACACTTCAAGATGGTGCACATCAGTTAAATAGTGGAGCAGGTGCCCTACAAGAAGGTGCTAAGAAAATTATGGATGGAACGACAGCCTTAAAAGATGGAAGTCATGGATTGTATACAGGGTTAGATCAATATACACAAGGTGTGAGTGCTATTGGGCAAGGAGCAAGTCAATTAAATTTAGGAATGGAAAAATACACAGGAGCTGTTTCTTTATTAAAACAAGGAGCAGATGGCTTATATAGTGGTGTTTATGGTTATACTGGCGCAATAGAAGGAATGCATAGTGGAATTGCAGTATTAGATCAAGGTGCTGATGTTTTATCTCAAGGAACAACGGGCTTATCAGAAGGAACAACAGAATTGAGTGATGGAACTGAAGTCTTATATAGTGGGATGAAAGTTTTAAATGATCATTCTGATGCTTTGTTAGTAGCACCTGATATGATGGTTGATGGATTGAATCAATTGAAGAGTGGGTTGTCTGTGGTTCCAAGTGAAGCACAAGTCAAACAATTAACTGGAGGATCTACGGTCGTTAATGAATCAATAGGTCGATTAGCAAAAGGAGCAAGTTATGTTGATGGGGCAGTTGGTATATTACAAAATACTTATGATAGTCATTTGAAAAGTTATCCACAGTTATTTGAATTTATCAAGACATTAAAAGAAAATCCAATGCAAGCAATGATGATGGAAGATTCAGATAAAATGTTAGCTGCTATTGTTGGTGGTTACGTTACAACAAATACTCTTTTACAAGGAAATGGACAAGATGTCCCTCAATTGAAAGAGGCTACATCAGCATTATCAAATGGTCTTTCAACAATAGAAGATAAATATACACTTATTAATCAAGGCATCCAAAGTATGTCAGCTTTACCACAAGCAGCTCAAAAGATGGGGCGAGGGATTGATGGTATGATTGGTGTTATTCAAGAACAAAAGTCTGGTATTGTTGATTATGTCAATGGTGTTCAAACTGCATATCAAGGGACAGAAGTGTTATATAATGGTGCTAAGGAACTAAAAAATGGAACAACAACATTAAATCAAGGGACTCAAAAATTAACAAGTGGGATTCATGAACTTTACAATGGATCTTCAAAGTTAAAAGAAGCTGGAAATCCATTAAAAGATGGAACATTTGCTTTGATGTCAGGTTTAACGAAATTAGATCAGACAAGCACACCTTTATTAACAGGTATGAATACTTTATATCAAGGTGTTCAAAAATTAGATCAAATCAAAACAAATTTATTAAAAGGTGCTTTAACACTCAAAGATGGAAATTCAGGTGTAAAAGATGCTATGAATGGATTATATGAAGGTATTAAGACATTAAAAAATGGAACAAACCAACTATATTCAAGTGTTGGTGGTAAGAAGAAATAACTCTCGTCATTGAGAGTTTTTTCTTAAAATCTTAAGAATCTAATATAAAGATAAAAAATATGATAAAAACAAGAGAAATACTTTGTTAAACTATAGACACAAAGGAGGAATGATATATGTTAGGTATTGCATTATATCCAGATAAAACAAATTTAAAAGATGATCAAGACTATCTTATAAAAGCTAAAAAATATGGTTATCATAGAGTTTTTATGAGTATGTTACAAATAGATAGAGATGATCCTAAAAAATCTATTCGTCGTTTAAAAGAAAGTATTGCATTTGCTAATGAATTGAATATGGAAGTCACACTTGATATTCATCCAATGGTTTTTCAATTTTTAAAAATGAAAGAAGATGATTTAAGTTATTTTTCTCAATTAGGAGTCAAAACAATAAGATTAGATAGTGGTTATGATGGAAAAGTAGAAGCTATGATGACACATAACCCTTATCATATCAATATTGAAGTGAATATGAGTAATGAAACAAATTATCTTGATTTGATTCATTCTTATCATCCTTATCGTCAAGCTTTAACAGGTTCACATAATTTTTATCCGCAAAGATATACGGGTTTATCATTAGAAGCATTTAAACGTTGTAGTCAAAAATTTATGGATTATCATATTTCTAGTGCAGCTTTTTTAACATCACAACATGCCTCTGTTTCACCTTGGCCTATTTCTGAAGGATTATGTACATTAGAAATGCACCGAGATTTACCAATAGATGTTCAAGCGCGACATATGAAGATGTTAGGGATGGTGGATGATTGGTTTATTGGAAATGCATATGCGAGTGATGAAGAATTAAAAGCTGTCAGTGAGATTTATCAATCACAAATAGATATTTTACATATTGAATTATTTGAGGGTGTGACTGAATTAGAAAAAGAAATGTTATTGAAATATCATCAAATTTATCGTGGTGATGCTTCTGAATATGTGATTCGTTCTTCTAAAAATAGAGAACGTTATTATAAACAAGATTTACCTGCTCATGGAAAAAGAAATATTCATCGTGGAGATATCTTGATTTTAAATGAAAATTATGGACAATATAAAGCAGAGGTACAGATTTCTTTAATGGATCGTTCTTATGATCCGAGAATTAATGTTGTAGGACATATTTTAGAAGAAGAAATGATTTTAATTGACTGTTTAAAACCATTTCAAAGTTTTCAATTTGAAATAAAGGAGTAAACTTATGAAATATTATGCAGGTATTGATATTGGTGGAACAAGAATAAAAATGGGGATTATCAATCAACTTGGAGAAGTGATTGTTAATGAAAATGAAGAAACAAAAAAAGAAAAGTTAGAACTCTTCTCTCAAATTGATCATTTTATAAAAAGACATCCTTATGAAATTGAAGGAGTTGGATTAAGTACACCAGGTGTAATCAAGAGTGATGGATATGCGCAAACCAGTGGAGCTATTCATTGTTTTTTAAACTGTTATGTACAACAAGAATTAGAAGTTTTTTTACAATTACCTGTTATTGTTGAAAATGATGCAAAGTCAGCAGCTATGGCAGAAAAATGGATAGGAACAGCAAAAGATGAAGATTCATTTGCCTGTTTAACATTAGGAACAGCTGTTGGTGGTGCGATTTATATGAATGGCCAATTGGTAAGAGGACTTGGTGGTTTAGCAGGAGAATTTGGAGTTGCTTTATCAAGTTTACAGCCTGGTGATTATAATGAACATTCCTTTTCTTATCATGCAGCGACGGTTGCTGGACTATGTCGTGAGTATAGTTATAGTGTTAAAGAAAGAGTTTTAGATGCAAGAGTCATCATTGAACGAAGTCAACAAGGTGATGCAGTTGCAAAACAATGTTTATCTCATTTTTATCATGCTGTGGCAGTATTATTTGTCAATATTGCAGTCATGATTGCTCCTGAAGTGATTATTGTTGGTGGAGGAATCAGTGAAAATCAAGAAGTTATGGAAGCTATCAAGGAAGAATATCAGAATATTTGTAAGGATTATCATGTTTTAAGCTTAGTAGAAATGCCTCGTATTTTAACTTGTCAGTTAAAAAATGATGCAGGTATGATTGGTGCTGTTTATTCCTTTTTAAGAAGATATAAAAAATAAATAATGGGAACTCTATATAAGAAATTGTATATAGAGTTTTATTTTTTAAAAGTTTGATTTCGCTGTTTATTATAATGTGTTCACTGGTTTATGAGTCTTTTGACAGATTGGATTATTAGAATAGATGGAATGATTATGATGGTGAGCTTACTTGTTGTTACTTATAGTACAGCTAAATTTAAGAAAGATGAATCATAAATGCTGATATGCAAAATTGAGTAGAATGTATCTTTAGTTTTAAGGGATAATCATTTTGTGAGTTGGGAATACTTGAAAAGGCATAATGAATATGCTATTATAGTTTTGTAAGTTTATAGTAACCTATTGAAAGAGTGTGTATTCACACCCAAAACAAAACCAGGAGCTGGCACTCCTGGTTTTTGGCTATTCACCATGCTTTTTGCATCCGTCTAACCATTTGCAGATCATTTCAATACAAAGATTGACAATGACACCAGCCATAACGGCAGCCAAGAAGTTTATAATAACCTCTATCATGCGTATTCACCTCCTCCACATTGCTAGTGGCTGGGTGATAAGCAGATTATAACATGGAATAAACAGGTGTGCGTCTCAACTTGATGACAAGTTTGTCTCATGTATTTTCCATGAAAAATTACAAAAATGCCTAAAAATCAATATCTTTATGAGACGTTTTTGGAAAATAGATGACAATATGATGAGAATGAAAAAATGAGAAGTGAATACTTTTACCAATAATAAAGAATTGAAATGTGTTTTTTCCTATTTATGTTGTCTTTACTATGAAATGATAGCATAATAAGAATAAGTCAAAATTGTAAAGGACTATTTATTTTGTGACTTGGGAATACTTGAAAAGGCATAGTGAATATGCTATTATAGTTTTGTAAGTTTATAGTAACCTATTGAAAGAGTGTGTATTCACACCCAAAACAAAACCAGGAGCTGGCACTCCTGGTTTTTGGCTATTCACCATGCTTTTTGCATCCGTCTAACCATTTGCAGATCATTTCAATACAAAGATTGACAATGACACCAGCCATAACGGCAGCCAAGAAGTTTATAATAACCTCTATCATGCGTATTCACCTCCTCCACATTGCTAGTGGCTGGGTGATAAGCAGATTATAACATGGAATAAACAGGTGTGCGTCTCAACTTGATGACAAGTTTGTCTCATGTATTTTGCATGAAAAATAATAAAAATGCTTAAAAATCAATATCTTTATGAGACGTTTTTGGAAAACAGATGACAATATGATGAGAATGAAAAAAGAGAAGTGAATACTTTTATTAATAATGAAGAATTGAAATATTTTTTTATTTATATTGTCTTGACTATGGGATGGTGTCATAATAAGAATAAGCCATAAATTGTAAAGGGGAAGATAAAAATGGGAGCATGGGATTTTGCTGTATTTGATGATGATACGGCTTATGATGTTTTAGATGATCTTAAGGAATCATCAAATATTATTAAGGATATGGAAAAGTATTTTGATGATGTTATAGAAGCTGAATATGTGGAATATGAAGAAGGTTATTATGCTTTGGTTTCTGCTGCAGTGCTTGATAGTGTCATGAATGATACTCAGTATAGATGTGATGATGAAGATTATTTTGAATGGATCAAGTCATTAAAGCTAATCGATTTGACTTCACTTCAATCAAAGGCTATCAAAGCAATTGATGTTATTATAAGTGATAAGTCAGAATTAAAGGAATTGTGGGAAGAAAATGAAGAACTTTATTTATCATGGAGAGAAGATAAACGTTCTATACAAAAAAGACTTTTATAATTTATGAAAAGACATTATAAATGAAAATAATCAAAAACGAAATGGTGAATTGCCATTTCGTTTTATAAATACTGAAAATTCTTTTGTCTAAATTCTTTTGGTGTTTGCTTTGTGACTTGTTTAAATCTTTGAGTAAAGTGACTTTGACTTGTAAAGTTTAATAATGTACTGATTTCTTGAAAAGAATGATCAGTAAAGAGAAGAAGATGTTTAGCTTCTTCGATTTTTCTTTCTAATAAATATTGAGTAAAAGAAATTCCTAATTCCTTTTTAAAACGTGATGAAATATAGACAGAACTATGATTGGTTAAATCTTCTAAGTCTTGTAAGGTTACTTTTTCATAGAGATGTGTATCAATATAACTTACACATTGATTGATTAAAGTAGAACATTTTTTAGCATTGGATTGAATGAGTTTGATATATTCATAACTAGCATATTTGATGTATTGAATACATTCTTGAATGTTACGAATATGAGGAAGATTTTGAATCAGTGCATCAGAAAGACCAAAGGCACTTTCTAAAGGAACACCTTCATTGATAACCATACGTGTCATGAGTGTCACAATAGAAATGAATTTAATCTTAACTGTGTCTAAAGAACTTTCTGCTAAAGAAACAATATAAGTTTTATTAAATTGAGTAAAAATCCAATCAATTTTATCTTTACGACCTCTTTTTACATAATCCAAAAAACGCAGTTCAAATTGATAAGAGTCACGTGTTGTATCTTCTATGCGACGATCATATACATTCTTTTCAAAGATTTCCTGTGAACTCATGGCTTGCGGATTGATTCTTAAATATTCAATGGGAATTTGTTTATCATCAATATCCTGATGAGTTAAAAAAGTATATAACATACCAATCACTTTGACAAAATTATCTAATGATTCAGTAGAAATATAAGTTTGAAATTGACTAAAATAGTCACGTTTTTCTTGTGATGCACCCAGTAATAAACAAGGACCAATGAGAATAATAAAGTCCTCATAAGAAAATGATGCCAGTAAGGATTGATAGGTATTGATCACATGAATAGGATATTTGTCTTGTTTGAGTAGATAAGGGAAATCTTGGATATGAAGATATAATGGAGAGTATGAAGGAAAGAGGAGTTGATATGACTTATCAATGATACAAATAGGGATATAAGTACGTTGATAAAAGGTATCAAAGAGTTTTGTCAATATTTCTAGTTTCATAGTCATTCTCCTTAAAATTATTATAAAAATATTAAAAATATGATATATATACAACTAGGACTATTATATAATAGCCTTGCAACAAAGTAAAGCGTTTACAGATATGGCCATATCTCTTTCACTTTGATAGCAGGATATATGTAGAAAGGATTGAACTTTATGCAAAAGTTAGAACAATTAATTAATGCGAAAATAATGCCATTAGCTGAAAAGATGACTAAGAATAAAATCTTAGGGGCATTAATGGAAGGTTTTATTAGAACAAGTCCAATTACACTTGGAATTGCTTTTATTACAATCGTTGGAAACTTCCCAATACCTGGGTGGACAAATTATTTAAAAGAAATTGGTTTAATGGCTCATGTTGATGCGATTACCAATGGGGCAACAGGAGTTTTAACTCTTTATGTCATTTATTCTCTTGCCATGGCTTATGCCAAACGTTTAGAAACAAATGAAAAGAATGCTGCCATTATTTCTCTTGCTTTCTTTATTATGATTATTCCACAAACCATTACGACAACAGTGATGCAAGATGGAAAAGCAGTAGAAAGTGTTATTAATGCTTTAAAACTTGATTATTTAGGTGGTCAAGGTTTATTTATTGGAATGATTGTGGCTTTGGTTGTCACAAAATTATATGCTTATTTATCTAGTAAGAATTTAACATTTAAATTACCTGATAGTGTTCCTCCAATGGTTTCACAATCATTATCACCAGTTTTTGTTGTGACAATTATCTTTGTCTTAGCATTTGTAATCAGAGTCGGATTTAGTTTCACTCCAGCTGGAGATATTATTAATTTCTTTATTCAAACAATTAATGCTCCATTAAATTCAATGGTTGCTAGTCCAATTTCAATTATTATCATTATGGGATTGCTTGCTATTTTATGGTTCTTTGGTATTCACAATGCTGTTTTACAAGGACCTTTAGGAGTCATTAGTTTAACTATGGTGATGGGAAATATTCAAGCTTTCCAAGCTGGAAAAGAACTTCCTTATTTATTACCTTCAGTTATTTATGGAGGAATGATGGCTTCTGGATTTATGAGTATTGTGATTGGTTATATGTTTAAAGCCAAATCAGCAAAATTCAAACAACTTGCAAAATTATCATTTATCCCATCTGTTTTCAATATTACAGAACCAATTATGTTTGGGATGCCAATTATTATGAACCCAATGTTTATGATTCCTCAATGTTTTACTCAAATTATTAGTGGTTTTGTGACTTGGGGATTAGCCGTCACAATTTTACCTGTGAGCTTAAATCCAACGATGTCATTATTACCTTGGACAACACCAATCTTTATAAAAATGCCTTTAGCAGGGGGAATTAACTATACAATTATTATGATTATTTGTTTTGCGATTACTTTTATGATGTGGTATCCATTTATCAAAGTTGCAGATCGTCATGAATATGAATTAGAACAAGCCAACGAAGAAAGTTTACAAAATGCCAAATAATCAATGGACAACTTATTGGAGTCGTGCTCAAAGAGGACTTGGCTTGATTCCAACACCTTGTTTAAAACATCAACATATGACTTTGAAGGCGATTCCTCAAAGTCATATGTTAAGATTAAGATTTGCAGCCTTTTATGAAACACAACCCATCGAAATTACCAATGTTTATCTTTCTGATTCTCATAATCACTATCGCCTTTTCTTTCAAGGACAAGAAAAAGTCACACTTAAGCCACAAGATGCATGCTGGAGTGATGGGATAGATATTCATGAGATGGATCAATCAGCATTAAGCCTTGAATATGATATCGTTGTATCGCCAGATTATCACTTTGTTTCTGGCTTTGAAAGAATGGATTATGATGTTTTTAAAGAAGCCCCTCAACAAATTTATGCTTTAAATAGCATTGAATTACAAGGATCATTAAAAGGATGTCTATGTGTTTTTGGTGATTCAATTGTTGAACAAGGGAACTATACTCGTATTCTTCAAGAAAAATCAATGGAGAAAGGTTATAGTTTGATTAATCTAGGATTAAGTGGTAATCGTCTGTTACGTCAAATTGAATGTGTTGATTTACAAGATACTGATAATCCAGAAATCACACAGGTTTTGACACAAAAAGTCTATCAAAATATTTCCATTGATAAGCAATGTTTTGGAATATCTGGGTTATCACGTTTTGTCAAAGAAGCAAAAGAATGTCATCGAGTTTATCAGTATATCATTGCGATAGGAGTTAACGATTTGTATCAACCAGGAACATTCTGTGCTTTAATGAGTGAATTACCAACTCTTGAAGATATGCAAAAAGGATATATGTCTTTAAGAGAAATGATTCAAGATATACCAACTTTATGGTGTGAAATCACTCCATTTATCAATAATCCTCATTGTACAAAAGAAAAAGAAGAAAGACGTCAACAAATCAATTTATGGTTAAATCAAACAATGAACCAAACAGTATGTTTTGATAATTTAACCAAAGAAGATATGAACGAAGATGGCTTACATCCTAGTTCACTTGGTGGAAAGAAAATGGCTAAGGAGATAGAAAAATGTTTAAATATATAATACTCATTATTATCATCATTATTTTATATATTGTTTTTTGGACACCTTATCCATTTGTTTGGTTATTGCGTTCAAAAAAAGAAGTAGAAAGAGAAAAAGGTCCTCATAATATTGAGGAAATCAAAGAAGGAATTCATATTTTGCCTAACCTCCCATACCCTTCAAAATATCCTCAAGCGACTTATGACCTATATCTTCCAAAAAATCAACCCATCAAACATATGATTGTCTGGGTTCATGGGGGTTCTTTTATCTCAGGTGATAGCCGAGGAATGCGAAATTTTGCCCCGATGCTTGCAAGTCAAGGTTATGGTGTTTGTGCCATGAATTATGCCTATGCCCCAAGATGTCATTTTCCAAGTCAAGTCAAACAAGTCGATGAAATGTTATGTCATATTCAAAATGATTTGAAAAAAGACAATATCATGATTGAAGATTTTATCTTAGGTGGAGATTCAGCAGGAGCTAATATTGCTGCAACTTATGCATCAATGTATCAAAATGAGACATTAGCATTAAAAGCAAATGTCAATTTACTTAATTCTTTGCCAATTAAAGGGTTATTATTGTTTTGTGGTCCCTATGATTTATCAGAAGATTTTCAAAAAGAAGAATTTAAACAATTTCGTTTGTTTATGAAATATATTGGTTGGTCTTATTTAGGACATAAATATTGGTGGAAAAGAGATGAACGTTTTTATTCATCACCATTGCATAATATTCATAAGCACTTTCCACCAGCTTATATTTGTGATGGTAAGAAATTTTCATTTATGTGGCAAGGTCAAAAGCTTGTTCAAGCTTTGAAAAAGCAAGAAATTTATGTAGAAAGTCGTTTTTATGAACACATGTCTCATGAATTTCAATTTGATTATCAAAAGAATGAACAAGAAGCCATGCAGGTTTATGAAGATACACTTCATTTTTTAAAACATATTTTAGAAAAGGAGAGCACATGTTAAAAAAAGATTTTTTATGGGGTGGAGCAGTTGCGGCAAATCAATGTGAAGGTGCCTATGATGAAGATGGGAAAGGTCTTTCGATTATGGATATCATCACTGCAGGTAGCAAAGATGCTCCTCGTCAAGTGACATTAGAAATAAAGGATGATTGTTATTATCCTAATCATGAAGCGATTGATTTTTATCATCGTTATCAAGAGGATATTGAATTATTTGCCCAAATGGGTTTTAAATGTTTTCGGACTTCGATTGCCTGGACAAGAATTTTCCCTCATGGGGATGAAGATGAACCTAATGAAGCTGGATTAGCTTTTTATGATCGTTTATTTAAAGCTTTGAAAGCCAAAGGAATTGAACCAGTTGTCACAATATCACATTATGAAATGCCCCTTGATTTGGTAAAAAAATATGGTGGTTGGTCAAATCGTCGATTGATAGATTTTTATACGAAATATGCATCTGTTTTATTTCATAGATATAAAGGTGTTGTTCGTTATTGGATGACTTTCAATGAAATTAACAGTACGGTTAAGATTCCTATGATTGCAGGTGTTTTAATAAAACCGGGTGAAAATCAAAAGCAGATTGCTTATCAAGCTTTACATCATCAGTTTGTCGCTAGCAGTAAAGCAGTTCAATTAGCACATGAGATTGATCCAGATAATAAAGTGGGTTGTATGGTTATGACAACGGTGGGTTATCCACAAACCAGTCATCCTTTAGATGCCCTTGCTGCTCAAGAATATTTAAGAGATGGTACATTGTTTTTTTGTGATGTGCAATGTCGTGGATATTATCCAGGATATTTTCAAAATTATCATATTGAATTAGATATTACTGATGATGATTTGAAGGATTTAAAAGCTGGGACAGTTGATTATATTGGTTTTTCTTATTATTCTTCACAAGTTGTTTCACATCTTGATGGTGGAGAAAAAGTGAAAGGGAATATTGTGGATGGTTTGAAGAATCCTTATTTACAAGCGAGTGAATGGGGATGGCAGATTGATCCAGATGGTTTAAAATATTTAATGCGCATACTTTATGAACGTTATCAATTGCCTTTATTTATTGTTGAAAATGGTTTGGGGTATGATGATCAAATCAATGAGAATGGTGAAATTATTGATGATTATCGTATTGACTATATGCGAGCACATATTCAAGCTATGAAGGATATTGTTGAACAAGAAGGTATTGATTTGATGGGTTATACTGCTTGGGGACCAATTGATATTGTTAGTGCTGGGACTGGTGAAATGAAGAAACGTTATGGAATGATCTATGTGGATAAAGATAATGAGGGACATGGGTCATTAAAGCGAATGAAAAAGAAATCGTTTGATTGGTATCGACAAGTGATTTTAAGTAATGGAGAAATATTATGATGAAATATTTAAGTATAGATGCTGGGGGAACTTTTATTAAGTATGCCTGGATGGATGAAGATGGACACATCTTACAACAAGGGAAAAAGCCAACACCTTATACATCAAAAGAAGATTTTATGAAGATAATTCGTGAAATCTGGCAACAATGTGATGATGAAAAAGGTGGAATCGCAATGAGTCTACCAGGAACAATTGATACATCAAAAGGTTATATTTTTCAAGGAGGTTCTTTGACTTATCATCATGGATTGGCTTTAAAAGAGTGGTATGAAGAAGTTTTTCAAGTTCCAGTGGAGATTGAAAATGATGCCAGATGTGCAGCAATTGCAGAAATGACAGCTGGCCATATGCAAGGTATCAATAATGGAATTGTTTTAACTTTTGGCACAGGAGTTGGCGGATGTTTTATTATAAATGGTGAGATTTATAAAGGAACACATCTTTTTTCTGGAGAAGTTTCTATGTTGATTTGTGATGATATAAAAGTCAAAGGCATGGATGCTGTGCTAGGACATATTGGTGGGATTGGTCATTTTGTAAAAAGAGTTTGTGAAGCAAAAAACGTTGATATTACAGATGGAAAAACAGTTTTTGATTGGATTGCCTCAGGCGATGAGATAGCTTTAAAAATCTTTCAAAAATATTGTTATGATATTGCGATTCAACTCTTTAATATGCAAATTATGTTAGATCCTATGCGTGTTTGTATTGGTGGTGGTGTGAGTGAAAATCCAATTTTCATTCAGGGTATTCAAACGGCTATGAAGGCTTTTTATGAATCATTACCAGTTGCTATGCCACAATTAGAAATTATGAGTTGTCAATATCATAATGATGCAAATTTAAAAGGAGCTTTTTACCATTTTATGAAACAAGCAAGAAAGTAAAAATTCTTGCTTTTTCTTATTTTATTCTTTATGCTATAATGGAAATAATTGGGAGGAAAAGTTATGCGTTTAGAAGAATTAATGAATAAAAATTATCATCAACTCAATGAAAACGACCTCTATATATGGCAATATATTTCAAGCCATCGTAAAGAATGTGAAAAATTATCTATTGATGAATTGGCATCACGTACACATGTTTCTCGAACAACAATCATGCGTTTTGCACAACGTTTAGGTTTAAAAGGATATACAGAATTAAAAGTCTATTTACGTATAGACAATCAAAATCAACAATATAAACAAACAGGTTTAGAACTTGTTTATCAAAAATACCAAAAATATATGAGTGAAACAAAAGAAAAAGATATGACACGTGTTATTGAACTCATATCAAATGCTAAAAATACCTATGCTTATGGGACTGGAAGTATTCAAAATAATGTTGCTGCTGAATTAAAACGCTCTTTTTTGATTGTTAATAAAATCTTTTTTACAATTCAGTCAACCAATGAAACAGATGCTTTTGAAGAAATCATCACAAATCAAGATTTACTTGTTATTATTTCTTATTCTGGTGAGAATAAACAAGCCATCCAATTTGCCAAAAAAGTAAAAATGAAAGGTGTTCCTCTCATTAGCATCACAGCAACTCAAAATAATACTTTATCACATCTTGCTGATGAAGCTTTGTATGTTGATGTTCCGAATATATTAAATCCTTTAGGACCACGTTATGAAGGTTTAGTCAATTACTTTGTATTGATTGATTTTATTTTAGTAAAATATATGGATTATCATGAAAGGATGATAGAGAATGACAATCGATGATTTGGTTAAATCCCATTATGATGAATTAAATGAAAATGATTTGTATATTTGGCAATATATTTTTCACCATAAAACAGCATGTCAAAAAATGTCTATACAACAACTTGCTCATGCTTGTAATGTTTCACATACCAGTATTATTCGTTTTGCTAAAAAGATTGGATTAGATGGCTACAGTGAATTAAAAGTTTATTTAAAATGGAGTTTAAATAAGCAATTTGATTTTGATAGTCATAGTCTGCATCATGCTTTAGATGAATTAAAAAGGACTTTAGATGTCATGGAAAATAAAGAATTGGATCATATTTTCCATAATATTGATAATGCTGGTCGTATTTTCATTTATGGAACAGGTGAAGTTCAAAATAATGCTGCTTTGGAATTTAAAAGAGAGTTTGCTTATCGTCATAAAATCATGCATGTTATTGAAGGAAATACAGAATTAGATACTGTTTTAAATAATCTTTTGCCAGATGATTTCTTTATTTTGATTTCGCTTTCTGGCGATAATGAACGTATTGTAACTTTAGCAAAATATTTACATAAAATGAATATTCAAACACTTGGCATTGCACGACATAAACGCAATCTTTTGTCTCAATATGTCAATGATTATATTGGATTTGAAACAAGTGATTTTCATACAGGTTTCCAAGACAAAAGCTATTGTTGTACAGGACATTTTTTCTTGATTGCCAATATGATGTTTTTAAGGTATTTAGAGTATTGTTCTTTAAAAGAAGAAAAAGTTACTGTTTGATTTTATCGTGGTATCTCTTAACAATATTTGATATAATAAAAACATAATGTTAATAAAGGAGGAATAAAGATGAAAAAAATTGTTAAAACGAATAAAGCACCAGGTGCTATTGGACCATATAGTCAAGGAATTGATTTAGGAAATATGATTTTCTTTTCTGGACAAATTCCATTGAATCCAATGACTGGTGAAATGCCTGAAGGGATTAAAGCACAAGCAAAACAAGCATTAGATAATGTGAAAGGTTTATTAGAAAGTCAAGGATTAGATTTTTCAAACGTTGTCAAAACAACAGTTTTCTTAGATAACATGAATGACTTTAATACAGTGAATGATATCTATGCACAATATTTTGTAGAACCATATCCTGCAAGAAGTGCTGTAGAAGTTGCGAAGCTTCCTAAAGGTGCTTTAATAGAGGTAGAAGTCATTGCAGTCAAATCATAATCTACCTATTTTTATTGAAAACTATGAAGAATGGTTAAGAGTTTATTATGCTGATGGTCATTATGAAATATTAGATGAAAATATTAGAGAACAAGTCAGTGAATATGTCCATCTTTACAAGTATAAAAATCCAGTAGTTTGGCAGTCTGCTTTGATGCATCCAACACATAATCATAGTGATTGTCAATGTTCATGGATTAATCTTGACTATTTAGAAGAAAAAGACAATTTATTTATTCGTTTATTAAAACAAAAAGAGCTTTTATCAAAAGCTCAAACAATGTATTTAAAATATAAGAAAGAAATGTTTTTAAAAGATGGCTAAGCCATCTTTTTTTTATAAAACAATAAGAGCAAATAATCCCATTACAAAACAATAAATAGAAAAATAATTCATTTTACGCTTCTTTAAAAATGAGAATAAAAGTTGAAGAGCTAAATAAGTGACAACACCACTGACAATAAAAGCAATCAAATATGGTAACCATAAAGTGGTTAGTGTTGGACTTGCAATAAAATCTTTGAGTTTCAAGACAATTGCTCCTA
Organism: uncultured Erysipelotrichaceae bacterium; assembly: GCA_900538465.1. GTDB lineage: Bacteria > Bacillota_I > Bacilli_A > Erysipelotrichales > Coprobacillaceae > Longibaculum. Next base: position 26,733 of record UPXV01000031.1, read on the forward strand.
AACTCACAGGCATAAACATAAAGAAAGAAAAATCACGTGCTGTTGTTTGTTCAAGTCCACCTAACATACCACCAGTAATTGTTGATCCACTTCGAGAGATACCCGGTAATAAGGCAACAAGTTGAAAACATCCCATACGCAAAGCATCCCATAAGTTTAATTTTCTTTTGGTACGTTTTCCTTTATATCCATACTTATGAATTAACATTAAAAAGACTGCAGTGATTAAAAGTGTACAACCAACCAATTTGACATTTGAAAAAGCTGTCTCAATATAATCATTAAAAAGAACCCCACCAATAGCAGCTGGAATTGTTGCTACAATCAACAACATACAGTAACGAAAATCAGGTAATTTTTCATCACGACTTTCTTCCTTGAATATGTAACTAAAGAAAGAAACAAATAATCTCGCAATATCTTTTCGATAATAAAACATAATCGCAAGTAAAGAACCTGTATTTACCAAAACTTCAAAAGTAATATCAGTCGTTGGAAATACCCAACCAAAATGTTCAAAGATATTTTTAAAAATAACCAAATGTCCACTACTAGAAATAGGAATAGGTTCACTAAATCCTTGAATAGCTCCTAAAATTGCATAGACAATAATATTTTGTAATAAATCCATAATGTCACCTCTTATGTTTATTATATCGGAATTCACATAAAAAACATAGAAAGAATTATATTTAATCATTTTTAAGGAATACTAAACATACAATGAAATATAGGGGGTTAATTATGTTTTTAGTCAATTTTGTATATGATGATGAGGAATTATTGGAACCCTATGAATGGCAAGAAGATGATTGTTATGAAGAGTTTCATTATCTTCCCATTTATCGAATTCATCAACAAGAATTACATGATTTTATGTATTGTCAATTGCATATACCAGATTATGAAGATAGTATTTTTATTGTTGGTGATGGTCATTATAGTGTTGTTATTGAAATGAGAAATCAACAAATCTATCGAAGAGGAACAGTTCTTTTATCTCAAAGAAAGATTATTGATAATATTATGAAGACAGTAGGTTATACTCATTTTGAATATCAAATATTAGAAGAAGCTTATGAAAAAGAGTTTGGATTAACACGGGAAGAACGTATGAAAAAAATTTGTATTGAAGAAGTTATTGATGAGATATTTGTTGTTCATTATGAATTATTTTTAGAAATATGTGATCAACTCAATATTCAAGAAGAAGGACCGAGTGAACAATATCTCGCTTTAAAGCATAAGATAGAAAAAGGTTATTCATCAATGCATGAACTTTTATATAAAGAATTAATACAAAAAGGATAGGGAAACCCTATCCACTTTTCATTCTTTTTGAAAATGTTTTTTTAATTCATGAAATGACCAATGTTTTTCTGAAATGCCTTGAAAAAGAATATCTAATTCTTCTAAGGAACATTTTTCAATCCAAAGAGGTGCCATTTTGTAATAAGTTAATAAGATTAATGACTGAATTACTGATATTTTTTCTTTTCTTTTGTTTTCCTTCATTTCTTCTTGAAAGTCTAATGAATAACAGTATTCAATGGTTGGTTCATTGATTGTCTTATTCTTCATAGATTTTTCTCTTTAATACTTTTTCTTTTAATTCTTGTGATGAAATATCAGTTATAATCAATTGACTTAAATAGTCTAATTGTTCTAACGTACATTCCTTTATCCATTCTCCACTTTGTTGATATTTGATTTGATATTGCAATAGGGCTGTTTCTAACTTTCCTTTACCTAACCCTTCTTTCTTTGCATATTCAACATCATAATCATGCCACTCTTGAAAATCTACCTGGACTTGAT
>UPXV01000032.1 GCA_900538465.1 uncultured Erysipelotrichaceae bacterium
GAAATATACAGAATTAATTGAACAAATCAAAGAAATTGGTAAAATTGTAGGAAAAGAAGTATAGGAGTGAGACACATGGAATTGAAAGTCAATTTAGGAAAAGACAGTTATCCAATTTATATTCAAAAAGGAATATTGAATCAAATCAATGATTATATCCAACCAATTTATCATGGAAAGAAAATAATGATTATTTCTGATGACCAAGTTTTTGGATACTATGGAGAAATCATAGAAAAACAATTATCAAAACTTTATACTGTTGGACATATCATTGTTCCTCATGGAGAACAATCAAAAAGATTTGATATTTTACCAAGTCTTTATCAACAATTACTTTCATTTCAACTCACAAGAACAGATTTAATTATTGCTTTAGGTGGAGGTGTGATTGGTGATTTGGCAGGTTTTGTGGCAAGTACATTTTTAAGAGGTATTCAATTTGTCCAAATCCCTACATCTTTGCTTGCTCAAGTTGATTCAAGTGTAGGTGGTAAAGTTGCTGTAGACTTGCCTGAAGGAAAAAACTTGGTAGGAGCATTTAAACATCCTTTACTTGTTCTGATTGATCCAAAGACATTGAAAACATTAGATGAAAGATTTATTCATGATGGGATGGGGGAAGTTATCAAATATGGTTGTATCTTTGATCAAGATTTATTTCACCGTTTAGCATCTTATGATTCATTTGATGATTTGTATCAAGATATTGATGAGATTATTTATCGTTGTGTTGATTTAAAGAGAGATGTTGTTGAAAAAGATCTGTTTGATTTTGGTGATCGTTTGTCTTTAAATTTTGGACATACATTAGGACATGCCATTGAACAACATTACCATTATGAAAAATATTCACATGGGGAAGCTGTGAGTATTGGAATGGTTCAATTAACACGTATTGCAGAATCAAAAGGATTAACAAAAAAAGGAACAGCTAAACAAATAGAAGATGTTGTTTTGAAATACAAATTACCAATAACGGCGCATGTTTTGGTAGAAGATTTAAAAAAAGCAATGGCATTAGATAAGAAAAATATAAATCAAAAATTATCTTATGTTTTATTACATGAGATAGGTGATTATTATGTCTATCCAAGTGATATGACATTGCTAGATGGAGTGAAGGAGATTTAATCATGGCAATAAAGATAACACCACATAAGTTAAGTGGACAAGTTCATGTTCCACCATCAAAAAGTATGGCTCATCGTGCTATCATTTGTGCATCTTTAGCACGTGGGAAAAGTACAATTACCAATATTGAATACTCACAAGATATTAAAGCAACCATTGCTGCAATGAAAGCTTTAGGAACAATGATTTTTGAGTATGATGATTATTTAGAGATTGATGGAACAACAACATTCTTAAAGAATCAATGTGAAATTAATTGTTATGAATCAGGCTCAACACTTAGATTTATGGTTCCAATTTCACTTGTCTGTGAGGCCAATGTTCATTTTATTGGAGAAGGTCGTTTGGGGAAACGACCATTAAATGTGTATTATGATATTTTTGAAAAACAAGGCATTTCTTATTTGTATCGAGAAAATGTTTTGGATTTATATGTTAGAGGGAGATTAAGAGGAGGCGTTTTTGAGATACCAGGAAACGTATCTTCACAATTTATTAGTGGACTATTATTTGCCTTACCTTTAATGGATGAAGATTCCATTATCAAAATCACTTCACCATTGGAATCAAAAGGTTATATTGATTTAACTTTACAAATGTTGCAACAATATGGAATCCAAGTCATTAATCATGATTATCAAGAATTGATTATTCCTGGATTTCAACAATATGTTGCACATGATTATCGTGTGGAAGCTGATTTTTCTCAAGCTGCATTTTATCTTGTTGCAGGGGCTTTAGGAAATGATGTTGTTTTGAATGATTTGAATTTATCATCTTTTCAAGGAGATAAAGAAGCTATTGATATTTTAGAAAGAATGAATGCACATTTGATAGAAAAGGATGATGGACATCAAATGGCTTGTCATGCTTTAACAATGACAAAAATAGATGGATCTCAATGTCCTGATATTATTCCAGTTATTGCCCTGTCTTGTGCATTAAGTCAAGGAACATCAGTGATTGAACATATTGGACGTTTGCGTATTAAAGAATGTGATCGTTTAAAAGCAACTGTGGAAGTGATTTGTCAATTGGGTGGAAAAGCTCAGGAATTTGAGGATTCTATGGTTATTGAAGGAGTACCAAGCTTAAAAGGTGGCCGAGTGTCATCATATAATGATCATCGTATGGCAATGATGGAGGCCATTGCATCAACGGTATGTGAAAATCCAATCATTATTGATGAGGAAACATGTGTAAAAAAATCTTACCCAAGTTTTTGGGAACATTTTCAAATGTTAGGAGGTCTTGTTGATGAGTGCTAATTGGGGGACAAATATAGAATTATCATTATTTGGTGAAAGCCATGGAAAAGCAATTGGAATTGTCATTGGGAATTTACCAGCGGGAATTCATTTGGATATGGATGAAATCAAATGGAATATGAAAAGACGTGCACCGGGACAAAACAAAATGTCCACACCACGCAAGGAAGAGGATGAAGTTCATATCATGAGTGGTGTTTTAGATGGGGTAACAACAGGAGCACCCTTATGTGCCATGATTCATAATAGTGATCAACATTCAAAAGATTATTCATTACTCAAAGAATGTATGCGACCAGGACATAGTGATTATCCGGCATATATCAAATATCATGGTTATAATGATGTTCGTGGTGGTGGCCATTTTTCAGGACGCTTAACAGCTCCTATTGTTTTTGCAGGAAGTGTGGCGAAACAAATTTTAAGACAAAAAGGTATTGTTGTAGGGGCACATATTCAAAGTATTAAAGATATTCAAGATGATAGTTTTTCTGTTGATTTGACAGGTGAAGATTTGGAAAAATTGACAAGACAACACTATCCAACAATAAATCCTGATGTTTTTTCAAAAATGCAAGATGTGATTGAAGAGGCAAGAAAACAACAAGATTCTGTAGGTGGAACGATAGAATGTGCGATTGTTAATGTCCCTGCAGGCATAGGAAATCCTTTCTTCGATTCAATCGAATCACACCTTTCTTCTTTATTATTTAGTATTCCCGCTGTCAAAAGTGTAAGTTTTGGATTAGGAGATTACATGACACAGTTATACGGTCATGAAGCTAATGATAGTTATTACTATGATGAAAAAGGACAAATCAAAACCAAGACAAACAATAATGGTGGAATCACTGGAGGTATCAGCAATGGAATGCCTATTGTCTTTAAAGTAGGAATCAAACCAACACCTTCAATTTCACAAGTTCAACAAACAATCAATATCAAAACAAAAGAAAATACAAAATTAGAAATAACAGGAAGGCATGATCCATGTATTGTTTTAAGAGCTGTTGTCGTTGTGGAATCAATGGCAGCCCTTGGTATCTTGGACATGATGAAAGATATATGAAGGATTTAAAAACATGTCGTCAAGAAATTGATGAAATTGATCAACAACTTATTGCTTTATTTGAACAAAGAATGAATGTTGCTAAAGATGTCATTACGTATAAATTGGCTCATGATATGGAAATATTTCAATCGGCTAGAGAACAACAAGTGATTGAAAAAAATGTCAATCGTATTGAAAATGAAGATTTAAAAAGATATGCCAAGACATTTATTCAAGATTTAATGAATATTTCTAAAACATATCAAGCTTCATTTATTCCTCCTATTCATTATCAATTACAGACACCTCAATTTGATAATATCACAGTTGGGTTTCAAGGTGTTTCAGGATCTTTTTCTGAATCAGCTTTAGAAAGTTATTTTGGAATATCAACAAAAAGAAAAAATTATGAACATTTTCATGATGTTTTTGAAGCTTTAAAAAATGATGAAATTGACTATGGTGTTGTTCCTTTAGAAAATTCATCAACAGGAGCCATCAACGATAATTATGATTTGATTCGTGATTATGATTTTTATATTATCGGAGAACAAAGTATTTCTGTAGAACAACATCTATTAGGAATCCCAGGAAGTTCAATTGAAGATTTAAAAGAAGTCTACTCACATCCACAAGGTCTTTTGCAAAGCCGAGAGTTTCTTTTGAAACATCCTTGGATTCAAACACATGAATATGCCAATACAGCCACTTCTGCACAGTTTGTAGCAAGTCAAAATGATAAAAGCAAAGCAGCTATTGCATCCAAAAAAGCAGCAGAAGTTTATGGCTTAGAAATATTACAAGATAATATTCAAAATGCTAAAACCAATGCAACACGTTTTATTATTGTTGGAAAACATCTAGAAACATCTCAAGATGCTTCTTATATTAGTTTGGGTTTTACGTTAAAACATCATGTGGGAACACTTTATCAAATTATGAAGATTATCAATGATCATCATATCAATATGTTAAGAATTGAATCAAGACCATTAAAAGAAACACCTTGGGAATATTATTTTTATGTTGATATTGAAGGCAGTCTTGAACAAGAAAACATTGTTTTGGCTTTAGAAGATATGAAGGCTCATACAATGACATTAAGAGTTCTTGGAAATTATGCGAAAAAATAGGAGAAAGATATGAAAAATATTGTTTTAATAGGAATTATGGGATGTGGGAAAACAACAATTGCTTCACTTCTTTCGCAAAGATTATCACGACCTGTTATTGATATAGATGAATATCTAGAAACTCGATACCAAATGAGCATTCCTGAAATGTTTGCCATATCAGAAGATTATTTTAGAGAAAGAGAAGCGATTTGTTGTCAGGAAGTTGCAAATAAAGATGGTTATATTATTTCAACCGGTGGAGGAGTTATTAAAAATCCTCAAAATATTCAAGTATTAAAAGAAAATGGCATCATCATTTATATTGATCGTCCTGTTTCTATGATAATAGAAGATGTAGAAACATCATCAAGACCACTATTAAAAGATGGCGCAGAAAAACTTTATGATTTATATAAAGAAAGACACCAAGTTTATCTTGATGCCTGTGATATTCATATTCATAATGATTCATCATTAGAAGATGTGATGAATCAAATAATTCACTCTTTAAAAGAAAACAAATAGGTGCAAGATGAGGTTCTTGCACCTATGTTTCCTTGATATAGAGGAAAAGGATTGAATTGTAGATGATAAATATGAGGTTTTTTATCATCCTCTTAAATCATAGCATAAAGATATGGACTTTTTGTGTCATTTTTTCTTTTTTTTATAAAATTATTTTTTTGATTATGGCTTTTTGTCATAAGTTTCTTTATAATAAAAAGAAAGAGAGGTGCATGGGATGAAAAATTATTTGTGTATTGATGTTGGTGGAACTTCAATGAAAATAGGGTTGTTAAATGAGGATGGAGACATTTTAAAAACTGATTCAAAGAAAACGCCTGATACGATTGAAAAAATGTATCAAATCATTGAAGATGTCTTTAAAAGTTATGAAAATGTAGAAGGATTGGCTTTGAGTATGCCAGGGGCAGTCGATAGTGAAAGTGGTATTATTGGTGGTTCAAGTGCTTTGGATTATATTCATGGACCAAACATTAAAAATGATTTACAAACAAGACTTCATGTTCGTGTAGAATTAGAAAATGATGCCAACTGTGCTGCGTTGGCTGAAGTTTGGAAAGGTGCTGCGAGTGATGTGGATGATTGTTGTTTTATTGTGAGTGGAACAGGAATTGGTGGAGCGGTTGTTAAGGACAAACGTATTCATAAAGGAAAACATTTACATGGTGGCGAATTTGGTTATATGATTGCTGATTTTGATTTTACAACCAAAGATATGAAAACGTGGTCTGATGTGGGATCAACTGTTGCTGTTGTACGCAGTGTTGCCAAAATGAAAAATGTATCTGTAGACTCATTAGATGCCAAAGACATCTTTGATCATTACCATGATGATCCAATTTATGAAAAAGCAGTTGATAAATTTTATTATGTTTTAGCTAATGGAATCTATAATTTACAATATGCTTATGATCCAGAGAAAATTGTGATTGGTGGAGGAATAAGTGTTAGAGATGATTTATTAGATGAAGTCAATCAACGCTTGGATGTTATTTTTAGTCATTTTACACATGCCAAGATTAGACCTGTTGTTTTCACGTGTCAATTTCATAATGAAGCCAATTTAATTGGTGCATTGTATCATTTCTTAACAGTCAATTCATAAAAAAAGATTATACTCAAAAAAAGAAAGAGGTGGGGTGTGTGGCAAAACAAATGCCAATTGTACAATCAAAGTTACGACATATCGTGAAAGTTCCAGATTGTATTTATGATGTATCAGGAATTAATGTGAATGGAAAAAGAATTAAATCATTGGTGTTTTCAACTGATGTTGCAGTGATTGCCAACTGTAATGCTGATGCTGTCATTGCTGTTTATCCTTTTACACCAACATTACAAATTACGAAATCTATTATAGAAGTTGCTCAAAAACCAGTTTTTGCAGGAGTTGGAGGTGGAACAACATCAGGACCACGGGTTAATAATATTGCTTTAGATGCTGAATTAAATGGCGCATCAGCAGTGGTATTAAATGCTCCAACCAAAACGCGTTTTGTTCAAGAATTATCACAAATTGTTGATATTCCTATCGTTTTAACAATCGTTTCACTAGATGAACCATTAGAAGAAAGAATGCTTCATTCAGGTGCAAGTATTATCAATGTTTCAGGTGGAAAGAATACCGTTGAAATTATTAAAGCTTTAAGAGAAATCGATAAGACTTTCCCAATTATTGCAACTGGAGGACCAAGTGAAGAAACAATTCAAGAAGTTATTCAAGCTGGGGCCAATGCGATTACTTATACACCACCAACAAATGGTGAAATATTTAAAGAAATGATGGAACGTTATCGTATTCAATGTTCACATCATGATGATTAATTGAACCAATCATTTATTGGTTCTTTTTCTAATGACTTTTTCTAGCTTATCCTATATAATAGACAAGAGGTGAAAACAAATGAAACAATATTTAGATATGTGTCAATATATTTTAGATCATGGTGAAGATCGCAAAGATCGTACAGGAACAGGAACACGTAGTGTTTTTGGATATCAAACACGTTATGATTTAAGAGATGGTTTTCCATTACTCACAACAAAGAAAATGTTTTTAAGACCTATTGCTGAAGAACTTTTATGGTTTATTAAAGGGGATACAAATATTAAATACTTGGTTGATAGAAATGTGAAAATCTGGAATGAGTGGCCTTATGAGGCATTTAAAAAATCTGAAGATTTCCATGGAGAAACACTTGAAGAATTTATTGAGAAAATAAAAGAATTACCAGCAGATGATCCTTTTGTTGTCAAATATGGAGAATTAGGACCAGTTTATGGAAGACAATGGCGTAATTTTAATAATGAAGGTGTTGATCAAGTTGCTAAACTTGTTGATTCTTTAAAAAATAATCCATTTTCAAGAAGACATATTATTTGTGCATGGAATCCTGCTGAAGTTGATGAAATGGCTTTACCACCATGTCATGCTTTCTTACAATTTTATGTTTCTCATGATCAAAAATATTTATCATGTCAATTGTATCAAAGAAGTGCTGATACATTCTTAGGGGTGCCTTTTAATATTGCCTCTTATGCTTTGTTTACAGCGATGCTTGCGCAAGTTTGTGGATATGAGGCAAAAGAATTTGTTCATACTATTGGGGATGCCCATATTTATAAAGATCATTTTGATGTTGTGAAGGAACAGATTTCTAGAACACCTTTACCAAAGTGTCAATTGAAATTAAATCCTGAAGTCAAATCTATTTTTGATTTTACAATTGATGATATAAAAATAGAAAATTATCAAAGCCATGGAAGATTGGTTGGAAAGGTGAGTGTCTAATGATTAGTATTATAGTTGCAATGGATGATGAACAATTAATTGGAAAAAAAGATTCATCTAATGGAATGCCTTGGGTGAATAAAGAAGATTTAAAACATTTTAAAGAAACAACAACAAACAAAACAATTTTAATGGGATATACAACATATCAAGCGATTGGAAGACCATTACCAAATCGTAAAACCATTGTTGTTAGCTTTGAACCTTTTGATGATGAACGTGTAGAAGTGAGAACATCTTTAGAAGAAGTGATTCAAGAATATAAAGAAAAAGGAGAAGATTTATATATTTCTGGTGGGGCATCTATTTATAAACAATCTTTACCTTTGGCTGATCAATTATTAATTTCAAGAATTCCTGGAACACATATTGGTGAAACTTATTTTCCTGATTTTGATGAATACGGTTTTGAACTTGTTGAAACGAAACCTTTTGAGACTTTTCAATTACAAACTTATCGTAGAGGTACAAAATGAAAAGAATTATATTTTTAGTTTGTCGATTAATTTATAGAATACCTGGATGGTTATTAAAGATTCGTTACTATAATAAACATTTAGAGACAACAAGTTTTGAAGAAAGATTTGCTTTTACACAAAAGTTAATATGTAAAGTGAATGAAAAATCAAGAGTTCGTATTCATTGTTATGGAAAAGAAAATTTACCTAAGGAACAAGGTTATTTGATTGCTCCTAATCATCAAGGATTATTTGATGCTTTGATTTTATTTGGAACACATGATAAACCATTTAAAGCTATTGTCAAAGAAGAATTAATGGATGTCTTTGTTTTAGGAAAAGTTTTAAAGATGATTGAGTTTGTTGCGATGGATAGAAGTAATTTAAGAGCTTCTATGAAAATTATTAAAAATGCAACCAAAGAAATGAGTGAAGGAAGAAATTATGTTATTTTTCCTGAAGGAACAAGATGCCGTAAACAAAATCAAATGTTAGAATTTAAAGGAGGAACCTTTAAATCTGTTATTGATGCAAAAAAACCAATTGTTCCTGTTGCATTGATTGATTGTTATAAAGTTTTTGACAACAATACCATTGCACCTGTTGATGCTCAAATTCATTATTTAGAACCAATCTATTATGATGAATATAAAGATATGAACAGTACTCAAATTGCCCAATATGTTCAAGCACGCATTGCAAAATGTATAGAAGAAAATGAAAATAAATTCTAAGAAAGACATTTGTCTTTCTTTTTCAATTTTTGAAATTTTCAGTGAATAATGAAAGGAACAGTGTTATACTGTTTATATGAACATTCGTCAATTGTTGATGAAAGATATTTTTGTCAAAAAATAAAGGAGGAAAGAAAGTGGAAAATAAATCTTTGGATATTCGTTATGCTTGTATTCATGGTTTCTATTGGATGATTTGTTGTGCCATGATTGGCTATGCGTCTGTATTTTTGTTAGATAAAGGATTTGATAATACAACGATTGGTATTGTTTTGTCTATTTCTAATATTTTGGCTGTTTTTGGGCAACCGGCTGTTGCTTCATATATGGACAAAACAACAAAATTATCATTAAGAATGTTAATTTCCTTAATTTTGGTTGTCATTATCGCATTATCATTGCTTTTGTGTTTTATATCCGGAGCATCTATTGTTATGGTTGTTTTGACAATTATTGTTTTTACACTCATGTTAACAATGCAACCATTTATTAATTCATTAACATTTGCTTTTGAAAAAAATGGAATTCATATTAATTTTGGTTTGGCTAGAGGAATTGGTTCTGTTGCTTATGCAGTTATGTCACTTATCTTAGGAAATGTTGTTGCTATATTTAGTCCAGAATTGTTACCATTTTTCTATGTAGGATTATCACTTTGTGCTTTGGTCTTTGTTTATACATTCTATTTACCTGGACATAAAGATGAAATTGTCCACGAAGAAAAAGATACTGAAGTTCATGATCAATTGTCAATGGGACAATTCATGAAGAAATATAAAACATTTATGTTATTGTTGGTTGCAACTGTTTTGTTATTCTTTGATCATTCAGTGATTAATAATTTCTTTATTCAAGTTGTCAATCATATTAATGGGAATACAGCTGATATGGGGAATGCGGTTTTCTTAGCTGCTGTTTTGGAACTTCCAACAATGGCTTTATTTACAAAATTCCAACAACGATTAGGATGCAAAAAGATGATGTTAATTTCAGCCATTTTCTTTAGTGTGAAACATGTGTTAACATATTTTGCTGTTAACATGTTTATGATCTATGTTGCACAAGTCATGCAAATGTTAGCTTATGCTGTCTTTATTCCAGCATCTGTTTATTATGTAAGTCAATTGGTAGAGGAACATGACATGAATAAAGGACAAGCCTTGATTACTGGTGCTATGACTTTAGCAGGTGTTTTTGCAAGTCTTGCAGGTGGGGTTTTATTAGATGCTTTAGGAGTTTCTAAAGTGCTTATGATTGGTGCGATTGTTTCGGTACTTGGAACAATTTGTATGTTTATCAGTGTTGAAGATGTTGATAAAAGAGAATCCTAGGATTCTCTTTTTAATTTACAAATTTGACGATCATATGTAAGAAGACCATTGACTTCTTCTTCAATATCACTTAATTGCGTATATACGGCTCCACACAAACCTTTTTCTATAAGAGGTTCAACAGTTTCTTTAAATAATTTATAATAGGCTAGTGAAAAATCTTCTTGACTTTTAAAGGTCTTATAGCCATAACTTTTAGAAATACTGATATGATGGGGAACTTGATAAATATAACCGCCATATTCTGATAAAACAAAAGCTCTTTGATCAGATATCATTTTAGGTTTGTCAAAATAATGGTGTTCACTTCTTATATCACCACATTTTTGATCAAACCAACCACTTGCTGAATCAATCAAACGGGCCGGATCTAATTGACGTATTTTATGAGTTAATTCTTTTGTCTTGAATTGTCCCCAACCTTCATTAAACAATACCCAGGTGCTAATACAAGGAAAATGAGCAAGATGGTCAATTGTCAGTTGACATTCATTGATCCACTCTTTACACCCATTTTTATTTTGACGAGCAAATAAATAAGCATGTTTATCTGAAATATGTTTCTTCGTCCAGCTTATCAGTGATGGCATCCAAGTCACGAACCATGTATGATATTTTTCACCACCATTGACCATATCTTGCCAGACAATCATTCCCAAACGATCACAGTGATAATACCAGCGTGATGGTTCAATTTTTATATGTTTACGAATCATGTTGAAACCAAGAGATTTCATTGTTTGAATATCATAAATCATTGCTTCATCACTTGCAGCTGTATATAAACCATCTGACCAATAGCCTTGATCCAAAATGCCATTCATAAAAATAGGCTGATGATTTAGACAAATGCGAGGAATATTCTGATTATCATTTTCGATAGTAAATGTACGCATAGCAAAATAACATTGAACCTCATCATGAGGAATTTTCACATGGAGATGATAAAGATAAGGTGAATCTGGGCTCCATGCCTTGAGTTCTTTTATTTTAAGTGTCTGTGTAATATGTTTATCTAAGGAAATTATAGAATGAATTTCTTCGTTATTAATTTGTAAAGATAATTCTTTTGTTGGTTGACTTAAATAGATTTCAACATAGATACATTGATGGTCTAAATCAGTTTGGATCTTAACATCTTGAATATATGTTTCATCAACCCATTCTAACCAAACAGTTTGCCAAATACCACTTTGTGCAGTGTAATACATACCACCTCTTTTTAGTCGCTGTTTACCAATTGAATGATAAGATGTATCGGAATCATCTTCAACACGAACGGTTAAAATGTTTTGTTCATCATTAAGATAATCAGTAATATCAATATGAAAAGGTAAATAACCTCCAACATGTTCAAAAATACGATGATGATTGATGTAGATCACAGCCTTTTGATCGACTGCACCAAAATGTAAAAGACAACGTTTATGAAGTTGTCTTGGCATAGATAAACTTCTTTCATACCAAAGATATTCATGTGGCTGTAATTGTCTATTGACTTGGGAAAGACGGGATTCAGGTGAAAAAGGAACGAGAATTTGACCATCAAATTGAGTTGGTCTTTTTTTCAAATGAGTAAATGCATAATTCCAATATCCATTTAAAATAGTATAATTTTGACGAATCATTTGAGGTCTTGGATATTCACATAAAATGTGATTGACATCAAGATTTTCTTCCCACTTTGTTTTTAATGGAATGAGCATCTCTTTTTCTTGTTTGAATCTAACGGTTTTTAAAGCATCTATAATATTCATAGTTGGTCTCCTTTGCCTTAAAAGAAATAAATCTATGATTTTATTATACAACAGTTGTTAGAAAAGAAAAGCAAAGCTAATGATTAGTCAAAGTTTATTATCTTGTGAGATAATAAAAACTTAAGAAATATTCAAATATTAAAATTTAATCTCTTGAAATTTATTTTTCAATAAATAAAAAAATATTGATGAATTCAGTAATTTTTTCACAAACCATGTCATATAGAGCAAAATATGTGAAAATGACTGTATTTTTTCATCAAAATATCTTGCCATATAAACGCTTTCAAGATATAATGATTATAGTTCAAAAAGATATATGGGAAGGAGAATTTTATGAACAAATTAGTTAAAGTTTTAGCTGCCTCAGCTTTAGTTGCAACTGCATTAGTTGGTTGTGGTAAAAAAGATGAAGGTGGAGCTGCTGCAAATGATGGAGCAAAATATGCAAAAGCAGGTTTAGGAGTTGTGACTTCAATGGGTCATTCTGATGCAAAAGAAGTTAACACTACATTTGCTGGTATTGGATTAGATAAAGAAGGAAAAATCCAATGGATCAAAATCGATGTTGCTCAAGGAACACCTGGAAACAAAGATGCTGAAAGAACTCAAACAAAATTAGAAAGAAAAGATGACTATGCAATGAAAGGTGCTTCTGGTATCGGTAAAGAATGGTACGAACAAATTGCTGCGTTTGAAGAACAATGTAAAGGTAAAACACCTGAAGAAGTTGCTAAGTTTGCTGTAAATGAAGAAGGAAAAGCTACTGATGCTGATGTTAAAGCTGGATGTACAATGGCTATTACTGATTTCCAAAAAGCTGTAGAAGCTGCTTCTAAAAATGCACAAGCTGTAGAAGCTAATGATTTAGGTTTAGCTGCTGTTATGGCATATGAAAAAGATTATGGTGGAAATGAAAACACTTATTTATCAACAACTATGGCTTTAGTTGCTAAAGATGGAGATAAAATTGTATGGGCTGACTTAGATGTTGCTAAAATCAAAAATGACGGTTCTAGTTTAAAAACTAAGACTGAATTAAAAGGTGATTACAACATGAAACAAGCTTCTGGAATCCAAAAAGAATGGTTTGAACAAATGGCTGCTTATGAAGGTTGGGTAAAAGGTAAAACTTTAAAAGATTTAACTGATATCGCAACTGGAAAAACTGCTGAAGGTTCACCTGCTGCTAAAGAAGGAAGCGATTTAGCTGCTGGATGTACAATGGCAATTAATGAATTCAATGCTGCAATTGAAAAAGCAATGAAATAAAAAAATTGAACGAACGAAAAACTATGAAGAAATTCATAGTTTTTTTTGATGTTTATTGGTATAATAAAAAACGGTGATGAAATTGAAAAAAATAGTAAAATTATTATTAGTAGGCTCATTTATATTTTTGAGTGGATGTCAAAAACAATATAAGTTGTATTCAAAGAATTTTATGGGTCCTTTTGATACAGTCACAACTTATATGAGTTATGCTGAAAGTCAGGATGAATTTGACAAACAAGGTGAGTACATAGAAGAACAATTAAATTATTATGATCATTTATTTGATAAATACACAAGCTATGATGATATGAATAATATCAAAACAATTAATGAAAATGCTGGTGTAAAACCAGTTAAAGTTGATCAACCGATTATTGATTTATTAGATTTAAGTATTCAAAGAAATAAAGAAATATCAAATAAAGTCAATATTGCCTTTGGAAGTGTGATTGATATTTGGCATGATTATCGTGAAATGGCTGAAAGTGATGGAGGCGTTGGAAAGGTTCCTACTGATGCAGAACTAAAAAAAGCGAATAAACATACAAATATTGAAAGCATAAAGATTGATAAAAAACAACAAACAGTGTATATTGATGATGAATTTGTTTCAATAGATGTTGGTGCAACAGCTAAAGGTTATGCAATTGAATTGATTAAACAAAGTTTGATTGATAAAGGTGTTGATAATTTTCTTTTAAGTGGTGGTGGAAATGTCGCAAGCCATGGAACAAGGAAAATAAAAAAAGAGGGTAATTTTTATTTAGATGATTGCCAAGAAAAATTCTGTGTTGGAATTGAATCTCCTAAAGATGGAAACTTTTCTCATAAAGAAGGAGATGAGGATTCTGAAAATGAAGCTGTTTTGGTTGTTCAAGGTGAATCTATTGTGACAAGTGGAGATTATCAAAGATTTTATAAAGATATTCATGGTGTGAGATATCATCATTTAATTGATCCTGATACTTTGTATCCAGCTGTTCATTTTAGAAGTGTAAGTATTATTACTAAAGATAGTGGATTGGCTGATTTCTTGAGTTCAACAGTTTTCTTAATGCCTTATGAGGATGGGCTTAAACTTGTGAATTCATTGGATGGAGTGGAAGCTATTTGGCTATTAGATGATGGGAAAATAAGAATGTCTAGTGGTTTAAAGGATAATGATAATCTTTATGTTATTGATAAAATAAGATTAAAATAGGAGGATTGAAGGAATATGGCTTATAGTTACAAAACAAAAGGAACTTGTTCTTCACGTATTGATTTTGATGTAGATAGTGAAGGGAAAGTCAGAAGTGTTAAATTTATTGGAGGATGTTCTGGGAATACACAAGGTGTTGCTAAACTTATTGAAGGTATGGATAAGGATGAAGCAATTTCTCGTTTAGAAGGGATTCGTTGTGGGGCAAAACCAACATCTTGTCCTGATCAATTGGCTAAAGCTTTAAAAGAATGTGAGTAATCAATACTCACTTTTTCTTTTGGTTTCTTGTCTATTTTTGTGATTTTTACATATGATAGAATAGGTGATTGTCATGATGATACAAAGAATTAAGAAAATGCAGTTATTATGTGCAATATGTATGATATTACAATTGATTTGTTATAAGTGGTATATTCCTTTTCATTTGATAGCGGCATTATTAAGTGTTGTGATTATTTTGAATCAAAGATGGTTTAAAGTGATTCAATTGCAGTATCATTTTTATTTAATAGGTTTGTACTTTTTTAGATTGTGGGTTTTGAGTATTGAGGCAGTTTATTTATTACAATTGATTTATGTTGTGTTTTGTTTATATATTGCAATTATGTTAATACTTTTTTCGTTTCATTGTATCTTATAAAGTCAAATTTTGATATAATAAGGCAATAAGGAGGTATCATATGTTTGGTCATTTACAAGTATTGAGTGCGTATAGTTTTCAAAATAGTACAATATTAATTAAAGATTTGATTCAAGATGCATTGACTAAACATATTGATGCATTGGCTTTAACTGATAAGAATAATATGTTTGGTATTCTTGAATTTAGTAAAGAATGTTTAAAATATGGAATTCAACCTATTTTTGGAATGGAAGCAAGTATTATGATAGAAGGAGAAATCTATCCTTTTGTTTTGCTTGCAAAAGATGATGTCGGTTATTTTGATTTGGTAAAAGTGTGTTGTGATATTAATTTAAGTCAAGAAAAATGTATTGATCTGAAAGCTTTATCACTTTATCGTGGCCATATGTTTGTTATTTCAGGATGCCCACAAGGGATTGTAGAAAGACTTATTGCCAAGGAAATGGAAGAAGAGGCTGTCAAATATTTAAAACTTTTCAAAGATATTTTTCAAGAGAATTATTATGTAATGATTCAAAATCATCATATTAAATTACAACAAACATTAAATGAACGTATCATATCACTTGCTTCTTATGCAAAAGTAAAAGTCATTTGTTCTAACGAGGTTTGTTATTTGAAAAAACAAGATGCCTTAGCAGTAGATTTGATGCAAGCTTCTTATCAAGGAATAACATTGGATGCCAAGTACGAACCACTTACGCAAGAAAAATATTTGAAAACAGAAGAAGAAATGCGTTCTTTATTTTCACAAGACATTATTGAAGAAACAATGCATGTTATTTCATCATGCCGTGCAACAATTCCTCTTCATGAAAAACATTTGCCAGCCTATCCAGTGCCTAAAAATGGACAAGCATGGGAATATTTAAAAAGTTTATGTCGAGTCGGTTTACAAAAACGTTTTTCAAATCATGATATTCCTCACTCTTATATAGAACGTCTTCAATATGAATTGAAAGTGATTCATCAGATGGGCTTTGATGATTACTTTTTGATTGTTTGGGATTATGTTCGTTTTGCAAAAATAAATAAAATTCAAGTTGGCGCAGGCAGAGGAAGTGCGGCAGGAAGTTTGGTTGCCTATGTTTTGGGCATTACTAATATTGACCCTTTGAAATATGATTTGCTTTTTGAACGTTTTTTAAATCCTGAGCGTGTATCTATGCCAGATATTGATATTGATTTTCAAGATGATCGTCGTGATGAAGTGATTGAATATGTGATTGAAAAATATGGACAAGATCATGCTGCTCAAATTGTCACATTTAATACATATGGTCCACGTGTCGCAATGAAAGACATGGGAAAAGTCATGGGGATTCCTTTGGCACGTTTAGAAATTATTGCGAAAATGATTCCAACGGGTCCTAAAAATAAAAAGACAATTACGCAAATGTATCAAACATCTGCCAGTTTTCAAGCTATGATTAATCAAGATCGCTTATTGAAAAAAATTATTGGAGCAACCAGTGTTATTGAACATTTACCGCGTAATATATCAACACATGCGGCAGGGGTTATTTTATCAAAAGAACCATTACGTGATGTTGTTCCTTTGATTCATGGGCCCACTTCAACAATGATGTCACAATATTCTAAAGACTATATTGAAGAAGTTGGTTTATTAAAAATGGACTTTTTAGGTCTTAAGAACTTAACAATGTTAGATTATATTTGTAAAGATATTGAAAGAGATACAGGTGAAAGTCTTGTTTTAAATCAGTTGCCTTTGGATAATCAAAAAACATATGATTTGATTTCTAGAGCAGATACTTTTGGCGTTTTCCAATTAGAGTCTCAAGGTATGCGCAATTTACTGAGAAAGATGAAACCTTATTGTTTTGATGATATTGTCGCTGCTATTGCTTTGTTTAGACCTGGACCAATGGAAAATATACCGGCTTATCTAAAACGTCGTCAACATTTAGAAAAAGTCACTTATCCATTGCCAGAATTGGAAGATATTTTAAAATCAACATATGGCATTATGATTTATCAAGAACAATTAATGCAAGTTGCCCAAAAATTGGCAGGCTTTTCACTTGCAAAAGCTGATATACTTAGAAAAGCAACATCTAAAAAAGAAAAGACTTTAATGCAATCTATGAAAAATGATTTTATTGAAGGTTGTTTACATAATGGATATAGTCAAGACAAAGCTATTGAAATATTTGATTTAATTGAACGTTTTGCAAATTATGGTTTTAATAAATCACATAGTGTTGCTTATGCATATATTGCATATCAATTGGCTTATTTAAAAGCAAACTATCCTCTTTACTTCTTTGCTTCTATTTTATCCAATGAATTATCAAGCGAAACAACAAAATTACATTGTATTCAAGAATGTAAAGCTTATCATGTGAATATCTTGCCACCTTCAGTGAATGATTCTTCTTCACGCTTTATGGTGGAAAATGGAAATATTCGCTATTCTTTGCTGGCAATTAAAAATGTTGGATATGCAGGATATAAAGCTATTATTGAAGAAAGAAAAAATGGACGTTTTGAGGATATATTTGATTTTATGATGCGTATGGATGAATCAAAGCTTTCTAAAAAGATGATAGAATCATTAATTGATGCAGGAGCATTTGATGAATTTCAAATGTCAAGAATGACAATCTTAAAGAATTTAGATAGTATTCGTGATTATGGGAATTTAAAAAATACTTTAGGTATTGAAGAAAAACCTGTTCTTACAATCTATAAAGATCAACAAGATGATAAACTTGCTAGAGAAAAGGCGGCTTTGGGTATTTATTTATCCATGCATCCAATAGAGTTAATGAAAGAAAAATTAACAATTCCTTATGTGAATATTTCTGATTTATATGAATATGTCAATCAGAGTGTGAATATTGTTGTTCAATTACAAAGAATTAAAAATATTACAGATCGTAAGGGTGATGAAATGTGTTTCATTGAAGGCTTTGATGAAACTGGAAGCGTTGATGGTGTTGTGTTTGCCTCACGTTATAAGAGTATAGGTATGATGTTAAAGAAAGGAAATATTTGTCTTATTAATGGAAAAGTGGATATGAAAGATAAATTATCTTTTATTGTAGATAAGGCAAGGGTAATGGAATAAATATGGAAGAATTGGTTTTAATTGATGGAAATTCGTTGTTGTTTAAGGCATATTATGCCACAGCAGCAATGGGAAATTTAATGGTAAATAAAGATGGCATTCCAACAAATGCAGTGTTTGGATTTGCAAATATGTTACAAAAGATATTAGAGCGTCAAGCAGCATATATTGTTGTGGCATTTGATTATGGGAAAAAGACGTTTAGAAATGATTTGTTAGATGAATATAAAGCAACAAGAAAAGAAACACCAGAGGAATTGAAATGTCAATTTGCAATGGTAAGAGACTTTTTAAATGCTTATCAAATCCCTTATTTTGAAATGGAAGGGTATGAAGGTGATGATTTGATTGGAACACTTTCTGCTTTGGCAGAAAAAGAAGGTTTAAGTGTTTCTATCTTTACAGGGGATAAAGATGCTTTTCAATTGGTATCTAATCAAACAACGGTTTATCGAACAGTTAAAGGGGTAACACAATTAGATGTTTATACACCTGAGACTTTACAAGAAAAATATGGTTTAACACCAGATCAAATTAGAGATTTCTTAGGCTTGATGGGTGATAGTGCTGATAATATTCCAGGAATTAAAGGGGTTGGAGAAAAAACAGCTTTAAAATTGTTACATGAGTATGGAACAATTGAAAACTTAAAAGAACATGCTGATGAGATTAAAGGAAAATTAGGTGAAAAGATTCGTGAGAATATTGATTTAGGTTTGCATTCTAAAAAAATTGCAACGATTCTTCGTGATATTCCAATGACTTTAAACTTAGATGAAGCACGTTATGAGGGTTATAATTTTGAACAACTCAAAGCTTTTTATCAAAAATATGATATGAATTCATTATTGAAAAAAATATCAGTAGAATCAAGAGTTCCTCATTCTACTGATATCCAATATGAAATCGTTGAAAAAATGCCTCCTCTTCAACAAGATAGTAGTATCTTAGGTGCGATTTATGATCAAAACTATCATAAATCTATTGTCTTAGGTTATGCATTATATAATTGTCAGCAAGCTTATTTTATAACATTTGAAAATGCTTTAAAGGATGAAGAATTCTTAAAATATTTAAGCGATGAACGTTATCATAAATACAGTTATAATATCAAAGCACAAATCCTTTCTGCAAAATGGAATGGTATAACAATCAAAGGAATGGATTTTGATTTACAGTTAGCTTCATATATATTAAATCCAAGCTTAAAAGATGAAATGAAATATATTGCAGACTATTATGGTTATACATCTTTACAATATGAAGAAGAGGTTTTTGGTAAGAATACCAAAAAACATATTCCAGATTTAGATTTATTAGCTAAGCATACTGTCAGTAAAGCCAAAGCAATTTATGATTTAAAAGATGAAGCCATTAGAAAATTAAAAGATGAAGACCAATATGATCTTTATCAAAATATTGAATTACCAATTACTTATATTCTCGCTGATATGGAATACGTTGGTGCCAAAATTGATGTCAAAGTTTTAAAAGACATGGAAGTGGAATTTGATCATCAAATTAAAGATATTGAAGAAGATATTTATATGTTAGCAGGTGAGCAATTTAATATTGCTTCACCAAAACAATTAGGAGAAATCTTATTTGTGAAATTAGGATTACCTAATGGGAAGAAAACCAAGAGTGGGTTTTCGACATCTCAAGATATCTTAGAAAAGATAGAAGACTTACATCCTATTGTTCCTCTTATTCAACAATATCGAATGCTTTCAAAGTTATCATCAACATATGTTAAAGGATTACAAGATCAAGTCTTTGCCGATGGAAAGATTCATACAATTTATAATCAAGCTTTAACACAAACTGGTCGTTTATCTTCCATTGATCCGAATTTACAAAATATTCCTGTGAGACAAGAAGAAGGAAAATTGATTCGTAAAGCTTTTGTCCCAAGTCATGATTATCTTGTGACATTTGATTATTCTCAAATTGAATTACGTATTTTGGCTCATTTAGCCAAAGTCCATTCTTTAATTGAGGCTTTCAACCAAGATAAAGATATTCATACCCATACAGCGGCTTTGGTCTTTAAAGTGAAAGATGAAGAAGTCACATCGAATATGCGTCGTCAAGCGAAGGCTGTTAACTTTGGAATTATTTATGGAATGGGTGAATTTAGACTTTCTAAACAAATTGGTGTTTCTTTAGCAGAAGCAAAGGAATTTATTCGTAGATATTTTGAAGAATATCCAGAGATTAAAGTTTATATGGATAAAATCGTTGAGGATTGTAAGCAAAATGGTTATGTTTCAACAATCTTAAATCGTAAACGTTATATTCCAACCATTAATGATAAGAATTTTATGGTTCGTGAACAAGCCAAACGTTTTGCAATGAATTCACCAATTCAAGGAAGTGGTGCTGATATTTTAAAACTAGCCATGATTAAAGTTGATGAATTGATAAAACAAAAACATTTAAAATCACAAATGATTTTACAAGTTCACGATGAATTGATTTTCGATGTCTATAAAGAAGAGTTAGATGAAATGATGGTTATCATTAAACAAGCTATGGAAGATGCTTTCCAAATGGATGTGCCATTAAAAGTTGATGGCGCTTATGCATCAAATTGGTATGATTTAAAGTAGGTGAGAAAATGCCAGAATTACCAGAAGTTGAAACTGTAAGACAAACATTGAGACAGTTTATTTTAGAAGAAGAGATATTAGGGATTGATGTTTATTATGATAAAATTATTCAAGGAGATACACAGGAATTTATTGAAAAATTAACACATCAAACTATTCATGATATTGATCGCATAGGAAAGTATTTGATTTTCTTGTTAGATGATGATGCTTTTGTATCACATTTGCGAATGGAAGGGAAATATCATATTGTTGATAGTGATGAGCCTATCACTAAGCATACACATGTTTCTTTCCATTTGCCTCATCATCGTGATTTACGATATATAGATACGCGTAAGTTTGGGCGTATGGAGCTGGTTGATAGATATGATTATGCTTGCCAAATGCCACTTTGTAAATTAGGGAAAGAACCTTTTGATATCAGGAGTGAAGAATTATATGAATTGTTACATAAATCATCATTACCAATCAAAACGGCTTTGTTAGATCAATCTATCATGTGTGGAATTGGAAATATATATGCGAATGAAATTTGTTTCTTAATGCATATTGATCCACGAACACCAGCCAAAAGATTATCAAAAAAAAGAGTCAATGAATTAAGAGAAGTTGCTGTGGATGTTTTAAATCGAGCGATTGCTCAAGGTGGAACAACAATTCATTCATTTGATGCGAATGGTATTCATGGTTTATTTCAAGTGCAATTAAATGCTCATGGTCAAAAGACGTGTCCGATTTGTCATGGAGCAATTAAAAAAATACAGTTAAATCAAAGAGGAACATATTTTTGTCCACAGTGTCAAAAAAGGAGGTATTGATATGATTCGTTGGGGTATTATCGGTTTAGGAAATATAGCCATGAGGTTTTATAATAGTCTTATGCATTGTGAAAATGGATATCTCTATGCAGTCGCGTCACGAACTCCTTTGAAAAGAGAAAGTTTTCATCAACAATATCCTCATGTTAAAGTTTATGATAACTATGAAGATTTATTAAATGATGAACAGATTGATGTTGTTTATATTGCGCTAAGACATGCAGATCACTTTGCTTTATCGAAAGCAGCTTTATTACATCAAAAGGCTGTGCTTTGTGAAAAACCAGCGACTTTATCATATCAACAAACACAAGAATTATGTGATTTGTCTTTTCAAAACAATCTCTTTTTTATGGAAGCCATGAAAACACGTTTTATTCCTTTGATTGCTGATATCAAAGAAGAATTAGAAAAAGGAAGTATCGGTGATATTGAATACATTGAAACAGCATTTTGTTCATGTGTTCCTTATCAAGAAGGTCATTATCTCTTTGATAAGGGACAAGGGGGAGCTTTATATGATGTTGGTATTTATAATATCGCATCTGTTTTGGATTATATTCATAGTCCCCTTGTTCATGTCAAAACAAAATGGAAAGAAAATTATGGTGTGGATGTCCATGATAACATTGAATTGACTTTTGAAAATGGTCAAAAGGCTTTTATTGAATTGGCCATTGATGAAAAGAAAGAGAAGAGCATGACAATAAAAGGGACTAAAGGGAAGTTAATTGCAGAGCCTTTCTATCGTCCAACAGTAGCTACTCTTATTCAAGATGGGCAAGAAAGAATACTTCAAAAACCTTATATCCGAGATGATTTTTATACAGAAATTGAAGAAGTTCATCGTTGTCTACAAGCTCATTTGATTGAAAGTCCTCGTATGACACATCAAGATTCATTAGATTGTATGGCTGTTATTGAGGCGATTAAGGAGAGTTTTTATGACTAGGGTAATTGGAATAACGGGATCTATTGCGGTAGGAAAAAGTACAGTTACATATTATTTACAAACGCATGGTTATCAAGTATTGGATGCTGATGAAATCTCACGTCATGCTTTAGATAAAGGAACCAAGTGTTATAAAAGGGTTAAAGAAATGTTTGATTGTCTTGATGAACATGGGGAGATTAATCGTGCGTGTTTAGGTCAGATTGTTTTTCATGATCAAGATAAGAAAAAACAATTAGAAGATATTATTCATCCTTATGTTATTGAAAAATTAAAGGAAGGGATTCAACAATGTCAATATCCTTTTATCTTTTTGGATATTCCTTTATTGTTTGAAGCCCATTTAGAACATTTATGTGATAAAATCATTGTTGTGTATGTTGATGAAAAAACACAAATGAAAAGATTAATGAAAAGAAATTCTATTTCTCAAGAAGATGCAATGCATTTGATGTCACAACAAATCTCTATTGAAAAGAAAAAAGATTTAGGAGATTTTATATTAGATAATCGTCAAAATTTTCAAGATTTATATGATGATATAGAAAGAGTATTAAAGGAGTTAAAAAATGAAACTATATATGAGTGATTTGTATCGAGTAGAGATTCATTATCCATTGGATGAAGTTCAAAATGATGTTTTATATTATTTGTATCAGCCTATTATTGGATCTTCTGCTTTACAATTGTATATGATGCTTGTTGTGGAAGGAAAACGTATGAATCGTTTTTTAAAACCTTCTAGTCTTTCGCGATTGACTTCATTTTTGACGATGAGTTTATTGGATATGGAAAAAGCCTTTCAAACATTAGAAGGGATTGGTTTATTAAAGACATTTGTCAAACACAATCAAGAATTAACACAATATGTTTATCAATTACAATCACCGCTTTCATTAAGAGCTTTCTTTAAAAATCAAATTCTTTCTTCTTTATTAAGAGAATCATTATCAGTTGAAGATTATCAAAATACCATTCAATATTTTAAAATTTCAGTTGAAAATTTACAAGATTATGAAGATATTACAGTGCGTTTTCAAGATGCATTTACAATTTCAATGCCTAAAAAACAAGGTCGTATTTTAAAATTGAATGATGAATTAAAAGAAGCTATTTATCAAGATATTAAGGTTACTTATGATATGGATTTGCTTTTGAAAGGATTGGCAGATTATCAGGTGAATAAGTCACGTTTAAGTGATGATGATATGACTTTTATGATTCAACTAGCAACTGTCTATTCCATTGATGCTTTAACATTAGCAGGTATGGTTAAGGATGCAATGGAATCAAAAGGATTAAATCAAGGATTATTAAAATCAAATATTAAAAAATATTTTGAAATGGATCATGCATCAAAACTTCAAGAAGTTTACCATAAACAACCACTTCAATATCTTACGCATTCAGAAAATCAATCTCCACTTGTTTTACATATGAAATATTTAGATAGTATTACCCCATATGAATTATTAAGACAAAAACAAGGAGGAAAAGAACCTATTTTCCATGATTTAAAGATTGTGGAAACTTTAATGGTTCAATTAGGATTAAAACCAGCCGTTGTGAATGTTTTAATTGAATATGTTTTAGGAAAGAATAATAATCAGTTATCTAAGAATTATTGTGAAACAATTGGATCAACATTATCAAGAAATCATATTGAAACAGCTATGGATGCTTATGAAGCTTTAACAAATCAAAATCGTAAACAAGATCAAGATGTTGAAATCAAACATGTTTTAGAAGAAGAAACATCTGAAGTCAATGAAGAAAGATTATTTGAATTACTTGATCAATTAGAGGAGGGACAATTATGATAAAAGTAGGAGATTTCATCAACAATCCTGAAATTCAAAACATGAAACAAGAAAGTCTTTATGCTTTATCGAAAGAAAAGCATATCCAAAAGTTTTTAAAGGATAATCATATTGATTCATCTTTGATGGATGAATATTGGGTGGAATTATTAGATTATAATGATGATTTTCATATGTGCGAAGGATGTACTTCATTACAAAATTGTCCTAAAGATAATCAAGGAATGAAAAAGAATATTGTTTATCGTGATGGAGAAATTCTTTTGGAGTTAGAGAGTTGTCCATTTGGGAAAGCTTTAGAAAAAAAGAGATTGTTGTTAGAGAAATTTGTTGTGACGAATGTGAATGATGAAGTTTTATTAAGTGATTTGTCATCATTAAGTATTGTGAAAGATATGAAAAAGAATTATGCGAAAATGTCTTTGAATACACGAAAAACAGTTGAAGAGGTATTAGGATATATGTCTCATCCAACAGATAAAGGTTTTTTCTTACATGGTGATATGGAAACTGGGAAAACATCATTGTTGGCAGGATTGATGAATGCTTTAGCTAAAAAAGGAAAAGAGATTGGATTTATTCATTTTCCAACTTATTTAATTGACTTGAAAGCCAGTTTTTCTTCAGGTGATAATGAATATGCAATGGAGAGATTAATGAAAGTAGATTATTTATTATTGGATGGTATTGGTGAAGAGAATATTACACCTTGGTCAAGAGATGAAATTTTATTAACAATTTTATCTTATCGCTTGTTGAATCACTTACCCACTTTCTTTACAAGTATGTATGGTTATAAAGATTTAGAAAATGTCTATACTATTAAAAAATCAGATAATGGTGATAAAATTCGCGCAAAAACGATAATTAAAAAAATGAAAGCGCTAAGCAATGAAATAATGCTTGACGAGGGCAAAATGAAGTAATAGAATGATAACAAAAGTGTAGAATATATCAACGTTTTATGATAAAATCAAAATGTGAAAGTGAGAGGAGAATTATTATGGTTAAATGTATCGGAGTATTAACTTCAGGTGGAGATGCTCCTGGAATGAATGCAGCCATTCGTGCTGTCACTAGAACTTGCTTAAATAAAGGAATTAAAGTTTATGGAGTAAGATTAGGATATAAAGGTTTACATGATGGAGATTTTATAGAATTTGATCGTCATAGTACACGTAATATTATTAATGTTGGTGGAACTTTCTTAAAATCTGCTCGTTTCCCTGAGTTCAAAGACCCAGAAGTGAGAAAAGAAGCGATTGAACAAATGAAAAAAGTTGGCATGGAAGCTTTGGTTGTTATTGGAGGAGACGGAAGTTATAACGGTGCTTTAAAATTAACAGAAATGGGTATTAACTGTATTGGAATCCCTGGTACTATTGATAATGATATCCCTGATACTGATTTTACAATTGGATTCGATACTGCATTAAATACAATTGTAGATGCATTGGATAAATTAAGAGATACTTCAAGTTCACATCAAAGATGTACAATTCTTGAAGTTATGGGTAGAAGATGTGGAGATTTAGCAGTTCATGCTGGTCTTGCTTGTGGAGCTGAAATGATCGTCACAAGTGAAAGTGGATTTAATGAAGAAGAAATTATTGAAACTTTAAAACGTTCAAAAGCTTCTGATAAAAAACATGCATTGGTTGTTATTACTGAACATATTACAGATGTTCATCAATTAGCAAAACATGTAGAAGAAGCAACTGGATTTGAAACACGTGCAAATGTTTTAGGACATATGCAAAGAGGTGGAAGTCCAACTGCAAGAGATCGTGTTTTAGCAAGCCGTATGGGAATTAAAGCTGTTGAATTATTAGAAGAAGGTAAAGGTGGACTTTGTGTCAGTGATGTTAAAGGTGAAATCGTTGGTTTACCAATTGAAGAAGTCTTAGGTCATAAGCGTAAAGTGAATCAAGGTATTTACGAAGATGTTTTAAAACTTCGTTAATATAAATATGATGGTATAGGAGATAAAGTAAAGTATGAAAGAAAAAATGAAAAAGACGAAAATTGTTTGTACAATTGGACCTGCATCTGAAAATCCAAAGATGTTAAAAAAATTGGTTTTAGCTGGTATGAACGTTATGCGTTGTAACTTTTCTCATGGTGATTATGAAGAACATGGTAAAAAAATGCAAACTATGCGTGACATTAATGCTGAATTAGGAACTCATTGTGCTATTTTATTAGATACAAAAGGGCCTGAAATTCGTACAGGTGATTTTGAAGGCGGAGTGACTGAATTTAAAAAAGGTCAAGTTTCTACTATTTGTGTTGAAGACATCGTTGGAACATCAGAACGTTTTACTATTACTTATAAAGATTTATATAAAGATGTTAAACCTGGTGGATTTATCTTGGTTAATGATGGTCAAGTTGAATTATTAGTTGACCATGTTGAAGGAACTGATATTGTTTGTGTATGTGCAAATGATGGTAAAGTGAAAAACAAACGTGGAATTAACGTTCCAGCTGTTGAACTAGGATTTGAATTCGTTTCAGAAAAAGATAGAGCTGATATTGAATTTGGATGTAAAGAAAATGTAGATTTTATTGCTGCATCTTTTGTTCGTCGTCCTCAAGACGTTTTAGATGTTAAGAAAATCTTAGTTGAAAATGGAAAACCAGATATTCAAGTTATCGCTAAAATCGAAAATAGCGAAGGTGTTGAAAAAATGGATGACATCATTAAAGTTGCTGATGGTATCATGGTTGCTCGTGGTGACTTAGGTGTTGAAGTTCCAGCTGAAGACGTTCCATTAATTCAAAAAGAATTAATTAAAAAATGTAAAGCTGCTGGTAAAGTTGTTATTACTGCAACTCAAATGCTTGAATCTATGCAAGAAAATCCTAGACCAACTCGTGCTGAAGTGAGTGACGTTGCAAATGCAATCTATGATGGTACTGATGCAATCATGTTATCTGGAGAATCTGCACAAGGGAAATATCCTGAAGAAGCTGTTATGGTTATGAACAAAATCGCTTTAAAAACTGAATCTACTTTAGATTATGCTTCTTTACATAGAAAAGCTGTAAGAACTGCTACTGATGATAGTTCAGAAGCTATCTGTATGTCAGTTGCTGAAATCGCAACTAAATTCAATGTATCTGCAATTGTTGCATTTACTGAATCTGGATTTACTGCACAAAAAATGTCTAGATATAGACCAGAATGTCCAATTATTGCTGCAACTCCAATGGAAGATACATTGAAAAAATTAGCACTTAACTGGGGTGTAAAAGCTGTTGCTTGTAAACAAATGGATACAACTGAAGGTTTATTAAATTTAGCAGAAGTTATTGCTAAAGAAAATGGTGTTAACGCTGGTGAAACTATCTTAGTTACTGGTGGTACTCCTGGTATTAAAGGAACAACAAGTTATTTACAATTAATCACAGTTAAATAATTGAAAATGAGATGTCCTAAGGGACATCTTTTTTTGAATTCTATACTTGCTTATAGCGTATAATATGATAAAATAATGTCAAAGAAAAAAGAATATAATTAAGAAAAAAATTGTTATTGTATGAATTGATGCTTTTGATAAGATGAATTTTATATGTTTTCATAATTTTTACACATGATTATGATATTGTATTGATGAGGTGAATTCTATGTTTGAAAATACTTCTAAAAAATTAAAGATTTGTGCATATGTATTTTTTATTGCAGGATTATTACAACAGATATATTTGCAAGCGAAACAATTTATTGCATTAGAATGTTCTCCTCAGTTTCTTGGCGGAATATTGATGCGTATATTAAATATTGCGATTGAATATTTTATTGTGGGTTTATGTATTTATGGTTTTGCAAAAATTGTGGAAAGATTTGAAAATTCTCATGACATGGATGAATAAGGATAGGAGGAGATATATGAAATTAAAGGTTTGATGTTAGAATAAATAACGTACAAGGTAAATGACAGAGAAAGTCATTGATGGTA
>UPXV01000033.1 GCA_900538465.1 uncultured Erysipelotrichaceae bacterium
GATATGATTACCATATAAAACATTGACGCTTCCAGATGCTTGATAAATAAAAAAAGGACCTAAGTCCTTAGATTAAATGATTATTTTTAAGTTGTTCTTCGATAATATGTTCATCAATTGTACAACGACATTCCCCTAATTCAATAGCTGGTTTTGTTTTTCCATGATAATCACTACCACATGTTGTCATGATATTATATTCTTGACCTTTTTTATAAAAATAGTCTACAGTTTCAGGTGAATGATAATTGCTGAAACATTCTACCCCATCATATCCTAATTTCATCATATCATCAAAAACTTCAAATTGATCTTTTAAGTTATTTCCAGGATGTGCCAAAACAGCTTTTCCCCCATGTCTATGAATTAATTCAATTGTTTCTTTTAATGACGGATATTTAATTTCTGTATAACATGGTTTTCCTTGAGCATAAAAATCCCAATAGAAATTAACAAAAGGATTATCACTACGACTTCCACCTTCACGATATGGTTTTAAAAGTTCATGGTCTTTATATTCTTCTTTTCCTAACAAAACTTCACCAAACATTTCTCCTGTATAAACACCATTATCTGACAATGCATCTAAATCTTCTTTTGTTAAATGAAATCCTAAGGCGTTTGTGAGTTCTAATTTTTCCATAGAACATGCCAATTCTTGACTTAAGACATTATCTTCTAATTCAACAAAATCATGATGATAATAATCAATTCCATATCCTACAACATGTAAGTTGATTCCTTCATAAGTACAATCAATTTCAACAGCTGGAATATAAGCAATCCCTTTTTCTTTGGCAACTTTGCTTGCTTCATCAATAGCTTTTACACTATTATGATCAGCAATCGCCATAATACGAATACCTGCCTTATCACATTTTTCTACTAATTCTGTTGGTGTAAATTCACCGTCATCACTATAAAGTGAATGCATGTGTAAATCAATAAATTTTTCCATTAATTTCTCCTCCTTAAAAATTCATGACCTAACTCTAATAAACCTAAATCCATATAATCTTGAATGTCTCCCACAATTAAAATATGCGGCATGACACTCTGAGATATCATTATCTCTTGAACACTCTTGATTAATTGATCACTTTCCTTAATCCATGGACAACTGATAACAATTGTTTCTGGATCAATAGTAATCATTAAAGTAATAATAAAAGCCGTCAAAAGTTTAAGCGTTCCTTCATAAGTTTTTAAATATTCAAACTGTTGTTGCTTAGATAATCCAGGTAAAAACGATAATTCTCCACTCATCCCATGATTTCCACTATGAATCTGCCCATTTAATAAAATCCCTACACCAGATAATTCTTTTAATGGTTGATAGATAAGTGCTAAATTTTGATAATCTTGATTGGTAGAATAATATCCCATTGTTGCAATATTAACATCATTATCAATAATCACTTTCACATGGAATCGTCTTTCTATTTCCAATTGAATTTGAATATTCTCCAATCCTTGTAATCCTCTTACTAAGAAATGTTCTTGTAAATAACCCTCTTCATTTAAAATGGCTGGCAATGCCATAACAATCACTTGTATATTTTGATAAAGGATTGTCATACTATTGATATCAGCTAATAAATCTTCAAAATTTAATAAACCTGGTTGAGATTTTTTTTCATTTAAAAGATGATTTTGATAATCATATATCTTCATCACATAATAAATAGAATCATATTCTCTAAAGAATGATATTGTCATGAATTGACAATAATTGGGATTTAATTCATAACATTTGGCTTTTCTTCCACCTGTAGAGGCAAACTCACTATTCACAATCACTTCTTGAGATTCTATTAATTCTTGTAAAATATTATGACATGTTCCAGAACTTAAAGATGTTTTTTCTACAATTTGGTTCTTTTGACATTGCTTTAATTCATATAAAACTTTTAATACTTTTTCTTTATTTTTTCTTCTTAAATCTTGGATTGATTTTTGCATAGTCCACCTACTTTCATCAATCATTGACGAAAGTATTATAACTTATTTTTTATGATAATTATACTTGTTTTCATATTATGAAAAAATAATTGAAAAAATCTTGACTTTCCAAGGGAATTTGAACATACTTTGTATATAGAGAAAGGATGTGAGATTATGGATAAAGGCAAGCCCAAACTGAATATAAATGATCTCACAAGTGTGAGATCTTCTTAACAAAGGAGGTCTAAAATGGAAAATAAAACACAAACTCAATTAAACAAATTATTACAAGCTTTAGTTAAACATGATACTCAAGAAATTGATAATATTTATGAACATGTGCAAACAATTGATTTGGCTCATGAGATTGAAGAGTTAGAAGATAATCAACTAGAATACTTATGTAGTCATATTGATGATGAAAAGTTAGCTGAAATCTTAGAGGAATCTGATGAGGAACTACAAGTTGATATTATTGATTGCTTACACAATCAGCGTATTTTAAGATTATTTAATTTTATTCCTAAAGATACTATTGTTGATATTTTAGGGGAATTACCTATTGGTAAACGTAAACAATTAATGACTTTAATGAAAACGGATGAACAAAAAGTCATTGAACAATTGCTAGGCTATGATGATGATAGTGCTGGTGGATTGATGACAACTGAATATATAGCATTAAATGCTCAATTAACAGTTGTGAATGCTTTAATGAAAATCAAAGAAATTGCTCCTAAAACAGAAGTCATTGAAACAATATTTGTCTTAAATGATAAAAAGCAGCTTATTGGAACTGCTGATTTAAGAGATATATTGGTATCTGATGAAAAAACAACATTAAAAGAGATTATGGATGATCAGGTCATTTCTGTTTATCCTGAAACTGATCAGGAAGAAGTGTCTTTGTTAGTGTCTAAATATGACTTAACAACAATTCCAGTTGTAAATAAAAATAAAGCTTTACTTGGAATTATTACAGTTGATGATATTATTGATGTTATTCAAGAAGAACATACTGAAGATATGTTACAAATGCATGGGGTAAGTAAAGAAGAATCTTTAGATTCAACATTATTTGAATCTATTCAAATGCGTCTTCCTTGGCTGATTGTCAACTTAGCCACGGCTTTCCTTGCATCTTTTACGGTTAAAATGTTTGAAAGTACTATTGAACAAATTGTTGCCTTATCAGCCACAATGACAATTGTTACTGGAATGGGTGGTAATGCTGGTAGTCAAACATTATCTATTATGATTAGAAGTATTGCTTTAGGAGAAGTGCATTTTAAAGATTGTTTCCCGGCTTTAATCAAAGAAATATTTTTAGGTATTATCAATGGTTTGATTACAGGCGCTGTAACTGGTGTGATTGTTTATGTCTTATATGGTAACTTCTATCTTGGCATTATTATTTGTATTGCGATGATTGGAAATCTTGTTGTTTCTGGTTTCTTTGGATTTATTATTCCTGTTGCTTTAAAGGCTATGCATGCTGATCCTGCATTGGCTTCATCAATCTTTTTAACAACAGCAACTGATGTTTTAGGATTCTTTATTTTCTTAGAACTGGCAAATTTATTTTTACCTTATCTTATTTAAAAAACAAGATAGACACCCTTTTAGGATGTTATCTTGTTTTTATATTTCTTTTTCTAAACATTCATCTTTTTTATCAATAACAAATCCACAATAGACATCTACACCTTCAATACAATCATAATAGATAATATGCTCATGAACCCATATTTCTTCACCATTTTTAGCAATACAAGGGAATTGTATATCCATTTGTTCTTTCCATTGATGATAGTTTTTAAAGAAGTTTATAATTTCTGTTTGATAATCTGGAGAAATAAGTTTCAATTCTTGTTTCTTATCAAAAATTTCTTTAATCTCAGATTCTTTATACCCTAAAACATGATCCAATCCAAATCCCAAAACTTTACTCTTTAAATGATCATCTTCAATTGTATATTTAATAATGCTTCCTGGAACAGTTTTTAAAATTGCATCCAATTCTTCTTCACGTTCCATTTCCTTTGTAAAATCACTAATAGCTCCATAATAGATACGATTATTTTTTTCTTTGTGTAAAAAGAAAGCCTTCAGATGCATCCACATCATTTCACCATTAAGACGATATCTTCTAAAAGTTCCACTAGCTCCTAAATGCCCAGATTTTTCTGCCCGTCTAAAAATATCCAAAACATAATCTCGATCATCTTTATGAACTTGTTGGATAATATATTTTGATTTTTCATTCAAATCAACCGAATTACAACCTGTAATATTATAATATCCATCATTAACTGTTTTCACAGTCACATTATTATGCTCATCTACTTCATAAATAGCAATTCCACCCAAAATATTATTAAGCATAGATTCACTTGTAATATCTTTATGGAAAAGATCTTCCACTTGCAAAGCTGGTAAATTATCGACCATAACATCTCTGGTATCTAATCTATCTTGTTGAGATAAAAGTTCATCAAAATCTGTTTGAGGCATTGGTTTATAGAAACGGAATCCTTGCATAAACTCACAATTCATATTCAAAAGATGTTTGACTTGTTCATCTGTTTCAACACCTTCAGCAATTAATCCCATCTTTAACCATTTTGCCATAAGAATGGATGACTCCAAAACACTTAACCCCTTATTTAGACTATTTTCATTCATATCCAAGAATTTCATATCTAATTTTAAGACATCAATTTCAACATCTTTTAACATATTCAAAGATGAATACCCACTACCAAAATCATCCATCAAGACTTTAAATCCACAACTTCTCATTTCTGAAATTGTATCTGCCAATTGTCCGACATTTTCACTATAAGCACTTTCTGTAATTTCAATAGCAATATATCTTTTTGGAACCTGATATTTTTCACATAGTTCTTCAAAGACTTCAACTAAATTATATTGATAAATATCTAGTCTTGAAACATTCACTGATAAAGGAATGATTTCTTCATTATTTTCAATTCTTTGATGAATATATTGACAAGCTTTTTCCCATACATAATAATCAAGTTTATAGATAAATCCACTTGATTCTAAAATAGGAATAAACGAATTTGGCATTAACAATCCTTTGGTTGGATGATTCCATCTCACCAATACTTCTGCACCAATAATCTTCTTTGTTCGTGCACTACATTGAGGTTGAAAATAAATATCAAACTCTTCATTTTCTAAACCATTCTTCACACTAAATAAAACTTCTTGTTCATTTTCAAGTTTCAATTTCATTGTTTCTTGATACATTGATACACGTTTTACAAAATTCCCTTTAATAGAATTTGCTGCCATTGCAGCTCTATCACACATCAAAGTAATTGGTAATTGCATATCTATAATACGATATACCCCGACAACAGGTAAAAATTTATATTCATTATCATAATTTTGTATCCATTCTACAACAACATTTTCTAAATCATCTTCATGACAATATTGATATGGTAAAAAACAAGTAAAATCATCATTTCCATTACGAGAAGCATATCCATCTTTATCCTTTAGATAATTTTGAATACATTGAGCAACATACTTTAAAAGCTTGTCTCCTTCTTCTGTTCCATACCACTCATTAAATAATTTAAAATGTTCTATATCAATTACAACCATTGCATATTCAGTCTTTTTATTTTGATTCAATTTATCTTTAACTAATTTTACAAATGTCTCTTGATTATATAAATAAGTTAAACTATCAATTTGTGTTGTATAGTCTTTATGAAAATAAGTCTGTCTTCCATTATAACGTTCATCAACATTCACAGCATAACATAAATAACTTATATTCAATTTACTCTTTTGCACTGGTTGTAAATATAACGACATATAATGATAATCATTATCTGAACGAAGAATACGAAAATCCTCTACAACATGACCCATATTTTCTGTTCGATAGACTAATGTGTTTAAATCAAAAAAGGCTTGAAAACGATAAATATCATCTGGATAAACATAACGTTCTGAAAAATTAGAAAGTAATTCTTCAATACTTCCTTCATCATCTAATTGTATTTCTCTTTCATCTTTATAAAGATATTGATATGTTTTTTGTTTTAAATCAATTTCTAATAATTCATCATAATGTTGATTTTGATTCAAATTCAAAAAAACTTTGCGATGTTCATCATTAATAGGTCTCACAGCAATTAATAAACATTCTCCTTCATTTGGCCAATTTAATTTTAAAACTGTAAAACTATGCCAAGTTTTTAATTGCTTAATATATCTTAGTGAATATTCTATAGCTGTATTATCTTTATGAAGTACGTCAAAAGGACATTTTTGACATGGCTTATCTTTGTCAAAAAAGGCTTTATAACATATT
Source organism: uncultured Erysipelotrichaceae bacterium (assembly GCA_900538465.1). GTDB lineage: Bacteria > Bacillota_I > Bacilli_A > Erysipelotrichales > Coprobacillaceae > Longibaculum. Next base: position 6,302 of record UPXV01000033.1, read on the forward strand.
AAATTTTGAAGGTTGTTTTCCATTTTGTGTAAAGATTCATCTGAATAAACAATTTGATGGTTTTGATTCACAACAAACACACCATTTACACTTGAATAATACTTACTTTTTTAGCCATATTTATATCCTCTTTTTCCTATCCAACTATATGTTATCATTTATTTCTTAAAGAAAAAACAACTATCGCATTTTTTAAAAAAATAGTTAAAGAAAAAGTTCAAAATGAACTTTTTTCTTTAACTACATCCAATCAGTACCATCTTCTCTTTTTAAAATATATCTAATCATTTCAAAAATTTCATCTTTTGTCTTTGCTTTTACAATAAAGACATGATTTCCCATAGCTGCCGCTAACGCTTCAGGGACATCTGTTTCTAATGCAATATTTTCTCCATAAACGTCTCTAATTTGTTCATAGTTATGCATATACCAAATACCATCTCTTCTTCCTGTATAGGCAACCCAATATTGTCGTTTAATATCATAAAAACACTCATTGTATTTAATCATATCTGCCCATATTGTATAAACATCAACATCATATGCAAAATTCATCATATCTGGCATATAAGCTCCTGGAGCACGCATATTCACTTCTAAACCAACAATATCACCTTTCTTACCTAATCCTTCTTTATCTTCATCTAATCTAAAGAATTCAAAATGGAAAAAGCGACTTCTTGTATCAAAAGCTTCTACTGCTTTTTTACCAATCTCATACAAATCCAATCCTTCAACTGGTTGTGAATAAAAAGCTGTATCACTGGCTTCATTAACATTATCCATAATCGAATTTAACATCACATGACTTGTAGCAATCAAAATATTCTTATCTTTATCTGTAATTCCATCAAAAGTTTCTACATGACCTGGAACCATTTCTTCAATAATGAATTGAATATAAGGTTTCTTTGTCGCAAAGAAATAATCCAATTCATCATCATTCATTAATTTATAAGTCGAAGAAGCTCCCACACCATTATCAGGTTTCACAATCACAGGATAACCTACACGATTCGCAAATGCTTTCGTCGCTTGATAATCATCAACCTTACGATAACGTGCTGTTGGGATTCCAACACTCTTATAAACATCTTTCATTTTTGATTTGTATTTCATTGGTGCCATATGTTGAATCTTTGTTCCTGTTGTGACATTAAATTCATTACGCAATGTAGCTTCTAACTCTAACCAATATTCATTTTGAGATTCAATCCAATCAATATGACCATAATGCCATGTAAAATAAGCACAAGCACGATAAACCGCATCATAATCTTCTAAATCATCAACTTTATAATATTCAGTTAAAGCCAATTTTGTATGGAATGGCAAACTCTCATAACTGGCATCCCCAATTCCTAAAACGTTGATTCCACGAGCTTTTAAACGATCACAAAAGTTATAAAAGTAAAGTGGAAAATGTGGTGAAATAAAAATTAAATTCATACTATATCACCCTTTCTACAAAATATGGGAATTGCACTTGCCACCAATTCCAATCATGATTGACATCATGTCCCCAAAAATCAATCCATGCTGGAATATCCTTATATTCTAATAATTCTTTCATACGTGATGTACTTCTGATCATATCATCTTCCCAAGCTCCTTGACCACAACATAAAACGATTTTACATTGACGATACATTTCAACAAAAGGATGATCATAACTCATTCCATGAAGATATTGAATTGGTGAATTACGATATAAGATTTCATCATGATAATCACCAAAGAACAAATCACTATCATAATATCCACTCAAAGCAATTGTTCCATTAAAAATATCTGGTCTTCTCAACATAAAGTTAGCAGCATGAGTTGCCCCCATAGAACATCCAGTTGTAAAAATACCATCGGCATATCTTCCACCATTTCCATAAGAATTGATTTCAAAAATTCTTGGAACCAATTCATTAACAATATAATAATACCACTGTTCCATCATATATGTTCTATGTCTATTGTCCACACCTTTGGCAGACCAACATTCAGGATCAATACTATCACAACAAAACAATTGGATTCTTCCTTGATCAATCAAATGTTCAACTGTATGAACCATCCCAAAGTTTTCAAAATCATAATAACGTCCATCTTGTGCAGGAAAAACCAAAATAGGTTGACCTGCATGACCATAAACCTTATATTCCATATCCCTATTTAAACATTCACTATATTCTTTAAACCATTCTATTTTCATATTGATTCCTCCCTACCCCAAGACAAAGTCAACAAACGCATTGACTTCCTCCATTGTTTCAAAACGTGCTGTATAAGTATAGTTACCCATAGCCCCACTTAAAATATCTGGCATTGCCTCTGCCATCAATAAATCAAATTGATAACGACTCATAATATCATTGTGACTATGTTTATAGTGAATATAATTTCTACGACCACAATAAACACAATGATAAGGTCTTGCATGATCATATTCACTATAACCCTTTGTTACCATATCGGCATAAATTTGATAAACATCAATATCATTAGCAAAATTCATCATATCTGGTGTATATCCCCCAGGTGTTCTTAAATTCACCTCTAAACCAACAATATCTCCTTTTTTCCCTAAACCATCTTTATCCTCTAATAATCTAAAGAATTCCATATGGAAACATCTTCCAGCTGTATAAAAAGCTTTCACACAAGCTTGACCAGCCTGCTTTAAATCATATGGAATTTCTCTCAATGAATAATAATACATACTACTTGCATCATTCACTACATCCATAATTGGATTTGGAAAAACATGAGAAGTTTCAAATAAAATATCTTTATTTAAATTTGCAATCCCATCATAAGAAATAATCAATCCATTCACAAATTCTTCCATAATATATTGCGTTGGATGTTCCTCTAAATAAAAAGCCTTTAACTCTTCTTCATTTGAAATCTTATATGTCTTTGCTGCCCCAACCCCATTATCAGGTTTCACAACAACAGGATAACCAACTTCTTTAATAAATTTTTGACCTTCTTGTAAATCTGTCACAAGATGATAACGAGCAGTCTTCACCCCTGCCTCTTCATAGAATTTCTTCATCTTTGATTTGCATTTAATATCTTCAATATGGTTGGTATGAATACCCGTTGTAATATTAAAATCTGTTCTCAAACGTGCATCTTGTTCTAACCAATATTCATTATTTGATTCCAACCAATCAATATGTCCATAATGGAAAATAAAATAACCCATAGCTTTTACCATTTCATCATAATTTTCCATTGTATATACTTGATAATAATCATCCACAGCATTCTTTAATTCTTCACTCAATTGATCATAAGGTGTATCCCCAATTGCTAAAACTGTTACACCATTATTCTTCAAACGATCACAAAATTGATAAAAGTTTTTCGGAAAGGCTGGTGATATATATACAAAATTCATAACTATTCCCCTTTCTCTTTTTTTCTATTATAACATATATCCTTCTTTTGTATTGAAAAATTTTGAATTATTTTTTCTAAATTTTAAACAAAAAAGGTAGTCATTTCGACTATCCCTAATTTTTACATCTATTTCCTTGTTTAAAAACACCATATATCATTAAAGCAATAGCTAGACAATAGCCAATCAAACGTACCCAATCAGGAATCATTTGTGCTTCTTTTAAAAAATAAAATGTCGTACTGATTAACATCCCAATCGCAATATAATAATTAGGTTGTCTGCGATTTCTACACATATCTTTAACCTCCTTAATATTTTTTAGAATAATAAATCTTAAAAATCAATGTTATAAATAAAATCCCATAAATGACACATATCAATGTCTTCGTTACAACCATATCCATATAAGCACTCACACAAGTTATCATAACTAAAAGTAAAACAATCGTTATCAATGATGATTGTCCAACTTTTTGCTTAATCATCATTTTTCTTTCATCATGTTCTTGTATATAAAGTTTTTTTAACATTTGTTCATCTTTAAGTGCTTTTGAATATTTGTAGATTCCTAGTAATCCTAAGAAAAGGAGTCCTTCAAAAAGCCCGAGTTGAAAACTGATACCAACTTCATAAGTTTTTTCAAATGGTATTACATAAAACATAATATTTAAAATAATACATACCAAAGCAAGTCCTTTTAAAATAAGATTTCTTTTTTGAATAACTCTTTTAAATTCTTCCATTATTGAATTCCCTCCACATCTGAAAAATCAAAAACATCCTCAATACTCAAATCAAAATATTTTGCTATTTTATATGCTAATACTAACGATGCAACATATTTTTCTTTTTCCAAAGAAATAATTGTTTGCCGTGTCACCCCTACTGCAAGTGCTAATTCATCTTGTGAAACTTTATTTTGCTTTCTTAGTTCTTTTATTTTTGTCTTCATTTCATCACTTCCTACAAATAGGATAGTACGCTTTACATAAAATGTAAAGTATATTTTACATTTTATCTTATAAATAGAGAAAACTATTTTCTAAATACGAAACAATAATATGTTTTTAAAAAAATCAAGTATAATAGTGATGATATGGAGGGACATTTATGAAAGATAAAAATATCATTAAGTTTCAAGCCTTCTACTTTTTATTGATTGGGGCTGTTGGTTGTTTTACACCTTATATTAATGTCTATTTAGAAAAAAGCATTGGCTTAGAAGGCTCACAGATTGGATTGATTACTGCGATTTCATTGATTTTAGGAGTTTGTGTGATTCCACTGTGGGGAATTATTGGTGATAAAACAAGGAAATATAATTTATTGCTTTTGTTTTCATTAGCTGCAAGTATTGTTGTTTTGTATTTTTATTCAAAACAAACTGTTTACATAGGTTGTGTGATCTTTGCTTTATTGTTAGAGGTTGTAAGGTTAGGCTCTACACCTATGGCAGATACCATTGCGATGAACTATACGGCTAAAAATAATGGAAATTATGGGTCTATTAGAGGAATGGGTTCTCTTGGTTATATGTTAGGAAGTATGGCTGTTGGTTTTTTAGCTGATATTTATGGACTTGATGGACCTTTATTTACAAGTTATATGGTATTACTTGGAATTGCTTTACTTATTTGTTTGACTTTTCCAAAAGCTGATGAGACAGAAGCTGAAAAAGAGAAACCTAAAAAAGGAAATTTCAAGGAATTACTTCTTAATAAGAATTTTATATTTATCTTGGTTTTGATTATTATTACGCAAATTGTTATTGATAGTTCTGGAGCTTATGCTGGAAATCACTTGATTTTAACATTAAAGGGTGACAATTCTTTAATCAGTTGGTTGACTTTTGTACAAGTCTTACCTGAATTCTTATTCTTAATGATTGCTTCTAAAGTGATTAAGAAGTTAGGTTATAAAAAGTTCTTCTTACTTGCGACAATTCCTATGGCACTTCGTTTATATGCCTATGCCTTGATTCCAAATTCATATGTCTTTGTTATTGTGAGTATTGTACACTGTTTAGGTGTCGCATGTTCAACTGTTGCAAGTTTGGCTTATATTCAAGAAACTGTTAATCCTGCCGTCTTTGGAACTGCTGTTACATTATTAAATGCAGCAATGAATATTGGAAAAGCTATTTTTGGATATGTCTTTGGAAATGTTTATCAATATTATGGATCTTATAAATTATTCTTAATTGGAGCCATTATTGTAACCATTGCCGTTATTATTATCATTTTTACAAAACGTCTCGATATTTCTACCAAGACAGAGTAAAAGCTTATTCATCACGAATAAGCTTTTTTAATCCATATTCAATTATCATAATCATAATAACTAGCCAAAGTGTCCATGCAAACACTTCTGTCATATCAAATTGACTACTTCTTGCATAATTAATGACTCTTCCAACACCATAAGGTAATCCCGCTAGAATTTCAGCCATGACTGCAACCTTAACTCCCAGACTTAAAGCACTCTTCATTCCTGATAAAAAACTCGGTTTAATTAATGATAAATAAACTTTGAAAAGTTTTTCAAGAAAAGGTGGCTGATACAATGTTATGACATCTTTCAAATCATGATCAATATTTTTAAATCCAGCCATAAAATTATGATACAACAATGGAAAAATCACCAAAAACAAAACAATATAAACAGTTTGTAATGATGAGGCCCATACCAAAACAATAATAATAAATGAAATATTTGGGATTGCCTGTAATAATGATAAGATTGGTGACACATATTCATCAACAACAGGTTTTTGATATCCAAGATATGCCAACAAAAAAGCGATAATAGCACTCAATGCACTCACAATAACAACATGTGACAAAGTGATGAAAATCGTTTCATAAAAACGCCTTTCCCATAATAATTGTCCCATTCTTGTTATTGTGTCTATAGGATAAGGAACAATGACGTCTTTGTTCACTTCTACTGCTATTAATTGCCATAACAAAAGCAAACAAATGGTTAAATTGATCTTATGTTTCATTATTTGATAAGCATTTCATCACTATATTCAATCTTAAATTGTTTTAAGATAGATTGAATATCTTCTTTGATTGTTGATGCATCTTTATAGTGAATATTTTGATTTGTCCATGTCTTTGCTGCAATGGCAGAACTTGGAACACCAAATGTTTCTGCACCAATTTGATCAATGAGTTTAATCAAAGATTGTTCATCATTTTTTCCATTTGTAAATGTATCAATTTTATCTAGTAAATCTTTGACATCATCTTTATTTTTAACAAAGATTGCTGCTTGTGGATAACCAGCTTCTTTTGAATTCATCTTTTTTTGATATAATTCTTGTAATGATGTTACAATTTTTAAAGTTGTTCCAGTTTGTTTAGCCTTTGCAATTGTAGCTGTAGCAGCAGGTTCAGCCATCAAAGCATATTGAACTTTCCCAGCTAAAACTTGTGCTTGTACATCACTCACTGCATTATAATATGTTACTTTTGCATCTTTCATAGCTTGAGATGAATCTTTAACTAAGCTAAAAATCTTACCTGGAACTGCTTGTTGTCCAAAGGCTGCCAATTCATTATTATTCACATCTTTATTTTGAATTAAATAAAGATTTCCCCAAGTTAAGACACCTGCTAATTTATAATCTGTTTTTCCCTTAGCAATCAATTGACATCCTAAGTTAATTGGGGCAATAATTGCATCATATTCACTCTCTTTTTTTACAAATTCACTACTTAATAAATCGCTTCCTTCAACAATTTTGACTTCACCATTTTTTTGAATGTCTTCATAAACCCCAAGCAATGATAAAGCGGGAGCTCCATTTGGTGTGAGGACTTTCATCTCATCTGCTTTTTTTGTGTTTGATGAACAGCCTGCTAAAACAAAGCTCATCATCAACAATAATGTTATAATTTTCTTCATACAATTCCTCCTCAGATATACTTTTATTATAGTACAAATGAAAAGGGATTGCTATGAAAACGCATTAGGTGATTTGCTTTCGTAAAATTCAGTTTTATTTTCTTCAACAAATTGATAAATAAAATCATAAAATTCTTTTTCATGTAAATTGTAATATTGTTCATCTAATTTTGATAATTTTTCTGATAAAATTTTATCTTCATTATATTCAATATAGTTTTTTGGATAAAGTTCTAAAGCTGATTTTAAGTATTGATATGAATTCTCTAATTTTAATTTTTCTAAAGTTTTTAATGTTTCTTCTTTATTTTCATAACAATTCACTATAAATTGTTCTACTCCCCCATTAGCAACTTCTCCATCAAAATCATAAAGCAATAAAAAGGTTTTCTCAACTTCATTACACTGATTCAAATCTTCTAAATAATCAGTCTTTTCACAAAGACGAATATAAACTTCATAAAGTGTATCCTCATCTATCTCGCCTTCTAAAATCTCATTCATATCTTTATTTGAAACTTCATTTGCATGATTCATAATACCAACCAAATCACCAAAAATCGCCTCTGCATCTGGATCATGAGGTTTATATACAAAATATAAAACCCCAATGATCAAACATATCAATAAACTAAGAATAATAACTTTTTTGCCTTCCATGCTTTTCCTCCCATGACAAGAAAAACAATTGATAAAACAATTTCTATCAATTGTTAATTCTTTTCTTAATATCTATTCATTATATTCTTTATAAACCGAACAATAATATTCATAATAAACACCACTAGATGATTTAGAAGGTTTTATTTCCTCCGTCATATAAATATTAATATCATTAATTGATTCCGTATACATATAATGATTTCCTTCATTTTTCATCAAGAGTCGTGCTTTCTCCATCTGAGATGTTACACTATAAATTTTTATATAATTCCCTATAGATAACAAAATATCTTCATCAAATTCTTGAGTATCTTTATATCTTAAACTTGATTGTGTCTTTCCCATTGTAAACATTTCATGCATTGTTACTTTATTATTATCATATTGGTATTTTATCCCATAAGTTGTTGCATTTTTTTGACCAGTCACTTCAAATGATAAATCCATCAAATCATTACCATCTTTATAGCTATTTTCTTCAACATCAACATCCTCTAACTTTAATTCATTTCTAAAAAAATCAAGAGCATTCTCTTCATCTTCTTTGGCTTGTGAAACAACTGATGTATCATCATAACCATTATCAATCAATTGCGTAAAACTCATATTTTCATAATGACTCAATTGAAAACGAGTGATTATAAATGGAACAGCAACTGATAATATTATTGCTATAATGACACCCATAACAGCAATATAAAACCATTTTGGAAAATCATTTTGATTTCTCTTTTTTGAGAAATAAGGTTTTGATTCTTGATGAACTCCTTCTACACGAATATGATCATGTTTCACTGATGAAACATCAAAAGTATTGATATGATCATCTTTCCATTTATATCCGCACTGAGGACATTCATGGCTTCCTATTGGAATCTTTGTTCCACAAACTTCACATTTCATTTTTAAATCCCCCTCTATATAAATAGTATAAAGGGAATTGTTGGAAAATGGAAGAACTTCCTACTTTTCTTTTAAAGGAAATAGGCTAGGACCTTCTATTAATCGTCCATAAGCATCATAGACCGATTGATGACAAGGACATGTCCATGTCTGATCTTTTTTACAAAATTCTACAATACATTTTAAATGTGGACAATAAGGAGAAAGATAATGTAATTGACCTTTTTTGTCTTTATAAACTGCCATAAGGTGTCCATCTATTCTTGTGACAATACCATCTTGTTTTTCCAATTTATCAAGATTATCATTGGGAAATCTATTCTTTATCATTCCTTTAAGTGTATTTTTGATTACTTTATCTTTATATTGTTTTGCAAATGACATTGAAAAATAATGGCAACTATATAAATCTTCATATGGATTATCTTTTTCTAAAATTAGGTCACGAATTAAAACTGCTGAAACTTGTGATAATGTCATTCCCCACTTTTGAAAACCACATATAATAAATTCATTTGTATAGCGATTTAATCTGCCAATATAAGGGATACCTCTTAATGGTATTGTATCTTGAGCAAACCAATCTTGAGATTGACTATGTATTTGTAAACTGTCTTTTTTATTTAATGGTCGATAACTGTTGGTTTGATCAATACAAAGATAACTATTTTTTCCTTGATAATCTTCTACATAATCTACATATTCTTTTTGTTGAAAAAGTTTGAAAAAATACAAACCTTTTCTAATAAATGGATATCGTGTTGCATGAACCAAGTATTTACATTGAATATGGTAGCCATTGACATCCAAAATAAATGATGCATCTTTTCTTTCAATATGAGTCACTTCACTATGTTCATAAAAAGAAATATTATGTTTTTGACATATACGAATTAAAGAATATAAATATTTTAAAGGATGAAAAATTCCTTGGTTTTCTAATCCTAATGAAGATAAGTGTGTATCATCTTTTAAAGTTTTCACTCGAATGGATTGAAAGATATCTCTTTGGATTTCTATTTGTTTGGCATAACTTGGATCATCTGTATAGATATAGGATTGATTTTCTTGCCAATCACAATCAATTTTTTCTTTTTGAATAATGCCTTTGATTTCTTCTAAAGCCTGATGATTAGATTTGTAGTATAAATAAGCTTGATGAATATCATAATGTTTTGTTATATCATGATAGAGTAAACCATGTAATGTTGTGACTTTTGCAGTCGTATGTCCACTCGTATGACTTCCCATTTCATCTTTATCCAAAACGATAACTTGATAAGGACTATCTTTTAATTGATAAGCCAGTGCAACACCAGATAATCCTCCTCCAATAATGACAATATCTGTTGTTATGTTCGATGTTACTCTTTTTTCTATTCTTTTCTTTGTTGTTTTTTGCCAATAAGATTGATTCATATTTATCACCAGCCTTATTATCGACACAAAAGTTAAATTTTAAACATTTATCAAAAAAAGGAATCTAGATCTATATCTTCGATTCCTATATCAAAATAACTATTCAATTTTTAAGACAATATATCCAAAACATCTTTTTCATTCTCAATATCAAAAATCTTAATTGTCAATTGATCTAATTTCTCTTCTGGACTCACTTCCATTTTCATTATTAAGTCTTTTGATACAAATCCCAACTTCTTAGTCAGCTGTTTACATAACATTTTAATCTTTGCTTGTAGTTCTCCTTGTTTAATTCCTTGAACAATTCCTTGTTGTTCTCTTTCTCTTACAAAACTATCAAACACTTCACACATTCTAATCTCCTCACTTTCCTCTTCTTCTAATTTCATAATCAACTCTTTCGTGTTTGTCATGACTGCAACAACAATCGCTTCCTCTTTGCTTAACACAAGATCATTTAAGCTTTCTACATTCTTATCCCATCTGTAGATTTTCTGAACCGCTTCTATGACTCTTTTCACATGAGGATTCTTTAACCATTTCGTATTGATATCCTTGATATCATAGATGTTCCCTCTCCAGTCATTTATTAGTCCCTTCAACTCTTCTGGGACTTCCATTCTATCTACCAGTGAATATGGCTGATGCCATGTCTTGTCTCCACTATATAAAACAAGCGTTAAGACTGGTATTGGATGAAATGACTTACGCTTATCCCTATCCTGATGCATGAACTGCTGATGATATGTAATCATATCATAAAGCATAACACGAAAAGGCATTGAATAGTCAATGGTTGACTGATTCTCCAATCCTATGAGAATTGGTATTCCATTGACAGTACACTTCATCAGAACATCCCTTTGCTTTCCGATACCAATCACGACATCCTCAAACGCAAAATGTGTTGTTCCATTGGCATCACATAGGACAAGACTGTTTTTGTCAATAAGTGCTCTTCCCTGAAATAAAATGGCATTGATCAGATCCATAAAGTTTTCCACTCTTCTTAAAAAATCCTTAAGAACAAGATCAGGCTGAGAGAACACTCTGGTTTTCTTTTGTACAAGTAAATTCATATTTATCTTTCCTCCTTTTTATAGTTGAAAAGCAAAGATAAAAATTGGAGGAAGAGTTGTTAAATACCCCTCTACTATATATATACAACACAAAAGAGTCATTTTTCTTTTTATTTTTGAAAAAAGTTTAAAAAACTTTTAATTCCACCTCTATTATAGCACAAAGCAAATAATTATCAATTGCTGAAAGTAAATTTTAAATTGATGTGATATGATTATTAAAATTTATAAAAGTCTATAAAAAAATAAAATATCCTGTTGCGTGTTTAAACACAATCTTGTATAATTGTATACAATAAAGGAAGGGTGATAGAAAATGAATTTAGCATATAAGATTTTAAATTCGCATTTAAAAGAGGGGAAACTTGTACCAGGAGAACAAATTTGTATTCAAATTGATCAAACTTTGACTCAAGATTCAACTGGAACAATGGCTTATTTACAATTAGAAGCTATGGAAGTTGGACATGTAGCAGTCGATAAAGCTGTAGCGTATATTGATCACAATATGTTACAAACAGGTTTTGAAAACATGGATGATCATGAATTTATTAGAAGTGTCGCTAAAAAACATGGGATAACTTTTTCAAAACCAGGGAATGGGGTTTGTCATCAATTACAATTAGAGAATTTTTCTAAACCAGGACAAACTTTAGTTGGTAGTGATTCTCATACACCAACTTGTGGTGCTATGGGGATGATTGCTATTGGAGCTGGGGGATTAGATGTTGCAGTAGCAATGGCAACTGGGAAATATTATTTACAATGTCCATCAGTGATTCAAGTGAACTTAACAGGAAAGAAAGCACCATGGGTAAGTGCTAAAGATATTATTTTAAAAGTTTTACAAGAATTAAGTGTAAAAGGTGGAGTGAATAAAATTGTTGAATATACAGGAGAAGGAATAGCAACTTTATCTTTGACTGATCGTGCAACAATTTGTAATATGGGAGCTGAATTAGGGGCAACAACTTCTGTTTTCCCAACTGATGAAAGAACTTTGGATTATTTAAAACAACAAGGTCGTGAAGCTGATTTTAAAGAAATGAAAGCTGATGAAGATGCAACTTATGATCAAAGATTAGATATTGATTTATCTACCCTTGTCCCAATGGTTGCGAAACCACATAGTCCTGATGCAGTTGTTGATGTGAAAGAGTTAGAAGGTATGCACATCAATCAAGTTGTGATTGGTTCATGTACAAACTCATCTTTTGCTGATATGATGCGTGCAGCTAAAATTTTAAAAGGAAGAAAAGTTGCAGAACATGTTTCTTTGGTTATTGCGCCAGGATCATCAAGTATTTTAGCAATGTTATCAGAAAATGGGGCATTGGCAGATATGATTCATGCCGGTGCAAGAATCCTTGAATGTGGATGTGGACCATGTATTGGAATGGGGCAAGCGCCTTTATCAAAAGGGATTTCTTTAAGAACTATTAATCGTAATTTTAAAGGACGTTCAGGAACAAATGATGCAGGAGTTTACTTGGTATCACCTGAAATTGCTGCTTTATCTGCAATTAAAGGATATTTATCATGTGAATTTGAAGATGATATGTATTTAGATGAAGTGCCAAGTACACCATTTATTAAGAATACAAATTTCTTTATTAATGAATATGATCCACAAACTGAAGTTTATATGGGACCTAATATTAAACCAGTGCCTAGAGGGGATAAATTAGTTAATGAAATCAAAGGAAAAGTTGTTTTAAAAGTTGGAGATAATATCTCAACTGATCATATTGTTCCTTCTGATTCTAAATTATTACCATATCGTTCAAATGTGCCACATTTAGCAAAATTCTCTTTCTGTAAAGTTGATGATCAATTCTATAATCGTGCAATTGAAAATGGTGGTGGATTTATTGTTGGAGGAGATAATTATGGACAAGGTTCTTCTCGTGAACATGCGGCTTTAGTTCCTAATTATTTAAAGATTAAGGCAATCTTTGCTTTATCTTTTGCGAGAATCCATAGATCAAACTTAATTAATAATGGGATTTTACCATTGGTTATTGATCAACAAGGCTACGATTTCTTTAATGATCAAGATGAATATATTTTATTAAATATTAAAGAAGCTGTAGAACAAGGAAAAGATGTTGTTGTGAAAAATCAAACAACAAATGAAACAATTACAGCCAAATTAACATTAGCACCAAGAGAAAAAGTTATGATTCTACAAGGTGGTTTGTTAAATGCTATTAAAGAGTTAGGGGGAGATTTTTAATGAAAGCTGTATTAATACCAGGGGATGGAATTGGTCCGGAAATCGCTAAGAGTGTCGAAAATATTACCCAGGCAATGAACCTTGATATTGAATGGGTCACATATCGTGCCGGGGCTGAATATGCTGCTAAAACAAAAGAAGTTTTTGAACCAGGATTGGTAGATGCTATCAAAGAATACAAATGGGCATTAAAAGGTCCAACAGCAACACCAATTGGAACAGGATTTAGAAGTGTCAATGTCGCATTAAGACAACAATTTGAAACTTATGCTAATGTGAGACCGATTCGTTCATTTAAGGGAATCAATTCTAAATATGAAAATATTGATTTGGTTATGATTAGAGAAAATACTGAAGATTTGTATAAAGGTATTGAATATATGATTAATGATAATATGGCAAATGGTGTGAAATTAATTACACGTGAAGCAAGCGAAAAGATTTGCCGTTATGCCTTTGAATATGCTAAAATAAACAACAGACACAAAGTAACAGCAATTCATAAAGCCAATATCATGAAATATACAGATGGTCTCTTTTTAGAAGCATTTAGAGCAGTTGCTAAAAACTATCCAGATATTGAAGCACAAGAAGTTATCGTTGATAATATGTGTATGCAACTTGTTTTAAGACCTGAAACATTTGATGTTTTGGTTGCACCTAATTTATATGGAGATATTGTTTCTGATTTATGCGCTGGATTAATTGGTGGATTAGGATTTGCACCAAGTGGGAATATTGGAGATGAGTATCGTATTTATGAAGCTGTTCATGGTAGTGCACCAGATATTGCTGGGAAAAACATTGCTAACCCAAGTGCCTTGTTATTAGCGTTTGCACTTATGTTAGAAGATTTAGGCAAGTTAAATGAAGCAAAGCAATTAAGACAAGCTCTTGCAAGTGTCGTAGAGGAAGGAAAAATTGTGACACCTGATATTGGTGGTCATGCTTCTACAACTGAGTTTACTCAAGCCATTATTGAGAAACTAGAATTATAGGAGGAAAAATCATATGCCATCACATAGTTTATTTGAACAAGTCTCACATGGCTCATTAGGAAATAAGATATTTGATATTTTAAGAGATCGTATCTTAAATGAAGAATATGAAAATGGTCAAAAGCTAAACGAACTTTCTTTAGCAAACGAATTAAAAATAAGTCGAACACCAATTAGAGAAGCTTTAAAACAATTAGAATTAGAAGGTCTTGTTGAAAGTATTCCGAATAAAGGTGTTTATGTCAAAGGATTTTCTCCTAGAGATATTGATGATATGTTTGAAATTCGTTTGGCTTTAGAAGGACTTGCTATTCAATTGGCCATTGATCGTATGGATGAAGTTCATTTGGCAAAAATCAAAGATGTTTTTGAATTAATGGAATTTTATACAAGTAAAAATGAACAAGAAAAGATCAATGATTTAAATATTCTTTATCATGAAACAATTTATCAAGCTACACAATCTCAATACTTTGAACAATTATTAAAAGATGTTCATTATTATGTTTCAGTAACAAGTCGTCATTCTATTACACAACCTGAAAGATTGGAAACAGCTTTAAAAGAGCATAAAGCTATTTTTGATGCTATTGTGGCTGGTGATAAAGAACAAGCCAAAGAAACCATTCAAAAGCATATTAGAAAAACACAAGTATTGGTGAGAAACTATTATGCTCATAAAAATAAGAAACAAAAAATTCCACAAGAATAATTCTTGTGGATTTTCTTTTAGAAATATGATTTTATTTTTATTTTATAACTGATATAAAGCAAAATAGCAGCTCCACTCCAAGCACAAACTTCAGCATAATAAATACCATCTTGACCAATCCATAATGGAAGATATAATGCTATTGCTATACGCATAATAAGTTCTACAATTCCTGATAACATTGGAATAAAAGTGTTTTCCATTCCTTGTAAGGCACTTCGATAAGTATGCAAGACATAAAGAATAGGTAAACAAATAGCCATTATAGATAAATATCGAAAAGCAATAGAAAGAACAATTTGCGTTTGCTTAGCATCACCAGAAATAAAGAGTAATAATATATTCTTTCCAAAAACAAACATCACAATTGAAATGATTATAGATGTGATAAGAGATAATATGTTAGCATGGAAAACCCCATGTTTCATACGTTCATATTGTTTGGCTCCTAAGTTTTGACTATTGAAAGTTGTAATTGCATAACCAAATGATATAGCAGCAACTTCTAATAATCCATAAAGTTTATTGGTTGCCGTAAAGCCAGCAACAAATAAGAAACCAAAACCATTGACAACGGATTGAACAACAATACCTCCAGCTGAAATAATTGCATTTTGAAAAGCTTAAGGAGTTCCAATTTGAATAAGACCTTTCATTGTCGGATAATCAAAGATAAAGCTTTCTTTATGCAATGTAAAGGGAAGTTCTTTCCTCAAAACATCATAACAATATAAAGCAGCAGCCATTTGAGCAATCAAAGTTGCAATGGCAGCACCAGCAATCCCAAAATGAAAAACACAAACAAATAATAAATCTAAAACAATATTGATAATAGCGGCACTCACCATAGCAATCAATGGTGTACGACTATTTCCTAATGCTCTTAAAATACATGAAAAACAGTTATAGAACATAACAATCAATATCCCAGCTGACATAACTCTTAAATAAGTTATAGACCCTTTTATAATATTGTCAGGTGTATTAAGTAAATGAAGTAATGGATTAATAATGATTTGAACACCAACTGTTAATATAATTCCTAAAACAAAACAAGCCATTAAAATCATTGCCATAATTTTTTCCATACGTTTAAAATCTTGAGCACCATAAGCATAAGAAATACGAATAGAAAAGCCTTGTGTAAAGCCCATGACAATGCCTAACATAGCCCAGTTAATCCAGTCCGCAGCTCCTAAACTTGCTAAAGCATCAACCCCTAAAAACTGTCCAACAATCATTGTATCAACAAGAGTATAAAGTTGTTGTAAAATATTTCCTAACATTAATGGCATGGCAAATAAGAAAATCAATTTAATTGGTTTTCCAACAGTCATATTCTTCATGTTTCAATCCTCCCACTTTTTTGTAAAGATAATCTATCATAATAAAGAAATGAAGTCTATAAAAAAATAAAAACAGTTAAATTCTTTATGATTGTGTTAGTGAAGTTTTAGCTTGCACAACATATGGTGATAGTCCAATTGTTAGCTGAGAACAAATTATTGATTTCTATAAATTAATTTCAAATAAATACTCAACATACATTAGTTTGCATGTTGAGCATTTATTTGAGATATTAAATTTTACTTTCTAATATATAAAGTTCTAAATTATCTGGGAAAAATACCAAGAATAATGTATCGTTGTCTCTATCACTTTTACTCCAGTTATATTTCTTACTAAAGTCTGGAAGTCTTTGAAAATCCTTTTCTGAATTTATTGCAGTAATAAATTCTTTTTCAAAAGATTTACTTTCAGTTTGATTTAAACTTATTTGTTTTATCTGATTGTTATCACTTAAGTGTAATACAAAATATTTTAAACCGTCTCCTCTAAAACTAAAATCGGATATTTTATGGTAAGTAACATCGTATTTATTATCTATATCTATTCTCCAATAATTTTTTATACTATTAATTTGTTCACTTATATATTGTTTGTCATCAGGTGCCTTTTCAAATACTCCATTATGATAAAAAAAGAATAGAACGACAATACTTATAACAGCAATTAATAATATTATTATTTTCTTTATCATAATTATCCTTCTTTCTCTTTGTAAAATATTATTTAAAAATTTATTATGAAAAACGAATATTAGTGAGTTTTTTTCTTCTTTTTTTATGTTAGGCATGTTATTTCTTTTCATATCTATTATAAATGATTAATAAGTTTTATGTCAACTTCATTTGTTGGACACATTATGTCAGTAGTTTTGAGGAATTATAAAATATAATATTTAGTTAATTTTTTAGAGTGTTAATTCTATAATTTGATAAAAATAGATAAATTGAATACCATTTTCGACTTTATAGAAACCTATTGAAATATGTGAAACTGCATTTTATTAATATAATAATTTTCAATTGATGAAAATAATGTGCATTTTTTTAATAGAGGATTTATACTGTAAATGTAAAAAACAAGGAGGACGAATTCAATGGAAAAGAAACCTGTAAAGATTGTTACAATTGGTGGAGGAAGTAGCTATACTCCAGAATTAATGGAAGGATTTATTAAAAGATATGATGAACTTCCAATTAGAGAAATTTGGCTAGTAGATATTGAGGATGGAAAAGAAAAAATGGAAATCGTTGGTGCTATGGCTCAACGTATGTGGGATGCATCTCCTTATGATGTGAAAGTTCACTTAACTTTAGATAGAAGAGAAGCTTTAAAAGATGCAGACTTTGTCACAACTCAATTTAGAGTTGGGTTATTAAATGCACGTATTAAAGATGAAAGAATCCCATTCTCTTATGGAATGTTAGGACAAGAAACAAATGGTGCTGGAGGAATGTTCAAAGCATTTAGAACAATTCCAGTTATCTTAAGTATCGTAGAAGATATGAAAGAATTATGTCCAAATGCTTGGTTAATTAACTTTACAAATCCAAGTGGAATGGTAACAGAAGCTGTCATGAAATATGGTCATTGGGATAAGGTTATTGGTTTATGTAATGTACCAGTTGGTGCTATGATGAAAGAACCAGAAACAATTGGAAAGACATTAGATCAATTAACTTATAAATTTGCTGGATTAAACCATTTCCATTGGCATAAAGTTTATGATGAAAATGGTAAAGAAGTGACTCAAGATATCATTGATGCAATGTATGAAGGTAAAGATGGTGGATTACCAGCTAATATCGCTGATGTTCCATTCTTCAAAGAACAATTAGATACAATGAAAATGATTCCTTGTGGATACCATAGATATTACTATCGTCAACAAGAAATGTTAGCTCATGGATTAGAAGAATTCAATGATCCAGAAAAAGGAACACGTGGACAACAAGTTAAACAAACAGAAGCAGAATTATTTGAATTATATAAAGATCCAAACTTAGATCATAAACCAGAACAATTAGCTAAACGTGGAGGAGCACATTATTCAGATGCAGCATGTGAAACAATCGCATCCATCTATTCAAATGCGAATAGACATATCGTTGTCACAACAAAGAATAATGGAGCAGTGCCTGATTTACCAGCAGACTGTGCAGTAGAAGTCTCAGCATACATTGGAGCAACAGGGGCAAAAGCCATTGCCTTTGGAGAATTACAACCAGCTGAAAAAGGATGGTTACAATGCATGAAGAACATGGAACACTGTGTAGAAGAAGCAGCGGTAACAGGAGATTATGGAATGGCATTACAAGCATTCATCTTAAATCCACAAGTTCCATCAGGAGCAAATGCTAAGAGAGTATTAGATGAATTATTAATAGCACATAAAAAATACTTACCACAATTTGCTAAAAAGATTGCTGAACTAGAAGCAGATGGTGTCACAATCAAAGATGATGTAGCTAGAGAATTAACTGAAAAAGGTTTATAATATTTAATGAGACTGTTGAATCAACAGTCTCTTGTTTTTATATTGGGAAGTCTTAGTTATATTTAAAAAGTCTAGAAACCACATATCACATGATTTTTAGACTTTCTAGCATTTATAGTCTTTTTTCAATATTTTTGATAATGACTTTATCAGCATGATGAGCTAACTTATCTCCAAATAATGCTAATGAAATTTTGTTAAAAATAGCACTTGTTTTTACAATATAATGGACAGTTACCTTTGTTGTTGTGCTATCAATAGCTTCTAAACAAATTTGAATATCATTACTTTCAGAACTATACTTACTATTAACTGATTCAATATGAAGAAGATGCTTTTCATCTTGAAATGAAGCTGTAAAAGTATTGTAGAGATTCCCATCAGCAATTTCTTTCCATTGTGTATCAGAAATCTTTTCAATTTTTGCATTCCATTCTGAAATAATTTCTGATGGATTATGTAAAATTTCCCATACTTTATCAATTGAACCATTCACAGTGTTTTCAAAATCATATTTATTCATAGTTTCCCTCCTTTTTTAATTATATCATACTCTTATCTTGATTAGAAAAAAATCTCATGTTTAAAAAATTTTTTATCGTTATTGAAAGAAAATGATGTATACTAATTATACAAGGATGTGATAAAATGATAACTCCATATCATTTGAAAAAAACAATTCAAGGTGACTATCGTATAATTGTTATTAGTGATATTCATGGTCATTTAGATCGATTGAAATCATTATTACAAAAAGTTAAGTATACACCAGATGATTATCTTGTGATACTTGGAGATTTTGTTGAAAAAGGTGATCAAGTTATTGAAACGATTCATTATGTAAAGATGCTTAAACAAAATCCAAGAACTTTTGTATTAATGGGAAATTGTGAATGGGCATTAGATGCATTATTAACTGTTCCAGAACTTGCTCATCAAATTCCTGAGTATCTCAAACGTATCTCTGCAAATGGATGTATTAGAGAAGTCTATCATAAACTTCATTTGTATGATGGCAGAGAAACAATGTTAGGTATTCAAAAACAAATTGCTGAATATTTAGATGATGAATTAAAATTTATTTCGCATTTACCAGTGACTTTGAAATTGAATCAATTTTTATTTGTTCATGCAGGAATTGAAAGAAGAAAAGATTATCAAAAAAGTTCTTTATCTTCATTGTTAGAGATGCAATATTTTCTTGATCAAGGTCATGTCTTAAATGAAACCGTTATTGTTGGACATTTACCAACATCTAACTATTATGATGATCATATTTGTAATGATATTATTTTTGATAAAAAGAAAAAAATTATTTGTATTGATGGTGGAACTGGTGTTAAAACAATTTCACAATTAAATGCTTTCATTATTGAAAATAAGAATCAACAAATAACATACAAACAAGAATCAGTACAACCATTACCAAGGTATCAAGTAAATCAAAATATTCAAAAGGAACAAGACGTTATTCATAAAATTTCATTTCCTCATTTTGAAGTTCAAATTCAAAAAAGAGATGATCAATTTACATTATGTTTTCAAAAAGAAACATCACAAACCTTATGGATTAAAAATGAATTTCTATATCAAAGAAATGGAAAAGATTATTGTTTAGATGATTATACAGATTGTTTATTGTCAGTATCAAAAGGTGAATGGGTAAAATTGATTGGGATTTATGATCAATATGCTTATGTTATCTATAACAATCAAGTGGGATGGATAGAATCTCAATATTTATGTATGAAATAAAATATTTGGTAAAAACTATATATGGTGATAAAAAATGAATGAAGAAACATGTATAGAAGAATTATTAAATGGTTTAAATATGGGTATGATAGCTATTGATCATTTGATTGATAAAATTGAAAATGAAAAACTTCGTGATATTGTTCTCCATCAAAGAAAAAATTATGGTGATTTAAAAAACAAAGTTCATAATAGTTATCCTCATGTAGAAGACATCACAAAACAAAAGTTTATGTTAGAGTCAATGATTGAAATGAAAACAATGTTAACTGATGATGCAAAAATTGCAAAGATGTTGACTGAAGGAAGCAATCAATCAGTCATGACAATGACACATTTGCTTAATAAGGAAAATGATATTGATCAAACTTTAAAGAGTTATTGTGATGATTTTGAAGATATTTCAAAAAGATATATTGAAGAATTGAAAGAATTTTTATAAGAAAGAACAAATTTGTTCTTTTTTTTGTTTATCAAGCATCTGGAAGTGTCAATGTTTTATATGGTAATCATATCATGCACAAACATAATGTCATAAGTATTT
>UPXV01000034.1 GCA_900538465.1 uncultured Erysipelotrichaceae bacterium
AAAATGCTGATAGATACTGTGTTTTAGCGGATAATCAGATTTTTATTGTGTTTTTATTAAAAAATCACAGAATTATCACATTTTTGTCACAAAATGAATTGAAATTTGTTGTTTTTAGGCATATAATCTAATAAGAATGATAATTATCTTTTCGATTTGCACAACATAATGGTTATTATGTTGTGTTTTTATATTCTTAAACAAAGATTCATCCTTGAAAGTGTTCGTAAACAGTTTCGACCGCTTTTCATTGTATAGATTCTCGTTGTATTGATAGAGCTGTGTCCCAATAAGGAAGCTAATGTATCCAGGTCTTTTTCCAATCGATAATATGTGATTGCAAAAAGATGTCTTAAATTATGAGGAAACACTTTGGATGATTCAACATTTGCCTCCTGACAAAGAGCCTTCATACTTGTCCAAATATTGCTTCTATCTAATGGTTTTCCATTTCTTGTGATAAAGAGTGAACCACTTTTAATATTGTTTTTACGACAATAGTAGAATAATATCTTTTTCAGTTCCAAGGGAATAATGATTTCTCTAACCTTCCCTTTATTTATAATTGTTGCCTTGCCTTTTTTGATTGCCTCTACAGTTATGTATTTGTGTTCAGAAACTCGTATTCCTGTTGCACATATCGTTTGCAGAAGTGCATAGAGCTGATCATTTCTCTTTGATTTGGCTGCCAATAATAATCTTTTGTACTCCTCTTTTGTTAATTCCTTATTTTCATCACCAAATGTTCTCTTTTGAATTTTATTCAACTTAACCTTACATTCTGGAAGTTTGATGAAATCCAAAAAACGATTCAAGGAAACCAGCATACTGTTGATACTTGTTGGTTGATAGAGTTCAGAAAGTTTTTGCTTATATGCAACTGTTATTTCTTTTGTAATAATCTTATCTTGTGGAAGATAATCAAAAAAAGTATAAAGATCTCTGATATACTTTTCTATGGTTGCCTGACTTTTTTCTTCAGCAATTAAATATTTTTTGAATTTATCTATTGAATTTAGTGTTATTTTTTTCTTCATGTTATTTACCTCATATAGAATATCTCTATTTTATATTATCATGATTATTCAAAGAATACTTCTGGTAAAATTTGGTAATTACTTTTATAAAGTTAAAAAAGGCTACAAGTTATGAAAATTCATAACTTATAGCCTCTGATTAAAAATCTTTATTTTTTCTTAAAGATTGAAAAACCTTTTTTCTTTGTTGATTTGCCATTGATTTCTTTTAGTAAATCTTCAGAACCACCAATTTTTGCTGCAACAGCTTTTTCACACCATAGTTTTGCTTGTGATAAATCAATAGATGTTCCTTGTCCATAAGTATAAGCTTTGGCCATATTAAAATAAGCATGTTCATCGCCACCTTTAGCAGCTTCTTCAAACAATTCAAATGCTTTATCAAAATCTAAATCAACACCATCGCCTTCTTTATAACATACACCTAGGTTATTCATAGCTCCACTATGCCCACGGTCAACTGCTTTTTGATAATATTCAATGGCTTTTTTCATATCTTGATATTCTTCTTCAGCTTCAAAATCATATAAGACAGCCAAATTATACATTGCTGAAACATGTCCCATGGAAGCAGCCTCACTAAAGAGTTCAATTGCTTTTGGTGTATCTTTCTTTACACCCAAACCTGTTTTATACATATTTCCTAAAGCATAGTATCCTCTAGGGAAATGTGCTTCTACAGCTTCTTGGTAATAAGATACAGCTTTTTGATAATCTTGTTTAACACCATAACCATTTTCATATAAATAACCTAAAGCCACATAAGCATCAAGATATCCTCTGCTATAAGCAGCTTCATAATTATCAAGAGCTTTTTGATAATCAATAGCAACTCCAATTCCATAATGGTAGAAACGCCCAACATTATATAAACCACGAAGTGATCCCTGATCAGCTGCTTTTTGATAATATTCTAATGCTAAAGATAAGTTTTCATCAGTTCCAATTCCATCTTCATAACAACATGCCAAATTACATTGTGCAGGTGCATAATTGGCTTGTGCTGCTTCATAATAAAGTGAAAATGCCATTGATTCATCAATTTCAGTTCCATTTCCTAATTCATAACATAATCCCAAATTAGATAAAGCTCTTGGATAATGAGATTTTGCTGAAAGTTCATAAAAAGCAAACGCTTTTTCTAAGTCTTTTTCAACACCAATTCCCATTTCATAACAATATCCCACATTACATTGAGAGACTTCATCACCAAAAGAAGCGGCTTTGTTATAATATTCAAAAGCTTTGGCTTCATCTTTGCTAATTCCACGACCTTCTTCATAAAGTAACCCAAGATTACATAAGGCACGAGGATAATTGAATTGGGAAGCACGTTCATATAATTCTTTGGCTTTAACATAGTTGGCTTCACCATCAATACCATCTTCATATAAACAAGCTAAATTACATAATGCTCTTAAATTGTTTTGTTCAGATGCTTTTTCATAATATTCTTTGGCTTTTTGTAAATCTTTTTCAACACCAATTCCTACTTCATAACAATAACCTAAGTTACATTGAGCGACATCATATCCTAAATCTGCCGCACGTTGATAAACTTCGACTGCTTTTTGAGAATTGACTTCAACCCCAATTCCCACTTCATAACAATACCCTAAGTTTGTCATTCCACGTAAATAGCCACGATCACTTGACATTTGATAATATTCAAAAGCTTTTTGATTATCTTTTTGACAACCCATACCATTTTCATAATAATATCCCAATGTACACATGGCCATCGCATCACCCAAATCACTCGCTCTTTGATAACATTCAAAAGCTTTATGAAGATCTTTTTCAACACCACGTCCTTCTTCATAGAGTAATCCTAAATTACCAATAGCACGTGTATAATCATATTGAGCTGCACGTTCATACAATTCTTTAGCTTTGATATAATCAGGTTCTCCATCAACACCTTGTTCATAAAGATAAGCTAAATTACAAAGTGCACGAAGATTGTTTTGATCAGCAGATTGTTGGTAGAACATTTTGGCTTTTTGTAAGTCCTTTTCAACCCCAATTCCCACTTCATAACAATATCCTAAATTACATTGAGCGACATCATATCCAAGTTTAGCAGCTTGTAAATAAGTTTCAGCCGCTTTTTGTTCATTGACACTCACACCAATTCCTACTTCATAACAGTATCCTAAATTTGTCATTCCACGTAAACTTCCAGCATCACTAGAACGTTGATAATATTCAAAGGCTTTGGCTAAATCTTTGTCACACCCAATTCCATTTTCATAATAATATCCTAATGTACATAATGCTGATGGGTCTTGATATTCAGCTGCTTTTTGACAATATTCAAAAGCTAACTTTTCATTCTTTTCACAACCAATCCCATTTTCTAAATAATAAGAATATTTACACATCGCATAAGTATAACCCATATCAGCACTCATTCTTAGATATTCCATAGCAAGAGGCATGTTTTCTTGTTCAATCATATTTCCATAAGAAAGCATTGCTCGTGGATAACCCATGTTTGCACTTCTTAAATACAATTCTTTGGCCTTTTCTAAGTCTTGTTCAATTCCAATTCCCATTTCATAGCAGTATGCTAAATAACAATGTGCTGGAGCATAATTTTGGCTTGATGCTTGTTGATACCAATAAACAGCAGTTTCAGCGTTTTGTTCAACACCTTCACCAGCTTCATAGAAATAACCAAGTTGAAGTTGTGCAACTTCTAACCCTTCATTAGCAGCTTCTTGATACCATGAAGCAGCAGCACTTAAATCTTGAGGTACACCAATACCATATTCATAACAATATCCCACACTATATTTTGCACGTGTAAAGCCTTCATTAGCGGCTTGTTGATAATATGTCATGGCTTTAATTTCATCTTTATCAACACCTCTACCAAAACAATAACATTCTCCTAAAAAGAAGAGAGCACGAGGGAAGTTTTTAGCAGCTGCTTTTTCAAAATATTCAAAAGCTTTTTGATCATCTTGTTCACAGCCAATCCCTTCATAACAACAATAAGCAAAATTACATGCCGCAACTTCATCATCTAAATCAGCGGCTTGTTGATAATAAGCAACTGCTCTTTCTTTATCAACAGGTGTTCCTAATCCAACTTCATTCATATATCCCAATGAACAAATTGATTTGGCATGATTATTACGAGCTGCCTTTTCATAAAGTTCATAAGCACGACATTCATCTTGAACACAATCACGTCCATTCATGTATGCCATTGCCATTTGGAATAAATCTTCTTCTAAAACAGGTGTTTCTTCTTCATCTAATTGTGAAACACGAGACAAAAGACAAACATCAACACCAACAATCTGACCATCTTGTTCAACATAATAATGTTCTTCTTCTAAATATGGTGAATTTGTTAAATCAGGAAATTGAACGACATCATATTTCATCATTAAATCATAAACATTTTGTTCAACTTCATTTTCATTACACAATAATGTTTTCACTTTCATCAAAGCAAATTCATTTTCTAAACCATGTTCATCTTTTAAATAAACCCAAGCCATATCATCATAACTTGTTGCAATAAAATCAACTTTCCACTTATTAAAAAGTGGCTCATACATCTTTAATCTTTCTAATAACTCGTTCATATTTCCCCATCCTTTCAACAAAAGGGTATTTCTACCCTAATTGACTTTTAATGATGAAACAGTTTCACTTGCTGATTCATCTTCAACATATTCAATTGTAACGCTATCCCCTGCTTTTAACAATGGGAGTTGACTATTTAATGAAATTGGTGCAATAAAGACTTTCTCTTGTCCTTCTAAACGGAAGTAATAATGTGAATTACCATTGACAACAGCTTCTTGAATAGAAGTGATTTTGGCAGTAATATTCTTTGATTCAAAATCAACTTTTACCTTCCCATTATCACCTAATAATTTATAATATTCCTTTTCTGCTTCTGCCACACTATCACCAGTTGAAACCAATTGATAATTTTCAACACTCACAAAGGCATACTTTTTCACCAATCCAGCACTATCTTTAAGTGACATAAAGTATGTTGGTTGTCCACCAGCATTAATTAAAATTGGGAATGTTGCTTTGTAATTCAAGTTTTGAACTTTTCCTTCAGCAGATGACATAGCCGAAAATTCTTCTGCCCCACTAATTGCATAATATTTTGATTCTTTTGTACGCATATTAATCAAAGCGAATCCTACATTAGATGCATCACTTGAAACAGATGTTAATCCTGTATAAATATAAACATCATCATTTAAAGCAATATAGTTATAACCATCTGTTGGTTTTAAAACACCTTTTTGTGAGAAAATTGTATTGAAATATCCATTTGTATATTTTCCCCAGTTTTCTAATTGTGTTAAAAGTAAATCTGATGGATAAACTCTATCTACCCATGTTGGTACATCTTGAATATCATAATATTGACTGCTTCCATCAATTGCATTAACCAAAATAGCTCCTGTAATATCTTTTCCACCAAACAAACCAATCTTATAATTGTAGACTGGAGCAATCCAATATGGATCTCCCTCATCATTGATTTCAAAAGAAGGATTTTCAAACATCATCGTTGGATAATGCATACGAATATGACGATTAATATTTCTAAAGAACAAATCTGAATGAGAATACTTCATTCCTTCTTTTAATCGTACAACTTCTGATTCTTGTGTAACCATATCAACACGTATATATGCAGGCAATCCTTCCCCCTGATTCGTAAACCATTTAATCAAATCACTATAAGAAATTGTTGTCACACGATAAGGTTTATCGTTAAAGTTAATTTGTCCATATTCATCATCAACTTCAAATTGAGAAACATAATCAACAATTTCTCCCATCTTACGATCACCTAAACGTTCAGCACTATCTTTATCAACAACTGGTATAGATTGATAATTGACTTTTTCATTATCTTTATAAAAATCAGCTTTTTTATCAACATCTAATTGTTGTTGATAAGAAGAAGCATGAAAGATAGGCGAACTGATAAATTGACCTATAAAAACATAGGCAATGAAAACAACAACTACACCTAATCCATATCGACTCACTTTATCAAAAGAAGCATTCAATAAACTTCTTAATCCAATAAAAATAATCAAACAAAAACTTAAGAAAAAGACAAAGTCAGGCGATCTCAAATTGATTGGCAACAATGTAAAAAACTCAGCAATCAAAAAGAATAATATTGTTATAAGCAATGCCTTAATTGTTCCATTCTTCTTTGGTGTTTTATTTGTAAAAAAGCTGCTCTCTTGCCCCTCTGTCGCTCTTGTAAAAAACTTTTCAAAAATCTTATCCATTTAATTTCTCCTTTAATTTTTCAACCAATATTGGTAATTCATCTAATGATAATAAGGTTGCTCCACTCGCAAAAGCATGTCCGCCACCTCTAAATTCATTTGCAACCTCATTAATTGCAATTCCTCGACTCCGAATACTCACACGATAATTTTTATCAGCAACATTTTGAGTAATGGCCATCCAAATTGGAAATTCTTCAATATTGGCTAAAGTGTTCACATAATTTGAACCTTGTTCTCTAGAAATGTGTAAAGTTTCTAAATCTTCTTGACTTAAATAATACCAAGCAACGCCACAATCTTCTTGATAATTGTTATAAATAAATTTTGAAACTTCTAAATCAGCTTTTTTCTTTAAGTATAATTTTTGATAAAGAGCTTCAATGTGAATACCAGCATCTAATAAATAAGCTGCTGCCTCAAATGTTTTTTGTGTTGTTGATTGATATAAGAAACGATTACTATCACCAATAATTCCTAAATATAAAGCATTAGCAGCTTCTATTGGTAATTCAAGTTTTGCTTCTTTAAACAACAAGGCTACAATCTCACTACAAGAAGAAGCACTTTCAATTTCAATATTCAAATCACCATATGAATCCACAACAATATGATGATCAATCTTTAAAATTTTATCACAAATGGAAATATCTCCATCAATACGTTCACGATTTGCTGTATCTAAAACAATTCCCAATGTTGATCCTTTTTGAATTTCATTATTTTCAAAAGGAGCATACATTGATAAAAGTTCACTTTCCATTTGTCCTGCTAAAACAATATTCTTTTGTGGAAAGAATTTTTTTAATGTCCAATACATTCCAAATTGTGATCCAAAAGCATCTAAATCAGGATTCACATGACGATATATCACAATTTGATCATATTCTTTTCTTACTCTTAATATCTTATCCATTTTCATCACCTTAATCACTATAATACCACAGAATGTCTTTAATATGAACCATGAAATGCATAACACAAAAAATAAATAAAAAAAAGAAAGACTGTATGTCTTTCCAAAATTTTTATAGTCCTAATAATCTGACTGTATCTCTAGCAATCATGACTTCTTCATTTGTTGGAATTACCATAACTTTAATTTGAGAATATTGATGAGAAATCACACGATTTTCTGAACTTCTTATAGCATTTAATTCTTCATCTAAGAAGACTCCAAAAGCTTTAGAAACATCATCAATAATAATACGTCTTAAATAGGCTGCATTTTCTCCAACACCAGCTGTAAAGGCAATCGCATCACATCCACCTAATTCAGCATAATATGCACCAATATACTTAGAAACAATACGTGCATATAATAATCCAGTTAAAAGAGCACGTTCGTCTCCTTCTTTAAATAAAGCATTTTCAATATCACGAGAATCTGAAGAAATTCCAGAAATTCCTAACATCCCTGATTTTTTGTTATAGATTTCTAAGACTTCATCAGGCGTCTTATTTAATTTTTTACATAAATAAGGCATAATTGATGGATCAACATCTCCACAACGTGTTCCCATCATGACCCCAGCAAGTGGTGTAAATCCCATTGAAGTATCAATACATTTTCCATCTAAAACAGCTGAAATACTTGCACCATTTCCAAGATGACAAACAATAACACGAGAACCTTTTGGTTTTCCTAACATTTCAATAACTTGTTCAGAAACATATTTATGACTTGTTCCATGGGCACCATATCTTCTGACTTTTAAATCTGTATAATATTCTAGTGGTAATGGATATAAATATCTTTCTTGATCTAATGTTTGATGGAAAGCTGTATCAAATGTAAAGACATGTCCTACACCTGGTAGTGCTTCTTTAAAAGCACGATATCCAATCAAATGAGCAGGATTATGCAAAGGTGCTAATTCACATAATTCTTCAACTTTTTCAACAACACTCTCATCAACAACAGCACTGTCGCTAAAGTATTCTCCACCATGAACAATACGATGTCCAACTGCATTGATTTCACTTAATTCTTTAACAACACCTTCATCAATCAAAGCTTTCAACAACATATCTACAGCCACTTGATGATCTGGAATCGGACAAGTTTTTGTCATTTTTTCTCCATTATATTTAATCGTAAAAATACCATCATCCATCCCAATTCTTTCAACAATACCAGATGTGATGACTTCTTCACTTGGCATATTGAATAATTGAAATTTTAATGATGAGCTTCCTGCGTTTACCGCCATAACTTTTGTCATATTTTTCATTCCTCCTACATACATATATCTATTGTACATAAAAATGCAAAAGAACTCAACCACAAAATTGTAAGCGATAACAAATTTTGGAAAAAATTTTATATTTTTTATAAAAAATGAAAAAACCCTACTCATAAGGATTTATGACTAGAGTTTTTATTTCAGCTTAATGATTTTGAGATTGTCTACCTGCGATTTGGTTTTGTCCCATTTCAACTAATCTCTTAGTGATTTCACCACCAACAGATCCGTTAGCACGTGAAGTTGCATCAGGTCCAAGGTTAACACCAAATTCATTAGCGATTTCGTATTTCATTTGATCGATTGCATTTTGAGCACCAGGAACGACTAATTTGTTTCTATTTGAATTGTTTGAGTTCATAACTTTCACCTCCTGACACAATTAGTTTGTGTTGAGATGAAAAACTTATTCATATTTTTTAAAATAAATTTTCAAAATTTTTATAATTGTCATCAATGACAATATCAGTTGTATTTTCAATACAATCTTGAACCATTTTTGCAAAATCCCACGTGTCTTCAAAAGCAGTTGCTTTATAGCTTTTTGGTTTTGTGGCAGGTTGCTTTGGTGTAAAAATTGTACAGCAATCTTCATGTGGACGAATAGAAATATCATAAGTTCCTATCTTATTTGCAATATCAATAATTTCTAATTTATCCATACAAGCGACAGGACGTAAAACTGGCATACGAATCACTTCGTTAATCACTGACATACTTTCTAATGTTTGTGAGGCAACTTGTCCAATGCTTTCTCCATTAACAATTGCTAAGCAATGATTTTGATTGGCAACACCTTCAGCTATACGATACATCATTCTACGCATCACAGTCATGGCATAACTTTCTTCACAGTGTTCATAAACAGCCAATTGTAAATCTGTAAAAGGAACAATATGTACAATAATTCTTCCATGTGTATATTGTCTTAAAACATCAACCAAATCCAAAACTTTTTCTCTTGCCAAATCACTTGTATATGGTGGAGAAGCATAATGAATACATTCAATATCAACACCACGTTTTAATGTTAGATAGCCAGCCACAGGAGAATCAATTCCACCCGATAACATCAATAAAGCTTTTCCACCAATACCAACAGGATATCCTCCAGCACCCAAAATAACATTGTCCATGACATATGTAAATTCTTTTCTTAATTCAACTTTGACTAAAATCTCAGGATGATGAACATCAACCTTTAATTCTTTTTGTGTATTATGGAAAATATATCCTGCAATAGATGTATTGATATCATGAGATTGCATTGGAAAATCTTTATCATTTCTTTTGGTATCAATTTTAAAAGTTTGTCCTGGATTGTTTTCAATCACTTGTAAACACACTTCTTTGATTTTATCCAAATCACTTTCAACTTTATAACATAATGAAAAAGAATGAATTCCAAAGACTGTTTTTAACTTATCACAAACAGCCTTTGGATCTTCACCATTTAATAAAATATACATTCTATCAAATGATAATTCATAAGTTAATTTTGAAAAAGGTTTTAAAATTTCTTTTGTATTACTACACAATTTACGAATAAAAGTTTTACGATTCTTCCCTTTTGTCGTTAATTCTCCAAAACGGACTAAAATATGATTACATTCCATTTGTCTACCTCTGTTTCTTTATTGTTTTTAAGATTGATGATAAATGATACAAAAATTCATCAATTTCTTCTTTTGTTGTAAGATGTGAAAAACTAATACGAATAGCACTCTTTGCAACTTCAATAGGTAAATCCATAGCTGCCAAAGTTCTTGAAACATCATTTTTATGTGATGAACATGTACTCTTTGTTGACACATAACATTCATGTGCTTCTAAAGCATGTAAAATCACTTCTGGTTTATATCCAACACATGAAAAATTGAGAATATAAGGAGAAACATGCTCCCTAGGTGTATTCACAACAATATCTTTTTCTTTAGATAATTCTTCTCTTATATATTGATTCAATGATTGAACATATTGATAATTTTGTTTTTGATTTTCTAATGCCAAACGTAATGTTTTGGCAAACAATGTATGTGTTGGCGTATTAGAAGTTCCACCACGCATACCATTTTCTTGTTGACCACCATTAATCAATGGAACCAAAGTCACATTATCTTTTTTATAAAGCAAGCCACTGCCTTTTAATCCATAGATTTTATGAGCTGAAAAACTTGCCATATCTACAATAGATAAATCAACAGGTATTTTTCCTAAAGCCTGCACCATATCGACATGAAAATGAATTTTAGGATTTTTTTGACAAATCAATTGATGAATTTTTTCAATCGGTTGAATCACTCCAACTTCATTATTGACATACATAATAGAAACTAAAATTGTATCTTCCCTTATTTTACTAGCTAATTCTTCTAAATTTAAATAACCATGATGATCAACAGATATAAAATCAACATCAAAACCAAAAACATCTCTCAACTCTAAACATGTATTATAAACACTAGAATGTTCAATTGCACTGGTAATAATATGTTTCCCTCTATTTTGATATTGAAAAGCACATCCTTTTATCGCCATATTGTTGGATTCACTGGCTCCACTGGTAAAAAAGATTTCAGTTGGTTTCACCTCCAACATTTTTGCAATTAAACTTCTTGATTTTTCCATCAAGGAACTTGTTTGTAATCCTAGAGAATATAATGAATCCGCATTTGCAAAATAATCATTCAATAAAGACTGATACATTTTATTCACTTCAGGATTTAAAGGTGTTGTGGATACATAATCTAAATATATCATAATTTCCCTCCATAACTCATTATATGTATATATACCATTTTTCATGAAAAAATACCACTAAAAAAGTCCTTAAACGGACTTTTCAGTAGATTTTTTTATTAATTCTTCATAAGAACCAGGTTGAATCTTCTCAATAATATCAACAGCTGTTGACAAAGCTTTTGTATATTCACCATTTCTAAACAAAACTTCAGCTTTTGTTAATTCTGTATTGACCTCTAAGAAAGTTGAACGATAACGATTTCCAAAAACAATAGCTTCTTCAACCATTTCAGCCGTCACAATCAAATTATGAACATTATCATATAACTTATAAATCACATCTCTTGCACCATCAACACGTTTTGATAACTCAGATAACTCTACTGGTCGATTCATACGATAAGCTTGAATTTGAGCCGCTTTATCATAAGAATCTTGAATGTAATCTTTATATGATTCATTAATCATTGGTAAATGCTTATTTTTAATTTCTGACTTAATTTCTAGTAAAACGATATTAATATTTTCCAACTCATCAATTGCACGTTGTTCTTGTAAATAAAGATGATCACGTAAAGCAAAGAAATCATTTAAATAATCTTGATGAACAGCTGCTTTTTCTTTTAAAGCAACAACTTTACCAATCATTTGTGAATAAGAGAAATCACCTTTCTTCATTTCTTCTTCTAAATCATAAGATTCTCTTAAAATCGTATCAAATTCTTGATATTTTTCATCAATAACAATATCCACTTCATTAATTACATATAAATTTCTAATACGATTATAATCAATCATCACCTGTTTATATTGATCATAAATATCAGTAATTAATGTATAACTTTCATCCCATTTTTCTTTAAATTCATCAAAAGATTTCTTTTCAGATTCTAAATCTTGAATCAAAGCATCTATCGCATCAGCTAAATTTTGTAAAACTTCACCCATATTTTCTAATTCTAATTTTTTAATATGTTGAATAGATTCTTGTAATGTTGTTTTCATCATATTCAAACGATTATCAACATCTAATTGATTTAAAGAAAATTGTTCTTCAGACATATTATCAATTAACTCTTCAATATGAGTTATCTTCTTTGGTATGTATTGTCTAACCACTGCAATAAAGCTTGGCAAGTCTTCTAATTGACGATCTACCCAATCCACTTTATCTTCTATCTCTTGTGTAAATTGTTTTGCTTCTTCAAATTTTTGATTATTCATATAGCTTTCTAATTTCACAAAAGAATCATCAATCTCATTAAAAACATGAATAATATCAGGAACAAAATCTTCTACTTTAAAACGGATGGATTCAAAATGATCAATTGTCAAACGATACTTTTCTTTAACACGAATAATTTCAATTCTTTGAACATTTTCAATTTCAGTAATCTTTTCAATCTTTGACAACAATTCTTGACTATCATGTTCATAAATATCAAGCATTTCATTTAATGTTTTCATTTTCTTAGAAACTTTACGTAACTTTCCATAGAAAAGTTGTTCATCAACCTCATTAACCAAGACAGCCAATTCATTTTTTTGATAATCTGTAATTTTTTCAAATTCTTGAGAATATTCTTCATACAACTCTAAAACATCTGGCATATTTTTAGAAATACTATGAACTCTTCCCAAACGATATTGTAAAGGTAATGATTTTGTTGCGTTCATCTGATTTTCTACTTCTACAATTTGTTTACGATAAACCTTTAAGCGTAATGCACGATATATGACATATATAACAATTAAAGCCACAAGTCCAATCCCAATGAAAATGAGATTTCTTGTTCCAATTTGTTCAATTATCTTTTTTATTTCATCCATAAATCAAGTTCCTTTCTTATTACACTCTTTCATTCTATCATAAATTTGTGCTTTTTTCATCATTTTCTCTATGATTTATTGAAAAATAGACAAGAAAAAAAACAAAAGAATTGACTTTTAAAAATAATTTCATAGCATCCTCATAACGTCCATTGAAACCATACCTAAAAATATAAAATATCTTTACAAATGAAGTTAACAATCCTCATCTCCAAATAAAAAAGGTACTAAACAACCATTATAGTTGCTTAATACCCTATTTTTATTTGGATTAACCAAGTCTGTTGTAGTATTCTACGATAAGTGCTTCGTTGATTTCTTGGTTTAATTCAGATCTTTCTGGTAATCTGATATATTTACCTTCCATCTTATCAGCATCTACTTCTACAAATCCAGGTACATGAGTTTGAGAAGCTAAAGCAGTTTTGATAATTTCTAAAGATTTAGAAGATTCTTTAACTGAAACAACATCTCCAACTTTCACTTGACAAGAAGCAATATCAGTTTTTACACCATTTAATAAGATATGTCCATGGTTAACTAATTGTCTTGCTTGTCTTCTTGTAGTTGCGAAACCTAATCTGTAAACAACATTGTCTAATCTTGATTCAAGTAAGCAGAAGAAGTTATAACCAGTGATTCCTTCCATTTTACTTGCTCTTTTGAATGTGTTATGGAATTGTTTTTCGTTAACTCCATACATATGTCTTACTTTTTGCTTTTCAGCTAATTGTAAACCATATTCAGTTGGTTTCTTTCTTTTTTGCCCATGTTGCCCTGGAGCATAAGGTCTTTTTGCTAATTCTTTACCAGTTTCTAATGTAGAAAAACCTAAACGTCTAGATTTTTTCCATTGTGGTCCTGTGTAACGTGCCATTCTTTTTTCCTCCTATTGTTTTATTTGGCATAAAACAATAACATTCATAGATCAGTTAGGTTGTGTTTGTACTAAGTATTTCTCTATTAGCAGCTAGATACTCTACATCCCTTTGTTACAAACGCATTGGCTAACACTCTACGTGCTGCTATCATTTATTGCACCTGTAATTTATATCATATTTTCTTGCATTAGTCAATCATTTTATTGTTTTTATATAAAAGTTAAAAAAGTGTACCATACCACCACTATCATAAGAGCTGCTCATTACAATAGAGAAATTTTACTTAGATTCACATTTTCAGTTATTAAATTATATCAGCCAAAACATTGACTTATTACAAAAAAACAATCACTATCAAAATCCCTTTGGTTAAAATTCTTTTTTCTTTGTATGAGAGTTCATTGTTTTTATCGGAATATTGTTTCGATAAAGATAAGTAATTAAACTTTGACTATTGAGCATATTGTCTTCAAAAGAAGCTATTTTTTTATGAGAATTATTATAAAGACAATATTGTGTTTCCATATTTTTTATAAAACTTTCACAATAAGCAATATCATCCTTATGAAAGAAAATCTTTCTTCCATAAAAACAACGATAATAACATTCATCTAATCCAATAACAACTTTTCTTAAACAACCCTCCATTATCAAGGCAATCCCCAAAACTGCAAATCCTCCAAACACAACACCACAAAAAATAATTTGTATATTATCATGATTCAAAATTCCATCCCTTATAGAAAAGAATAAGAAGATCAAAAAAACAACTGTATCAATGATTCCAATAACTAATGGAATACGATTTTCTCTCACAACGATTTGTTTCATAAACATTCTCCTACGCTTTCATTATAACGAATTAACAAGAAAAAGCCATAAGTTTTGCTTTATGGCCTTTAATCAACTTTCTTATGATGATACATTTGCTCATCAGCCTTTTTAACAAGTTCTTCAATAGATGAAGCATCATCAGGATATCTTGAATATCCTATACTGACTTGTGGATAATAAGTAAACTCTTCTAATTGAACAGTCTGTGTTAATGATTGTTCTAGACTTTCAATTGTTGACAATGGATCATCTCTGTCATATAAAACAATGATAAATTCATCACCACCAATTCTAAAAGCATAATCTTTTTTATGAAGAAATTGTTTTATACGAAAAGCAATTTCTTTTAACAGCTGATCACCTGCCAGATGTCCATATGTATCATTAACTTGTTTAAATTTATCTAGATCTAAATAAATGAGAAGGAATGAATTTGATTCGTCAATATTTTTTGATAAAATGAGAGACATTTTTCTTCCATTATAAAGTTCCGTTAAATAATCTTGATAAGAAATTTCAACCATTTTTCTTCTTTGCTCATTAATTTTTAAAACTGCATAGATTAATGCTGGAATTAAAAGTGAAACACAAATCATTGAAATTATAATAGGCATTGATTCTTGATAATTGATCCAACCATGTTTTAATGAAATACTCAAAGTCCATTGACTTCCAGGAACATCAAACTTTGTTTCTACGGGGTCAATCAAATCTTTTGATGACGATTCCATAATAATCTGTTTTTCTTGAGTATCAGGATGAATACGCCAAAGTTTATATTCATATCCAACATGAGTAAAATCATTCAAATGAACAGAATCAAAGATTTCTGGAACATTTAAAACCACAATGGAAAAGCCCCAAAATACTTTTTGTTGATTTTCTTCTAGATAAATAGGTTGTCTAATGACAATTCCTAATCCTGATTGATACAATTCAAAAGGACCTGCTAATGTTGTTTTCCCACTATCTCTTGCATATTCTGCCTCTTTTTGACGATCAGGATCATCAAAGAGATCGCCAAATGCTTCTTCATTTCCTTCTAATGGATAAACATATTGAACATTGCCTTTGGGAGCTAATTGAATACTCCGAAAAGCTTTATCATTTTTATAGAGTTGTGATGCAACCTCATCAAAGTCATTAATCTTTCCATGACTATCAACAATTAAGAGTCTTAATGTATTGGTTGTTTGCATATATGATGATAATGAACGGTCTAATTCACTAACTTGAGATTTTGCTAAATAAGTTGCTTTTTCAATAGCTGTTTCTTTCTTGTCATTGAAAAACCATAAAACAATCATCAACGAGATAGTTATCATCACAACAAAAGAAATACAAGTTATAAATCCAGTAGAATGTTCTTTTATTTTTTTCATCAAGATCACCTGTCTTTTTATTATTGTACCATTTTTTTAAATAATTGAAAAAAGAATTCCTATTTCTAAAATAAAAAATAAATTTATTCTTATATAGTTTTCTTTTTTAAATTCTGATATTCACTTGCTAAAAGACTATAAACACAGGCATCAACAATACCTTGATTACTATACATAGCTTGGCGTAATGTACCTTCATAAGTTAAACCACACTTTTTCATAACTTTACCAGAATTAGGATTATCAGGTTCATGTTGAGTTTCAATGCGATTCACTTTCACTTCTTCAAATAAATATTGAATCACTGCCGCAAATGCTTCACTTGTCATTCCTTGATGCCACCACTGACTTCCAATACAATAGCCTATATGAACCATATTGGTTTGTTCATTGATATCAACAACACTTATACTTCCAATAGGTTCATTAATTTCATCTAAAACAATAGCCCATTGATAAAATGATAAATCTTGATATGATTCAATCCAATCATTTAAAACTTTCTTTGTGACATCAACAGATTGATGAACTGGCCATGTTAAAAATTTTATAACTTTTTCATCACTTGTCCAATTTTTAAACATCATCGTTGCATCAGTTACTTGAAACTGTCTTAATGTTAATCGTTGTGTTTTTATTTCTTTTGTCCCTAAATGATGCATAATTATTTCCCCCTTTTCATTTCATATATCTTTAATTCAATAATATTTTATACTCTATTGCATAATCTATGACCTCATATCAGATAAAAATACAATATATTCTTTATGCCATATTTAACCATACACTATCAAGACCCATCTTGACACATTAAAAACCATATATTATTTGTATGAAATCATAATTTTTCACTATAAATAATGTAATGAAAAAGTAGAAAAAACATTGATATTCCTTCGTTTTCTCTACTTTTTTACAGAATTTAAGATATGTTATTTAACAACAATATTCACAATCTTATTTTTCACCACAATGACTTTGACAACATTCTTACCATCAGTATGTGTTTTCACATTGTCTTGAGATAATGCTGTTTGTTTAACAACTTCATCATCTTCATCTTTATTAACTGTAATCTTAGCACGTAATTTACCATTCACTTGAACAGCCATTTCAACTGTTGTTTTCTCTAACATTGCTTCATCATAAGTTGGCCATGAAGCATAAGCAATGGTTTCATCATGTCCTAATAATTGCCACATTTCTTCACAAACATGAGGAGCAATACAACTTAACATTTTCACTAAGTTTTCAGCATATGGACGATATAATGTTTTGGCTTTATAAGCTTCATTTACAAAAATCATCATTTGTGAAATAGCTGTATTAAATCCTAAAGTTTCATAATCATGAGTGACTTTTTTAACTGTTTGATGATAGATAAAATCTAATGAATGATCATTTTCATCACTTAATTTATCTGATTCAATAATTAAACGATAAACACGATCTAACCATTTTCTAGCTCCATCTACACCACTATCACTCCATGGTTTGCTGGCTTCTAATGGTCCCATAAACATTTCATAAACACGTAATGTATCAGCTCCATAAGTATTCACAATATCATCAGGATTAATAACATTTCCTTTAGATTTACTCATTTTTTCACCATTACCGCCTAAAATCATACCTTGGTGATATAACTTTTGAAAAGGTTCTGGATGAGATAAATATCCTTTGTCATACAAATAACGATTCCACATACGTGAATACAATAAATGTCCAACCGCATGTTCAGGTCCACCAACATATAAATCTACTGGTAACCAGTGATCTAATAATTTTCTATCAGCGATTGCTTTATCATTATGTGGATCAATATATCGCATATAATACCAGCTACTTCCAGCACTCCCTGGCATTGTACTTGTTTCACGTTTTCCTTTTTTACCATCAATTTCAACATTGACCCAATCAGTTGCTTTATCTAATGGTGAAGCCCCTGTTTTAGATGGAGAGTAATCTTCTAATGGTGGTAAAATCAATGGCAATTGATCATCTGATAAAACAACAGAACTTCCATCATCAAAATTCACCACTGGAATTGGTTCTCCCCAATATCTTTGTCTTGCGAAAATCCATTCTCTTAAACGATAATTGATTTTTTGTTGACCACAATGATGTTCTTCTAACCATTTTGTCATTGCTGCAATGGCATCTTCTTTGTTCATGCCATTTAAGAAATCTGAATTGATATGAGTTCCATCTTGTGTCCATGCTTCTTGTGTCACATCGCCACCTTCTAAGACAGGAATAATATCAATACCAAATTTTTTAGCAAATGCCCAGTCACGATCATCATGTGCTGGAACTGCCATGATTGCTCCTGTTCCATAACCAGCTAAAACATAATCAGAAATCCAAATTGGAATTTCTTTTCCATTAACTGGATTGATTGCATAAGCCCCAGTAAAAACACCTGTTTTTTCTTTATTTAATTCAGTACGTTCTAATTCTGATTTTGTTGCACAAACTTTTACATAATCATCAATCGCTTGTTTTTGTTCTTTGGTTGTGATTTTTTCAACCAATTCATGTTCTGGTGCCAAAACACAATAAGTTGCACCAAACAAAGTATCACAACGTGTTGTAAAGACAGTGAATTTTTCATCATGTCCAGCGACTTTAAAATCAACATGCGCACCAATAGATTTTCCAATCCAGTTTCTTTGAATTTCTTTTGTTGATTCTGGCCAATCAATATCTTCTAACCCTGCCAATAATTTTTCAGCATAAGAAGGGATATCAATAACCCATTGTTTCATATTCTTTCTTACAACAGGGAATCCACCACGTTCACTCTTTCCATCAATGATTTCATCATTTGCTAAAACAGTTCCTAATTCTTCACACCAATTCACTGGAATATCAACATTTTTAGCCAATCCATCTTGATACAATTGTTTAAAAATCCATTGTGTCCATTTATAATAATCTGGATCACATGTAGAAACACATTTGTCCCAATCAAAAGAAAAACCTAACATTTTTAATTGTTTTGTAAATGTTTCAATGTTTTTTAATGTAAATCCTTCTGGATGATTTCCTGTCTTGATTGCATATTGTTCAGCAGGCAACCCAAAAGCATCAAAGCCCATTGGATGTAAGACATTATAACCTTGCATTCTTTTCATTCTTG
This sequence comes from uncultured Erysipelotrichaceae bacterium, assembly GCA_900538465.1. GTDB lineage: Bacteria > Bacillota_I > Bacilli_A > Erysipelotrichales > Coprobacillaceae > Longibaculum. The sequence goes on from UPXV01000034.1 coordinate 19,389, forward strand.
ACACAATATCAGTTGCAGTATACCCTTCTGGATGTCCAACATGTAATCCTTGTCCTGATGGATATGGGAACATATCTAAAGCATAGTATTTTGGTTTAGAAAAATCCCAGACATCAGTATAAAATGTTTTGTTGTCATCCCAATATTTTTGCCACTTCTTTTCTATCTCTCTGTGATTAAACGGCATCCTTCATTCCTCCTTAAAATATAAAAAGCCATCCATCTAAGGACGACTTTATCGCGTTACCACCTTAGTTCATACAATGATTGTATGCCCTCAACACTTTAACGCAGTGATACGGTAAAGACTACTTCATTCACCCTTACATCTCCAAGGCGAGTTCATTGCTTCCTCTACTTGTTTCCACCACCCACAAGCTCTCTAAAAGATTACAGACAACTACTATTCCTCTTCATTGATTTTTACTTATTCCCCATTATATCACATGATTCAAGAATTTCAACCACTATTCTTTCAAAGATCAATAACTCATCTATGTATAATCACACTTTATACAAAAAAGAAACCAATCATAACAAATACTTACTATTTTCTTACACATATGCTTTAGGATTTATCATTTTGAAATTCTCTGTTTAGCAGATAAATAAACTGCATTATCTTTTCTTCTACAATAATAATCACCATACAATACTTCGTTTTTATAACTTTATAAACCTTTTCTTATTCCTGCTGATTTTATTTAGATTTTTAAAAAGCCTGACAAATCATTGCCAAGCATTTTTCCATACCCACCTTCATTTTGACTTGATGGATTTTGTCTCACTTTCTTCAAAGTTTTTCTCACCAAAATTCTTTGACTTCCATCCAATTTTTTAAAATCTTCTTCAGCTTCTTTTAAAAATACAATTTGCTATTGCATTATTCAACTTCAACCTCTTCATAACCTTCAAGATCTGAATCTGTAATCTTATACTTTTTATCAAATTCTTGTTGTGTTAGTATTTCTTCAGGATTCATTTTTTCATTCTTTCAGTAGATTGTATTAACAATTTTGCATCATTAAGTTGATCGATAAATTTCATATATTCCTTTAGTGAAATAAGGACACATTCAGCCCTATTATTTTTCATAACAACTTTTGCGTCCGTTTTTTTAACACTTTCAAAAATTTGACAAGTTTGTCCTTTATGAAATAAAAACATTGAAATCGTATTTTTTAAAATACCTAAGATTTTATCCATAAAGTTCTCCTCCTTTAATTCATTATTATTATCGATTTAAAAATTGATATCATACAAGAAGCCGACTTTCCTTTATTCTTTTAATGACTCGACTGTATTGATTTTCAAGACATAAATTAATGGTGGAATTTGACTCATAAAAACAAAAAGATAAGTCATACCAAAAAGAAACAATAATAACTTTATATCAAAAGAAAAAACAAATTGATTATTTAATAAAACTTCTTTGACAATTTGATTCATCATTTCTATGGCTTCATAATATAACAAAGCACATAAAAGTTGTGCCAAAAAGACAATCTCTAGTGATTCATACAAAACAATCTTCATAATATCGATAGGACTTGCTCCAAAGCATTTCATAATCGCTAAATCCTTCTTTTTTTGCACAACATTTAAAAACATAACTTCCCCAATCAAAAACAAAGAAGACAAAATAGCCAATACAGAAAAAATAGCCAGAACCATTCTGACTTGTTTCATTGTCTTGGTGATATTTTGTGTTGTAGATGCTCCCACTTCTTTAAATTGATAATCAGGATAATGTTGTTGCAGATAGGACAAAACATCTTTTCGATCTTTATTTTTATTAACATAAATAATACCAAGACTGGCTTGAGGAGCCTCTTTGAAATGATAAACATCTTTTAAAAGAGAATAAGAAGCATGATCTTGTTGATAAAAAGTATCTAAAGATGTTGTTTGATTGGTTATTCCAACAACATGAAAAGCAATGGGGTTGACTTCTAAACCATGTTGATAATAGACATAAACTATTTTATTCATTAATAAAGATAAATCTTCATTTTGACACAAATGCTGAGCAGTTGATAAGGAAACCAAGATTTCATTTTGATTTTGGGGAAATCTCCCTAATTTTAAAGACAAATCTGTATAAGGTGATGTTTCATCACCAATAAAAAGGGTGGTTGATTCTTGATAACGTTCACCTATAAAACTCATTCCTAAACATTCATAATCATCTAAATACATTTCTGCTTTTAAAATATCAGGATGCTGTTGAATATGATCAAGCAATTCTATATTTAAAGAGTTATGATATGCTGATTGAAAACTGATACTCGAAGCAGGAAATAAAGAGTCAATATAACGATGAATTTGAGTCTCTAGATTTTGACTTAATGTCAATGTAAAAGCAATACATAATAAGGAAAGAGTTAAGCCAAAAACAAGTTGAAAAGAACGTTTCTTATGTGATAAAAAGGATTCAACTGATAATTTGAAATGAGGAAAAAGAATTTTCTTATGTTTTTGAATAGACTGATGTTGATGACTTGCTTGATGATAAACACGATGAGCAATAATTTTTCCATCACTCATTTCATAAATTTCATCACTATAATCTTCTACCAATTGATGATCATGAGAAACCAAAATAACCAAACGGTGTTGAGATTCTTCTTTTAATAATTCCATAATTTCTTTGGAATGTATAGGATCCAATGAACCTGTTGGTTCATCACACAACAGAATATCACTTTGATGATAACGTGTTCTTAAATAAGCAATTCTTTGTCTTTGCCCTAAAGATAAAGATGACATATTGGCATTTTCAAAGTCTTGCATATCCAGTAAGATTTTTTGTTTTTCTTGTGGATGAAAAAAACGTGGCAAAGCGATATTTTGTTTAACCGATAGCCACATAATCAAATGAAATTGTTGAAATATAAAACTCACATGTTGACGACGATACTTTGTCAAATGCTTTTTAACACTTTTTCCATTCCATAACAAGTCACCAAAGAAATCATCATCAATTCCACCAATAATATGTAATAATGTACTTTTCCCACAACCCGAAGGTCCAACAATAGAAACAATACCACACTTTGGAAAAGTCATATGAATATCTTCTAATACCTTATGATAATCATATCTTTTACTTATATTTTTTAACTCTAACATTATTATTCCTCCCTTAAAACATCGATCATATCAACACGCATCATATGTCTCATTGGTACCATTGCACCTATCATAGTCATCATCATATAACATAAAAAAATAAAGATATATAAATCATATCGACTCAAGAAAATGGGATGTAATTGTAATAAAATACCAAAATGGTCTTTAAGCACATAGACTTGATTTATATAATAATATAAAAAAGCTGAAAACAAACATCCACCCATCGCCATCACTCCTCCTAGCCCAATTGCCTCTAAAAGTGATAAAACAAATAATCTTTTTTTCTTCATCCCTAAAGACAAAAGATAGGCAACATCATGTGTTCTTTCATAATAAATTGTTGATTCTACGATCCCAATTAAGATCAACGAAACCAAAAAACTTACTGCAATAAAAACATAGGCTATCAACTGTGCAAGTGAAAGAAGAGATTGATAGTTCTCAACTCTTTCAATCACATCACTATAAACAAAATAATCTTTTGATAAACTCTTATATAAAGCTTTATTCTTTTGACTTTTGGCTTCAATACATAAAACTTTATTCTTGATAAGATGAGGCAATTCATCTTTGAAAAAAGGCGAACAATAAATTTCTTTTTGAGTAAAAAAATGACTTTCTAAGACACCAACAACTTGCATTTCAATAGGTGTTTCATTTGTCAAAGTTATCGTTTGAGGATTTTTTAAGGATGAATATAAAGAATCACTCAAAATAACTTCATGACTATTTTGTGGAAGTCTTCCTTTTTGTAAAGGAATATGGGATGTTTGATTTGGTAAAAAAGAAACCAAACAAGAAACATCTTGATTTTGATAACTCCAATGTAATTGTTCTAAAGCATAATCATAAGAAACATTTTCAATAAGAGGATCAGATATCAGTTGTTCAAAGGCTGTTCCATCCTTCTTTTCAATCGTCATTATATTCACTTGAACAGAATTTTTTTCACTTTCATCAATTGCATCAAAAACACCATTCATAGCAGTAACAATCAAGAAAAAAGCCACAATAACAATCCATTGAAATAAAAAAAGAAACAGTAATTTGTTTCTTTGATAAAGCAATTGTTGTACAGAATAAAAAAATAAAGAATATTTTCTTTTTTTAAATGATGTTTCTTCAATACATTGTTTTGCTTTCACACGTCCTTTGATTTTTCCATCCTTAAGTGTCAAAACATGATCACAATATTGTTTTAATAATAAAGGATCATGAGAAACAATAATCACTAAAGAATGTAATGATAGTTTTTTTAATTCTTGCATGACTTCATGGGCTTGTTGACTATGTAAAGCTCCTGTTGGTTCATCACATAAAATAAGAGATGATTGCTTTAACATTGCTTTTGCAATAGAAGCTCTTTTTAACTGTCCACCAGATAATTGATGAGGATAACGATTAAGTAATTCATTGATAGAAAGTTGCGTTGTGATCTTTTGTAAAATTGCTGGAGAATAATAAAGATGACTCACTTTATTCGCAAGGGTTATATTGTCTTTCATAGTCAATGCCATAATATAATCTTTATTTTGCATCATATATGAAATATGTTGCCTTATAAACGCACTACGATCTTCAATTCTTTTTCCATTATATAAAATATCTCCCTCATAATCATCATCTAACATTCCAATGATATAAAGAAGTGTACTTTTCCCACATCCACTTTCTCCTTGTATCCCTATCATCCCACAATCAGGCAATACTATTGAAACATCATCAATAATCAATCGATCTTGAAATTTCTTTGAAATATGTTTTAACTCTAACATTGTATCCTCCTTTATGTTATAATCACTCATGGTGATAAAAATGAATTCATTTCCTTATTCTTTTGATAACAAACGTTATCATACATATAACTATTTTTTAAAAAATAAATATCAACAAAAAATAGCCAAAGTGTCTTTAAATGCTGGCTTTACTTGTCCTCACCGTGATCCTATAACAGGTAAGGGTGGTTGTATTTTTTGTTCTGACAGTGGTTCTGGGGACTTTGCTGGAAATGTCTATGACTCTTTACAAAAACAATTTCATGATGTGTCTTGCATCATGCGAAAGAAATGGCCCCATTGTCAATTTATTGCTTACTTTCAAGCCAATACCAACACTTATGGATCCATTGAAAGATTAAAAAAGACTTTTGAACCCTTTATTGATTATCCTGATGTTGTTGGAATTGCTATTGCGACACGTCCAGATTGTTTAAGTGAAGAGATTTGTGACTATCTTTATGAACTTTCACAAAAATGTGATTTATATATTGAACTTGGTTTACAAACCATTCATGATTCAACAGCCAAACTTATCAATCGTGGTCATGACTATCAAACTTTCTTAGACGCCTTAAAACGTTTAAGACAAAGACAAATAGATGTTTGTGTTCATATCATTAATGGCTTACCTTATGAAAGCCATGATATGATGATAGAAACTGCTAAAGCCGTAGGACAATTAGATATTCAAGGTCTTAAAATTCACAATCTTTTTATGTTAAAGGATACAGCTTTACATAAAATGTATTTAAAAGATCCTTTCCCTATGCTTTCACGAGATGAATATATTCATTTGGTTGTTGAACAATTGACATATATTCCTGCTCAAGTTGTAATTGAAAGACTTACCGGTGATGCTCCACTTCAAGATTTAGTAGCACCTTTATGGTCAATAAAAAAAGTAACAATCTTAAATGATATTGATAAACTGATGAAAGAAAAAGATCTTTATCAAGGTTGTCGTATATAAGAAAAAGGCCTTCAAATAAGGCCTTTTTTCATTATTCAGTTTCAATTAAACCATAATCTCCATCATGTCTTTTATAAACAACACTGATAAGATTTGTTTCTGTATCTCTATAAACGAAGAATGAATGTCCAATTAATTCCATTTGCATAATGGCTTCTTCCATATCCATTGGTTTAGGACTGATTGTTTTTGTTTTCACAATCACATCTTCTTCCTCATTTTCTAATGGTTCAATAGATGATACGTTCAATGCGAGTTTATTATCTTTAGATTTTCTACTTAATCTCGTCTTGTACTTTCTAATTTGTCCTTCTAATTTGTCAATAACTAAATCAATTGCATTATAAAGATCTGCATCAATCACTTCAGCTCTTAATAATACATATTCTGTTGGAATCGTCACTTCGATTTTTTGACCAACTGGGTAAGTTCTAATTAAAACTTTCGCTTCAACATTGTCACTCATGATAAAATACTTATCTAACATGCTTAGCTTTTTGTTGACTTTTGACTCAATCCCTTCAGTTAGTTCAATGTTTTTTCCTCTAATAATGACTTTCATAAATATTCCTCCTTTGATACTTATATTATACAATAAATTTGTGTAAAATACACCACTAACATGTGAAAAAATAAAAAAGCTCCGATGGGAGCTTACAGATTGTTGACAAAGTGGTAACTTTTAAAAAGTTGCTACTTTTTTCTTTTACTT
>UPXV01000035.1 GCA_900538465.1 uncultured Erysipelotrichaceae bacterium
CCCCACATTATTTTAGAGTCTCATTTTTAGAAACCCCACGAAAATTTAGAGACCCCTGTTCTCATTGATTTTGTTATTCAGCTGCCATAGTGTCGATACGTACACGACGTTTTTTAGCATCTTTTTCACATTTTTCCATTAATGCTTCAGCATGTTCTGGATTAACTTTTGATAATTGAGCAAATCTGTTTTCACTTAATAAGAATTCTCTAAACTTCGTAAAGTCAGGTTCTTTAGAATCCACTTGTAATGGGTTCTTTCCAGCTTCTTCTAAACGAGGATCATATCTTAATAAGTTGAAGTATCCACATTCAATAGCACGTTTTTGTTGTTGTTGATGATTTGCTAAACCACCTTTAATACCATGTTCCATACATGGAGAGTAAGCAATAATTAATGATGGTCCATCATATGCTTCTGCTTCTTTAAATGCTTTAATTGTTTGCATTGGATTAGCTCCCATAGCCACTTGTGCAACATAAACATGTCCATATGCCATAGCAATTTGAGCTAAATCTTTTTTAGCAACAGCTTTACCACCAGCAGTAAACTTAGCGATAGAACCAGCTTGTGAAGATTTAGAAGATTGTCCACCAGTATTAGAGTAAACTTCTGTATCAAGAACTAAGATATTAACATTTTGATCATTTGCTAAAACATGGTCAACTCCACCGTATCCGATGTCATAAGCCCAACCATCTCCACCGATGATCCATTGTGATTTTGTAACCAATTCACCTTTCATATCTAATAATTCTTTAATACCTTCACATTTTGAAGCTTCAATTAATGATACCAATTGATTATATAATTTTCTTTCTTCAACTCTTTGACCTTTTACAGCCACATATTGTCCTAAAAGATCTTGAAGTTCAGCTTCACAATCAGCTTTATTTTCTTCAATAATTTCTAAGATACGTTTAGACATATAATTTTCAGCTAACTTCATACCAAAACCATATTCAGCATTATCTTCAAATAATGAGTTAGCCCATGCTGGACCTTGTCCATTTTCATCAACAGTACATGGAGTTGATGGAGTAGAACCAGAATAAATTGAACTACATCCAGTTGCATTGGCAATTCTCATATCTTGACCGAATAATTGAGATGCTAAACGATAATATGGAGTTTCTCCACATCCACCACAAGCACCAGAGACTTCAAAGTATGGTCTCATGAATCCAACACCTTTAACAGTTGTTGTTGGATAACGATCAGCTTTATAAGAAACTTTTGAATAAATATGATCAGCTAAAGGAGCATGTTCTAATTCTTCTTTAACAGGAACCATAGTTAAGGCTTTCTTACCAGCTTTACCAGGACATTCAGTTACACATAAACCACATCCAACGCAGTTATCAGGTGAAACTTGAACACGATAAACCAAACCATCAACATTTTTACCAATTGGTTTTAATACATCATTAGAAATGTCTTCTGGCATAGCTTTCATTTCTTCTTCATCAATTAAGAAAGCACGGATAGTAGCATGAGGACAAACCATAACACAGTTATTACATTGGATACAGTTTTCTTTTTCCCAACGAGGAACTTCAATCGCAATACCACGTTTTTCTTTAATTGCAACACCTGATTTCATAGAACCATCAAGTTTATCCATGAAAGCAGAAACAGGTAAATCATATCCATCTAATGAGTTAATAACAGATACGAAGTTATCAAAATGATCATCACCTGTACGTTGACGTGTTTCATTAACAGTTAACTCAGCCCATGCAGGATCAACAGCAACTTCAACAATTGCATCTTTTCCAGCATCAATAGCTTTATAGTTTAATTCAACAACAGCATCACCTTTTTTACCATAAGTTTTCTTAGCCATTGCTTTCATATATTCAACAGCTTTTTCAATTGGTAAAATTTGTGGATTTAAAGCAAAGAATGCAGATTGAAGAATTGTATTTGTTCTTCTTCCCATACCAATTTCAGCAGCTAATTTTGTTGCATTAATGATATAGAATTTAGCATTTTTACTTGCTAATTGTTTCTTTAATCTATTTGGTAAATAATCAATAATATCTTTTTCATCAAATTCTGTATTTAATAAGAATGTTCCACCTTTTTTAAGGTTCTTTAACATATCATATTTTAATACATAGTTATCTAATGAACATGAAATAAAGTCAGCATTATTAACATAATAAGTTGCACGAATTGGTGAATGACCAAATCTTAAGTTAGAACGTGTTGCTCCACCTGCTTTTTTACTATCATATGCAAAATATGCTTGTGAATATAAATCAGTATGATCACCAATAATCTTAATAGAAGATTTATTTGCAGATACAGTTCCATCAGATCCTAAACCATAGAATAAGCATGAAGTGTAATCAGCATCAACAGTAAAGTCAGCATCTTCTTTTAATGATAAATGAGTCACATCATCATTAATACCAATTGTAAATGAAGTAAATGGATCTTCATCTAATAAATGATCATAAACAGCTTTGATTTGACGAGGTGTTGTATCTTTAGAACCCATACCATAACGTCCACCAACAATTGTCATATCTTTATCTTTTAATACAGAAACAACATCTAAGTATAATGGTTCACCAGTTGCTCCCATTTCTTTTGTACGATCTAAGACAGCAACTTTTTTCACTGTTTCAGGTAATACATCTAACAAATATTTTGGTGAGAATGGACGGTATAAATGAACTTTAACCAAACCAACTTTTTCACCACGTTTTGTTAATTCATCAATAGTTTCTTTGATTGTTTCAGTCACTGAACCCATTGCAATAATAACTCTATTGGCATCACTAGCACCATAATATGTAAATGGAGCATATTCTCTACCAGTAATTTCAGAGATTTTTTTCATGTAATCAGCAACAATTTCAACAACAGCTTCATAATGTTTATTTTGTGCTTCTCTACCTTGGAAGTAGATATCATCATTTTCTGCACCACCACGTTCAATAGGGTTTGTGTGTGGATTTAATGCATTGTCTTTAAATCTCTTTAATGCTTCTTTGTCAAGTAAGCTTTCTAAAACATCATAATCCATAACCTCAACTTTTTGGATTTCATGTGATGTTCTAAATCCATCAAAGAAATGAATAACAGGAACACTTGCTTTAATTGCAGTTAAGTGAGCAATTCCTCCTAAATCCATAACTTCTTGAACACTATGAGAACAAATCATAGGTGCTCCAATTTGACGACAAGCATAGATATCTTGATGATCACCAAAGATATTTAATGCACGAGTTGCTAAAGCTCTCGCAGCAACATGGAATACACCTGGTAATAATTCACCTTGTATTTTATAAAGATTTGGAATCATCAATAATAAACCTTGAGACGCAGTAAAAGTTGTTGCAAGAGCCCCACCTTGTAAAGCACCGTGAACAGCACCAGCAGCACCAGCTTCAGATTGCATTTCTACAACATTTACGCTTGACCCAAAAATATTCTTCTTCCCTTGAGCAGCCCAAGTTTCGGCATTTTCTGCCATTGGAGAAGATGGTGTAATTGGATAGATACTTGCAACTTCACTAAAAGCATAGGCCACGTGAGCAGCAGCAGTATTTCCATCCATAGATAAATACTTTTTAGACATAATTTTCTTTCCTCCTATATTTATTAGTATACTCTTCTTTAGCGCAAATTTCCATATCTTATTGATGAAAATTGTACTGGAAATTATCTCCAAGATGCTTGCTATCCCTTGATATTGACAATTTTTTCTTTTTTATCAACAAATCTTATGATTTCACTATAAATAATCTTTTTTTGTTACATAAAAAATGATAGAATAATGAAGAATTAAGTTGAGATGGAGGAAAATATGAAAAAAAGAAACTGTTTTATAGGTCAATCTGGTGGACCAACAACTGCAATTAATGCATCATTAGCTGGAATTATTGCTGAATGTATGGAAACAAAACAATTTGAACATGTTTATGGAATGATTAATGGAATTAAAGGTTTATTAGAAGATAAATATATGGATTTATTAGAAATCTTTAAAAACGATGATCAAATTAATCATTTAAAACACTCTCCTGCTATGTATTTAGGATCTTGTCGTTATAAATTACCTACATACCAAGAAGATCCTCAAACTTATGAATTATTATTTCAAACATTTGAAAAATTAGAAATTACTGATTTTTATTATATTGGTGGAAATGATTCAATGGACACAGTTGCCAAATTATCAACATATGCCGCAACTCTTAATTCCCCTATTCGTTTCATTGGGATTCCAAAAACAATTGATAACGATTTAATGGGAACAGATCATACACCTGGTTTTGGTTCTGCTGCAAAATATGTTGCAACTTCTATGTTAGAAATTGCTTATGATAGTTCTATTTATAAATTAAATGCTGTGACAATTGTTGAAATCATGGGAAGAAATGCTGGTTGGTTAACAGCTGCAAGTGCTCTTGCTAGAACACAATATAGTGAAGCACCGGATTTGATTTATTTACCTGAAGTGCCTTTCAATAAAGAAAACTTCTTAAATGATATTCGTGAAGTATTCAAAAGAAAAAGAAGTGTTATTATTGCTGTAAGTGAAGGGATTCGTGATGAAAATGGAGAATTCCTGGATTCTGATTCTAAATATGCTAAGCGTGATGCTTTTGGACATATTCTTCATTCAGGAACAGGAAAAGTTTTAGAAACTATGGTTTATCAAGAATTCAAATGTAAAGTTCGTAGTATTGAATTAAATGTTTTACAAAGATGTGCAATGCATATTGCTTCACAAGTTGATCTTGATGAATCATTTCAAATTGGACGTTGTGCTGTAGAAACTTCAATGGCTGGACATACAGGTGTCATGATGGTTTTTAAACGTACAAATACTTTCCCATATACCATTGAATGTGATCATAAAGATGTTGCTTCTATTGCCAATCTAGAACAACGCATTCCTGTAGAATGGATTAATGAAGCACATAATGATATTACCCAAGAACTTTATGATTATCTTTTCCCACTTATTCAAGGAGAAGTTACAATTTCTTATGAAAATGGGATTCCTCAGTACGCAAACATCACCCACTTAAATCATGATTAAAATAAAATGCTATGGTTAATCAATCATTAACTATAGCATTATTTTTTGCTTTTATCTGCAATTGTCCATTTTCAATCAATTGAATAAAACATTCAACCAATTTACCATCAAATTGATGATAAGATTCACTTCTTAGAATTTCAATAGCTTTTTCAACACTCATTTCTGACTTATAAGAACGTTTTGATGTCATCGCATCAAATGAATCAGTAATTGTCAAAATACGTGCCATTAAAGGTATTGATTCCCCAGCAATCCCTCTTGGATATCCTTTTCCATCATAACGTTCATGATGTCCAATAACAGCTGGAATAACATAATCTAAAGAAGGAAGATGTCGAATAATCCCAATAGATAATTCAACATGTTTTTTCATTTGTTCATATTCTTCCTCAGTTAATTTACCCGGTTTATTTAAAATCTTTTCATCAATCCCAATTTTTCCAATATCATGTAATAAACCAGCTTCATACACCATTTTGACAGCTTCATCATTTAATCCATAAGCTTTTGCTAATTCTTGAGAATAATAAGCAACATTTTCAGAATGACTAAATGTATAATGATCTTTTGTATCAATGGCTGCCATTAAAGCATATACAGTTGATGTATATGTTTCTGGCATGCCTTTTGTTTGAGAAAAACTTGCATTCTTTGTTCCCTCACTATAACATTCAATCCGATTTTTTCCAACCTGTTTGGCATAATAAAGGGCTTCATCAGCATGACGCATCACTTTTTCAAAACCATCATGGATACAACTTCCACTTGCTATTCCACAACTGACAGTTAATACCTTCATTGGATACTTTCCATCTTTTTGATTCAACTGCATAATCTCTTCTTTAAATTGTTTTGCTATCATATAAGCATCCTTGGTCGTTTTTTCTGGTAAAATGATTGCAAAAACTTTACCACTATAACGTGCAACAAGCCCTATATCCTTCACTGCTTTATGTAAAATTTGAGCAATATTATATAAAGCAATATCTCCTTTTTCATCTCCATATAGCTGATTATATAATTTAAAATCATCCACACTTACCATCATAAATGTTCCATATTCGTAAACACCATTTTTTTGACACATATCTAAAACTTCAAACAATCGACGACGATTGGCAACACCTGTAAGATAATCTTTTCTAGCTTCATCATACGCTTCTTCATATAGTTGAGCATTGATTAATGCAATAGAAGCTACTGAAGAAATTGACTTTAAAAAATTAATATCTTCCAAATGATATCTTTTTTTATTTTCTTTTTCTCCCACTGCAATCAATCCCAATTGTTGATTTCCTTCATTCATCAAAGCAATTGCTTTGATATTCCATCTTTCTATATAACTCTTCAATTCATCATTTAAAGTATAATAGCACTTAGACATTTGAAAATCATGAATAGATGTACAATGATTTTGAGACTTTAAAAAATCAATTATTTTATCATCAATATAAACTTGATAAGTCATCCCCTCTTTTTGAAGTTCAAATAAATAATCACTTTTTAAAAAGATATAAACATCATCAGTTTGAATTCCAATTTTTAAACTCTTTTCTAATTCATTAATAATATCACATGTGTGAATTAAAGGAGCAGCTTTTTGACTAAATTCTCTAACAACTTGACTTTGCGTTAATTCATCCTGCCCAAAGACAGCATCAAAGAAAACGTGTAAAGTTATATAAACAATAATCACAGTTATCATAGCAATATAAGCAATAGCCATTGTTGTTTGAATATCATCTAAATCAAATTGTTTTAAAAACAAAATTTTTAAAGTAGGAATCAAATGATAAAAAACTGCTGCCACAATAATCATTGCAAAATAATAACAATTAATTCTTGATATTAACAAATGAAGTTGAAATAATTTCATTTTATACAACGCATAAAAAAAGCAAATCGCCATCGGTACACCAGATAGAACATCTATTGGAAAACCATTGAACCAAGGAATTAAAAAACAAAGATGACCAATCACTAAAAAACAAATTCCAACAAAAATAGGTCTTAGTTTTTTTAAAATAAAGTCTTGTTTTATACGATGTATAAATAAAACAAAACGAACAATCATCACAAAATAAATCAGAAAGATCAGTAAAATCGGCCATAAAAACTCATAAACAAATTGCCCATTAACAATCAATGGCGCTTTTATAAAAAGAGGATAAAAACAATTTATTGCCCATAATCCAACAAAAAATATAATCCAATATTGATTTCCATATTCCTCCTGGATACCTAAATATTTTCTGACAAATTCAAAAAAAGTAGGAATGAAAAGCAATATCCCAATCAAAGAGAAATGAAACCAAAATTCATATGATGGAAAGGTATTACACCTCATAAAAAAAGAACCTGCAGTCCATGAAATTAATTCCAAAATTAATTCTATAAACGATATGATAACACTGTTCTTTTTCGTGACTAATAATGTCAAAAACATAAATAAATATAACAACAAAGCTATAATTGGAATAATGGCAAATCTTGTCATTGTTCTATCCCTCCAAAGTCCTGTGAATATTTTAACAAAAAGTATTTCTTGGTGCAATATTTTTTTGACAAATTTCTCTTTACGATTTTATATAAAATGGCAGAGATCATTATGTATCTCTGCCATGAAAAATTAAAGATATCCTTTGATATATTTATATATCAATTTTTGATAAAACGGTAAACATTGATAAGCTTTTTTTATAAAAGAAAGATAATCTTGATAATACTGTCTCATCTCTTCATCACTGATAAGATGTTGAGAAAATTTAGCTTTTGTTGCTAGAGAGAGTAAATTATCTGGAATGGATAAACGATTGTTTCCTATTTTCTTCATTCTTTGATAATAATCAATGACTTTCTGATTAGAAGTATATTTGCGCATTTTCCAATTCATAAAGTGTAAAGATAAATAACGATAGAAAATAATGAATCCAATGATTCCTAAACCAGTTACAATAGATTGAGAATTTTCAACAATAACATCATACCAATGATTTTCATTGACTGTTTCATTTGGTAAAACTGGATTCTCAGGTTCTGTGGGTGTTGGTGTATTGGTTGTTGGTTGATTAGGATTGTTTTGATTTGGAAGAGTGTTTGTTGTTGGTGGATTTGAAATCAACTCATCTAAAATATTGGCTTGATTTTCAACACTTTGGGCAGGTGTCATTTCAAAAGGTACCCAACCACAACGAGGAAGATAGACTTCTACCCAGGCATGAGAACGATAATTGGGTATTTGAGCAACACCGTCTTTAAAATCACTTTCTTTCATAACAAAGCCACTGACATAACGGGCAGGAATCCCTAAACATCTTAACATTAAAGCACCCGTTGTTGCATAATGCGTACAACTTCCCTTTTTATTTTGGAAAAGAAAGTATTCTACAAAATCTTGATCATCAGGTAATGTTCCTGCATTGATATCATATTTTGTTTCATAGCCTAATAAACTCTTCACATAATTGGCATAATCAAGTGCTGTTCCATTCATCTTGAGATGACTCAAATCAAAATTTCTTTTTTCTGTTTGTTCTTTGATAAAATCATTGAGTTTCCCCTTTAAATCTGTAGGAACATCTAAATATTCTTGTTTCATAAAATTCTGATAATCTTTATCATCAAAATGATGACTTCCGTTAAGATAATCTGAATAATGATACATATCAACAACCAGTGTTTTGATTGTTTTTTCTTTTTGAAGATAATAAGAATCTAAGACTAAATCTTGATCAATAATGGGATAGTAAGGCACAAATTGATAACGTGTTGATTTTTGAGTCTCAATCTGCACACTTGCTTCTTGAAACTCTCCATAATTACGATTTAAATATTGTGAAAACATTTTTAAAGAATCATTATTTTCATAATTTTTTTGAATAGGTTTCCATTGATTCTTTTCGTAATGAGCCAAAGAATAACCACGTAAATAAGATGTAAATGGAATATCAGAATGAATGGTTAAAGCCAGCCCATCATCTAATCGAATATTACCAGTTGGTAATTTCCCACTGACTGAAGAATTCATACCCGTTGTATTTTGGGATTCAAATAAATTGGAAAAAGAGCCACTATCAATCCAATAATTGATTTGCGATAAAACTGATGTGGAATTTTGTTTAAAAATAGGATTAGGTTCTAAAAAAAGATGAGCCATCATTAAAAATATCGTTAAAACAAATGTAAGAATAACTTTTAAAGCCACTTGATTCTTTTGATATTTTAAAATATATTGAAATACAAAAACATAAAAAATATATAACACAAAACAATAACTTGTATAAAGATTTAATTCATGACGAATCAATACTGGAAAAAGAAAAACAAGTAAACATCCAACTAACTTCAATGGTTTCCATTTTGGTTGATATGTTGTCAAAACAACCAGATAAATCAATGGAATAGCAATCACTGTAAAGAAGGCAAGTGGTAAAAGACCGTAAGAAATACGAATATTTTTAAAGACTTCATCAAATTTTAAATAATAATCTTCTAAAACAATAACTTTTAATTGCTCGAAAACACTTTTTGTTTCCATAGAAAATAAGAAAAAAGTGAAAATTATAAAAGCAATAAGACATAATGTCAAAATAAACATCTGATGATATTGTTTTCTTTGATATAAATAACTGAGGACAAATCCCAAAACAACACATAAAATCATTGAAATATATCCAGGATTTGGAAAGTATAAAGCATAATAGATACCTCCAACAATTCCAATAATTCCTAAAATCAAATAGAGTGTATCTAAAAATGAAGAAAGATTTTTTTGAGGTAATCTTGAGATTAAGTTTTTCATGGATGAATCACCTCAATTTCCTGACCTTGAATTCTATATAAACTAGAAACTTCATGTGATTGAAAGTGTAAGTCTGCAAATGAAATATGATTCGCTTGTAAAATTCTTTTTAAACATTCTCGTAAATGATTTTCATTAACAATCAATTCTAAACAAAGGCCATCATTTTGACGATGAGGACACATGATTTCAAATTGAATTTGTTTTTTTAAAAGCATTGAACATAGGGAATAAAGTGTATCCAATGTCGAATCATTTTCACTTTCATATGAAGTCAAGGAAAAAGCTAAAATTATTTTTTTAATAATGGGTTGACTCCCTTCCTTGACAAAAAGTTCTCCTTTTTTAGAAGAGATTTTCCAATGAATATGTCTTAATGAATCACCCTCTTGATATTCTCTTAAATCAAACATTTCGGCATAATCATCACCTTTATAATAAGGAGAATATTCTGTTGATTCTTGATTGTATCCAATATTGTCTTGAAGATGAAAAGAAGTCTCTTGAAGTTTAGGGAAAATATAGAATTGATATTTTTGATTGGATTTATGTTTTTTAAATAGACATTGTAAAAAATCAAAACAATAAATACGATCTATAACAATTTCATAAAACCCACAATGGTCTAGTAAAACAACATCCATTGCAAAATCATCATAAAGACTTTGACGCTGTTTAAAAACAATTTCATTTTTTTGATTACAAATATGATAATCAACAATCACTTTCCCACAATGAATCAAAGAAGAATCATGACGTGTTAATGATAAGTAGAGATGATCACCACGTTCTATAATCGTATGTTCAATAAAACAATCAACATTGGTTTTTCCCATACTTGAAAAACTCAATAACAAAGAAAGAAAAAACAAGAATATATAAATCAGAAATAAAAGAAATGAAAAATAACCTAAAACAAAAGTCCATACGAAATATATAAAAGCAAGGATAATCAAATATCTGAAAAGACCTTTATACATTATTCAATTCCTGGTTCCTTAATTTGATGAAGAATTTCATCAATAATTTGATTGGCATTCATTTCTTTCATCTTGGCATCATAATTTAATATCAAACGATGAGCCAAAACCATGTCTATCACTTCATGAATATCACTTGGAATAACATAATCACGATTTCTTAAATAAGCACATGCCTTTGATAATTTCATTAAAGCTAAGGATCCACGAGGACTCGCTCCTTGTTCAATGAAAGGATGATGACGTGTTGCATCCACAATCGCAACAATATAATAATAGATTTCATCACTCATATAAATCTGATCAACTTCCTTTTGGTAAGTCAATAATAACTCTGGTGATAAAACAGCCAAAATATCATCTAAGGGATTAGAAACTTGACGTGTTTTCATAATCATGACTTCATCTTGAATAGATGGGTAGCCAAGTGATAAACGACACATAAAACGGTCTAATTGCGAATCAGGCAATAATTGTGTCCCTGCTGAACCAAAAGGATTTTGGGTTGCAATAACAAAGAAAGGTTGTGGCAATGCATAAGTTGTCCCATCAACAGTCATTTTCCCCTCTTCCATTAACTCTAATAAAGCTGATTGTGTTTTGCTTGAAGTTCTATTGATTTCATCAGCTAACAAAAGATGACAAAAAGCAATTCCTTCTTTATATTCAAAGCTGTTCTTTTGTGGATTATACATTGTAAAACCAACAATATCACTTGGTAAAACATCCGTTGTCAATTGAATACGATGATAATCTAAAGTCATACTTCTTGACAAAGCTAAAGCCAGGTTGGTTTTTCCAACTCCCGGAATATCTTCTAACAAGACATGCCCTCTAGATAACATTGTCATAATAATTTTTTCAATCACTTCATCCTTCCCAATAACAGCTTTTTTTATTTCTTTAATAACGTGTTCTAATTCTTTCATATTCTATAACTCCTTACATATGATTATACTTTAAGTATAACTGATATTGTGGAAATTGAAAATAGAAATCACAAAGACAAAAAGAAAAAGAGATGACTTATTTTGATTAAAATCATCTCATTTTGTTTATTTTTTTAGTTTCCAATAAGATGTCATTAAAATGGCTGTATAAAATAATACTGTAAAACCAATCACAACACCCATATTGATAAAGATAGGTTGTAAATCCTTTAATGAATAATGTGCCAATTGGGCAATTTGATTGTTATTTGAGATAAACCAATATGAAGGTGTTAATTTTGCTATTGTTAAGACAATAGGTGACAAAAGTTCCTGTGGAACAAAAGCTCCAGCAATAAAGCTTGAGCCTAAACTCAAAACAGTTGATATCATGCTTACAACTTCACGATTATGTGTCAAAGTTGTTAAAAAGAAACTTAATATAAGAATAAAAATTGTAAAAACAAAAGAATTAAGAATCAACAACAATCCCCCTTGACTAAACATAGTCTCTCGATAAAGTATAAAACTTATCACAACATAAAGTAACCATATTGCTGTGGTGGTCATAATATTACCCATTAACAATTGGCGATTGATTTTTTGATAAGAATAACGAGAAACCAAATGTCGTCGATAAATCTTTTCCTCATGAAAAGAGATCATAATCATGGAAATCACAGAAATGATAATCGCTAATAATGTATAGTTAGCAAAATTATAAAAGTTTCGCGCATTATCTAAATTGGTATTAAAAGAAATATTATGCATTTCTATATCAACATGTTGCTCTAAATCTTTTTCAATAGCCAAAGTCATTTCTTTTTCATCCATTCCTGTTTTTAAATAAAGTTGCGCTGTATTTAAGAATTTATTCATTAATGTTTGTGAATACAAGGCAAGTGATGAATCTGGGACTTCCATTGTTTCAATTTGAGGATTTTTCTCTAACGTAAATTGTTTTGTAAAATGAGGTGGAATAATCATAATATAATCGACTTTTCTAAAAAATAAAGCATCACGTAAAGCAGATTTTGAATCTTCAATTTCAACATACTCACTATGTTTATCAATGTATTTATAAAAAGCATCAATAAGTGGTGTATTTTCATCATGATTAATCAATGCAATCTTACTTTTTTCTGATGAAAAACTTTGCCCTTGATTCACTCCACTGGTTGAAGTGATTGTTGCAATTCCCAAAAAAATCAATGTATAAATCAAAATTGTTGGAAGAAAGGTTTTGGCAATCTTAAAATAATTTTTAAAGATAATCATATGTCTTCCTCCTTGATACAACAATGGATATAACTGTAAAAACAATCCCCATCGTGATTAAAATAATGATGTTCGTAAAGAAGCGTTCATAAGTGGGATAATAATATAGGGCATAAAGAGCATCGGTTATTAAATGAACAGGATTGAGATATGCTAGAATTGGTGCATATTCTTGAATGAAGTATTTCAAATCAACAATCATCATTCCTGATAAAAAAGAACATAATAAGGAAACAGAAGATAAAATAGAAATCTTGGTATTTTCTTTGCATTTTAATAAATGTCCAATCAAGTTTCCAAGGGTAATGCCAACATAACTTCCAATGGCCATTAATGTAAGAATATAAAATGTCTGGTGTCCAAAGTTGACATGTAATCCAAAAACCAAATAGGCAAACAAAAGCAACATGGCTAGAAATTGACAAAGAAAGGCAGCAATTGTTCCAGTGAAGATAAATGTTAATTTTGATGTTGGAGCAATATTCAAACGTGTTCCTTGTCTTGAAAGATTGGCTTCTGCTAAATTAGAAATTTTTAATCCCCAAAAGCCACCATACATACACGTCATTCCAATTAATGTATAAAAATAAATGACTGTAATATCAACCGATGAAATATTTTGACTGTGTAAATAGTTTTGATTCATATTCAGTTGTGTTTGCATCAATTCTTGAAAAGCCTCAGGATGAGAAGAAGCAATTGTATGAAAAGAAGATTGTGTTTGTAAATAAGTATCCAAAACTGTTTTGATAATGGTTTGTGAAATTCCATTGTCTTTGATTTTAAGTTTTATAGAATCATCTACAACAATATACCCTGCAATATCATCCTGCGTGAGTAAGGTTTGCGCTTTTGTTAAGGAAACATATTGAACATCTAATAATTGTTCATCTCCTTCTTGTGATAAATGATCAAGGAAAGTTTTAAGGTCTGGATGATCCTGATTATAAACAATTGCAACCTTCGCAGGTTGAAAACCTTCATGACTGGTGAGTTTTGAAAAAGCCATTTGAAAAAAAGTAGCAAGAATTAAAGGAAAGACCATTGACCAAAACAAAGTTGAACGATTTCTCACAAGTAATTTCAATTGATAGAAAAATGTATGCATATTAATCTCGTAATTCCTTTCCAGTTAATTCTAGAAAAACATCGTTAAGTGTTGGTCTTTCACTAAAGAGACTATGATATTGAATGTTATATTCCCTTAAGACATCAATCAACTTTTCTAAGTGATCATCTTTTCCTTGAAATGATATATGAATCATTTGATTGTCTTGTTTTATGTCTAAAACATCTGGTAAAGTTTTAAAATAATTAAAAAGTTCAGGATTGTCTTTTTCCATAACTAAAGTGATTTTTTCTCCTAATGAAATCATATTTTTTAATTCATCATTACTTCCTTTAGCAATCACATGTCCTTTATCCATAATGACAATCTGATCACAAATTTGTTCAACTTCTTCCATATAGTGTGAGGTATAAACAATTGTTTCACCCATTTTATTGAGTGTTTTTATCCCTTCTAAAATATGATTACGACTTTGAGGATCAACCGCAACCGTTGGTTCATCTAAAAAAATTAAAGTGGGTTTATGAGCAATACCACAAGCAATATTTAAGCGTCTTAATAATCCTCCACTTAATTGTTTAGGTTTAAACTTTTTAAATTCTTCAAGCCCAACTAACTGCATGGCTTCATCTACATATTGTTGTCTTATCTTTTTTTCTTTGATATATAACCCACAAAAATAATCAATATTTTCTTTTACATTTAATTCTTCAAAGACAGCAACATCTTGAAACACAACGCCTATCTTTTCTTTAAGAGCATAAGCATTAGGCGTCATCTCTTGTCCAAAGATATGAATACTTCCTTCATCAAATTTTAACAAAGCAAGAATGGTATTGATACAAGTTGACTTGCCACTCCCATTAGGTCCTAGCAAACCTAAGATTTTTCCTTCTTTCACTTCTAAATCAAAATGATCCAGTGCTACAAAATCACCATAACGTTTTGTGAGATTGTGTACTTCTATAACATTTTCCATTTTTATTCTCCTTCTTATTTTACACATTTGATTGTTTTGTTACATCTACTCCTTTTTATGGTTATGCTTATTCCCAATGATTTTATTGATAGTTTGGGCATCTTTGTATTCAATGATATATAATAAGAACCATACACCTACATAAACAAGAGAAAGAAAAGCAATTTGAACCACAATATTAACCCAATAAAATCTTTGATAAATAAGCGCATCCCCCATAACTGCAACCAATAAAACAACTACGTATCCATAAAGACCAAAATGTTCACTTAAAACTTTTACATGTCTTCCTTCTACAATCAAAAAAGCTATAATTAAACAAATGACAAATATCTCTATAACACCTTCACCTGTTAAAGTTGTATTCAATCCAAAGAATGTTAAAATTCCATTTAATAAAACAACCAAAGTAAATGAAATACATGTTACCAAAATCGTATATTTTAATGATTTCATAATTTCCTCCTATAATCCAAAAGCTTTTTTAAAAGCTGCCATATAACTTCTATTGATAATAAGTTTTTCATCATTCATTAGTGTTGCTTCATATTTCCCATTAAACAAAGCACGTACACTTTTTAAATAATCAAGATTTAAAATGCATGATTTACTGATACGAATAAATCCTTTGTCTTGTAACAATTCTTCTAATTCATAAAGTTTACGAAAATCTTCATAAATATCTTGATGTGTATAGACAAAAACTTTTTCATCAATAGATTCAATATAGAGAATATCACTTAAAAGTATTTGATAATATTGTTTTTCTTTTTTACAAATCAAATTTGACTGTAAAGATTGAATTGCTAAAATAACTTTTTGAATATCTTCATCTTGTTGATTTTGACATTTGATTATTATCTCAGTTTCTTGATAATCTTGAGACTCTTCAATTGTTAATTTCATATCTTTCCACCCCTCATAAAAAAAGTATAACAGAATCTTAAAAGATTGCTATGATATATCGGTCAAATGCACAAAAGGACAAGTCAAACACAAAAAAAGGACTCTATAATTTTGCATAGAGTTCCTTTGAGTAACCAATAATAATTTGATTTTCTAAAATGAGCAATGGTCTTTTTACAAGCATCCCATTGGATGAAAGCAATTGTGCAGCTTCCTCGATTGTCAAATTATCGATTTTTTTCTTGAGTTCCATTTGGCGATAAACCTGTCCTGATGTATTAAAGAAAGGTTTAATACCTTGACCATATTGTTCAATCCATTTGATAAATTCTTCTCGACTTGGTGTTTCTTCAACAATATGACGTTTTGTAAAAGTCAATTGATGACTTTCTAAATCTTTTAGTGCTTTTAAACATGTACTACATTTTGGATAATAAATAAATTGCATGAATCTTCTCCTATTCTACCATTGATAAAGCTACTCTTTTACGTTCTAAATCAATTTCATAAACATAAACATCAACAATATCACCAACATTGCAAACATCCAAAGCATGTTTTACTTTTTGATGTGACATCTTTGAAATATGTACCAACCCATCATTTTTTAATCCAATATCCACAAAAGCCCCAAAATCAACAACATTTCTTACAACGCCTTGTAATTTCATTCCCACTTTTAAATCATCTATTTTTAAGACATCTTGTCTTAAAACAGGAGCATTGTATTCATCACGAGGAGAACGATGTGGAGAAACAAATGCATCTAACAAATCATCAAGTAAATAAGAATCAAATCCCAATTCCATTTGAACTTTTTCTTTTTGAACTTGATCAATCACTTCTTTAGCATGTTTTGTTCCAATATCGTCTTTTGTTAAGTGTAAATATTGTAAAAGTGCTAGAGCATCTTGATAATTATCAGGATGAATACTTGTTTCATCAAATTTTTCTTGTCCTGATAAAATACGTAAGAATCCTACTGCCAATTCATATGTTTTATCACCTAATTTGCTTACATTCTTAATTTGATCACGAGAAGTAAATTTACCATTGTCCTCACGATATTTAACAATGTTTTTGGCAAGTGACATAGAAAGACCAGAGACATATTGAAGTAATGATGGTGAAGCCGTATTGATATTGACACCAACTTGGTTAACAACTTTTTCAACAACAAAGTCTAATTGTTCTGTGAGTTTCTTTTGATTCATATCATGTTGATATTGTCCTACAGATATTGCTTTCGGTTCAATCTTGACAAGTTCTGCAAGAGGATCCTGTAAACGTCTTGCGATTGAGACAGCAGATCTTTCTTCAACTTGATAAGTTGGAAATTCTTCTTTAGCAATACTGCTTGCTGAATAAACACTTGCACCTGCTTCAGATACAATAACATATTGAACATTCAATTGATATTTTTTTATAAAATCAGCAATAAAACTTTCTGTTTCACGACTTGCTGTTCCATTTCCAATCGCAATAATTTCTATTTGATATTTTTGAATCATAGAAAGCAAGACTTTTTCATCATGACTATAGTCTTGTTTTGGAAGCGTAATAAAGACTTTGTTGATGTCTAAGACTTTTCCTGTTGGATCGATTGCAGCTAACTTACACCCTGTTCTAAATGCAGGATCCACACCTAAAACATAACGATCTTTAAGAGGAGATTGTAAAAGTAAGTTTTCAAGATTAATAGAAAAGACATGAAGAGCTTGTTCTTGAGCTTTTTCAGTTAACTCACTTCTCACTTCTCTTTCTACAGAAGGAAAAATCAAACGTTTAAAAGCATCTTTTACACATTCCATAATCAAATCACTGATATTGGATTCTCTTTTATGCATAACTCCATTATAAATATAGTTTTCAAATCTTTCCGTATCTATTTCAATAGAGATTGTTAACACTTTTTCTTTTTCAGCACGATTCATCGCAAGAATACGATGTGGTGCAATAAATTTCACTTTTTCACTATAATCATAATACATTTGATAAATTCCATCTTCATCAGGATTTTTCTTTTTAACTTGAGATGAAATGATTCCTGTTTTATAAATCATATCTTTGGTATATTTACGATATCTTGCCTCATCACTGATTTGTTCAGCAATAATATCTTTGGCACCTTGAATAGCTTCTTCAATTGTTAAAACATCTTCGTTTAAATATTTTTGAGCTTCTAAGTTTAAATCAAGTTGTCTTGGAAGTTTTAAAATCGTAAGAGCTAATGGCTCTAAACCTTTGGCTTTTGCTAAAGATGCTTTGGTTTTCTTCTTCTCTTTGAATGGTCTATAATAATCTTCAACTTCACTTAATTTTTCAGCTTTTAAGATTTGTCCCTTAAGTTCTGGTGTTAATAATCCTTTTTCATCAATTAAACGAATAACATCTTCTTTACGTTGTTGTAAATTGACTTGGTATTCATAAACTTTTGAAATTTCACGAATTTGATCTTCATTAAGACCACCTGTTCTTTCCTTACGATAACGTGCAATAAAAGGAACAGTTGCTCCTTCTTCAAGCATAGAAAGAACATTCTCTATTTGATTTTCACGAATAGATAATTCTAATGCAATAGCTTTTATAATTTCTGTATTCATATTTTCCTCCAAAATAAAAACATTGTCTAAACAATGTTGCATTCTTTGGTGCAGCTGATGAGACTTGAACTCACATGGATATTATCCACTACCGCCTGAAGATAGCGTGTCTACCAGTTCCACCACAGCTGCAAATTTATATATTTTATGGTGCGGATGATGAGATTTGAACTCACACAGACGTACGTCTACTACCCCCTCAAGATAGCGTGTCTACCAGTTCCACCACAGCTGCAAATTTATATATTTTATGGTGCGGATGATGAGATTTGAACTCACACAGACGTACGTCTACTACCCCCTCAAGATAGCGTGTCTACCATTCCACCACATCCGCAGTTTGCTTTAACATTATAACATAAAATATCTTCTATAATCAATAAGAAATAGGGATTAACCCTATTTCTTAATTAAATCATATAATGCCTTTGCATAAATTGCAGTAGCTTTCATCAAATCATCAATAGAAATTTCTTCATTGTTTTGATGAATTTTATTATCAGTTCCAGGGAATTCAACACCAAAAGCAACACAATTTGGCATTGATTTCGCATAGGTTCCACCACCAATAGCTTGTGGAAGATGATCATGATCACCAGTAAACTCTACATAAGCATTATGTAATGTTTGAACCAAATCACTTTTTGGATCTATATATAATACTTTCCCTAATTCATGTTCTTCACTTAAGCCATATGTTTTCAAACATTTTTTGATAGGTGTTGTTAATTGTTCATCAGTAACTTCATGAGGAACTCTCATATCTACAACCATATTAACATAACCGTCTTTATAGTTTAAAACACCTAAATTCATTGTTAAATCACCCATCATTCCTCGATAAGCAATTCCTAAATTCTTCCCATAATGATCATTAAAGAAATATTGATCAATAAAATGAACCAATTGATTTTGAGAAATTGTTGCTAAATAATGACACATATAAGTTGCAGCATTTGTTCCTTGTTCTGGTGTAGAAGCATGTGCTGATTTTCCTACAAGAGTCAATTTTGTATGATTTCCTTCTTCTTCAACTGTTCCTTTTAAATGATTGTCTTCTAAAAACTTCATAAATGATTCTTTATATTGTTTATAATGTCCTTCAATATAAACCTCACAAGTTTCAGGTACAATATTAGAACGTGTACCTGAATAAATTCCAATGATTCCTGCCTTTTCAATATCACCAGTTATCTTAAAATTAACTCCAGCTTTTTCACCAAAAACAACTGGGAATTCAGCATCAGGAGTAAATCCCATTTGAGGGTATGGTTTTTTCTTAAAATAATATTTCATGCATTTAGAGCCATTTTCTTCATTACATCCAAAAATAACTCTTGTTTTCATTTTTACAGGCAAATCCAATTCATGGATGATTTTAGCTGCATAATATCCAGCAATTAATGGTCCTTTATCATCAGCGACTCCTCTTCCAAATAATTTACCATCTTTGATTGTCACATGATAAGGGTCTGTATCCCATCCTTGTGGATTACAAGGGACAACATCTAAATGACCTAAAATCCCAAAAGCTGCATCTTCATCACCAATATCAATATGTCCTGCATATCCATCTACATTCTCACATTCAAATCCATCACGCTTTCCAATTGCCAACATTGCATCCAATGCTTCACGGCATGCAGCACCAAAAGGCTGTCCTTCGTTTGCAGATGCAACATCTAAAACTGAAGGTATTGCGCAAAGTGTTTGAATATCATGAATGATATCTTCTTTTCTTTTTAAAACTTCTGCTAAAAAATCGATCATATAATCACCTCGTGGATTATTATACCAAACATTTGAATAAAACGATACATTTTTCACAAAAAGTGGTATGATTATATTAAATAAAGGAGCTGAAACTATGGAAAATATCAGATTTCATATTACTGTGAAGGGAATTGTCATTTATGATAATAAAGTCTTAATCTTAAAACGGGTTCGGCCTTCTAGTGATGGTCTTGGTTATTGGGAACTTCCTGGAGGGGGCTTGGAATATGGTGAAACACCACATCAAGCATTAATAAGAGAATTAAAAGAAGAGACAAATCTTGATATTAAAATATTAAAACCAGTTTATACTTTTACAGCGATTCGGCCAGATTATCAAACTGTTGGTATTGGTTTTTTATCAATTCCAACGAATAATCATGTCATAATCTCTGAGGAACATACTGATTATAAGTTTGTCACAAGTATTGAACTGAAAAATTATCTTGATGAAAAAATCTATAACGACATTATCTATACTTTACAAGAATATGAAAATATGAATTTGGGTGAATAGTTCAAAAAAAGGAATCTAAATATGAGTTAACAAAAAAATCAAGAATTAATCTTGATTTTTTCTGTCATAATAATCTTTAATTGCTGAGATTGATTTCTTTTTGAAACTAAAATATAAATAAGCTAAGCTTGCTGTTGTTATAGCAAAAACAGCAGTTGTTCCAATAAATACATAAGTTAATGTGTTATTGTTTTTTTCAGCCATTGGTACATATTTTTGTAAAGTTCCTTCTGTTCCTTCATAAGAATATAAAGATTTTTCACCAGCATCATTCATCAAATAAACAACGCTATAATTTTTATGTTCCTCATCTTCAAATGACCATCCTGAAATCTCTGTTTCGCCAATTTTTACAGTTGCTGATTTCAATCCCTCTAATCCCTTTAAATCTTTTGGAGCATCTAAAAGAATATAAGATTTTCCATTCACTGAAACTGTTTCAAATTTTCTAACAGCATTCCCATCCTCAAGAACATAAAATCCATTTTCTTGTTTATCATTTTGTAAATAAACTAATGTTAAACCAAGACTTTCACTTTTTAATGCAGTGACTTCTTTCCCATCAATTGTCGCTTTTGTTGGTTCAAAACCTTTTGGAGTTTCTACTTTTGATAAATCATTTAAAACACCTAAATTTTGATCCCCAAGTTTTAAGAAAACAGATGGTTTTTCAGTTACATATACACTTATTGTATATGTTTTTTTAGCCCCATTTTCTGCTTTAACAGTAATAACGATATTGTTTTCTCCAATCTTTAGTTCATGTTCCCCTGTTCCAGAAAC
Source organism: uncultured Erysipelotrichaceae bacterium (assembly GCA_900538465.1). Taxonomy (GTDB): domain Bacteria; phylum Bacillota_I; class Bacilli_A; order Erysipelotrichales; family Coprobacillaceae; genus Longibaculum. The sequence goes on from UPXV01000035.1 coordinate 21,684, forward strand.
AGAAGCTTTTGAATCTTTTGCTTTAGCATTGATAGAGATTTTTTGAACATCACTTGTTAATTCAACTTTATATGAAGTCTTACTTGCAGAAAATTCTGGAGACAACGTTCCTGCTGAAACACTTAATGAAGATAAATTATTTTCTTTAGAGCGTGTATCTTCTTTTGCAGGTGTTGTTGGTGTTGATGTTCCACCACTTGTTCCTGAACCACCACTAGATGGAGTTTTAATTGCAACTGAAACTGTTTTACTACCAGTTACAGCACTTTCATCAGAAGCTGTAACATCATCAGCAATTACAGTAACAGTCGTTGTTCCAGATTGACCAGCAGTTACATTGACTGATCCACTACCATCGGCAAATAATGTTGAACTAGTTGCTGAACCATTCGAAACAGAAACATTAAATTTACCTGCTCCGCTAACAGAGACAGTCACTTTAAAAGTTTCGCCTGGCGAAACACTGGATTTACTTGCGGAAACACTAAACCCTGCAGCAAAAACATTAAAACAACTTAACGATAAAGAAACTGTTATGGCTAAAGAAACCAAAGCAATTTTCATAATTTTTTTAATTTTCATTTCTTTTCCCCCGTTAGAACAATTTATTTGTTCCCATAATATGATTTTTAATCTTAATATAGTCTAATGATGAAACTTTTCCATCTCCATTCACATCTGCACGAACTAATGAATCACCACTCAAAACCTTGGTTTGCATAATATGATTTTTAATTTGAATATAATCCAATGATGAAACCTTTCCATCTCCATTCACATCACCAGTATAATAAGATGGAACTTTTACACTCCCTTGATTGATTACTGTCACACCACTTGCAGGAATATAATAATAATCTTTTGAAAAGTCATATCTTGCATCCCATTGAGTATCAGTTCTAGATGCATTTAAAGCTGTATCTGATTGAATTTTATACCATTTATTACCAGAAGCATCTGTAATAGTATCTAAAATAATAACAGCCAAATCATATGTACGAGGACTCGTAACATTATTTGTCTTAGCACCAAGTGTATGAATAACAGGTGCGGAATAAGAGGCATCTTTATAAAGCTTATAATTTTTTTGAACACCATTAATAACACCTAATGTATAACGTCCATAATCATTACCAACATTATAATAGTAATAGACTGAGGCTGCTTTTTCACCCCAATAAGGATCAGATGCATAACGGACATTGACTCCACCAGCCTTATCTCCTAAATAACCACCATTATAACGCCAATCTTCATTGTCTAAATAACCACTAGAAATGAATTTTTCAGCATGATATTTAATACTATCAGATGCTGTTGCATAGCCATTTGCACCATAATATGGATTGTTATCTCCAGCACCATGTCCAAATAGATTGTTTTTATCCCTTGCAATTTTACTTGTACCCCATGAACTTTCATTCCCTGATACACCATACATCAGTAATGAATTAACACCATATGTATTTTGATAATCTATATAATACTGCCCTAATCCTTTCATTTTAGAATCACTAGATCCAACTTTATCATTTGTTATGGAATCGAAATTTCCTGCAACCAATGTAGAAGTTGATCTATGTGATAAATATTGATAATAGTTATAATATGGATTTGATGCATTCACTGCATGTGATTTATCATTATTTTTATAATCATTAATCATTGTTGGATAACTTGAATAAAAATAATGCCCATCATAACTATAATAATGTGTACCATTGGTTAAATAATTCAAAGCATAACCCACACGATAAGTATTACTAGCATTTGAACTTCCATAGTAAAACTTATGATATAAATAATCCCCATCAACATAATAGTATGAAATATTTGCATCATTATAATCGACAACTGTAACATCTTCTGGATGAAAATCCATAACAATACCTGCCTGCATAGCGCGCACTTTGCCATTAACTGTTCCAAGATAGGCAGCGTCTTTAGCATATGATCCTGTTGTATAACCATCATATCCTGGATTACTTACGTTATCATATGTTAAGTAAGAATTTCCCGTGATAGGTGATTCAGATTTAAGATAAACAACTCCATAAGAAATATCTCTTGTTGATTCTTCTAAAGCATATGTTGTAGAAGAACGGTATGCTTGTTTCTTGGCTAAAGCTTGTTGGGCTTTATCTTTTGTTTCATAAGTTGCAACAACTTCTTTATCATCACCTTTTCCAGCAACAATGTTATATTCTTTTGTTGACTCTTCAATCTTAGAATCATCACTATCTATATCATCAAAATGAATAATCTTAGAATTTCCATTTTCATCTATGATTGTAAAATAATCTGTCAATTCAGGTCCAGTATTGGCATTTTCCTTCTTATCCTTTGCATGAACACTTAACGTTGAAGAAGCAAGAGCCAATGACAACGCGACTAAACTCAATCCAGTAATTCTTTTTATTTTCATTCAAACACCTCCCGCATATATACTCCTTAGAGTCATATCAATTTTATTATACAACAAAAATCACTACCATTCAATGTTATGACAATTATTTCGATATTTTCATCATAAATATGTCATATTATGGAAAAAGATAGAAAACGAATTTCTATCTTTCTTTGAGTTCTTCTAAATTGTATGGTGTCTCTTGATAAACATAATAGTTCAACCAATTTGCAAAGATTAAATAAGCATGAGAGCGCCATTTGACTTGAATTTCTTGATGAATATCATCATTTAAATAATAATTTTTAGGCATTTCGCTGACAATATCTGGATTAGCTAAATCTCGGCGGTATTCTTTATCCAATGTATCAGGATCATATTCGGGATGCCCTGTTATAAAGAATTTAGAACCATCTTTAGATGCAACAATATATACACCTGCTTCTGTTGAAGAAGCTAAAATATCTAAATCATCAATTTTTTCAATTTCTTCTTTTGATAATGTTGTATAACGAGAATGAGGAGCATAGAATTGATAATCAAATCCTCTTAATATTTTTCTTTGCATCTTTTCAACATTGGTATGATGTAAATAAACCCCTGTTAATTTATGAGGTAATAGATATTTAGAAACTCCATAAAAATAATGCATTGCTGCTTGTGCAGCCCAACAAATAAAGAAACTACTAAAAACATGTGTTTTTGACCATTCTAATAATTCAGTAAATTCTTTCCAATAATCAACATCCTCAAACTCTAATTTTTCAACTGGAGCCCCAGTAATAATCAATCCATCATACTTATTTTCTTTAATTTCATCAAATGTTTTATAAAAAGCCAGAAGATGTTCTTTAGGAACATTTTTGGATTCATGACTTGCCATATGAATCCAATCAACTTCCGTTTGTAATGGTGTATTGGATAATAATCGTAATAATTGTGTCTCTGTTACTATTTTTGTAGGCATGATATTTAAAATTAATAATTTTAAAGGACGAATCTTTTGAGTTGTTGCACGTGTTTCATCCATAATAAATATATTTTCATCTTTTAAGATTTTTGCTGCCGGTAGATTATCTGGTATTTTAATTGGCATTTTAACCTTGCATTCCTTTCCGCCTGCGGCTAAGGCACACATAGTCATGAAA
>UPXV01000036.1 GCA_900538465.1 uncultured Erysipelotrichaceae bacterium
TTAATTTCTTCTAAATCAACTGTATCAATAATAAATTCCATTTTCCTTTTCTCCTATTCAATCATTAAATTTTTTAAACCTGTAGAATAAACAATGTCATAGAAATGTTGCATTTCTTCCTTTTGAAACATTTGATATTCTCCTAGACCATATTCTAAATCTACTAATGGATATTTTGATGAAGCTAATGGATTATAATTTAATAATTCATATTTGACTTCACTATTTATATTCACTAAAAATTTAGCAATGTCACTTATATTGTCATCAGTCGCACTCATTGAAGGAATCAATGGTGTTCTGATAATGACCTTGTTTTTATGTTCGCTCTCTAATAAATATTGTATATGATTTTTTATCTTTAAGGAAGAGACTCCTGTATATTTTTGATGTTTTTCTTCATCAAATATTTTAAAATCAGCATAAATTAAATCTAAATAAGGCAGAGCCTGTTTTAATAAATCTAAAGATGTATACAAAGATGTTTCAATGGCTGTATGAATTCCTTCTTCTTTACACCTTTTCAGTATTTCAATTAGAAATGATCCTTGCATAAAAGGTTCACCACCTGAAAAAGTCACTCCGCCTTTATCTCTAAAGAAAACCTCATCAGCTTTTATTTTTTCAATAAGTTCTTCAACATCATATTCTTGACTATCATAACGAATGGAAGCGGCTGGACAAGCTTTCACTAAATTATCAAAATCACCTTGATATTCTAAATTGAAATAAGGACGATCATTTTGATAAGTCATTTGACCATCTTTAGCAAACTGTTCACAACGACGACAATGAATACAATTATTTTCAAAATAGATAGGTCTTCTTTTTTGTGATAATCCTTCAGGATTTTGACACCATACACAACGCAAAGGACACCCTTTAAAGAAAATTGTTGTTCGTAAGCCATGACCATCATGAACTGCAAATCGTTTGATATCAAATACCAATGCTTTAGATGTCTTCATAAGCTGTTCTCGCTATAATTTCATCTTGAAGTTTTCCAGCCAATTCAACAAAATATGCTGTATATCCAGCCACACGAATTGTAAGTGATTTATGACGTTCTGGATGTGCTTTGGCATCTAATAAATCTTCTCGTCTGACAACATTGAATTGAATATGAGGAACTTCTAAATCTACAAAAGCACGTAAGAATGATTCAAATTTATCCATTCCTGTTTCTGTTTGAAAGAATTCTGGTAAGAATTTCATATTCAATAATCCACCATTTGTCGTGAGTGAGTTATTCAATCTAGAGACTGATTTTAAGACAGCCGTTGGGCCTGATAAATCACGTCCATAAACTGGGGACATGCCTCCATCAGCTAAAGGTGTGAAAGCATTTCTTCCATCGGGTGAAGCTCCAACATTTTCACCCATTGGCACATGGGCAGAAACAGTATACATACCAGTATGATATGGACCACCACGATAATTTGTATAATCTTTCATTCTTTCTCTAAAATATTCAGCCCACTTGGCACCCATTTGATCAACCCAAGCAATATCATTTCCATACTTTGGTGCTTTATTCAATAACATTGTTTGGGTAATTTCATGACCTTGAAAATCATCTTGCAAAGCAGTTAAAAGTTCATGTTTTGAAATCATTTTTTCATTATATACAAGTTCTTTAATCGCAGACAAGGAATCAGCTAAATTTGCAATTTGAATCATTTGTATTCCTGATAAATTATATTTAGCTCCTCCACGTGTCACATCGATTCCCTTCTCTAAACAATCATCAATGACAGTGGATAAGAAAGCTGAAGGTAAACAATCTTGATGAGCTTTTTCAACAACAATTTCTGCTTTCATCATTCTTTCAATAAAATGATCTATTTGTTGTTGGAAAGCTTTTTCTAAATCTTCAAAGGTTTCATATGTTTCTAAACTTCCTAAGTCTAAACCAATTTGTTCACCTGTGAGTAAACATTTTCCATGATTTAAAGTTAATTCAAGTGCTTTGTTGAAGTTAAACATCGCTGCATCACTCCAACCTAAGTTGTTACCATGTGTTGTTAATTCCACACAACCGACAATTGCATAATTGAGTGCATCTTTTCTTTCAATACCTAAATCTTTTGTCATTGTTTGAACAATCGCTTCATCATTAAAGAATTGTGGCATTCCACTTCCCTTAGCAACAACTTCGATAGCACTACGCATCAATTCATGAGAAAAATTTTTATTTAGTCTTACTGATAAATTAGGTTGAGGTAAACCAAGATGATATTGAGCTTTTAAACAAAGCAGTGATAGTTCATTATAAGTATCGTTGCCAAATTCATCCAATCCTCCTAAAGCAATATTAAAACCAATTGGGAATCCTGCAAAATATTTGGCACTATGTTGATTTCTTAAATAAACAATTTCATTAAATTTTAACCATAAACATTCTAATAATTCTAAAGCATATTGATCATCAATCAATTCTTTTTCTTTATCTCTTTGATAATAAGGATATAAATATTGATCCATTCTTCCTGGTGAGAAAGATGATGCATTGGATTCCATATGCAATATCACAAATAAAAACCATAAAGATTGAATAGCTTCATGAAATGTCACAGGTGGTCTTTTTGATAAATTCAAACAATTATCAGCAACAGTCTGTAATGATTTTTGAAATACTGGCTCAACGCTAGGAATCATATCTTCAATATTATCATGATATCTTTTCATAAATGTACAAGCCCCTTCTAGAACAATGATTGTACATTCATAAAATTCTCTTTGACTTTCATCACAGGTTTTCAACTTTTCTTTGGCTTTTTCCATCAATCCTTGAGGACCAAGTTTTAACCAAAGTGCAGAATCCGGACAAATATGTCCTTGTGCATGATCTTTTTGATTGATTTTGACAACCTTAGCAATTGCATTGATTTCTTCACCATAATTTTGTTTAATCACATCTTCCATAGAATGACCTTGCCAATATGGATAAATAGATTCTCTAAATTCTTTGATGTCTTCATCTTTGACTAAAAATTGATCTTGTGGTCTGGTTGGAAGTGTTTCAAATTCTTGATTGATCCATGAACATCCACTTTCTGGGAAAACCACACCATAACGAACACCCTTTGTACGGTTCCCTACAATCAATTCTTCTTTTTCTACTCCTATTTCCATTTCTTCTAAAGCTGCACGCAGTGATAAGGCTCTTTTTTTAGGAACAGATAAATCTTCATTTTCTTTGTAAACACGTGTAATAATACGTGCTTGTTCAATTGAAGCATAACGTGGATTTGATAACATCTTTTCTTTTAACAATTCAATTCTTTTTGTTTGATATAAATGATCCATAAATTCCTCCTATATAATTGTAATATTATAATTTTCTAAAGATGTTTTTATTGTCTTATCTAAATCTTTAGAAACAATGAGACTGCTTATATCATTTAAAGAAGCAAATATATAACTTCCATCTTCTTTTAACTTTCTTTCTTCACATAAAAGATAATTCATACGACTTTGATGGATAATTGTCTTTTTCATATGACCATCATCAATATGATAAGTTGATAACATTCCATTTTCACTATTCACACCAACAACTCCTAAAAAAGCTTTATCAATCTTAAACATTTGTACCATTGAAATCGCAAGTGTTCCCCAAAAACCATCACCTTCTTGATTTATCTGACCACCAATAAAAACAATTGAAATATGAGAACAATGATTTAAAATATTCAAGACATCAATCATATTTGTAATAACTGTTATATGAATATGAGAATCTCTTAATAATTTTGCAATTTCAAGACTTGTTAAAGATATATCTAAAAATATAATATCTTGTTCATCAATCAAATCTATTGCTTTCTTTGCAATAATAAGTCTTTCATCATTTGGTGTTTTTTTACGATCTTCACTATTATACATATGTGGATTGACACGTATACTCACTGCTCCACCATAAGCTTTTTTTAACAATCCTTTTTTCTCTAAAGTTGCTAAATCTTTACGGATACAATCTTCTGTGACTTCAAATTGTAAACTTAAATCTTTGACTCTCACACTGCCTTCACTATTAACTTTAGCAACAATACTTTCTTGTCTTTCACTTGCAAACATTTTCTCACTTCCTTATTGTTTATTATTACTTTTTATTATTTCATCTTTATTATAATTGAAAATAAGAAATAATCAATACTTTTCATAAAAAAAGAAGATGAAAAATCTTCTTTCTTATATCAAATAAAATTGTTTTATTCCAAAGCTCCTTTGACCTTTTTCTTTGTAATCACACGTTCTTGACGATTCGCTAAGGCTTTGATTCTACCATTTAATAAAATTTTTCGTCCTGCAATACTCCTTGTATAAATAGCTTGATATTTTCCAATATAATTTTTCATATATTGTGCAAAAATTTCAGCATCTTCTTTTCTCTTAGAAAAAATCTCTGGAATTACAAAGTAGCCATCCATTTGATTTTTCTTTCTTGAATGATAAAGAATATATCTTTGATTATCAATTGCATCAAAAAATTCAAAAATACACTTTGCAAATAAAGTTTTATCATGTCCAGTTCCACCTGCTAAATAAACAACATGATTTGCCTCGACAAGTTCTGTTTTCACAAGACATTGTGATGATTCTAATTGATTCGTTGCACGCAGGGCATTTAAAATACCTTCCCCACAAATTTTTAATCTTGCTAGGGGATTTTTATACATGATTATTTTCTTAGACAAAAATCCAACACCTACGAAAAACATTCCAACATAAGCACCAATTATCAAATAAGCCAAAATATCTTCACTATCAGTTATAGAAACAAATGGCATCATTAATATAAAGCCTAAAAGAAAACCAACAATGAGGATAATTAATTTCCTTATCACATCATTTAAAATCACAGCTGTAATCATTTTTTCTTGAACTTGATTTTCATCAACAACATCAATTTGATCATAAACTGCCAAAGAACGATCCCATCTTTCTTTTAACAAACATCTTTCTTCTGAAAGTTTTAACATATCCTTATTTGTCTTTTTTATATTATATTTTGTAAGTGGATGATGAATAGCAGTTAATCTCGTCATTCCATTTTCAATAATATCTTCTTGATAATGAAGTCCTAAAAAATGCTCCATACGTCGTCCTAATGTTTGATAATCCTCGCTGCCTTCTAATCCTTCCAAAGTATTCGCCTTTTGTGGATCCACACAAACCAAATGCCAAATATGACTGGTCTTTTGTGGATCTTTAATAAAAGTACGAATGGCTCTTCCACGCATTTGATTACTTAACATAAACGAACCAACAAAACTTGCTAAGATTAATGTATTGACACATGGTGAATCCCAACCTTCTCCAAGCAATGATTTTGTACCAATCAAAACTTGCATATATCCTTCTTCAAAGAGTTGACTCACAGCATTCACAATAAAATGTTGATGACCATGGACATTTACTTTGACATATTCATCAATATTTCCAACTCTATCAAATGATAATTGTTCTGGACTATCAAAAATTTGTATTAATCTCTCTTTGGCATGTTTTGGAATAATCACCATTGTTCCACACAAAACTCCTAATTTTATATCTTGATGTAGTGTTAAAGCTTCTCTTCTCAATAATTCAAAGAAAGGTAAAACACCTAAATTATGAACATCCATTGTTTCATTTCCAATGGCTTTTTCATATTCTTTACGAATATAATCTGTTAAGATTAATAAACGTAAATTTTGATTTAAACATCCATACTCATGAAAAACAATATCTTTAATACTTTCGCATTTTCCAACTGATTTCACTAACATCTTTTCAATGGCTTGATTGATTTGTAATAAAACTTGATTTCGTTCTATAAAACCTTGAGATTTTAATCTCTTTAATAGTTTTTCTTGATATTCATCACTTATTGCATATGAATCATGATCATCAAACAATAAACCTTGTAATAAGATTTCCATCCATTTCAAAGACATCTTCTCTAATTTTTGATAACCTAAAATCTCTTGATATTGTTTAGGATAACTCAACCCTTTTTCTTCTAAGAAAATAAGAACTGCGGAAAGATATTGAGGTTTATCTAATAATGTATCTAAATCTGGTTGTTGAAATAAACATGTATGTGTTTGTATTGTTTCTTGAAAAGTCATATCATTCATCAATTCTTCTAGAAGTTTATGACTTTTATCTTCAAAGGAACGTATTTCTTTTGTTTCTTCATTTGTTGGATAATTGAAATATACATAATCTTGATGTGGACATAGACTTCCTTCTTTCACCAATTCAGGAACGGTAATTTCTTCATCTATTTCACCACACATATCAATATAGCGATTCCACATGCTAATACTTGAATCATATGGTGGCGTTGCTGTTAAGGCAATGGTATAAGGAAAATGATTTTGCTTTTTTAAAGTTTCTAAAGCCTTCCACCATTCACTTCGTAAATGATGACATTCATCCAAACACAAAATACCAATATTGGCTTTCTTGATTTCATCAAGAAAATGATAATCACGATAGTCAACTTCTTCTTGATGTTTATCAAATTCATTTTCATCTTCTTCAATAATTCCCTGATACTGACTCATTGCACTATGAATGGCTTGATATGTAGAAACTGTAATGAACTTTAAATCTTTTAAATCTTCAGATAGATATAAACTTGCATCAATATCTTCATTTAAAAAAGCTTCTTCGATTCTTTCTATCCATTGTTGTCGAATGGTAATTGTAGGTACCAAAATAAGTGCTGGCTGATCAAGTCGTCTAATCAATTCTATCCCTAGTGTTGTTTTACCCGAACCAGGTGCAGCCACAATATGAATCTTTCCATCACTTTTATAATCTTCAAAACGATTTAAAACACGTTGTTGATAGTTACGCCATGTTCCTTTAAATTTTAAAATATTTTCATACATAAGCGTTCTCCTTTATTTTCTCTATCATAACATAATTGTTTTGTTCAATGAATAGAAATGATTTTATATCACTCCATAAATATAACTTTTCTTTATAAAATATGTCATTATGCATATTTTATCATGATTTTTTTGCACTTTTGCATATTTTATAAAGATAATCATTTTAGATACATTTCATATCATTCTCATTTTTATCAATATAGTTAAATCTAATTCTTTTCTGCTTATGGAAATAGAAAACATCTACCAATCTCATTTGGTAGATGTTCGTTTCTTATTTCAATTTAATATCTGCAAGTTCACTTGCTTTTCCAATATAAGAAGCTGGAGTCATATTAACAAGAGTTGCACGATCTTCATCAGATAAGATATCTAAACTTTCAGCAAATTTTAAGATATCTTCTTTAGAAATACTCTTTCCTCTTGTGAGAGCTTTTAATGTATCATAAGCATCTGATCTACCATATTTTCTTAACATTGTTTGGATTGGTTCAGCTAAGACTTCCCATTTTTCATTTAAATCAGAGGCTAATTTATCAACATTAACAACACATTTTGCTAAACCATTCATTGTTTCATTGATTGCTTGTAATGAATATCCAACTGCAAGTCCTAAATTTCTTTGTGAAGATGAATCTGATAAATCTCTTTGCATACGAGATTTAGGAAGTTTATTTGATAATGCAACACAGATATTGTTAGACATATCAATATTGGCTTCACTGTTTTCAAAACGAATTGGATTGACTTTATGAGGCATTGTACTACTTCCAACTTCACCTTTGACAGGAATTTGTTTGAAGTATTCCATTGAAATGTATAACCACATATCAACATCAAAGTCAACCAAGACATTGTTGAAATGACGAATACCATCTAGGATATGACAAGTATAGTCATGGCTTTCAATTTGTGTTGTCAATGGATTGAAAGCTAATCCTAAATAATCTTCAACAAATTTCTTTGCATATGTAGGCCAATCAATATTAGGGAAAGCCGTTAAAATTGCACTATAGTTTCCTGTTGCACCATTGAATTTTGCTTTAATTTGAATATTTTCAATGTTTTCAATACTAGACATGAAACGATAAGCATAAACTTTAAATTCTTTACCAATTGTTGTTGGTGTTGCTGGTTGTCCATGAGTATGAGCTAACATTGCATCATCTTTATGATTCTCAGCCCATTGATTAATAATATCAGCAAATTCTTTTGCTTTAGGTAACCATACATCTTTTAAACCATATTTTAACATACATGCATAAGATGTATTGTTAATATCTTCAGAAGTACATCCAATATGAACAAAGCTAATTAAATAATCATAACCCATTTCTTTTAATGTATTGCCAATGAAATATTCAACAGCTTTTACATCATGACGTGTTGTTGCTTCAATCTCTTTAATTTTTGCAAATGAATCATAATTAAAATCTTTAGAAATAGATTCAATTTTATCCATTTCAGCCTTATTGAATTTTGCTAAAATATCACTTTCAACATTTTCAATTAAGAACTTTAACCATTGAATTTCAACAAAAACTCTATATTTCACTAAAGCATATTCAGAAAAATATTCACCTAAAGCATCTTTGATACCTGAATAACGTCCATCTAATGGACAAAGTGTCATACTTTCAAATTTTTGATTTTCCATTTATTTACCACCTTTAAAATATTTTACACCAGCTTCAAATAATTTTTGATCCATTTCACCATAAATATTTTTATTTCTATTTTCACCTTGACGTTCACTATGAGCCATCTTACCTAAGACACGACCATCAGCTGATAAGATACCTTCAATTGCCATCATTGATCCATTAGGATTATATGGTGACTCCATCGTTGGTTGTCCTTTATCATCAACATATTGTGTAAAGACTTGACCATTTTCAAATAATTTTTCAATGACTTCTTTAGGAGCAACGAAACGTCCTTCACCATGACTAATAGGGACTGTATGAATATCACCTACATTGACACCTGTTAACCAAGGTGATTTAACTGAAGCAATTCTTGTATCAACCATTTGTGATAAGTGACGTCCAATCGTATTGAATGTTAATGTTGGATCATCTTTATCCATTGTCTTAATATGTCCATAAGGAAGTAATCCTAATTTCACTAAAGCTTGGAATCCATTACAAATACCAATCATTAAACCTTCACGGTTATCTAATAAATCACTGATTGCATCTTTTAATTTTGGATTTCTTAAAACAGTTGCAATAAATTTACCTGAACCTTCTGGTTCATCACCAGCAGAGAAACCTCCTGGTAACATCACAATTTGTGCACTTCTAATAGCTGCTTCTAATTCATCAACTGACTTTTTAATATCAGCTTCTGTTTTATTTCTAATTAAAACAAGTTGAACAGTTGCGCCAGCTTTTTCAAAAGCACGTTTAGAATCATATTCACAGTTTGTTCCTGGGAATACAGGAATAACAACTTTGACTTCATCATAAACACGAGAAGCATGTAATAATCCTCTTTCTTGGCAATCTTTAACAATCATATCAGTTGTTGGAGCTTTTTCTGTTGTTGGATAAACATCATCTAAAACAGATGCATAAACACTGTATGCTTCATCTAATGATAAAGTTTCACCTTGATAAGAAACACTATTTTCATTGTTTGTATGACCAATGATTCTTGTATTTTCAAAAGTCACAACATCATCATTTTCAACTTCTAAGATGATATTTCCATAGTTTTTATCAATCATTGATGCAAGTGTTAATTCACTATTCAATTCAACCCCAATTGCATTACCAAAAGCCATCTTATAAACAGCTTCAAGAACGCCACCATCTTTGATTGTATAAGCACTATAAACTTTTCCATCTCTCATTAATGCCATAATTGCATCATATTGTGCTTTTAAAGCATCAAAATCATAAACATGGAATTGATCTTTTGGTAACATCACTTCAACCAATGTATGACCTTCTGCTTTTAATTCAGGTGTTATAACATCTTTCACATCTGCTCCAGTAATAGCAAATGAAACAAGAGTTGGTGGAACATCTAAATCTTCAAATGTTCCTGACATTGAATCTTTACCACCAATAGAAGGTAATTTCATTTCAGATTGAACACGATATGCTCCTAATAATGCAGCAAATGGTTTTCCCCATTTTGTTGGAACATCTAATAATTTTTCAAAATATTCTTGGAATGAGAAACGAATTGTATGGTAATCTCCACCCATTGCAACAATCTTCGCAATTGATTCTACAATGGCATACATAGCTCCATGATATGGAGACCATTTAGAAATTTCTGGATTATATCCATAACTCATTAATGAACATGTTGTTGTTTCTTTTCCTAATACGGGAATTAAAGCAGCCATACCTTCTGTTTCAGTTCTTAAAGTTTTTCCACCAAATGGTGATAAAACTGTTCCATTCCCAATTGATGAGTCAAATCTTTCAACTAAACCTTTTTGACCACAAACAGATAAACGACTTAAAACTTCTTTTGAAGTTTCTTTAAAAGTTGGTTTTGCTTCTTTTTCAAATGGTGTGTTGTCAAAATCAGGTAATTTCACTTCAATCTTTTGATAACGAGAAGCCCCATTCTTATCTAAGAAAGCTCTATCAATATCAACAATAGTTTGACCCATATAACGCATTGTTAAACGGTTATTATCAGTGACTGTCGCAACTCTAACAACTTCCAAGTTTTCATCGAAACATGCTTGTTTAATCATTTCTTCATCTTTTGCATCAATAACGATAGCCATACGTTCTTGTGATTCAGAAATAGCAAGTTCTGTTCCTGTTAAACCTTCATATTTCTTTAACACAGCATCTAAATTAATATCTAAACCTGGGGCAAGTTCACCAACAGCAACGCAGACACCACCTGCTCCAAAGTCATTACAACGAATGATTTTTTCAGAAACAGCTTTGTTTCTAAATAATCTTTGAATTTTTCTTTCTTCAACTGGATTTCCTTTTTGAACTTCAGCACCAGCTGTTGTTGTGGTTTTTAATTCATGTTTCTTAGAAGAACCTGTTGCTCCACCAATTCCATCACGACCAGTTCTACCACCAATTAATAAGACAATATGATCTTTTAATGGTTCTAAACGTTTCACTTGATCTTTTGGCGCAGCGGCTACAACAGCACCAAGTTCCATACGTTTTGCAACAAATCCATCATCATAAACTTCATGAACAAAACCAGTTGTTAAACCAATTTGGTTTCCATAACTTGAGAATCCATGAGCAGCCTCTTGACAAATTTTTCTTTGTGGAAGTTTACCTGCCATTGTTTCATCAAGTGATTTTCTAGGATCACCAGCACCAGTAATACGCATTGATTGATAAACATAAGCACGTCCTGATAATGGATCACGGATTGCTCCACCTAAACAAGTGGCAGCTCCACCAAATGGTTCAATTTCAGTTGGATGGTTATGTGTTTCGTTTTTAAACATTAATAACCAATCTTCATCACCTTCACTTGTATGAATCTTTAACTCAACTGAACAAGCATTGATTTCTTCAGAGACTTCTAAGTCATCTAAGTAACCTGTTTTTCTAAGTTCTTTCATAGAAATTGTTGCTAAGTCCATTAAAGTTAATGGACGTTTTGTATCAATTCCATAAACAAGATGTCTTGATGTTTTATAATCTTCTACATCTTTTTCTAAGATTTCTTGAAAAGCTCCTGATTCAATATCTAAATCTGTGATAATTGTTGCAAATGTTGTATGACGACAATGATCAGACCAATATGTATCTAAAACTTTTAATTCTGTTTCTGTAGGATCTCTTTTTTCTTCATTTTTATAATAATCTTGAGTCACTTTTAAATCATCAAAATTCATTGCCATTCCATTATCTTGAATATATTGTTTTAATGCATCATCACTAAAATCAATAAATCCTTCAATCACTGGAACTGGATCAATATGCACTTGACCATCACTTAAATCATCAACTTTATCTAAAGATGCTAATCTTTGATCAACTGGATTGATTAAATATTTTTGAATGCGAGCAACATCTTCATCACTTAATTCACCCATTAAAACAATTAATTTTGCACATTTAACTTTGACATTCTTTTCACCAGTTAATAATTGGAAGCATTGTTCACAAGCATCAGCTCTTTGATCATATTGTCCAGGTAAGAACTCAATCGCAAAAACTTTTGCCCCAACACTTGCTGGATAATCTTCAAAATAAACATCATCCACCATTGGTTCACTTAGGATAGTTGGAACCCCTTGATTTAAAACATCTTCACTTACACCTTGAACATCATAACGATTCACAATACTCAAAGATGTAATACAATCAATCTTTAATTGTGTTTTTAAGTCATTAAGCAAATCATTAGCTTCTACTGCATAATCTTTTCTTTTTTCTACATATATACGATAGACTTTACTCATCTTTTCACCTCATTAATTAAGACCAATGTCTTTACGATAATATTTACCTTCAAAATCAATCACTTTTGCTGCTTGATAAACTTTTTCTCTTGTTTCTTCAAGATTCTTACCAAAAGCACAAATATTTAAAACACGTCCACCACTTGTTACAACTTCACCTTGAGTATTAAAAGCTGTTCCAGCATGGAAAACAATGATATCATCATTAACTTTATCTAATCCAGTAATCACTTTTCCTTTTTCATAGCTACCTGGATATCCACCACTTGCTAAAACAAGACAAGCGACATGCTCCTCTTTCCATTTTACATTGACTTGATCTAATGTACCAGTAGAAACAGCATACATAATATCAAATAAATCACTATCTAAACGAAGTAAGATAGATTGGGTTTCAGGATCTCCAAAACGCACATTAAATTCTAAGACTTTAGCTTTGTTATTTTCAATCATTAAACCAATGAAAACAACACCACGATAATCCATATGATCAGCCTTTAAACCAGCCATAAATGGATCTAAGATATCTTTTTTAAAGATGTCATCCATACCTTCTGGTAAGAAAGGATTTGGTGAAACAGTTCCCATACCACCGGTATTAGGACCTTTATTTTCATCATATACTTGCTTATGGTCTTTGGCACTTACCATTGGTACAATTGTTTTTCCATCTGTAAAGCAAAGTAATGAACATTCAAATCCAGTTAAGAATTCTTCTAACACAACTTTACTTC
The DNA here is from genome assembly GCA_900538465.1 of uncultured Erysipelotrichaceae bacterium. Taxonomy (GTDB): domain Bacteria; phylum Bacillota_I; class Bacilli_A; order Erysipelotrichales; family Coprobacillaceae; genus Longibaculum. The sequence continues at coordinate 13,041 of UPXV01000036.1, forward strand.
CAGCCCCATCTAAGGCACCATCAATCATCATTTCTTTTAATGCAGTTTGAGCTTGTTGATAATTTTCACAAATCACAACACCTTTACCAGCAGCTAAACCATCAGCTTTGACAACGACTGGATAAGAGAATTTTTCTAAAGCAGCGATCGCTTCATCATAAGAATTCACTTCTTCATAAGCTGCGGTAGGAATATTGTGTCTTGCCATGAAGTCTTTAGAGAAAGCTTTGCTGCCTTCTAAAGTCGCTGCATGTTTCGTTGGTCCAAAAACTTTATGTCCATGACTTTCTAACAAATCTGCTAGTCCCATGCATAATGGAACTTCTGGTCCAATGACAGTAAAATCAATACTGTTATCTTCAACAAATTTTAAAATTCCTTCTAAATCTTCGACACTGCCTGGATGACAAGTTCCAATTTGTGCAATTCCTGGATTTCCTGGAATGGCATGGATTTCATCAACCTTAGGACTTTTATTCAAGGCATATGCAATCGCATGTTCACGACCGCCACTACCAATAATTAATACCTTCATGGTTTCCTCCTTAATGTCTAAAATGTCTATAACCTGTAAAGACCATTGGCACATTGTGTTCATTACATAAATCAATAGAATCTTGATCTCTAATACTTCCACCTGGTTGAACAATTGCTGTAATACCAGCATCAATTGCTACCTTGGCACAGTCATTGAATGGGAAGAATGCATCACTTGCTAAAACAGCACCCTTGAAATCTTTATCAGGATTATTAGCAATTGCATTTTCTAAAGCCCATACACGTGAAGTTTGTCCTCCACCAATGGCTAAAGTGACACCATTTTTCACAATACAGATGGCATTTGATTTGACATATTTTACAACTTTCATACCAAATTCCATATCTGAGATTTGTTCTTGTGTAGGAGAAGCGGTTGTGACAACTTTCATTTCATCAATCATCTTTGTATTTAACTCTTGAACTAAAACTTTTCCTTCAAGATATTTAATATCATATTTTGCTTCTCTTGCATCTAAATTCTTTAATTTTAAGATACGTAAGTTTTTCTTTTTCTTTAAAACTTCTAATGCATCATCATCAAAATCAGGTGCAGCAACAATTTCTAAGAAAATTTTGTGCATTTCTTCAGCTGTTGCTTTATCAATTTTATAGTTCACTGCAACAATACCACCAAAGATAGATTGTGGATCAGCTTCATAAGCCTTCATATATGATTCATATCCTGTTTTTCCAATTGCAACTCCACAAGGTGTAGAATGTTTAATCGCTGCCGTTACAATTTGATCACCAAATTCTCTTACAACTGCAACAGCACCATATAAATCATTAACATTGTTAAATGAAATTTCTTTTCCATGTAATTGTTCATAATCTAATAATGATTTTTGAACAAATGGATCTTCATATTTATTAGCAGCTTGTTGAGAGTTTTCACCATAACGTAAATGTTCTACTTTCTTTAATGAAATATTTAATGTATCTGGGAATTCATCACCAACAACACCAGCAAAATAGCGAGAAATCATAGCATCATAAGCACCAGTTGTACTAAATGCCTTATATGCTAAATTCAATCTAAAATCATAATTGTCTGTTTTATTTTCAATGGCTTCTAAGACACTTGGATAATCTTTAGGATCAGTCACAATTAAGACATCTTTAAAATTCTTAGCTGCACTTCTAATCATTGATGGTCCACCAATATCAATATTTTCAATCATATCTTCCATTGGTTTTCCAGCTTTTAAAGCTTTTTCAAATTCATATAAATTCACACAAACCAAATCAATTGGTTGAATCCCATGTTCTTTAACAGTTGCAACATGTTCAGGTAAATCCCTTCTAAATAACAATCCACCATGAACTTTAGGATGCAATGTTTTGACGCGTCCATCTAAGATTTCAGGGAATCCAGTCACATCATCAATTGCAATAGCTTTGATACCAGCTTCTTGTAATTTATGTAAAGTTCCTCCTGTTGAAACAATTTCAAAACCTAATTTTACTAATCCTTGGCAAAATTCAACAACACCATCTTTGTTTGTAACACTGACTAATGCTCTTTTCATAATATTTCGACCCTTTCATTTTCAACTTTTAATTGCCCATTACAGAATAATCTCACTGCTTCTGGTAATATACGATGTTCAATTGTTAAAACCATTTGTTGCATTTCTTCAGGCGTTGATGCTTTTGATACATCCATCGCTTCTTGTAAGATAATTGGTCCACCATCAACAACTGGGGAAACAAAATGAACAGTTGCTCCAGCGACTTTCACACCACGTTGAAAAGCATGTTCATGAACATGTAATCCATAAAACCCTGGTCCACAGAAAGCTGGAATTAATGATGGATGAATATTGATAATTCTATTTTCATAAAGTGATACCAATTCATCACTTAAAATAGCAAGATATCCTGCTAAAACAATTAATTCAACGCCTTCTTCTTTTAAACGTTGAATCAGTAATTTGTCATCTTTAATGCACTCAGCTTTGATGCCTGCATTTTTAGCTCTTTCTAATCCATAAGCTTTTTTTCTATTAGAAACAACCAAAACAATCTCACCGTTGATGCTACCGGCTTGGGTAGCATCAATCAGTGATTGCAGGTTTGTTCCTCCACCAGAAACAAAGACTGCGATTTTTAGCATAATTCGACTCCTTTATCTCCTGCTTCAACATGTCCAACTTTATAGCATGTATCTCCAGCTGCTTCAATAGCTGCCATTGTTTTTTCTACGTCAGCTTCATCTACAGCAATCACCATACCAAGTCCCATATTGAATGTGTTATACATCATTTCTTCAGCAATATCTCCATTTTTCGCAATTAAATCAAAAATTGCCGGAACCTTATAACTTTCTTTTTGAATAACAGCTTTTACCCCTTCTGGTAGCATTCTAGGGACATTTTCATAGAATCCACCACCAGTGATATGGCTACATCCTTTAATTTTCACACCAGCATTTTTCACATTCTTTAATGCTTTAACATAAATTCTTGTTGGTTCAATTAAAGCTTCACCTAATGTTTTTCCTAATTCATCATAGTATGTATCTAAAGATTCCTTTGTAATTTCAAAAACTTTTCTTACAAGTGAGAATCCATTACTATGAACCCCACTAGAAGCAATACCAATTAAAGTATCACCAGGTTTAATCGTTGAACCATCAATAATATCTTTCTTGTCAACAACCCCTACAGCAAATCCTGCTAAATCATAATCATTTTCAGGCATTAAACCTGGATGTTCAGCTGTTTCTCCACCAACTAAAGCACATTCAGATTGTTTACATCCTTCAGCAACACCACTTACGATAGTTGCAATTTTTTCCGGATAATTTTTTCCACAAGCAATATAATCTAAGAAGAATAATGGTTCTCCACCAGAACATGCAATATCATTGACACACATAGCTACAGCATCAATTCCAATTGTATCATGTTTATCCATAACAAAAGCAAGTTTCACTTTTGTACCACAACCATCAGTTCCAGATAAAAGAACAGGTTCATCCATATTTTTAATTGCACTTAAATCAAAAGCTCCAGCAAATCCTCCAAGTCCACCTAAGACCTCAGGACGCATTGTTTCTTTGACATGTTTTTTCATCAATTCAACTGATTTGTATCCAGCTTCAATATCGACTCCAGCTTTTTTGTAATCCATTGTTTATCTCCTTCTTATTTACTTTGCATACGTGCTAAAACAGCTTTATAAGTTTCAATTAAATCACCAATATCTTGTCTGAAAACATCTTTATCATATTTTTGGTTTGTTTCAACATCCCATAAACGACAAGAATCAGGTGAAATTTCATCAGCTAATAAGATTTCTCCATCTGCTGTTTTACCAAATTCAATTTTAAAATCAACTAATTTTAAATTAAATTTTAAGAAGAATTCTTTTAATAATTCATTAATTTTTAAAGTTGTTTCTTTAATATAAGCTAATTCTTCACGTGTTGCTAATTTTAATGCAACAGCATGATCATCATTGATTAATGGATCACCATAATCATCATTTTTATAACTCATTTCAAAGATTGGTTCATCTAAAACAACCCCTTCAGGTGCTCCTAATCTTTTACAGAAAGATCCTGTTGTAATATTTCTAATAATAACTTCTAATGGGAAAATTTCTACTTTTTTTACTAAGATATCACGATCATTTAATTTTTTAATCATGTGAGTCTTAATTCCAGCTTCTTCTAACATATCAAAGATAATACAAGAAATTGTGTTATTTAAAACACCTTTTCCTTCAAATTGGTCATGCTTAACACCATTTCCAGCTGTTGCATCATCTTTATAATGAATCATGTATTCATCTGGATTTTCTGTTTCATAAACTTGTTTTGCTTTTCCTTCGTACAATAATTTAGCCATTTTTCTTTACCCCTTTTTTATTTGAATTTTTCTATCATTTCATCGTTAGCACGCATTGCTTGTGCTTCCATGTCTTTTCGATAATCTAATAATTTTGCTTTGATATCATCATGTTTAATAGCCATGATTTGTAATGCCAAATAAGCTGCATTTTTACTTCCATTAATTGCTACTGTTGCTACAGGAATACCTGAAGGCATTTGAACAATTGAAAGTAATGCATCCATACCATCTAATGTTGCACCACTTAATGGTACACCAATGACTGGTAAAACTGTTTGTGAAGCCACAACACCAGGTAATGCAGCTGCCATTCCAGCAGCAGTAATAATCACTTCTGTTCCATTCGTTTCTGTTTCTTGAATAAATTGACTTAACCCTAAATGAGCACGGTGAGCTGATAAACATCTCACATTGACTTCAACACCATAACTCTTTAAAATCTCAACAGCTGGTTCTACCTTTGATAAATCACTTGTAGATCCCATAATAATTGCAACTTTCATCTCTTCCATCCTTTCTTTTTTTAAGCGCCAAAAGAGACGCTTGTCTCTTTTAGAATAATCCTACTATTTTTCCTTCTTCGTCAATATCCATATTGACAGCCGCAGGAGTTTTAGGAAGTCCTGGCATACGCATGATATCACCACTGATAGCCACTAAGAATCCAGCCCCAGTATTTGGAATTAAGTCACTAATTGTAACTTTAAATCCATGAGGTCTTCCTAATAATGTTGGATCATCAGATAAAGAATATTGTGTTTTTGCAACACAGATTGGTAAGTTTCCTAATCCTTGCGCTTCATATTTCTTCATCTTATTCAACACTTTCTTAGTGAAAGTGACATCATCAGCTCCATAAATTTCTTTAGCAATCATCTTGATTTTTTCTGCAATTGGTAAATCAAGATCATAGATTGGTGCAAAATGAGCTTCTTTTGTTTCTAATACATTCAACAATTTTTCAGCCAATTCAATTCCACCATCTGCACCTTTTTCCCATACTTTACTAATCGCTACATCAACACCTTTTTCTTGACAAATCTTATTGAGTAATTGAAGTTCTGCTTCCGTATCCGTTGGGAAAGCATTAATTGCGACCACACTTGGTAAGTTGTATTTTGCAATATTTTCAATATGCTTTTCAAGGTTTTCAATCCCTGCTCTTAAAGCATCTAAATTTTCTTCACCTAAATCTTTTTTTGCAACGCCACCATGCATCTTTAAAGCACGAACTGTTGCGACAATCACAACTGCATCAGGATTCAATCCAGCTTGACGACATTTGATATCTAAGAACTTTTCAGCACCTAAGTCAGCCCCAAAACCAGCTTCTGTGATTGCATAGTCACCTAACTTCATAGCGAGTGTTGTTGCCATAACAGAGTTACATCCATGAGCAATATTTGCAAATGGACCACCATGAACAAAAACAGGTGTATGATCTAAAGTTTGCACTAAATTTGGTTTAATCGCATCCTTTAATAATAATGTCACTGCCCCAGTTGCCTTAATATCATCGACAGTCACAGGTTCTCCAGCATGATTATAAGCCACAATCATACGTCCAGCACGTTTCTTCAAATCTTCTAAAGAAGTTGCTAAACATAAAATTGCCATGACTTCACTCGCTACACTGATATCAAAACCATCTTCTCTAGGCACACCATTGACTTTTCCACCAAGTCCAACAACGATATGTCTTAAAGCACGATCATTTAAATCCACAACACGTTTCCAAACAATTTGTCTTGTATCAATATCTAATGGATTTCCTTGTTGAATAGAGTTATCAAGCATTGCTGCAATTAAGTTATTGGCAGTTGTAATCGCATGAATATCTCCAGTAAAATGTAAATTAATATCTTCCATTGGAACAACTTGAGCATATCCTCCTCCAGCAGCCCCACCTTTGACACCAAAACAAGGTCCTAAACTTGGTTCACGCATTGCCACCACTGATTTTTTCCCTAACTTATTTAAAGCTTGAGATAATCCAATCATTGTTGTGGTTTTTCCTTCACCTGCTGGTGTTGGATTAATTGCTGTTACTAAGATTAATTTTCCATTTTCATTGTTTTTTAATTTGTTGATAGCTTCTAATGAAATCTTTGCTTTATATTTTCCATAAAGCTCTAAATCATCTTCATCTAAACCAACTTTTTGTGCAATTTCTTTAATTGGTAACATACTTGCACTTTGTGCAATTTCTACATCTGTTAACATCATGACACCTTCCTTTTTTAAGAGTTTTATTTAAGGACTTTTCCACTTCTTTTATACCATAAATATCGGTTTTTCACCAGTGATATCGTTATCATTTTAAGAAAAACCAAAAAAAGAGCCTACTCGTCCAGACAATTGCCCAGACGGTCGACTCTTCCCATTATACTCCATGTGGTTAATTCCACTTCCGCCAGTTGTATAACTAAGTGAATAATATCATTTCTCATATGATTTTTCAACTACTATTCTACAATTTTTTTAGCAAATTTTAATAAAAATCTATATATGATTGAATTGTCTCATCAATGATTTCTCTATTCATTGCAGAAGTTGGGACACTATCTCCATTAGCCATTCTTAATTCCCCACAACGAATCAATTCTATATGTTCAATATTTACAAAATATTGTGGATGCATTTGAAAGAAATGATACCCCTCAGCCAAAAGGACTTTGACTTCTTTTAAATTCTTAATGACTCCTTGATAACGATAGTGATCTGTTGCAAGAGTGACTTGATCACCATGGGTTTCAATATAATGAACATCTTCAGGAATTACAGAAATATCTTTTCCTGAGTTGGTATGAATCTTAACTTGAAAATGAATTCTTTTATAAACTTTCAATGCTCTTCTAAATTCACTTTCTACATATTTATTTTGTTGTTTCAACAACATTTGAAAAGCATATGCTCTAAAGCCTTCGTGCATATATTTATAATCATCACAAAGAAAAATAACAATACATTCTGGATTTCTTTCCCTAATCATTCTTGCAAGTTCAAATCCATTTCTCCCATGAATAATATCACCAATATAAGCCAAATCAAAATCTTTAGGAACTCCTTTTTGAATTTGACGAGCAATTCCTGGCGTATCAGTATAACTTTCAAAAATCAACTCTTCGTCGCATGAAAATGATTTTAATTTTGCAATTAAATCATCAACATAACTTTCATCTTCATCACAAACTAATATTCTCATTTTTACGACCTCCCTTATCTCATTTCTTATTTTACACCATAATTCGACAAAAAAGATGCCACTTTTACGCTAAATTGTGCACTTTTTACGCATTTTTTGTTGTCTTTCATATTTTTGAGTATATTTTATATCATGATTTTATAAAAGAAAGGAAAAAGAAAATGAAAAAATTTAAAAAATTATGGCCTCTTTTTTTAACAAAAGAAAAAGTAATGATTGCTTTCATTGTTTTTATCTTACTTAATATAACCATCTTCATTGCTTTTCAAGGTTCTATTTATTCTCATGATGGTTATAAAGACATATATCCTCAAACTGGTTTAGAATTCTTTTACTATCTACACACTATTGGGATTACACCATTTCTATTTATTATTTTGATGTTGTTAATGCCTAATATTATTTCTTATGATGTTTTAAACCTTCAACAAACACATGCCTCTTATATGATTGAAACACGTCTTTCTAAGAAATCATATTATCAAAAAATCTTCATTCAAAATATTATCTTTTCAACATTGATTGTTGTAGTTATAGAAATTTTTATTCTTGGAATCATTCATATCTTTTATGCCCCTATTCATTTTAATATTGTAGAATATCCTGAACTTTATTATTGTAAAACACAATTATTATTTTCTAATGAAATCTTAAGTTGGATAAGTTTTGTGGTCTTAACAGGATGTGGATATGGGTTGATTTCAAGTTTACTATTCTCACTTCAAGTGATTATCTCTAACAAATATATTTATCGTTGTTTTGGAGTTATTTTTGGAATTTTGTTAGTGCTTTTTCCAGCCTTGATTCAAGGATTCATTCCTATTAACGATGCTGCTTTTATTCTTCAAATTAATAACTTAGTTGCCTTAGGAATGGAAAATGTACGTGCTAATCCTTTAGGTTTATCTCACTTTGCTTTATATTTAGTTTGTTTTGTTATTTATGCAGGCATTTCATATACGGCTTATCAAACTTTACTCAAATGGAGAAAATGTTATGATTAAATCTTTTCTGTCCTTATTTCAAAAAAAACATATTTTATTATTAATTGTTATGTTGCTCATTTCACCTATCTTGTGTGGAAAAAACACTTATACAATTTGTTTAGTTGATTCTCATTATTTAACAATTTATTTAAATAATGTTTATTTATTGACGCTTTATCAATACACTTATTGTTTAAATACTTTAGCTAATGATTTTATAACAAGAATTGGCGATAAAAGATTTTATCTTTATTCTTATTTGAGTATTTTATTGATGAGTGGTCTTTATACTTTGATTATTTATATCAGTTATTACTTCTTTTTTGGTGCCATACCATCTGATACTTTCACAATAACAATTCTTTTTATGATTATTAATTTTATTGTAATGGAATTTGAAAGTAGTATTCTGTATTTACAAATTGGTCAAAAAAAGAATTTTCTTTATTTGGCTTTACCAATTCTTATCAATCTTATATTTCATATTGTTTTTAATAGTTTAATTTAAAGGAGATTTTATTATGTTAAAAATAAATAATTTATCAAAATCATTTCATCATCATCTTGTTCTTGATGATTGTTGTTTAGAAATTGAAAAAGGAGATTTGATTTATATTCATGGTATTAATGGTTCAGGAAAATCTACTCTTTTTAAATTAATTTGTCATATTTTAGAAGCTGATCAGGGGACAATTGATATGTCTGATGATGTTCATATTGGCGCTTTGATTGAAAATCCAGGCTTTTTAGAAAATGAAACACTTCAATATAATTTAAAATTCTTAGCATCTTTAAAAGATCATTATGATAAAGAAAAAATTGAAAAACTTTGTCAACAATTTCAACTTGATTTCCATAGCCGTATGAAATTAAAAAATTATTCTCTTGGTATGCGTCAAAAAGCTGGAATTATTCAAGCTATTATGGAAGATCAAAATTTTATTTTATTAGATGAACCCACACGTGGTTTAGATCAAGAATCTATTCAAATCTTTATTCAATTAATAAATGAATATCATCAACAAGGAAAAACAATTATTATTGCTGCTCATGATTATTTACAAGATATTCATTACAACAAAACATATCAACTTGAAAATGGAAAATTACAACAGGATGAAACATATCAAGGGTCTTCTTCTTTATGAAATCTGTATGATTTTTGTGTTTCAACTTTATGATGAAACAACCTTTTCATATATTCTATTTCATTATCCTTATTTAGATATTCGTTATTTATTATTTCTTTCTATTCAATTTTTTTGGACAACTCTACTTTTTGAAATTGTTTATCAATATATTAATTTATATACTTCTATTTGTATTCGTTTAAAAAGAATACAGACTATTCAAATGTTTTGGAAACAATTATTATTATATTGTTTATTGTATTTATTTATTCATGTGATTTTATTTTCAATTATTTCTTTACAAATTCCTTATTTTCTATTATTCTTAAATTTGCTAGTTCAAGCAATAAGTCTGATTTTTGTCCTAATTTGTAACAAAAATTGGAATTATAGTTATATTTTGATGGTTACACTACTTATTGTTGGACATTTTATAGTATAATGATGTTAAGAAAAGGAAAATGAGGTCAAAATTATGAAAAACAACATTGATAAGGCTAATGACATTTTATACAAGACGCTTTTGTCATTAGTTGAACTTAACAAACAAGATTTGAAATTCAAAGAAAAAGAAATGGTTAATGATATTATTGATAATCTTGAAAATGCGCGTCATTTGTTATATGAATACAAAAATGAAACAAATAAAGATTTTTCTTAAAGAGGCTGTAACGAATAAGTAGTTTTTTGACTGCTTAGGACGTTCAGTCCTT
>UPXV01000037.1 GCA_900538465.1 uncultured Erysipelotrichaceae bacterium
CGAGTGCTCATCTATAATATCATTTGCTTCCCTTTTTGTAAAGTCTTTTTTTCAAAAAAATTGAATTCTTTATTTTTACTTCTTGTATTCGACATTTTTTGTTCTGGGCTTATTTTCTTCATGAAAAAGATTTCATTTCAATCAAGAACTTTCCTTCTTTTTTGCCTCTTACTTTCACACATCTTCTATAATATCCTATATATAATATAGAAAAAAGTTATAACGAAACGTTATAACTCACTATTAATTAATTCTTGTAATTGTATATCCATGTTCTTGGAATGTATCAATAATTTTTTGAATATGACTTTCACCATTTGTTTCACATGTCACACGCAATTCCACCTCAGAGAAACGTGCAAAGTTTTTAAACTGGTTATGGTCCACTCCAATAACATTTGCATTACATTGTGCCAACACTTTAGCAACATATTCTAATTGTCCTGGTTTATCAGGTAATTGAACAGAGAATGTAAAGATTCTTCCTCTTGCAATTAAACCTTTATTTATCATTGATGAAATTGTCATAACATCAATATTACCACCACTAATTAAAGAAACAACTTTTTTGTTTTTTTCATTAAGCTTCTTCAAAGCTGCCAATGATAAAATCCCTGAATTTTCAGCCACCAACTTATGCTTTTCAACCAATAATAAGAAAGCATCCATTAATTCATAATCTGATACTGTTATAATGCCATCAACAAATTCTTTAATATAATCAAAAGTCACTTCCCCAATTTGTTTAACTGCTGTTCCATCCGCAATAGTCACAGCTTCTTTTAACGCCACAACTTGATCTTCATTAATAGCCGCCAAAGCACTTGCTGCTCCCTCTGGTTCAACACCAATGATTTTAATTGTTGGCTTGATAAGTTTTGCAGCACATGCAATACCTGAAATCAATCCACCACCACCAATAGGCACTAAAATAATATCAGTATCAGGCAACTCTTCTAAAATTTCTAACGCAATCGTTCCTTGACCCTCAATAACATCTTCATCATTAAAAGGATGTACAAATGTATACCCATGTTTCTTTTGTAAATCACATGCTGTTTGATAAGCTTCATCATACACTTCTCCAGCAAGGACAACTTCTGCCCCATGAGATTGTGTTGCTTCTACTTTAATTAAAGGTGTATGCTTTGGCATGACAATAGTCGCCTTCACTCCTAATTTATGTGCTGCATATGCTACCCCTTGTGCATGATTCCCTGCTGATGATGCAATCAAACCTTTTTGTTTGGCTTCATCATCCATCTTAACAATTTTGTTATAAGCTCCCCTAATTTTAAACGCCCCTGTACGTTGTAAGTTTTCTGGTTTTATATAGACTTCATTTTTACACTCTCTTGAAAAAGCTTCGCTATATATTAAGGGAGTTGGAATAATGACTTCATCGACTCTCTTTTTTGCTTCTTGAAACTGTTCTAACTTTAACATATTCTTCTCCTCCACTTATTTTTCACAATTATAGCACAGCCTGATATTTATTTGAACTGATTTTTTTCAAAATCATAAATATAGTCTATTGTTTTTAGTTTTTCTACAATTTCTTCCTTAGAAATATCTAAATCGTCACACAAATCATCTAAAGAATCATATTGATCTCTTAATTTCATGTTCACATAACTCAATAACATTGCTGGATCTTGTGGTAACATTAGTATTCAACTCCTTCAAATTCTTGCGATAAAATATAGGCTATTCCATCTTCATCATGAGATTTTGTAATCACATTTGCTCTTTGCTTAACGCCTTCAACAGCATTTTCCATAGCCACACCAAGACCGGCATATTCAATCATACTTAAATCATTATATCCATCTCCAAAAGCCATCACTTCTTCTTGTTTGATTCCTAATGATTGAGCAAGTCTATCTAAAGAAGCTGCTTTATCAATACCTTGAGCCATCACTTCAATGAAAAATGGAGCACTACGATAAATACTTAAAGAATCACCAAAAGGTTGTTTAAATTCTTCTTCAATGCTTGCCACATACTCTGGTTTTCCTGTCAATAAAACTTTATGTATAGGATCTTTTAAACGTTCTTTAAACGATTCAACTTTCTCTTTTTGAATATCATTAATCTTTGCTTCAACACAAACATATTCATCATCAATATCTTCTGTCACAATCACATCATCTTCATATGTCATACAAGCTAAGTTCAATTCCTTTGCACGATTATATGCTTTTTTGGCCTCATCAATTGACAAGGTTTGTTCATAAACAGTTTCTCCTGTTTTCACATCAATAACCCTTGCTCCATTAAATGATAAAATATATCCTTCATATTTTCCCAACTCAAGTTCTTTGGCTTCATGGCGTAACCCAGGTGTTGGTCTTCCACTCGCCAAAACAATTTTCACCCCTAACTCTTGAACTTTAATCAAAGCTTCCCTTGTTTTTTCTGTAATTTCATTATTTGAATTTTTCAAAGTTCCATCTAAATCTAACGCTATTAATTTATACTTCATAATTTCCCTCCATTTTTTTATTAATATTAAATGATTTTCTATTTATTGTCTACTTGAATAGATAAAGAAATCAAATATTGTTCTATATCTTGAGATGTAAAATAACTATGAATTTCATATTCATAAGCATCCCCAATGATGCGATAGCCATGGCATTCAATAAAATCAAATAACTTTTCAAAAGACTCTCCAATTGTATCATAAAATCCTTCATGTAAAATCGTAGCATAAAGACCTTGTGGCTTTAAATAATAATGACTATCTTCAATCTCATTAGCAAGTCTAACGTAATAACGGCTTTCTCGATAATCTTTTTCTTTGAGTTGTTGTTGATCAATAATAGAGCCTAATGGCAGTTCTTCACTTAATTGATGTTGATGACAATAATCCAGATGTTTACTCACATATGCCATCATTTCACGATCACTCATATCTTTTTTAGGTAAAGCAATTGTCAATAAATGTTCAGCTGGACACTCTTCAATAAAAGGAACCATATGTTGTGTCTTCATTCCATATTCTGTCATATGAATAGCTTGTTGAATACGATATTGCATACTTTGAATTCTATTCTTTTCATTTTCTAATTGTTGATTCTTTTCCCTAAGAATATCTACTATCTACAAAATTTTGATTGTTCCGTTGTACCATAAATTCTTTAATTTCTTTTAAAGACATATGAACTTCTTGTAAAACTTTAATCATATCAAATTCAAAATATTGAACCGATAAATAATAACGATAGCCATTGTCTTTAATCATTTTTGGTTTCAATAAACCAATTTCATCATAATGAAAAAGAGTTTCTTTTGTTGTATGACAAAGTTTTGCAAATTCTCCAGTTGTATAATATGTTTGATAATATTGTGACATTATTTTTTCTCCTTGACTATAGGGTTACACTATAGATTATCATATCATAAGGAGGTGGCTTATGGAACGAAAAATAACTTTTATCAAATATGTCAGCTTAAATATGTTAAGTATGCTTGGATTATCTTGTTATATTCTTGCAGATACATTATTTATTGCTAATGGAGTGGGGAGCTTGGGTTTAGCTGCTTTGAACCTTATCTTACCACTATATAATGTCATTATCGGATTAGGATTATTAATCGGTGTAGGGAGCGCAACACGTTTTTCGATTGTAAAAGTTCAACAAGACAATCAACATGCCTCTTTATATTTTACAGCTGCTATTAAACTTGCTTTTCTAACGGCTATTCCTATTACCATTTTGGGCTTTTTCTTTGCTTCTTCCATTATGGTATTTATGGGAGCAACTCAAGATATCTTAGATATCGCTTCTACTTATTTAAAAACGTTTATTATCTTTGCCCCATTTTTTATCATTCAACAAATTGTTGTTACATTTATTAGAAACGACAACAATCCACGTTTAGCCAGTTTAGCGATGATTATGGGAACTCTTTTTAATATTATTTTTGATTATATCTTTATATTTCCTTATCATCTAGGAATGTTTGGTGCTGCCTTAGCAACCGGTTTTTCTCCTGTTGTCACATTATTGATATGTAGTTTGCATTTTATCGGGAAGAAAAACCATTTTCATTTCAATAAAGCAAAATTAAACTTACAAGTCGTATGGCAAATCTTTACAATTGGAATTCCATCCTTTATCACCGAACTATCAACTGGTATTATTATTTTTATTTTTAATATGGTGATTTTTTCAATTGGTGGAAATATCGCGATTGCAAGTTATGGTATTATCAGTAATCTTGCTTTGGTTATGACATCTTTATATACGGGTATTGCCCAAGGTGTTCAACCTTTGTTTTCGCAAAGTTATGCCCAAAACAATTTTCATCTCAATAAATCATATTTTCATTATTCAATAATAATCACCTTCATGCTTTCAACTTTTATCTATATATGTATATTGTTATTTTCTCATGAAATTGTTGCATTATTTAATAGTGAAAACAATCTTCAAATGGCACAAATGGCAAGCCATGGCTTACCTCTTTATTTCTTTGGATTCTTTTTTAGTGGTCTGAATATGATTTTTATTTCCTATTTTGCATCAATTGAAAAGATAAAACCTTCTTTTCTTATTTCTTTATTAAGAGGAGGTCTCATTATCATTCCCCTTGTCTTTCTTTTAGCATCTCTTTTCTTACTTGATGGTGTTTGGCTATCATTTCCTATAAGTGAAGCAATGATCTTATTGATATCTCTATTCTTTTTCAAACAAATAAATGCAAAAAAAGAACAAAATTAATTGTTCTTTTTAAAATCATTTGAAAATTGGAAATTATTTCTTCCTTCATTTTTAACCTTATACAAAGCAATATCAGCCTTTTGATATAATTCATCATAAGTTTGATTTTGGCGAGAAATAGCAACACCCATACTTACTGTAATATTGTGATCTTGGTAATGAAGTAACTCATCCATCAATTGTTGACAATAATCAGCAATCTCTTCTTTACATTCTGGATGTTTTAATCCAATGATAAATTCATCGCCACCAACTCTTGCTACAATATCAGTTGGCTTTGTGATTTTTTGCAAAGTCTCTGCAAGTTTTTGTAAAACACAATCTCCATAGAAATGTCCATAATTATCATTAATTGCTTTGAAATTATCAATATCTAAAATAATCAATGCCATATCATTATCTTTCGACTGCTTTAATAACTCATTAAACATTTCACGACAAGTTGCCGCATTATAAATATTTGTTAAACTATCTCTTCTTGCTAATTCTTTCCACAACAATTGTTCTTCTTTTTGAACTTGAATATCTGTAATCTTCCCAATAATATGTGTCATTTTATTGTTATCATCAAAAATAGGTTGTAAGAATATTTTTTGCCAACGCTTTGTTCCATCTAAGAAAGTCATAATCGATTCTTTTTCAATCGTTCTTTGATTATTAAGAATCTGTTTAAATAATTCGTTCCCATTATGTTCTTTATTCACATAATATTCTATCTTCTTTTCTGGAGATAAAAGCACAGCTGCTCCACCACTTAATTTTAAAGTATCTTTAAAAACATTATACTCAATAAAACAATCTCCAGATAAATCACTGATCTTTTGGAAACGATCATATTCTTTTAATATTTTTTCATTATTCTTCTTATTAGAATAAATTCTAATAGATACAAAGATACCAATTAAAACAACAACAAACAAAGTTGCTCCTAATGGATTGCTTTTTACATAAGTTATAAAAGAAATATCTTCTTTTGCATATGTTGCATTTTTAAAAACTATAGATTGAATTTCCCCCGTATAGGCTTTGTCAATTCCTTTATTTAAAATATCTATTAATTCATTAGAAACTGTTCCTTTTACAGCAAAACAATTTTTAATGTTATAATTATTTCCTTGTGGAAACATTGTTATATTTTCAAATTGATAAGAGCTTCCATAAAACAAAGATGTATGACTACCCAAATAAGAATAATCTGCTTTTCCACTATCAACTGCATCAAAACAATCTAAAGGTGTGTCAAAATAGATAATTTCTCCCTCATATTCCCCAGAATAATAAGTTCCTTTAGGAATTGCCAAACGTTTCCCAACAGCTTTTGAAGCATCAAGCCCTTTTGTCATAACAACTTCAATGTCTGAATCCAAATAACTTCTTGAAAATGACAAATTCTTTGATTGATCATAATAAGGAATTGTCACTCCTCCACCCATAACAACCTTTCCATCTTCAAAAAGTTTTTCATATTCATCATAAGAATCTGTATAATGATATTCAAATTTCAATCCACTCAAATCACTTATATAATTCAAAAGATCTATTGTAATTCCTTCAATTTCACCTTGACCATTCTTAGATTGAAGTGGTGCTTTTCCGCCTAATAAAGCGACATCAATAGTTGGA
The DNA here is from genome assembly GCA_900538465.1 of uncultured Erysipelotrichaceae bacterium. Taxonomy (GTDB): domain Bacteria; phylum Bacillota_I; class Bacilli_A; order Erysipelotrichales; family Coprobacillaceae; genus Longibaculum. Next base: position 6,354 of record UPXV01000037.1, read on the forward strand.
TGTTGCTTTATAAATTCCTTTTCACTATCAGTTAAAATAAAATCACCAGAATTTAATGTAAAATATGTTTCATGCAAATCACTCATAAAAGAAGGTTGTTCCTTATTTAATTTGGTCATTCCTTCATTTAATTCTGTAATAAGATCTATTTTCCCCTTTGTTGTCACAAGATAGAATGGTCGTGGAGAAAATGTTGCAACAATACGATAATTACCAACAATTCCAGATTGTTCTGACTCAGCAATCGCATCTATTTCTTTATTTTCTAAAGCAGCCAACAATTCTTGAGAACTCATATAAAAATGTTGAATAATTTCAATTCCATTCATCACGCCAAACTCTTTAAGTTTAACATTCTCTTTTTGTTTTGTTGAAATAATTCCTACATCCATTTTCTTTAATGAATAAATATTTGTATCATTAATAGCGGCATTATCTGATAAAACATATAATGCAATATTTCCCATACCATAATTTGTTGAAGTGTAGTCATACATACTTGTTAATGATTCATCGTAAATCATTCCACCCATTAAATCAACTTTACCCTTTTCAACATCTTCCATTGCAGTCACAATTTGTTCATTAACATCGCCTTTATATGTTACAAACTCAAATTGTAAATTCGTAAATCTTTCTAGTTCTTTTAAATAATCAAATGTATAACCTGAATAACTGCCATCATCATTAATTTCAGTTAATCCATCTTGATAAGGGAAAGCAACTTTTACTTTTGTTTTTGCAGATAAAGGGGTTATATTCATTATTAAAAGTAACATAACCATCATTATGCTAAACCCAATTTTTTTCATTTCCTCTTCCCCTTTCATCTTATAGTCAATAAACAAAAAAACATATTGATAAAACAATATGCAAAACAGTGTCAAATATGAACGGTTTCATGCAACTGGCTACCACATTAATGAGGCCCTTTAGCTTTGCGTCACTACTTTTCAATAGTTTTGCCTATATATACATATAATACTCAAGTTTTGTCGCAAATGTCAATGACATTCGTAAACTTTTAAAAAAAGAAAATAATCCAACAACAAAACTGCCTTTAAAGGGCAGTTCTTAACATTTTTTCGATTTGTTTTAAAAAATAATCTCTTGTTGCTTGATCTCGTTTTGGAGGTCCTTTTAAATGCTTATCTTTTTTTCTTTGTTGAGCCGATAAATATCTAGACATTAATAATTCTTCAATATTCCCATTATGAATTTCTTTTCCGCTTACATGAAGAACCTTTACATTTTTACACAACAGTAAACTCGCCAATCCATAATCTTGTGTAATAACCAAGTCACCACTTCTAGCATCCTTAATCATTCGCATATCAACACTATCTTTACCAATTTCACATTCTACAACACGATAATACTCATCTTCCACAACATGAGCATAATCAATATATACAATCATTTCTATATTATAGTCTTGAGCCATTTTTTTAATTTCATCTTTATCTGGACAAGCATCACCATCTATCAATAATCTCATATCATCTTCGTCGCTAATAAAACAACAATACTCACAACGCCTCCAATAAAGCCACCCAAATGACCAGTGACTGAAATTTGTCGATTTAAGAACGTATAAGCAATATTAATCAAAATAATACCTAAAAATTCTTCTAACAATTCCATATAAACACCACCAGCCAAATAGCCTAAAGCACAAATAGCTCCAAAGAATCCAAAAACAACTCCACTGGCTCCAATTGTAATCGTATTATCAGCTTGAAAAGATATTTCTGCCGCACTATAACAAAGCAGTGAACTTAAAAGCATTGATACAACAACGACAATCAAATAAGGCATAGGCGTTAAAACCACTTCAAAGAAATGTCCTAATTGATACAATGCATAGGCATTCATTAAAAAATGAATAAAATCAATATGAATAAAATTACACATGATAAAACGCCAATATTCTTTATTCTCTCTTACATTTGGTGGGTAAAAAGCCCCCAATTTCATTGCACATGCCACTTTATCTCCTTGATTAATAAAATTAATATAGATAAAAATTCCGGCACATATTAATAAATATATATTAGTTATCATTTTCTACAACAGTTACCTTTCTTACGACTTTTGCAATATTTCCTGCATTATCACTTACAGTATAGACAACCTGATATTCACCTGGAGTCATATTATCAACAATACCTTCAACAATTAATCTTGATGTAATATCTCCCTCAATATCATCTTTCACACGAACACCTTGTTTTAAGTCAATCACATCACCAACATGAATTGTGACATCTTTAGCGCCTTCAATAACTGGAAGGACTTTATTCTTTTCAACAACAATCTTAACTCTTAAAGCTGCTGATTGATTGCCATGTTTATCTTCAACAATGATTCTTTCAATATACGATCCTTCAATATTATAAGATTTTGAAGTTGATTTTTTTTGTGTTTTTTCATCATAAAAATAAACCGTTGTTTGTGATTTATCTTCAATCTTTTTAATCAAATTCTTTGCTTTTAACTCTTCTCCTAATTGAATATTCCATTGTACTTGTTTTAATTGAACTTTTGGTTTCACTGTATCCACAATGACAATTTGAAAAGATTCTTTCTTATCCATATATTCAATTGAAGCTTGATAAGTTCCAACTTCTTTAGAAACATTTGAAAGATCAAGTTTTACACTCTTTAATATAGAAGGATTTGCATCTACATAATCAGCAACCTTTGTAGAAATTTCTTCCCCATATTGATATGTAAAACTGTTTCTTCTCAGTTTGATTGGTGAAATTGTCAATGCTAAATAAATCAATAATGCATCTACAAGAATGAACAATGAAAGTATTGAAACAATAATCCTATTTTGCATGACATCCACCTCCGATATCGATTATACCACCTCAATGTGAAATTTTTGTGTCACTTCATCTTTTCACAATAAAAAATATATTTTCACATGAACAAAGCAAAAAAGAAGGACATTTATCCTTCTAATCTTGATAAAACTTTTTCTTTTCCAAGCAACATGATAGAGCTTGCCAAATCAGGACCATGCATAATTCCAGTTGTTGCAATACGGATAGGCATATACAACATTTTTCCTTTTGCTTTGGCTTCTTTTTGTGTTGCTTTAATACATGCTTGGATATTATCTTTTGTAAAATCAGCTTCAGATAATTCTTCTAATTTTGATTTAAAGACAGCCAATGTATTTGGAATTGATTCATCTTTCATAAATTCTTTTGCTTCTTCGTCAATTTGTAATTCATCTTCAAAGAATAATGAAACAAGTCCAACAATTTCTTTCCCATATGATAATTGATCATGATATACAGCCACTAAATCTTTAATCCATTGTTCACTATGATTTGATAAATCATAAGCATCACTTAAAAATGGTAAACATAAATCAACCACTTCTTCTAAAGATCTTTCTTTGATATAACGGTTGTTTACCCATTTTAATTTTTCTTTATCAAACATAGATGGTGATTTAGATAAACGTTTTTCACTAAATTCTTTAATTAAATCATCATGATTAAAGATTTCTTGTTCTCCTTCTGGAGACCAACCTAACAATGCCATAAAGTTAAACATTGCATCAGGTAAGTATCCTTCTTCTTTATATTGAGAAACAAATTGCATAATTGATTCATCACGTTTTGATAATTTTTTTCTATCTTCATTGACAATTAATGTCATATGACCATAAGTTGGTGCACTCCATCCTAACATTTCATAAATCATTAATTGTTTTGGTGTATTACTTAAATGTTCTTCACCTCTAAAAACATGTGTAATATCCATACAATGATCATCAATAACAACTGCAAAGTTATATGTTGGAATCCCATTAGCTTTAATTAAAACCCAGTCACCAATATCTTCTGATTCAAAAGACACATGTCCTCTAATCATATCATCAAATTCATATGTTTTCCCTGCTGGCACTTTCACTCTGATTGTATAAGGTAAACCAGCTTCTTCTTTCGCTTTGACTTCTTCTGGTGTTAAATCACAACATTTTCTGTTATATTTAGGTGCAATTCCTGCAGCCACTTGTCTTTCATGTTCAGCATCTAATTCTTCTGGTGTACAGAAACATTTATAGGCATATCCTTTTTCAAGTAAGATATCAATATATTTTTTATAGATATCTAATCTTTCCATTTGACGATATGGTGCATATTTTGGATTAGGATTTAATGGTGATTCATCTGGAATAATTCCTAACCATTTTAAGTTTTCTAATTGACTTGCTTCTCCACCTTCGATGTTTCTTTCAATATCAGTATCTTCTAATCTGAAAATAAAATCTCCATCATAATGTTTTGCAAACAAATAATTAAATAATGCTGTTCTAGCACCACCAATATGTAAATGTCCTGTTGGACTAGGTGCATATCTGACTCTTACTTTATCCATTCTTATTACCCTTCCTTATTTAATAATACAACACTTTGAGAAACGATACCTTCTTTTCTTCCCACAAAGCCAAGTTTCTCTCCACGTGTTGCTTTTATATTCACTTGTGTGATATCACAATGTAAAACCTCAGCAACATTTTGACGCATTTGCATAATATGTGGAGCCATCTTTGGTTCTTCACACATAATAATGCTGTCAATATTCCCAATTGTATATCCTTCTTTTTTCATCATCTCATAAGTATGTTCTAGTAAAATCATTGAAGAAATGCCTTTATACTTAGGATCTGTATCTGGAAAATGTTTTCCAATATCACCCAACCCCATTGCTCCAATGATACTTTCAATAATCGCATGTAATAAAACATCTGCATCACTATGACCTTTTAATCCTTTTTCATAAGGAATTTCAACGCCACCTAAAATCAACTTACGATTGTCAACCAATTGATGAATATCTATAGATTGCCCAATTCTCATCATGTTTATCACCTTCCTGCCCTATTCTAGCACAATTTTTACCAATATACAAAAGCAACTTGACTTATCATATAGAAAAAAGTTTGATATTTTCATTTTTATAAACAAAAATAATGTCTTTTTTAAAACTATACTTATAATTTTACCTATAGCCATTGATTTTATTTGTAAATTCTCTATAATATGAATAGGTGATATATATGAAAAACGATCAAGAATATTTAGAAAAAAGAGGATGTATTTCTCAAAAAAAATTATTTGAATTTAAACAAATGACAAAAGAAGAACTTTTAACACAATTAGATGGAGATCCCATAACAAGAACTTCTTGTATTTATTTCTTCTCTGCAAAATTTCATAACGATGCAGATTTCACAAATGTTTTGTTAAATCAATTGATTCATGAAACTGCAATCAATGCAAGAATTGAAATACAGGACAATTTAGCTACATATGGAAACGTCTATGAAATGTGTCAGTTCTTAGGAAAAGTCGGACACAATCAACATCGTGAAATTCCACCAAGAGTTTCATTGAAAAAGAGTTATCCTTTACCTCGTGATCTTGTTGCAAGAAGCTTAGGTCATGCTGAAGGAAAAGTCTATCCTGATTTTTTAAAAGCTATGAAAACATTAAATCGAGACCAATTATTAGAAGGTATTGATGCTTTTGGATTCTTTTGTTTTTACAATCGTGATGTTGTGGATCAGCAAGCCTATCAACTTATTGAAGACTTTGTTCATCAATATGAAAATGATGAATTGATGACATGGAAATTAACAATTTGTTTAAGTGCCTTTCCACAAAGTGTTCCACTTTTGTCAGAAATCAAAAACAAACAAAAACACCCAACAATCCAAGCAGAAGTTGAGCGTTCTTTAATGATTATTGAGAGATTAAATAATCGTTCAAATTAATCCCATTTTTCATTGCATAAAGGATATTTTGATTATCCTTTATGCTTTTTATTTTCTCTTCTAATATATAAGCAATAAATCTCATATCATCATCTAATGTCATAGGCCAGTAAAAATAAAATCTTTTTCCATCATGAAACTCAAATACAAAATCAACACCATAAAGTTGAAAAGCCACAGGATTCTTTATAGCTGTATATCTTTTTTTAGCAATGATTGTTACTTGATCAATATCCTCATAAGGATAAAAATGCATAAACTGATGATCTTTTTTCAACAATACAGCAAAGAAATAGGCAAGATTTGATCGAAAACCTTTAAACTGATAATAACGAATCCCCCTATCTATAAATTCTACAGATTGATTCATAGAATGATCAATTATATCTCCAAAATAAATGGATGATGTTTGAAAACTAGAAGCAATTAAAATCATTTGAATAAGAATATCTACGAAAAAACCAATTCCAATTTTTAAAAACATTGGTAATTCAATTGAAGCAAAAGAAAACATAAACATAACAATAATAGCACCAAAAATTCCTACTGGTAATGTATAAAAAATCTTTCTTATTGCCCATGATCTTGTTAATTTTCTTCCCAAAGATACTGTTGATGTTGTTTTGTGGAATCCTAACCCTTCTTTTGGTTCTTGAATTTCAATCTCAGCAAGAGCAGGTATTAAAGGTAAATCTTTATCTTTATATATTTGAACGGTGTGCATAACATCTTTAATACTTTCTATTTGTTTTTCCAAATGAATTTTATTCACTTCTAAACATTCTTGAAAATTAACTTGTCCTGCCATAATTCCTTTTACATCATCAATAGAAATATTCAGATTTCTTAAAAACTTAACCAATGCTAAAATTTGTAAGTCTTCATCACCATAATCACGATAACCATTTTCATCTCTTTTTGGATGAATAAATCCTTCTTTTTCATAATAACGAATCGTATGTTTTGATAATCCTAACGCAACTTCTAAATCTTTTGTTTTCATACTCATTCCTTCTTTCTAACTCTATTAAACACTATAGAGTCACTCTACAGTCAAGAAAAAAGTGAAAAAAAGCACTACATTAAGTGCTCTTCATCAGCTGGGAAGATAACTCCAGCTTTTCTTCTTGCGATTGTCTGGACTTCAGAAACAATCATACTATGTTCTAACATTTCATAACATTGTTGATAATCCTGAGTTTGATACATCTTTTCAAACGCCACAAATTCCTCATACATTCTATGGACATCTTTATTTTCATTGATTGTTTCCTCTGTTCCATCATTCATAGACAGTTCCACAGAACCAATATAACTTACTGGCGTAGAAATATGGATACACCCTTTATCTCCTTGAATTGTATTGGATAATGATGCTTTGCAATCTTTTGACCCAATACATACACATTGGAAATGATCATATTCAAGAATTAATATTCCTGATGTATCAATATTTCTTTCAATATTTGGATAATAATGCACATCTTTTGGTCTTCCAAATAATCCTACTACAAAATGAATATTATAAATATTCAAATCCATCAATGCGCCTCCTGATTTTGTATAATCAAAAGCAGGTAAAATATTTCCTTCTAAAAAGGCATTATAACGTGATGAATATTGTGAATAATTACATTCTACTATTTTTATATGACCTAAAGTAGGAATTAAAGATTTGATTTTATGAAAGTTAGGTAAATATTGATTTGTAATAGCTTCCCATAAAAACAAATGTTGCGATTCTGCTAAATCTTTTAATTCATGAGCTTCTTCTTGATTTGAAGTTAATGGTTTTTCTAAAATAACGTTTTTATGTGCTTCTAAAGCAAGTTTTGAATATGAATAATGAAGATGATTTGGTAAAGCTACATAAATTGTATCAACTTCCTCATCGTTTAACAATTCATCATATGATGTTGAGTATCTTTTGAAGCCATATTTTTCTTGTATTTCTTTTAATTTTTGTTCACTACGCAATGTTCCAGAAATATGAACCAATTCAATATTTTCAATCTCTTGAATAAAAGACAATAAATCTCCAACGATCATTCCACTTCCAACAATTCCTAATTTCATAATATCCCTCCTCATAATAGCTCTTTATTTATTATATCTTGTTTCCTATCAATATACAAACAAGACAATCGAAAAGGAATACCTCATACAAGGATTCCTTTATAACTTATTCAAAAATTTCAGGCATATGTTTATACAATGAAACAGCAATTCCATCTTCTTCATTTGACAAAGTCACTTCATCAGCAATATCTTTTAAATCTTGTACAGCATTTGCCATTGCGACACCAACTCCCGCATATTTCACCATTGATGCATCATTATGACCATCACCAAAAGCAATCATTTCTTCTTTCTTATATCCCATTGGGATCAAAACTGTATCTAAAGCTTTGGCTTTATCAATACCTTGAGCTGTAAATTCAAAATAGAAATCTCCTGTAAACATACAACTTAAAGTCTCTTTAAATGGTTCCATCATTTCTTGATAATGGGCTTGTAAATATTCAGGATCAGACGTTGTTAAAATCTTGTTTAATGGGAAATCAACAAATTCTGCTAAATCATCAATTTCACACAACTTAAATTTACCACCACGTGATTCATATTGAATAACATCAAAAGGTTCTCCTTTCCATGTAATCCAATTATCATAAACATTATTAACAAACATATAACCATCTTTATCAATCATTGGTCTTACACGATCAAATGATTTCATATGTTCTAAAACAGCTTTTCCTTCTTCTATACTTAAAGCTTGATTAAATAATGTTTCATTTGTTTCACAATCAACAACTTTTGATCCATTATAAGAAACCAATAATCCATGATGTTGATCCATCTTCAATTCTTTTGCTAAATCCATTAAACCAGAAGTTGGTCTTCCTGATGCCAAGATTAAAATAGCTCCTGCTTCTTCTGCTTTTAATAATGCTTCTTTTGTCTTTGGAGTCACAACTTTCTTACCATTTGTAAGTGTCCCATCCACATCCATAATAATTACTTTTATACTCATTTTCATTCCTCCTTGTTTTATCATAACAAATTTTATTTTTTCTACAACAAAACAAACAAAAATTGAAAAAAGTCCCTAAGGACTTTTATAAATATTGGAAAACATCCAACAAAGTTTCAATTGTTGTGACTTGAGGGTCATCTACTTTTTGTTGACCTACTAAGAAAGCTCTCATTCCTACAGATTTGGCAGCTTCCATATCTTTATTAAGGCTATCTCCGATATAGACCACTTCATTGGCTTTTAAATGTGTTAATTCCAAAGCTTTTTCAAACATCTCTTTCGCTGGTTTATAATAATGTGTCATTTCACTTGAAATAATTCCTTTAGGTTTTAATTGAAGATTCTTCATACTTTCCTCAACATAACATGTATCATTATTTGTCACAATATATATAGGTAAAGGACATTGTTCAAAGAAATCATAAGAATCATCATACGCTGGTGTGTTTTCCCAATGTTTTGTTAACATATCAACATATTCACGACTATCTCCTTGAAGATTAATTTTTTCTTTTATGTCTTCAAAAGCTTCTAAGGCGATATCATATTCTTTTTTATAGTTTTCACCATTACAGTTTTTTAATATTTCATCATGTTTCAAAGCCCACATTTCAGCAATTTTTTGAGGATTATTTTCTGTTGAATTTTCTACACATTTTTTTAATAATTCTTCTAAATATTCACTTTGTTCATAAACCAAAGTTCCCATATGATCAATAAATATTGCTTTTAACATCTTTTTTACCTCCTAAAAGAATTCGTTCTTCTTTTCTGATTGACATGCTTTTTTTAATTTTTGTGTTGCTCCAGCTAATAAAAGTGGATTCAATTGACGTGCCTGCTTCGGACATATTTTAACACATCGCATACAAGAAATACATTTTTCCTTATCTGTTTGTCTTGGATGTTGAATATCAATTGCTTGCACTGGACAACGTCTTGCACATAATCCACATTCATTACAAAGTTTCGATGCTGATGGTTTTAAAGGAATGACATGGTATTCTTTATAAGGATGCTTACCAGGGACTTCAATACTTTGATAGGGTTGTGTTAATCTTTCCTGAATAACCTTTGTAAAGTCCAATAATTCGTTAAAGTCTTTTTGATTTGGTCTTCCTTTAGCAAATTGATGCATAATGGAATGTTCACAAACACTTGCTATGGCAGCAATTGTGATAAAGCCATATTGTTCAAGACTCTCTTTTAACTCTAATAAAGTGTCTTCATAAGCACGATTGCCAAAAGTAGCAATAAGAATAGCAGGTGTTTGATGTCCTTTTAAACGACGCAAACGTTTAACTGCAATGGCAGGAACACGACCTCCAAAAGAAGGAACACCCACAACAACCAAATCCTTTTCATTCATTTCATAATGATGATCATCATGATATACAGATAAATCAATATCAGTAACTTCCCCAAATTCCTCAGCAACAAAACTTGTTACTTTTTGAGTACTTCCAGTTGGACTCATATAAATATTATAAATCATTCTGATTGCCTCCTTGACATATTCTATCCTGACAAATCTCACATTTATTTTCTTGAGCATCTTCAATTTTACGAAATAATTTAACAAGTGATGCCATGCGTCGACTCCTATAATTCAAATAATAAAAATTCTTTGTGCCCTCTTGACGCATAGTTACAATGCCACTTTCCTTTAAAATCTTTAAATGATGTGATAAAGCTGTTCTGGAAATATGAATCATTGATGATAATTCGCCCACTCGCATACCACCACACTCAATATTTTCTAATAGACATAAGATAATACTTTGACGTGTTGTATCTCCTAACACGGAAAGAATAGGTCGGCATTCATTAAATTCTTTTGCAAGATCTTTTTTTGTTTGTCCCATTGTCTCAATCCTTTCGTCAAAGTTCATTGACCATTATATCTTTAAATCACAAAACTATCAATATTGGTTAAGCAAATCGTTACCATTTTTATATAATTTCATATACAACAATGGATATGGATTTCCTTGTTCATCAAGTTCAGTTCTTTTATAAACTTGAAATCCCATATATTCATAAAAACCCTTTGCTTTTGGATTTTGTTCATTAACACATACTTCATTAACTTGATATTTTTTAATTACGTATTCTATAAGTTGTTTTCCTATCCCTTGTCCTTGTTGTTTTGTATCAATAAATAACATTTCTATTCGTTTCTCTTCAACACCTATAAAACCAACTGGTTGTTCATTTATAAAAGCAACAATCAGATGTTTAACGTTTTCTATAGCTGTTGGAACATATTGAGCAATTTCATTGATTTGTTGTTCATTCAAGAACAAATGTGTACTTCTGACTGAATTTTCCCAAATTCCAAATAAGGATTCTTTCAAATCTTTTGGATTCAATATTTCTTTTATTTCCATAATAACTCCTTTATTTTAAAGAGATTATCTTATGATAATCTCCAATCTCCTAATATTTTTTGATATGCATTCATATCTTTGTTGTCATTTAAATACAAAACTTCCTGTTGTTTATCAAAAAACATCTCTTGTCCATCTTCATAATATCCAATGACTCTATGTTTTCCATCAATAAACTCACCTTTAAATACAAAGTGTTGTTGTTTAATTAAATCATATCCTTTGATTATTGATGACATAGAAAGGCCTGGTCTTCCTGATGATGGATTGGTTAATTGATAAAGAACTTTTAAGGCATCTTCAAAACTTGTCCAATCTTTTAAATCAATTGGTAAATATGTATAATCTCCTTGTCTTTGTAATTTTGTCATATCAAACGAATAATATTTTCGAGAATGATATTGAAATAATTCTTGAATATTTCTTTGTGCTAAAGTTCGAAAAACAAAATAGGACTCTTTCATATTTTCAATGTTATGTTTATTCATCATAAGTCTCCTTTATTCTATTTTACACTTTTTTAAACAAAAAGAAAATGGCAATTACTTGCCATTTTGACTTGCTGCGGTAATAAAACCTTGAAATAAAGGTTCACTATGATTTGGTCTTGAAGCAAACTCAGGATGAAACTGTGCTGCTACAAAATAAGGATGATCTTTTAATTCGATAATTTCAACTAAATTTCTTTCAGGATTAATTCCTGAAACAATCAAACCATGTTCTTCTAATATTTCACGATAATCATTATTAAATTCATAACGATGACGATGTCTTTGTTGAATCAATGGTTTTCCATATAATTGATATGCTTTGGTATGAGGAACCAATTGACAAGCATAATGACCTAATCTTTGTGTCCCACCCATATCATCTAATGATTGATCACTCATTAAATGAATTAATGGAACTTGGCAAAACTCATCAAATTCAATAGAATTAGCTTCCTTCAAACCACAAACATGTCTTGCAAATTCAATAGATGCCAACTGCATTCCTAAACAAATACCTAAAAAAGGAATTTGCTTTTCTCTGGCATATTGAATAGCTGTAATCATGCCTTCAATCCCACGTTCTCCAAAACCACCAGGAACCAAAATACCATCTGCTCCTTGTAATTTTTCATGAACATTGTCCTTTGTTATATCTTCAGCATTTACCCATTCAATATTCACAATACTATTTTCATAATATCCTGCATGTTTTAAGGCTTCATTTACAGATAAATAAGCATCTGGTAATTGCACATATTTTCCAACCATTTTAATTGTGATTTCTTTATTTAAACTTTTGACTCTATGAATTAATTGTTGCCAATCTGTCATATTGGCTTGTGGTGCTTCGATTTGAAGATGTTCTAAAACCAAATCATCCATATGTTGATGAAGCAACATCATTGGTAATTCATACAAAATATCAACATCATAATTAGAAATAACTGCTTTTGTAGGAACATTACAGAACAATGAAATTTTTTCTTTTAAATCTTGATCAATATATTTTTCACTACGACAAACAATGATATCTGGCTGTATTCCATATCCTCTTAACTCTTTAACACTATGTTGTGTTGGTTTGGTTTTCACTTCATGACTCGCTCCAATATATGGAAGTAATGTCGTATGAATATAAAGTGTATTTTCATATCCTAAATCCAAACGTACTTGTCTAATCGCTTCAATAAACGGTAAGCTTTCAATATCACCAACAGTTCCACCAATTTCTGTAATCACAATATCAGCTTGACTGCTTTTTGCAGCAGCATAAATTCTTTCTTTAATTTCATTTGTGATATGAGGGACAACTTGGACTGTCGCACCCAAATAATCACCACGTCTTTCTTTTGCAATAACATGACTATAAATCTTACCTGTGGTAATGGAACAATCTTTATTTAATTCTTCATCAATAAATCTTTCATAATGTCCTAAATCCAAGTCTGTTTCTGCTCCATCAGCAGTTACAAAAACTTCACCATGTTGAAAAGGAGACATTGTCCCTGGATCAACATTAATATAAGGATCTAACTTTTGCATAAACACTTTTAAACCACGTTGTTTTAATAATCTTCCTAAAGATGCGGCTGTTAATCCTTTCCCTAAGCCTGATACAACTCCACCTGTTACAAATATATATTTTGCCATTTTCTTCTCCTTTCAAATCAATAAAAAATGCACTCCAACGGAAAGCCGTGAGTGCCCTTATTCATTCTACCAAAAAATAATTATCAGTTCAATTATTTTTTATCATTATTTTTATTGAATCCCAAATTCAGCAAGTGTATTGGCAATTGATTCAATAATATAGATTACTGGAACTTGTGTAGCAGAACTATAAAAATCCTGATTTCTAGAACTTGGTACATAATAACAAATAGCTAAATCTGCCATTTTGGCTGCTGGTGATGAGGCACTATTGGTAATGACAATTGTTTTCACACCAAGATTTTTAAGACCTATTAATCTTTGTATAATTTCTTCTGTTTCACCAGAAACTGTCAAAACAATTGCACAATCATTTTGATCATACATTCCTCTTATTCGCATACTAAAATCTTCTAATCCAATTGCTCTTTTTCCTTTACGATTAAATAAATACGCACCAGCCTTAGCAATAGTTCCTGAAATCCCAACACCAAAAAATAAGACTTCATAGCTTTGAGAAATCATTTGAGCAGCCGTATAAATCTCTTCTTCAAATTCTTTGTTGTCAACTCTATGAAAATAATCGATAATATAATTTAATGTTCTTTCTTTTTGTTGAGAATCATTATATTTTTCCATTTTCATTTCTGTTTTCCATTCAACAAATCCTTCATAACCTAGTTTTTGTGAAACTCTTGTAATCATAGAAGGAGAGACATGAATAGTATCGGCAATTTCTTTTAATTTCATACTTAAAACTTCTTTTTTATGTGTTGTTATGTATTGATAGATTTCTAGTTCTAATTCATTAAGACCTTTAATTTTATCTAAAGTTATCATATTTTTCTACTATTAAAAAACCGAATTCAATCGAATTCAGTTTAAATGAGTTTTAAGAAAGTTTCAATTCTTTTTTACGTAGTTTTTTATTCTTTTTGATTTGAAAAGCATATTGGTTAGATTTAACATCCACAACTAAAGTATGTGAAACAACATCATGCAATGCTTTTTTTGATTTTAAAAACAATACCATAATAGCTGAAATAAGACTTATTGCTATCCCAACATAATTACAAATTGTTGTTATGTTATAGTTTATCAGAACACTTAACAACTGATGAAGCATATTACTTGCAGTATAAATACTTCCTTCAACAATCAAAATCATAACAACTTGTCTGATAAAGATTTGTTTCACACTAACATCTTCATAATCATCATTAACAATCTTTAATCCAAGCAACTTTTTCCCTAATGTTTGTCCCTTATAAATATATGCTGGTATAATCACATAATAGAATACAGCAACACTTAACGTCAATAATCCAGCAATAATCTGATAAGGTGCTTCAAAAATAAATAAAACTTGTGGAATAAATGTTGCATCATCATGTAATGACATATACAACATAATTAATGGCAAGGATGATAAAAAGCTTCCTAAGTACCAATCAATTCCATAAGCAATAAATCTTTTTATATATCCTGTTTCGTTTTTAGGTTCATTTCTTAAATTTAATAAATACTTTTTCATTTTAACCTTGCATTCCTTTCCGCCTGCGGCTAAGGCACACATAGTCATG
>UPXV01000038.1 GCA_900538465.1 uncultured Erysipelotrichaceae bacterium
AAAGTGAGATTGCACCATTTAAGAACATCATCAATGAATGGGTGGCAAGAGATACCAGCCGTAAAGTGAAATCAGCATTTAAGACAAAATTTGCAGAGGGTGCGTATTACGGTGCTTATGCTCCGTTAGGATATAAGAAACACCCAGACATCAAAGGAAAATTGCTGGTTGATGAGGAAACGAAATGGATTATTGAAAAAATTTTTTCTTTAGCCTATCAAGGTTACGGAAGTGCAAAAATCACAAAGCAGTTAAGAGCAGAAGAAGTTCCTACACCTGCATGGCTGAATTTTACAAGATACGGTACTTTTGCACATATCTTTGAGGGGAAACCCGAAAGCAAGCGTTATGAATGGACGATTGCTCATGTCAAGGCAATATTGAAAAATGAGGTATACATCGGCAACAGCGTACATAACAAACAATCCACAGTATCATTCAAGAGCAAGAAGAAAGTGAGAAAGCCTGAAAGTGAATGGTTTCGAGTGGAAGATACGCATGAACCGATTATTGAAAAAGATGTATTCTATCGTGTGCAGGAGCAGATAAAATCAAGGCGTAGACAGACAAAGGAAAAGGCAACACCGATATTTGCAGGGCTTGTCAAGTGTGCGGATTGTGGCTGGTCTATGCGATTTGCGACAAATAAGGCAAATAAAACACCGTATAGTTATTATTCTTGCACATTTTATGCACAGTTTGGCAAAGGCTATTGTTCTATGCACTATATCCGCTATGATGTGCTGTATCAAGCCGTATTGGAACGCTTGCAGTATTGGGCTAAGGCAGTACAGCAGGACGAAGAAAAGGTCTTAAATAAGATACAAAAGGCTGGCAATGCAGAGCGAATACGGGAAAAGAAGAAAAAGGCAAGTGCCTTGAAGAAAGCCGAGAACCGACAAAATGAGATTGACCGTTTATTTGCGAAAATGTATGAAGATAGAGCCTGTGAGAAGATAACAGAACGAAACTTCATTATGCTGTCGGGAAAATATCAAAAGGAACAGATAGAACTGGAACAGCAGATAACAAACCTAAGAGAAGAACTAAGTAAAATGGAACAGGATATGATAGGTGCTGAAAAGTGGATTGAGTTAATCAAAGAATATTCCGTACCAAAGGAACTGACAGCACCGTTATTAAATGCAATGATAGAAAAAATACTCATTCACGAAGCAACAACGAATGAGGATAACGAAAGAATACAGGAAATAGAGATATACTACCGATTTATTGGAAAAGTAGACTGATAAATAGGGTTTATATCTTTAACTAAGGGAAAGCGGAACCAGCCTTCCAGATATTTCATTGCTTCAAGACTTAGCAAACATATTAGATGTAAGTGTTGATGAAATTTTAAGTGGAGAAGATTCATTGATGACACAAGAAAAAGAAGTTCATCAATATCATATTTTTCATATAAATCAGGATATTTATAAAACATATTATCAAGAACAACTTTATCAAAAACAATTATTATTAGGATTTATTTTTGTCTTGGCTTCAGTGTTTTTAATGGGAGGATATGCTTTATTTTCTATTGAACGTTATATTCAAAAACATATGGATATTTTTGGTATGATGTTGATGCTTCTTGGAGTGATATGTTTCTTTTTACCTTTCATATGGAAAATAGTTAAAGTTCACTCTTCTCATGTCAAAGAAAGCCAATATCAGTTTTTTGATGATCATATAAAATATAAACAAGATGGTAAAGAAATTGAATATTTTTATTGGAATATAAAACAAGTTAAAGAATTTGATTCTTTTGTTGTATGGATATGTGGAAAAGATATCTTATTCTTAGATAAGAAGGATTATTTACTTATTCAAAACAGATTAACATCTGAAGTGATAAAGCCTATAAATAAATATCAAAAAAGAAAACTATGGGTATTGATTATTTTATTTGCATTGGTAACTTTACTTACATGTCTTTTTATAGGTTATCAAATTATTTTAAAAAGATTTCAATTTGAATTCATTTTTGAACAATTCAATATTATTATTCCAACAACAATACTCATCCTCATAGTAAACATAATCTTATTGTTTAAAATGAAAATAACAAAAATGATTGGATGGAGTATGACAATTATAAGTGTTCTTTTTCTCATAGCAAGTTATTATATAGGAGATAGCGTTTCAGCATACAATACATATTATTCAATATCACCAGACTTTTCATCAAAGCTTGTTATAAAACAAAATAAAGAAACAGGAAAAGTTTATGATTACCATTATCAATTTCTTTGCTTTGCAAGACAAAGTGAAGCTTTTGATAGCCAAGTGAATAGCCAAATCACAACAAAATGGTTAAATGGAGACAATAATTTAGTGACTTATGATAATGGTCAACAAGTTTATGTTGCGACATATGGAGATAGAGGAAATGGTATTTCTTATTATCAAGTTGCAGGTTCATTAGTTGGAAAATGGATTCCTCAAAATGATGAGGATAAGGCATATGAGGTGAATGTTGAAAATGGTGCAATAACAATTTCATTAGATAATGATTCTATGACATTTTCTTATCAGGAAATTGAACAATATGGAACAACAGCAATTGTTTTAAAGAAAGGATCAAATCCACAATATGTTATAGCATTAAACAAAAATTGTGAATTAGATAAAAACTATCAAATTAAAGACGGTGGAACAATAACGATTGTTGATGCTCATCATCCATCACCTGTTGAGTTATTTTGTTCAACACCAAAACAAAATGACGATCGTTTAGTCGACATAGAAGAGGAAAAAAGGGAAGAAGCACAAAGCTTTATTAATACAATGCAAGATATAGCTCATAATGATCAAAAATATAAAGACTTTGAATCAAGATCAGATATCTTTAAAATAGATACAACTTCAACAGATTATTTTGAAGTCGCAAGAAGAGCATATTTTGAAGAATATGCCAAACCAAATGATTCGGGTATAAAAGTAGATGAGCAAATTACTACGATTACAGTTGAAGCAGGAACAATTGATGATTTTTATGTGAATATAAAATCGGTAGGAACATATTCCTCAAATATTGAATCAGAGACAGGTGGTATGGATGTTCATTATCGTATTATGAAAGCAAGTACTGGTTATCTTGTTGGTTCTTGTTCTCCAACAATCAATTATAATGTGGGGCTGGTCCCTCTTAACCCAATGATAAGTAAAGATGTATCAGAGAATCCTATCTATCATTATACAAAATAAAGGAAGGTATTAAATATGGCAGAAAAAAGAAAAGAAAGCATTTATAAAACAAAAGAAAGTATGAATCAAGTTTCTGAATTTGATTATTTTGAATTCTACTTAGATGAGGCGGATAAAATAGCTGAATCGACAGATGAGAGATTAACACATGAAGAAGTATTTACAAAGGAGAGAGAGTTTAAAAGAGAAACTTATATAACAAGAAAAGAGATTCTTTTTAAAAGGAATCTCTTTCTTAGTCTACATCTATCTTTGTATATGTTTCAGGATGACTATCAAGATATGATTGTAAACTTTCAAGCGTTGTATTTTTGTAAAAACTACTTATACTTGTTCTAGAAGAACATTTGTATATTTGTCCACTAACATAAATTAAACTAGCGTTCCATCCACCATGATCGGTTTGACTATAGTTAGCAAATAAAAATAGTGAAGGATTTTCTACATTATTTAGATAGTAAGGTTTCCAGTATAAATCAGTTTTGCTATCAGTTTGATTTTTAAGATTTTCACTTACCTTAGAAAAACTCATTTCTTTGGCTATTTTTTCAATAACAGTCTCTCTACCAGCAAATTTGCTTAATTGTTTTGAAACATATAAATCATTAATTTTAGAAGTGAATTCATTTATTGAATTATCTAGTACAGTTGTTATGGTTTGTTCAATATCTTCTTTAGCTAAAATTGAATATTCAGGATTCATATTTATATCATATAAAACATATAAACCATTAGATGCATTGTATAATAATCGTGTGACTTCTTTATTTGTGACTGTGATTGTTCCTTGAATCGTTCCACCTTCATTAACAAAATCTTCAATCCATTTGTTATCAGTATCATCTAATGAAACATTGTCATCATGATTTTTAGCATATTTTTCAATAACTCTTTTTTGAGCGGCAGTGACAATTGCATGACATTCTGTTAAAGCAGGAGCTTCTTGTGCAGTGTCAATATACTTTAAAACAGAAGGGACTGCAACAGCCATAAGAACTGCCAATATGACAATCACAACAATGATTTCAATGAGTGTAAAACCTTTTTTGTTTCGTCTCATAACAGGACCCTCCTTTTCCACAATATAACATTATTTGAAAGAGGTTACAAACAGAACAGTTTCTTTTTTTGAAAGTTTTTGTCATTTTTAACAAAATTCTATATAATATGGATAGACGGAGGAAAAGACAATGGAAAGAAGAAAATTTGATAAATTGAATATTGAATCATCATTGTTAGGATTTGGATGTATGAGATTTCCATTAGATGAAAATGGAAATATTGAAGAAGTGGAAGCGGAGAAAATGATTGATTTGGCCATTGCCAATGGGGTAACTTATATTGATACTGCTTATCCTTATCATAATGGTGATAGTGAACCATTTGTAGGGAGAGTTTTAAAGAAATATGATAGAAGTTCATTTACTCTAGCAACAAAGCTTCCTATTTGGAATGTTCATAGTCAAGAAGAAGCTAGAGAAGTATTTGAATCACAATTAAAAAGATTAGATGTTGATTATGTTGATTTTT
Source organism: uncultured Erysipelotrichaceae bacterium (assembly GCA_900538465.1). GTDB lineage: Bacteria > Bacillota_I > Bacilli_A > Erysipelotrichales > Coprobacillaceae > Longibaculum. Next base: position 4,741 of record UPXV01000038.1, read on the forward strand.
ATTTATTGCATGCTTTGGATGCTGATAAGTGGAAAAAGGTTTTGGAATATCATATTATTGAATTATGTGAAGAATTAAGACAAGAAGGTAAAATTAAATATTTAGGATTTAGTTTTCATGATGAATTTCATGTTTTTGAAGAGATTATTAGATATCATGATTGGGATTTTTGTCAATTACAATTGAATTATATGGATATGGGAATTCAAGCAGGTCAAAAAGGTGTGGATCTTGCTAATGAATTAGGTGTACCTTTGGTTGTTATGGAACCAATTAAAGGTGGCTCTCTTGCAAGTTTACCAGCTGATGTTACGCATATGTTTAAAGCTTATAATGCTGAAGCGACATTAGCATCTTGGGCTTTGCGATATGTTGGGACATTGCCAGGTGTCAAAGTCATTTTAAGTGGTATGTCAACTCTTGAACAAGTTAAAGATAATCTTAAAACATTTCAACAATATCAAAATCTTAATGAGGAAGAATTAGCAATTGTTAAAAAAGTAGCAGACACATTACATTCACGTACTAAAAATGGATGTACAGGATGTGCATATTGTATGCCATGTCCTTTTGGTGTTGATATTCCAGCAAACTTTAAATATTGGAATAATCGTTTTGTTTATGATGATGAAAAATTATTTAAAGGAAAATATCAAAAGATGGATGTGAAAGCAAAAGCAATCAATTGTAAAGAATGTGGAGCTTGTGAAAAGATGTGTCCACAACAATTACCAATTCGTGCTGATTTAAAAAGAGTTGTTAAAGATATGGGAGAATAATAATATTCTCCTTTTTGATTATGATAAAATGGTGTATGATATAAGAAGAGATTTGGAGGGATTTATGTGAATAAGAAAATGATAGGAATTATATCTGGAATTGTTGTGGTATGTATATGTATTGGGGGATATTTTTATTTTGATCACCAACATCAACAAAAAATTATAGATTCTATATCTTTAGAATTTAATGATATGAGTGAAGTAGAATATGGACAAGCAGTCAATGCAGAAAGTTTTATAAAAAGTTCTAATGGTGAAATTCAATATCAAGAAACAATTGATGAGAAGAAAGTAGGAAAACAGACATTAAAATTTATAGTGAAAAAAGGAGGACATACAAAAGAATTTACTTATGAATGTACTGTTAAAGATACAAAGGCTCCGGAAATTGTTTTGACAAAAACAAAAGATCAAATTCAATTTGGTGGAAAGTTTGATATGAAAAAATATATTAAGAGTATCAAAGATCCAGTTGATGGAGATTTGACATATAAAAAAGAAAGTGATGTTAAAGAGGGAGATACAAACTATTATACATATCATAGTGATGTTGATACCAAAAAGCCTAAAGATTATAAAATTCAATTGACTGCAGTTGATAAAAATCAAAATAAAACTGAAAAAACTTTATCAATTACAGTTTTAAAAGAAGAGAAAAAGACTGAACCAACAACATCTTCAACATCTTCAACATCTTCATCAACTTCCTCTTCTTCAAATGGTTCTCCATCAAAACCAACATATACAGCTTCTCCTAATAATAAAGTGATTGTCATTGATCCTGGTCATCAAGCACGTGGAAATAGTAGTAAAGAAGCCAATGGTCCTGGTTCTTCTTCAATGAAAGCAAAAGTGACAACAGGTGCAACAGGAGTATCATCAAGAAAAGCTGAATCACAAATTAATTTAGAAATCGGATTAAAACTCAAGAGTGAATTACAAGCACGTGGATATACAGTCATTATGACAAGAACAAGTCAAGGTGTGAATATATCTAACCAACAACGTGCACGAATTGGAAATCAAAATCAGGCAGCGGCAGTTATTCATTTGCATTGTGATAGTTCAAATAGTTCGAGTGCTAGAGGTGCTCATACAATTACGATTACAAAAAGTAATCCATATTGTTCACAACTTTATAATGCCTCTTCTTCTCTTGCAAGAAATGTTATTTCTGCTTATTCAAGTGCTACCGGAATCAAAAGTCGAGGGGTTTCTTATCGTGATGATTTAACAGGCTTGAACTGGAGCGAAGTTCCTGCGATTTATATTGAAATGGGATTTATTTCTAATAGTAGTGAGGATCAATTATTAACATCTTCATCTTTCCAAAATAAGTGTGCAAAAGGAATTGCTAATGGAATAGATAATTATTTTCATTAAAATGAAAACAGAATGCACTTCATTGAAGTCATTCTGTTTTTCTTTTACAAATATTTTGCAGTAATACTTTGTGATGTTTTTAAATCTGAAGGTGTTCCTTCAAAAATAACATATCCACCATTGTCTCCACCTTCAGAACCTAAATCAATAATCCAATCACTATTTCTAATAACTTGTTGATTATGTTCAACAATAATAACACTATGGCCTTGATCTATGAGATGATGAATTAATTTTAAAAAGTGTTCAATATCTTTTGGATGTAACCCAACTGTAGGTTCATCCATTAAATATAAATGATGTTGATGAATGGGATTTTGAATTAATTCTTTAGCTAATTTTAAACGTTGACATTCTCCACCAGAAAGAGTTGTCAAAGATTGACCAAGTTGTAAATAACCTAATCCAACATCTTGTAATAAGCTTAAAATCCTTATTAATTTTGTTTCACCCACAAAAACTTGGATTGCTTCATCAACTGATAAATCAAGAATATCTTTAATAGAATAACCATGATATAAGATTTTTAAAACAGATTCCTTAAACTGTTGTCCATGACAAATAGGACAAATGACTTTTGTATTTGCAAAAAATAACATATTATTATCAATATATCCTAAACCTTCACAATTTTCACAACGCCCTTGAGGAGAATTAAAAGAAAAATATTTTGATGTCATATGAGCTTCTTTTGCTTGTGTTGTTTTGGCAAAGATATTTCTTATCTCTTGATAAGCATCACTATAAGTGGCAATATTAGAACGTTTCATTTTTGTTATGGGAAATTGATTGATTTCAATAAGAGAATCAAATTGTTCAAGACCAGAAATTGTAGCATGTCTTTTTGCAAGAACATCAAAAATAAGTGTTGACTTTCCTGAACCAGATGGTCCCGTTATTGTGACTAAACAGTGGGTAGGAATAGATAAAGAAATATGTTTTAAATTAAATTGATGTGCGTCTTCAATCACAATATGATTTTTTGAAGGTTGATGTAAAGATTGAATAGGGGTTTCTTTTAATAAATATTGCCCAGTATAAGATTGGCAATGGCTAATAATATCATGAAGATGCCCTTGGGCAATTATCTCTCCACCATGCTTTCCAGATTCAGGACCCATATCAATTATATAATCTGCTGCTTTGATAATATCAATATCATGTTCAATGACAAGGACAGTGTTTCCAAGTTTAATTAATTGTTTTATCATAGAGATTAATCCTTGGGTGTCTTTAGGATGTAAACCGGCTGTTGGTTCATCTAAAATATAAATAATTCCAGAAAGTTCACTATCAATTGCGGCTGCCAATCTGATTCTTTGAAGTTCTCCTCCAGATAAAGTGATGATTTGTCTATTTAATGTTAAATATCCTAAACCGACTTTAAGAAAACGATTGATTTTTGTTTCAATATCTAAGAAATAATCTTCAACGAATGATAGATGGCGAAGAGGTAAAGAGGATTTTAATGTTTTGATCCAAACATTTAACTTTTCTAAAGAATAGTTATTGAGCTGGGGTAAACGTGTATGATTGACTGTGACATTTCGACTGAGTGAATTCAGTCTTTCTCCATGACAATCAGGACATTCTTTCATTTCAAAATATTCATTTAATCTTTCTGAATCACCATTTTTATCAGCTAAACGACGCCATAAAATAGGAAAGATTCCTTCAAACTTTCCTGCTGTTGTTTGAAGAGGTGGAAGTATATCCGGATAAGTTTTTTTCACAAGTTCACATTCTACACCATCATAAAGAATTGCTTTTTGAATATCACTCATCTGTTCAACAGGAATATCTTTAGGAATAGGAAGAGAATAGTGTTGATAGGCTTTATAGAGAATTGAAATTTGATATTTTCCATATTGCTTTTCAAAATAACGAACGGCTCCGTCTCCTAAAGATAATGTTTCATCAATCACTTTCTCTTTTTTGATTGTATGAATATGTCCTAGACCAAAACAAGTTGGACAAGCGCCTTCTTTCGTATTAAAAGAAAAATGTGAACGTGTTAGTTTATCCATTTTGAAGCCACAATGAGGACAATACATATAAACATAAAAATCTTGATGAACTTTTTTTGTTTCTTCATGACAATCAGCAGAAGAAATAAGCTTATGGCAATGAGGACATTCTCTTATACTTAATTTTTCATAAATCATTCTTAAATCAGTATAAATATCACTGATTGTACCAACTGTCGATCTTGGATTATGATTATTATCATTTTGAGTTAAAACAATGGCAGGAGAAGCATAACGAATACGTTCGACATTTGGTTTATGTATTCCTTGTAGTGCCATAGCTTCTAAATATTGTCTTTGGCATTCATTAAATAAAACATCAACCAATAAAGTTGATTTTCCACAACCAGACAATCCTGTAAAAACAACCAATTGATTTTTAGGAATCTTTAATGATATATTTTTTAAATTTCCTTCATTTGCATGAATAATTTCAATATATTGCATAATTTCTTCTCCTTTATATGTATTTTCATTATACAATAATGATATATAAAAAGAATAAAAATCTTTATAAATAACCATTTTTATAAAGAATTAAAAAAAGAAAGCGTTAACTTATAAAAAATCATTGATTAATTATAGACTTTCAAAAAAAAATAAACTAAAATAAGTGTGAAAATTGTCAAAAAAGGAGAACTATATATGAGTGGATTTTTTGGAGTAGCGTCAAAAAATGATTGTGTTATGGATTTATTCTTTGGGGTAGATTATCATTCTCATTTAGGAACAAGAAGAGGTGGTATGGCAGTTTATGGAAAGGATGGATTTAACCGTTCTATTCATAATATTGAAAATTCCCCTTTTAGAACAAAGTTTGATAAAGATGTTGAGGAATTTGAAGGGAATATTGGAATTGGATGTATTTCTGATAATGAAGCACAACCTTTGTTGGTAAATTCTCATTTGGGATCTTTTGCGATTACAACTGTTGGAAGAGTGAATAATTTAGAGGAATTAAAAGATAAATGTTTTGAATATGGAAAGACACATTTCTTGGAAATGAGTGGAGGAGTTATTAATCCAACTGAATTAGTAGCGGCTTTAATTAATCAAAAGGATTCTATTGTAGAAGGAATTAAACATGTTCAAGATGTTGTAAAAGGATCAATGAGTATTTTGATTATGACAAAAGATGGAATCTATTGTGCAAGAGATAAGTATGGAAGAACTCCAGTCATTATTGGTACAAAAGATGATGCGAATTGTGTCACATTTGAAAGTTCAGCATTCTTAAATCTTGGATATCATCATGATAGAGATTTAGGTCCTGGAGAAATTGTTTTCATGACTCATGATTTTATTAAACAAGAACAAAAACCTTTTGAAAAAATGAAAATTTGTTCATTCTTATGGGTTTACTATGGATATCCTACTTCTACATATGAAGGTGTAAATGTTGAAGTTATGCGTAATCGATGTGGAGAATTATTATCAAAACGTGATGATGTATCTCCAGATAGTGTAGCAGGTGTACCAGATTCAGGAATCGCACATGCTGTGGGATATGCAAATAATTCTGGAATCCCATTTGCTAGACCATTTATAAAGTATACTCCAACTTGGCCTCGTTCTTTTATGCCTTCTAGTCAAGGTCAAAGAAACTTAATAGCAAAAATGAAATTAATTCCTGTTCAAGAATTAATTAAAGATAAGAGTTTATTATTAATTGATGATTCTATTGTAAGAGGAACACAATTAAGAGAAACAACAGAATTCTTATATGAATCAGGGGCTAGAGAAGTTCATGTAAGACCAGCATGTCCACCAATTTTATTTGGATGTAAGTTCTTAAACTTCTCTCGTTCAAGTTCAGAAATGGATTTAATCACAAGACGTGTTATTCGTGATTTAGAAGGAACAGAAAATCCTAGTCATGAATTATTACAAGAATATGCTGATCCTGATAATCCAAAATATCAAACTATGTTAGAAGAAATTCGTAGACGCTTAAAATTCACTTCTTTAAGATATCATCGTTTAGACGATATGATTGAATCAATTGGTTTAAAACCATGTGATTTATGTACATATTGCTTTAGTGGTGAAGAATAAATTATAATGATGAAGGGATAGGTTTATTGATAAACTTGTCCTTTTTTTGAAAAAGAACACTTTGATGTGTTCCTTTTTAATTATGCAATATAATGTTGGGCAATTGTTATAATATAAAGATTATCTTTTGAAGATACATCAATACCAATATTGACTTTTTTATATTCTGTATTTGTCATGACGTGATAATGAGTAGGACTATTGACAAGTCCATTATGTAATTGTTTAACAATTTGAATGAGTTCTTCATCACTGAAATCATGAATATTTATTCTTGTTTGAGCTAGATTTTCTCCGTGGGGAGTTATTTTTATATTGATAATATTGGTAAGTGTTGTATTCCATCGACTTCCATTAGGTCTTGTATGAGACCATTTTTGTGATGCTTCATGCGCTCTTGTTTGACAACTTGCTAGTAATTGACTATCTAAAGAGACTGCCTGTTGTCTTTCTTGGTTAATTAGTTGGACAAAGGTAGAACGCATAAGTGTAATTTGATGAGAATTGAAAATTTTATTTTGAGTGAAAGTTGTTTTGGAAGTTTGTTGTGATGGTTTTTGAGATGGCTTTTTTGTCTCTTTTTTTGGTGCAGTTATCTTTTCCTCCTTTTGGACATTTTGAGAAGTATTAATAAGAGATGTAACTTGAGTTGATATAGACACTTGTGTTGATACAATCATCAGTGTCATCAAAATAATATTCAAATATGTTTTCATAAATTTTTCCTTTCCAAAGAAAAGAAGTTTGCTAAAAGCATTATATCATAATTTGCAATAAGAAAAAAGATGGTATATAAAAATAATGTATTTTTATGAATGTGATAAAAAGAATTGCGTTCAAAGAGACGTTCATGTAAAATGAAACAAGCAAGGAGGATGACTATGGATAGAACAAAAGTGATTGAACAAAGTATAATAAAAAAATATCGAAAACCTATTTGGCGTAAGTTTGTTAAAGGTGTACAAACTTATGATTTAATACAACCTGGAGATAAAATTGCAGTCTGTATTTCTGGTGGAAAAGATTCCATGCTGATGGCAAAATTATTACAAGAATTAAAAAGACATGGTAAGTTTGATTTTGGCTTGGTTTTTCTATCTATGGATCCTGGATATAATGAAAAAAATCGTCAAAGAATAGAAGAGAACGCAAAAATACTTGATATTCCAGTTCAATTTTTTGAATCTGATATTTTTCAAGTTGTGACTAATATTGAAAAATCTCCTTGTTATTTATGTGCAAGAATGAGACGGGGATTTCTCTATGCGAAAGCAAAAGAATTGGGATGTAATAAAATAGCTTTAGGACATCATTTTGATGATGTGATTGAAACAATTTTAATGGGGATGTTTTATGGTTCTCAAGTTCAAACAATGATGCCAAAACTTCATAGTACAAATTTTGAGGGTATGGAATTAATTAGACCTATGTATCTTATTGAAGAAAAAGATATTATTCATTGGTGTGAATATAATGATTTACATTTTATTCAATGTGCTTGTCGTTTTACAGAAGAAATGGAAGAATTAGGAGAAGTTCATCATACTTCTAAAAGAGAAGAAATGAAGAATTTATTAAAATATTTAGAAACAATGAATCCAAATGTCAAAAAGAATGTTTTTAAGAGTGTAGAAAATGTGAATTTGGCAACCATAATTGCCTATAGTGATGATGAAGGAAAACATCATTTCTTAGATACTTATGATAAAGGAGAATAGTATGTTTTCAAGATTTGAATTATTAATTGGTGAAGAAAAACTTCAACAACTCCATAAAAGTCATGTCCTTGTTTTTGGTGTTGGAGGAGTTGGGGGTTATGTTGTAGAGGCACTAGTAAGAAGTGGAATTGGACATATAACAATTGTAGATAATGATTGTGTTTCATTAACAAATTTGAATCGTCAAATTATTGCTACAAGAGAGACAATTGGTAAGAAGAAAGTTGAAGTTATGAAAGAACGTATTCTTTCAATTTATCCTGATTGCGATGTGACAACCTATGAGATGTTTTATTTACCTGAAAATGCTGATACAATTAATTTAACGCAATATGATTATGTAGTTGATGCGATTGATACAATTACTTCAAAAATAGAATTGGCTGTTCGTTGTGAACGATTAGGTGTTCCTTTGATAAGCTCAATGGGGACAGGAAATAAAATGAATCCAGCCATGTTAGAGGTAAGTGATATATACAAAACATCAGTATGCCCTCTTGCAAAAGTAATGCGCAAAGAATTAAAGGCAAGAAGAGTGAAACATTTAAAAGTTGTTTATTCTAAGGAGTTACCGATCAAACCAAGAGCTTCTCATGAACAAACGAATAAACGAGTTGTTCCAGGAAGTAGTGCATTTGTCCCATCAAGTGCAGGATTATTAATAGCGAGTGAAGTAATAAAAGATTTGCTGAAGTAGGCAAATCTTTTCACTTTTATAAGTTCTCTTTCATAAAGTAATATGAGGTGTGAAAATGAAAGAGATACTACAAAATTATATTAATAATGAATGGATGTTATGTGATTTATATCAACAAGCTGCTAAACTTGCAACATTACCCCAAGAAGAAAAAGCGTTGCTAAACTTTGCAAAGAATTGTGAAGACATTCATGAAAACTTAAAACAGATTTATTGGGAAGCTTTTGGTGAAGTCTATGAACCTCATGGTGAGAAGATAAAGATGCAAGGAGACTATCGAGATTTGTTAAATCAAATACAAACTATAGAATTAGAATATTTTCTTGAATATCGTAGCCATACCTATCATCAAGATAATCCTTACTTCAAAGAAGCAATGCGAGAATATGCTGATTATAAATTAGCTCACACATTAGATGTTCAAGCAATGTTAATTTATATGAATGGGCATGATTAAAATTAATCACAATTTTCATATCGTTTCATAGATTATATTGAGGTGCATAAAATGAATAGGGATCAATTACAATCTTATATTTATACAGAAAAATTATTAGCTCAACTTTATCGTAGAGCTGCCGCTCTAGCAACTTTACAAACAGAAAGAGATGCTTTGTTGGCATTTGCAAGAGATGCTGAACAAAATGCCAATTTCTTAAATTATTTTTATCGCTTGGAATTTGGTACAGCATTTGATCCAATGGTACCAGATGTGAATATCCAAGGAAGTTATCGAGATTTATTAAATGAAATACAAAGACAAGAATTATCATCATTTTTACAATTGAGAAAGTTAACTTATAATCAAGGGAATTCTGAATTACGAGAAACGATTAGAGCAATTACAGATACCAAATTAGGACATATTTTAACTTTACTTGCGATTGTAACAAATATGAATACTCCTGGGGCAGAAAGAAAAACAGTTATTTGACTATTAGCGTACTTGGTACGCTTTTTTAAATATTAAAATAAAAATAATATATAATTTTGTTAAAAAATTAACAAAAAGTATTGAAAATGTATTATAATAAAGATGTATCGTTTAGTACAAGGGTATGGGAAGGAGTATTTTTATTTTATATTATGACAATTCTAAAGTATTTAAAACGATTAAAATAGTAAGATAATAACTCTGATAGAAAGGAAATATTTATGAAAAGAAGAAAAGGTTTAATAGGGAAAATTTTAAAAAGCTTTATAGTTTGTATGATGATAGTCACATCAGTTTCTGTATCATCTATACAAAATGTACAAGCGGCTGGTATTAGTCTAACGATGACAGCACTAGGGGCGGATGAGATTTTTGATAATAAAATATCTTATAAAGATGATACTTTGACTGATCCTATGGTTGCTTTTGGATTACTTTTATGGAATGTAAATGTAACAGGAGATGGAACATTCCAAGGAAAAATTAATGGTAAAATAATTGTTGATGCTAGTAATCCAAGTATTTTCGCAAAATATTTTGTATTTGATAATAGAATTAATTCAAATATTTATACTATTGACAATCAAAAGGTAAAAGATAACTATCCTTACAATAACGGTATTCATGGGCTTATAGAGTATCAAATAAATATTAAGGAACCACAAAATGCAACTGAAATTGAAACAGCTCTTAATAATTTGCGTTTAAGAGTGGAATGTTCTGAGAATCTATTATCAACAGCTATAAGTGTTTTAAAACCAGATACAACTTCAATTTTTGATTTTGTTGCCGATAAACCTGCAACGCCAGCTGCTCCAACATTAGTTTCTAAAAGTGAAACAAAAATAGTTGTAAATACAGTTTCTGGTCAAGAATACTCAATTAATGGTGGAATAACTTGGCAATCTAATGGTAGCTTTACTGATTTGACTCCAGGGAAAAAGTATTCTATAGTAACACGTGTGAAACAAAATGGGTCAACAGTAGCAAGTGATATATCAACACCATTGACAGTATACACAAAGAAAAGTAAACCTAATTCTAATCAGTTTACTGTAACGGATGTTTCGGTTTATGGTGGAACAGATGGGAAAATCACAGGTGTTGATGCAACAATGGAATACAGTACTAACAATGGAAATAGTTGGATAAAATTGAGCGGGGGGGGGTCTGAAATTAATAACCTTCCTGCAGGAGATGTTTTAATACGTTATGCAGATAATCCAACAGGAGGAGGTAATGCCTCTGATGCTATAAAATTAACCATAAAGCAACCTGCTGCAACTCCAACAATCAGTAATGATCAAATTGGTCATGTATCAAAGAATGGTGGAAAAGATGGAAAAATCATTAATGTTGATACAACAATGCAATACAGTATTGACAATGGGATAACATGGAAAGAGGTAGAAGGAACTGAAATCACTGGATTGGCAGCTGGAGATGTACAGATTCGTGTAAAAGCAACTGATACAGTGAACGACTCTGCTCCAACAACGGTGACAATTAAGGAACCGGGTACTGCACCTACACTTAATTCGGACAATGTAAAAGATGTAAGTGTAAACGGTGGAACAGATGGGAAAATCACAGGTGTTACTGACAAGATGCAATATAGCATTAATGGGAAACCTTGGGTAAGTGTAGATGCAGGTAAAACTGAGATTACTGGATTGGAAGCAGGAGAAGTGCTTGTTCGATATAAAGAGGCTAATGGAAATTTGCCATCAGATGCAGTGAAATTATTAGTAAAGGAACCTGCTGCAACTCCAACAATCAGTAGTGATAAAGTTACAAATGTATCAAAGAATGGTGGAAAAGATGGAAAAATCACAGGTGTTACTGACAAGATGCAATACAGTATTGACAATGGGGTAACATGGAAAGAGGTAGAAGGAAGTGAAATCACTGGATTGGAAGCAGGAGATGTACAGATTCGTGTAAAAGCAACTGATACAGTAAATGCTTCTGAAATAGTGACGTTGACAGTTAAGGAACCTAAAGAGGTACCTAATATTGCTGAAGTTAAAGTAACAAATGTTAGTGAATTTAATAAAAAAGACGGAAGTTTTGAAGTTAAAGATGAAGATATGGAATACAGTTTGGATGGGGAAACTTGGAAACCTATTACAAACAAGAAAGTTGCAGATTTGGATGTAGATAATATTTATGTTCGATATGCTCAAAAAGATGGTGTTAATGCTTCTGAAATGTTAACAATAACAATCAATCAGCCATTGGTAAAACCTGATGGAATAATTGATTATGATAATGATGTTATTGGAGGGTTATTACCAAATACAAAATACATAATTAATGATGGTGAAAAAACATATACTTTAAATTCAAATGAAGAAGGAAATATTTCTTTGGCAGGACAAATTAATGATGATAAATATGATTTGGCTGGAAAAGAAATCGAGATTAGTCAAGCAAGTGTTGGAGAATTTACATTAGATAGTCCAACAGAAACAATGAGTATATTAAAACGAAGTGATGAAGAAGTTAAAAATATTCATATACTAGGGCAAACTTCATCAACAATTACTGTTCAAGCTGATGAAGGGCAAGAATATAGTATTGATGGTGGAAAAACTTGGATCAGTGGTGAAAATGTAGTTGTATTTGATCAGCTTGAAAAAGCTAAAGAATATCAAGTAGTAACAAGAATTAAAGCAATAGACACAAAAGCTGCTAGTGCAGAATGGAAAGTTGCTGATACGAAAACAAGCAGATATACAGCAAAAGAAATTGCTGAGTTCTTTAATGATGATAAAGTGACAACTACAGTTGGTACAGGAATTAAGGAAACTGCCGATAATGATTCAGTTAAGGTTATAGTTGATCAATCTGGTAATTATTCTGTTTCATTAAAAGAAAACATTCAAGAAACAGTTATGTTACCTGATGATTTAGGAAAATTAGCTGTTGAATTAAATGCGCATGAGATTTGTGGAAATGATGGAACTGTATCTTCACCAGAAGGGAAACCAGGATTAGTCATTAGAAGTGTAAGCAATTATATGCCAATTTCATTATCTGTAAAAGATAGTTTTAACAAGGGAATGATTAAAGGTGGTAATGCTTATACAGGTAGTGGTGCTACTGGTGGAAATGGTATAGAATTGAATGAAAAAGTAAGCACAGGAACATCTTTAGATATTAACTCTGGAGCTAAGGTTATTGGAGGAAATGGTGCTGATAGCCATAATAATAAAATAACTGGTGGTACTGGTGGAAATGGTATTAAAGGAAGTACTTATATAGAAATTAATGGTGGTATTATAATTGGTGGCAATGGCGGTAACGGTTCTTCATCAAATGACTTTGGTAGTCATGGTGGAAATGGTGGAAATGCTGTTGTTAGTGATAAAGAAATTATATTGACAGATGGAATAGTATCTGGAGGTAATGGTGGAAATGGTGGAACTTCAATTAATGGAACTGGAGGAAACGGTGGAAACGGTGGCTCTGGTATCATTGGAAGTGTAATCGTTGAAAATGGTTTGGCAAATGGAGGAAACGCAGGAAATGGTGGCGATTCTGAAAAAGGAAATGGTGGTGCCGGTGGAAACGGTGGTACTACTGTAACTGGTTCTACTACTGGATTGAATCCTGGTAATGGAGGAAACGGTGGAAACGGTGGTAATTCAAAAGAAGGCAATGGAGGCGTTGGTGGAAATGGCGGTAGTGCTACTTCTGGAAACGGCGGCATTGGCGGAAATGGAGGAACATCGGAAAATGGAACTGGAGGTACTGGAGGAAACGGTGGTACTTCTCAAGATCATGAATTAAATGGTCTGTCAGGTCATTCTGGTACTGGAAGAAAATTGAGATTAGAGGATTTCATTATTTCTAATCCAACAGTATATGGTGCAAAAGATGGAAAAATTGGAAATGTTAATTCGGCAATGGAATATAGTTTAGATGGTGGTAAGACTTGGCATAAAGTTTCTGGTAATGAAATTAAAAAACTTGGGGCTGGTAAAGTTTTATTACGTATGGCTGCAACAGATACAACAGTTGCTGGAGAAAGTTTAGAAATTATTTTGGTGGATCCATCAAAAGCAACAAATACAAATAAACCTGTAGATGTAAAAACAAGTGATCAAACAAATATTTTAAAATATTATCTATTGTTAGGTGGAGCATTATGCACATTTATCTTTATAAAAAAACGTAAGGAAGAAAATATTTAAAATAGAATTGTTATGATGAGAGAATAATTTAGGTTGTAAAGGAATCAAAGGGAATTACATTCTTTGAAACTCTACAACCTTTTCTCTTATGAAGAGATATATTCTCTTGGTGGAAAGTTTCATTTTGAATATAAAAATGATATACTTAAGTACAAGGAGGGATAGAGATGTACGATGTTTATACAAACAACAATAGTAAAAAGAAATATATCATCATAGCAATTGTAGCAGTCGTTGTGATTGCAATTGCAGTGGCAGGTTTCTTTTTATTAGGTGGTGACAACAAAGAGAAGGTTTTGAAAGATTATTATAGTAAAGTTGCTAAAAAAGATTATGAGGGTATGTATGCTCTTGTGGATGATGCTTCACAAAAGAAGTATGCAAAAGATATTTTTACAACAAGAAATCAGAATATATATGAAGGAATTGGAGCGAATCAAATAGAAGTGAGTGTTGATTCTAAAGATGGTGATGAACTTCAATATACAGTAAAAATGCAATCAACAGCAGGAGAAATCAGTTTTCAAAATAAAACAACTTTCCATGATGGGAAAATTGTTTGGAATGATTCATTTATTTTTCCAGAGTTAAAAGAGAATTATAAAGTGAGAATAAGTGATGAAAAAGCATCTCGTGGAAAAATTCTTGATCGCAATGGTAAAGTTTTGGCTGGAAAAGGAGAGGCTTATTCTGTTGGATTGGTACGTGGAAAATTAAATGGTGAAAATGATTATGAGAAACTTGCTAATCTTTTAGGTTTAACAAAAGAAGGTATTCAAAAGACTATGAGTGCTTCTTGGATTAAAGATGATTCATTTGTCCCTTTAAAAACAATTTCAAAGAGTGATACAAATTTAGAGAATAGTTTATTAAAGATTCCAGGTGTTAAACTTTCAACAACGTCAGTACGTTATTATCCTTATGGAAAAGCAACATCACACTTAATTGGGTATATGCAAAAAGTTACTGCTGAAGATTTAGAAAAACATAAAGGTGAAGGATATAGTGAAACTTCATATATTGGAAGAAGTGGTATTGAGGCGGCTTATGAAAAGGAATTGAAAGGGAAAGATGGTGTTTCTATTTATATTGTTGATGAAAATGGGGAACATATAACAAGTCTTGCAAGTCAAGAAAAAGCAGATGGACAAGATATCACTTTAACAATTGATATAAATCTACAAAAGAATTTGTTTAATGCTTTTGCAAATGATAAGAGTGCATCCGTAGCAATGAATCCAACAAATGGTGAAGTTTTAGCACTTGTTAGTACTCCGACATTTGATAGTAATGATTTTATTTTGGGAATGAGTTCAGAAAAGTGGGATACTTTAAATAATGATAAAGCACAACCATTATATAATCGTTTTAAAGGAACAGTTGTTCCTGGCTCTTCAATGAAACCTTTAACAGCTGCTATTGGATTGGATACAAAATCAATAGATGCTTCAAAAGATTTTCAAGCAGAAATGAAATGGCAAAAAGATTCTAGTTGGGGAAGTTATTATGTTACAACTTTACATGCACCAACACCAAATCATTTAAAAAATGCTTTGATTTATTCAGATAATGTATATTTTGCTAAAGCTGCATTAGAAATTGGGAAAGATAATTTAATAAAAGGTTATCAAGCTATGAAAATAGGGGAAGAGATTCCTTTTGAATTATCACTTCATAAATCACAATATACAAGTAAAGATTTTAGTGATGAAATCCAAATTGCAGATAGTGGATATGGACAAGGACAAATCTTATTGAATCCAGTTCAAATGGCTTCTATCTATGGAGCGTTTGTTAATGATGGAAAAATGATGAAACCACATGTTGTTTTATCAACAAAAACTGCTGTTTGGTCAGAAGCTTTTTCAAAAGATGTGGCAAATGAAATTAAAAATGATCTGGTTGGTGTTATTAGTGATGATCATGGAACTGCTCACTCATTCTATCATAATGGAATGACATTGGCTGGTAAGACAGGTACAGGAGAAGTCAAAGCGTCACAAGATGATGCAACAGGAACGGAAGTTGGATGGTTCAATGTGATGACAACTGATTCACAAAAGCCAATTGTTATTTCAACAATGGTAGAAGATGTCAAAGGTCGTGGTGGTAGTGGATATGTTGTGAATCAATTAAAACAACCTTTTGATGAATATATGAAATAGAACACGTGATGTGTTCTATTTTTATGTACAAAAAAACTAACACAATGTGTTAGTTGATTTTTAAATGGTGACCTGTACGGGATTCGAACCCGTGAATGCATGCGTGAAAGGCATGTG
>UPXV01000039.1 GCA_900538465.1 uncultured Erysipelotrichaceae bacterium
TTTATTTACAACTTTTTTCACTTTTTATTATATATTTGCTTATTGCATATGTCAAATATAAAAAAATAACAGCTTTTGCTGTTATTGAAATTGATCTTTCTTGATTCTCTTTAGAATTTCTATTGCAGCCATACCTGTTAAAATACCTGTTGGAATAGAAGCCGCTAACATAACAAAAATATAAGGCATCACTGCAGCGGAAGAAATAATCAAAGAAATAACAATGATTTGTCCAATATTGTGGAATACTGCAGCAATAATAGAAACAGAAATCATTGGTAATTGCGTTAATTTCTTCAACAATGCCAAAGCAAGACTGCTTAATAAAACACCACCACAACTCATCAAAAATGGATAACTCATTAAACTACCTGTTAATAAACCAGAAACAATAACTCGAAAAAAATTCACAACAAACATTTCTTTTGTTCCATAAATATCAATAACCAATAAAGCAATAATATTGGCAATTCCTAATTTCACACCAAAAGGTAATGGTGCAGAAAGATAATGGTCAACAGTATGCAGTACAATCGCCAAAGCACTTAACAATGCCAAATATACAATTTTTCTTGTCTTTTTATGTCCCATAAACTTCCTTTCTATCCTACATAATCCAAAGCACGTTGTCTTAATATTTCATATTGTTCATAAGTTTTTGGATCAGTTGGATGCAATCTATCAAAAGAACGATGAACCCAATTATTGTCTTTTATATATTGTAAACTTTGTTCAAAATGCAAATCAAATATAAAGGCAATATATGATAACCACATATCAATATGTGTCTTTCTATAAGGACCATAAATCAATTCTTGATGATAAAATTGTTCATAGATTAAAGGTGATATGGTTTCTTGATTGACTTTATCAACTGTTGTATAAAGTGTTGTTTCAATATCTTCTTCATCTTTTACTCTAAAATTATCTAATTTATCAGCATCTCTAATGAGATGAATGAATAATAAAGTCCGTTCATCAAAACCTTCATCTATTTT
Organism: uncultured Erysipelotrichaceae bacterium; assembly: GCA_900538465.1. Classification (GTDB taxonomy): domain Bacteria; phylum Bacillota_I; class Bacilli_A; order Erysipelotrichales; family Coprobacillaceae; genus Longibaculum. The sequence goes on from UPXV01000039.1 coordinate 999, forward strand.
ATACTTATTGTGTTGTTCAATTGCATTTTGAATGATGTCATCATATTGATCATCTTCAATAAACTCCCTTATCAAGCCATCTTCAAATAATAATTGACTTGAAAACAAAGCATGATCTATCGTTTTATAATCTGCAAAACTTTCATATTGCATCCATTGTTCAAAACGACCTATATCATGTAATAATGCAATCAAAGCCGCTAATTCTTTATCTTCCTGACTAAGATTTAATTGTTCACATAAATAGTCACTACATTTCATCACTTCATATGTATGAATAATTTTTAAACGAATTGAAGGAATGGTTTCATCATAATGAGAAACATAATTCTTAAAAGCAATTCTTGCCTTATGAAAATCAATCATGATGAATCGCCTCCAATACCATTTGCATATCTATAACATTCATTTGTCCTGGTGCTGATGAATGTCGAGCGCTTGCAAAAGTTATTGCTGAACCTGTTAATTCACCAGAAATACGTGTTATTTTTCCTAATTCTCCCATTGCCATTGTTACAATCGGTCTATTTAAACGATTGGACATTTCAATTGTGACATCCAATAAAGAAATCACATCTTTATATGATTGAGGCATCACTGCTAATTTACAAATATCAGCTCCTAAAATTTCCATCTTTTCCAATCGATCTTTCATATCCATAAGAGAAGGTGTCTTTTCAAAATCATGATTAGACATCACAACAAACACTTGATTTTCATGAGCCATATGAACCAATTCATAAACCAATGCATGTCCACTCATCAATTCTATATCTATCAAATCAATACATCCACTTGTACAAGAAACTTCAACTAATCTTTTATATTCCTCATCACTTAAAGATATTTGTCCTCCTTCATTTAATGAACGATAAGTCAACAAAAGAGGAACTTGAAGCATGGATCTTATCTTCTTTAATAACTGTTCAACTTTTTTAACATCTTTAATATCTTGATAAAAATCAATTCTCAATTCTACAAGATCATATTGCAAACCTTCAAAAGATTGTATTTCATTAATAATTTCTTGATCATCTTTTCCAACAATCGGTAAACATACTTTTGGTTTTCCTTCACCAATACATAAATCACGAACTTGACATACTTGCATACTAAACCTCCTGATGACACGCTTGTAAAAATAATTGAATTTCTTTTATTGTTTGACGAAAAGAATCTCTCAATAAAAAATGATTCCCTTGTTTTATAATTTTAACAACACTATAAGGAATAGCTTCTCCAATTTTCAGTGTATCATCTTGCTTTATCATATCATATTCTCCTGCCATCACCAAGGTTGGAACATGAATCTTTTTTAAATTTTCATACTCAATTTGGGGTTGTTTCAACATGAGAAATGACAAACGAAAAGTTTTTCTCGCCTTTTTATCATAGAGACAAAATGGAATTAAACACAATAATTCTAAATATAAAGAAAAACGATAAATCCATTTCAACTGATTTGGTTTTGTATTGGCACCTAGACTGACAATATGTTGTAATCTTTGATCACTCATTCCTAGCATTAAAGAAACAATAGCTCCATCACTAAAACCAATCACATCATAAGCATTAATATGTAATTCACTGATGACATTTTGAACATCTAAACACATTTGTTGATAAGACAATTCCCCTTCTTGAACAGATTGACCATGATAACGTGAATCAATCAAAATACATTGATAATCTTTTGATAAAACTGCAACTGCTTCATCAAAAATATGATGATCCTCATTATTACCATGAAGAAAAACAATGGGAAAACCCTCACCAATGACTTCATAATAAATTTCCACGCTCATCGCCTCCTTGTCTTATTATACACTGTTCATCACTTGAAATAAATCTTTACTTTTTATGAAAATGATAATAGATTTGAGACAATCCATAAACACTAACACATATAAAAATATAATAAACAAAGTATTGACTCTGTATTCCACCAGATAAAATAATAAAAGACCCTATTGTTGCAAACAAAGGACAAATGACTCCTTTAAAAAAGCTTTTGATTTGTCCATGACGGTACAATTGATACACTTGATAATACAAAACAATATATAACATATAAGCCATTGAAATAGCAATTTCAGAAACATCACTATTAGGCAGCAATGAAAAACGTGTACATAAATAATGAATTACTGTCCATATTGTACAAATAACAAATGCAAATAAAGCAGAATACACAGGAATATCTAATTGTTCATTGACCTTTTTTAAAGTTTTTTCTAAAGGAAACATTCCTTTTCGTAAAGCTAATGAATAAGGCATACGCAAATATCCTGTTACCAGCCCATTCACTGTTCCCATAACAGAAATAATCACAAAAACAACTATCATTTTCGCAAAAGTATTCCCTACTAAAGCACTGGCTGCTACACTCACATGAGCATCACCCAAAGCCATCACTTGATCAGCCCCTAAATAACTTGTTATACCAACAAAATAGAAAGTATAAATTGCCAAAACAATCAAAGGCGCAATTGTCAAAGCTTTAGGCATGGCTTTTTTAGCATCTTTGACTTCATGAGCAATTGAAGTCGCAACAATCCATCCATCATAAGAATAAGCAATAGGACCAAGAGCCATAATCCAACTTGAAGAAATCATTGTTGCTGGAGCGATATCTGCCAATCCTCCAAGTGGATCACCAAAAACAATACCCAATATTCCTAATAATAGTAATGGTAACATCTTAACAAATGTTGATACATCTTGAAAAACAGCTCCCACTTTAGGAAGAAAAACATTATAAATAAAACATAAAACTAAAAAAGCAAAACCAATTATCATCTGTAATTCTAATGAGGCTTGTAAATGAAATAAAATATCTACATAAACACCTATAACCCAAGAAACAACAACTGCAATTGTTGGATAATAGATAAAAGTTAAAAACCAACCAAATCCACAGGCTGTCTGATTATTCACAAATTCTTGAGCATATGTGACCAGTCCACCGGCAACATTTGTTCTAGAAGCCAATTCACTAATCGTTAAACTCCCAAAAATAATAGCAAATGCTGCTAAAATAAATAAAATAATTCCAAGTAAAAGATTTCCATTAGTCGCAATTAAAATATTATCACTCTTAAAAAAGATGCCAGAACCAATACATGTCCCAACAATCATTGTAATCGCCGTTAACAAACTATATTTTTCATGTTTATTTTTCTTCATCATATCTTCCTTTTCTCTATAGCGTTTCAATTCTACCATGCCTCGTCTTTTTACACAACTTAAATAACCATGAAATTTGTCAAAAAAAAGAGATGTTTCCATCTCTAATTATAATCATCTTCAATTAATCCGTCGTCTTCTTCCTCTTCAGAAACTTCCTCTTCTTCATCAGCATAAATATCATTCATATCAATATGAACTTCATCAAATTTATGACGACTTCTTAAATCCCAACGGTTTTCACCAACTGTAATTAATCTTCCATCTAAAGTGATATTTGTATAGAATAAAGATTCATTATTTTCTTTTTCTTCATCATTAAATCCTTTGATTTCAGAAACCTCTTGCCATAATTTATAAAAATCAACTGGTTTCTTTTTCTTTTTCATCAAATCAAATGCAATATCAACCATAGAACTTTGTTTATAATCGATCATAATATCCTCCTACATTTTTTCAGGTGCACTTACACCAATTAAATTTAATGCATTTTTTAATGTAATTTGAGAAGCTTTTACAAGAGATAATCTTTGAGCAGATAATTCTTTATTTGCTTCATCAATAACATAACAATCATTATAGAACGAATGGAACAATTGAGCAAGTCTTTGAATATAATTTGCGATTTTATGAGGTGCTCTTTGTTTTGCACTTTCTATAACTTCATTTCTAAATTCATTAATATGTTTTACCAATTCAATTTCTTTGGCATGTGTTAATAACTCATAATGATCAGTCACTTCAATTTGAGAGGCCTGTGCTTGTCTTTCAATTGAACACATTCTTGCATGTGCATATTGAGCATAATAAACTGGATTATCATTAGACTGTGATTTTGCTAAACCTAAATCAAAATCAAATGGTGAACTTGCTGCCTTAGATACAAAGAAATAACGCGTAGCATCAACACCAATATCATCAATTAAATCCTTAATTGTCACAGCATTTCCAGTACGTTTACTCATTTTCACAACTTCGCCGTTTTCTACCATTCTTACCATTTGCATAATATCAATATTCAATTGATCTGCATTGTATCCTAAAGCTTGAATAGCTGCTTTCATACGATTGATATAACCATGATGATCAGCCCCAAGTAAATCAACCAAATATTCATAACCACGATCTAACTTATTTAAATGATAAGCAATATCTGGTGTTAAATATGTATAACTTCCATCAGATTTAATTAATACACGATCTTTATCATCACCAAATTCAGTTGATTTAAACCATAAAGCTCCTTCAGCTTCATAAGTATAACCTTGATCTTTTAATTTTTGGATTGTTGGTTCAATTTTGTTTTCTTCATATAAAGACGTTTCACTAAACCATACATCATGAACAACTCTAAACTCTTTTAAAATATCTTTAATCTTTTGAAGTTCATGTTCTGTACCAATTTTTCTAAAATAAGCAATGGCTTCTTTTTCATCAACATGAATAAATTTATCACCAAATTCTTCTTTAATCTTTTGGGCAATATCAATGATATCTTTCCCATAATAACCATCTTCAGGCAAATCTTTTTCCATACCTAAAGCCTGTAAATATCTTGCATATAAAGATAATGCTAAATTTGTAATTTGATTTCCTGCATCATTAATATAATATTCTTTTGTGACATCATATCCAGCTGCTCTCATGATACGACAAATACTGTCTCCCACAGCAGCTCCTTTGGCATGACCTAAATGTAAATCACCAGTTGGATTGGCAGATACAAATTCCACATTATATTTGATCCCTTGACCAAAATCAGTATAACCATAATGATCTTGTTCATCCAACACTTCTTTAATAATTGATGTCATTGCATCTTTCTTTAAAAACAAATTAATAAATCCTGGTCCCGCAATTTCAACATGATCAATATTTCCCATGTCTTTGTCAATGGCTTCAATAATTCCTTGAGCAATTTCTCTTGGATTTCTTTTTAATACTTTTGTAAGTTGCATTGCAATATTACTTGAGTAATCACCATGAGCTTTATCTTTTGGGATTTCAATGACTATTTGTTCAAGATTGTAATCTTCTACATATTCTAAATCAATGATTGCTTGTCTTAAAACTTTCTTTAAAGAAAGCTCTATTTTATTAACAGCCATAGTATCCTCCTTTATTTCTTATCATACTTTAAATACAATACCATATTTAGCGATATAGTCAATATTTTTTCACATTAACGGTGCAAATAATCTTAAAATAGCTTCATATAATCCTCTAAACTTTCGACTATAATTCAAATCAATTTTTTGACTCAATTGAAGTGTTTCTTGAAAGTCATTTTCAATATCTTGAATAGAAGATGTTTTATATAATAAGACATTACATTCAAAATGCAAATATAGACTTCGATAATCAAAGTTAATTGTTCCTACAGTTGCTATTTGATGATCACACAAGACCATTTTTGCATGTAAAAAACCTGGTTTATATTCATAAAATTCAATGCCTTCTTGAATCAATGAATGATAATAAGAGCGTGTCACTCGATAGATATTCTTTTTATCAGGAATACCTGGTGTAATAATTTTGATCTTGACACCTTTTCGAGAAGCCAATATCAAGGCTTTCATCATTGTATCATCAATAATAAAATAAGGTGTCATAATGAAAATTTCTTCTTTTGCTTGTTGAATCAAATTCAAATAGATATTTTCTCCAGTTCGCTCTTCATCCAAAGGAGAATCCCCATAAGCCACAACGTATCCATCATCTTGATTAAATTGTGTTTGATAAACTTGTGGATGAAATTGTTGGTAAGTTTTATCTTGAGGATGAAAGGCATTCCATGTAGATAAAAACATTGTTGTTAAATTCCAGACACCTTCTCCTTCCATTCTGATACCAGTATCCTTCCAATGTCCAAAACGCATCTTTGTATTTATATATTCATCAGCTAAATTAAATCCACCACTATAACCAATATAGCCATCAATAACACAAATCTTACGATGATCACGATGATTCATCGCAACCGACAACATAGGAATAAAAGGATTAAAAACAACACAAGAAATTCCACATTCTTCTAATTGTTTTTCAAAATGATAAGGAACAGTTGTTAAACTTCCTACATCATCATAAATAAAACGGACTTCTACTCCTTCTTTAACCTTTTGTTTTAAAAGATTTAAAATCGTTTCAAACATCATTCCCTTAGCAACAATAAAATATTCCATAAAAATATAATGTTTTGCATTTTGTAAATCTCTTAATAAATCAATATAACAATAATCTCCTAAAGGATAATACTTTGTCGTTGTATGAGCATATGTGCCAAATCCCAAATCAGATAAATATGTCAAACCATGTGCAGAAGCATCCTCAATATTTTCAACAATATTATCTTCCATTAATAAATCATCTTGAATATCATCTAAGACAGGCTGAATTTTTTTACGAATCTTTCTAGAAGGTTTCTTATTTCCTATCATAAGATATAAAAGTCCACCAAACACAGGAATAATTAAAATCAAAATAATCCAAGATATTTTATAAGAAGGATTTTCATCTTTATTAACAAGCCACAAAACAACAAGCATACTCATAATAAATAAAACGGGTTTTAACCAATAATAAGATGCTAAAACAGTTGAAGTAAAAAGAACAATCCAAATAGCTTGTAAGATAATCAATAATCCAAAAATGAAAATACGACTTAAAAATATCTTTAAGAGTTTCATAATTCCTCCTGGAAGCTTAATGGTATCAAGGTTATAAGAATATATGCAGTTGATATTAAACCTTGTTGATCATGAAGTTCATATTTCATTTTGATACGATCTTCATTAGCTTCAAACAACAATAATCTTGTTTTTAATGCAACACTTCCATAAGGAAGTTGATATTGATTCCAAATATCTTTATGATGATCAAAGTTTAAAGTTGATTGACCATGGTTTAAAGTCACACCCTTTTCATCATAAATAATATTGATTGTCCCTTCTTGTGTATCAAAGCTCAATTGTGTTTTTTCACCATGGCAAAGAACACCTTGGGCTTTATACTCTACAGTTTCAGTTTGTCCATCTTGCTTAAAAATTGTCTTATAATAAACATTTTTTGTTTGATACATTTTTCATCACCTTGAATATTATAGCATACTTTCGGTAAAAATGAGAAGTGAGGTGATGGAGTTGAAGAAATTTGTAAACTGGGTTCGTCGTTTTTTTATTGTTATATTGGTATTTATGATTGGTGTCTATGGTCTTAGTTTTCTTTTAGAAGCACCTCAACTTGGTCAAGGTCACTATATTAAATTATATGATAATCAAAAGAAAATATATTATCAATCTAATCAACAAAGTAATGATGTGGCTTTAAAAGATGTCTCACAAGATTTTTTAACCAGTATTGTTGCGATTGAAGATCATCGTTTTTATAAACATCGTGGTTTTGATCCTATTGGAATTTTACGTGCGATTAAAGCCAATATTACAGATGGTGGGAAATCAGAAGGTGCCAGTACCATTACACAACAATATGCACGATTGCTTTTTTTAACAAATGAAAAAACATGGTCAAGAAAAATAACTGAAGCTTTTTTAACAACACGTTTAGAAGCTCATTATGATAAAGAAACAATTTTACAAGGTTATATCAACACCGTTTATTTTGGACATGGTATTTATGGGATTAAAAATGCTGCACGTTATTATTTTGATAAAGATCCTAAAGATTTAGATTTAAATGAATCAACCATGTTAGCAGGAGTTGTCAATGGTCCAGAATACTATTCTCCCTTTAAAGATATGAAAGGTGCCAAAGCAAGACAAAAGATTGTCTTGAATCAATTGGTTAACGAAAAATATATTACTCAACAAAAAGCTAATGAAATCTCCAAAAAGCCATTTACTTTAAACAAAAATCCATCCTCGACATTAACTGCTTCTTATCCTTATTTCAGAGATACAGTCATTCAAGAATTAAAAGAACTTGGTTTCTACCAAGAAAATTATATCAATCAAGGTTTAAATGTCGAAACAACCCTTGATAGACAAATTCAAGATCAATTAAATCAAGTAGTTGAAAAAGAAATGAAAGAACGTGATGAATTACAAGTCGCAAGCCTAATTGTGGATAGCCACCATTCTCATGTTTTGGCTTTAGTGGGTGGAAAAGATTATGCCACCTCTCAATTCAATCGTGCTACCAGTGCCTCACGACAAATCGGTTCTACAATGAAACCTTTGCTTTACTATACAGCATTAGAAAATGGTTTTACACCAACAACCAAATTCAAAAGTGAACCTACAAAGTTTAAAATGGCTAATGGAAAAGAATACTCTCCAACCAACTTCAATCAAAAATATGCTTATAAAGATATTACTTTAGCACAAGCCATTGCTGTGAGTGATAATATTTATGCTGTTAAGGCACATATGTTTTTAGGTGAACAAGCTCTTGTAAATTCCTTATCCAAATTTGGTTTCACGCATGTTTCTCCACACCCTTCGCTGGCTTTAGGAACATTGAATACCAATATTTATGATCTTTCCCATATTTATACAACATTTGCTAATCAAGGCGTATCCAATAAAGTTCATACAATTTTAAAGATTACAAATGATTATGGTGATGTGCTTTATGAGTATAAAGATCAAAATGAACAATTATTAAATCAAGAAAGTTGTCTCATTTTAAGCCAGTTACTTACAGCACCATTTCAAAAAATATATAACACTTATGCTTCAGCCACAATGGCTTCTTATCCAGTTCAATCAACATTTGCAGTCAAAACTGGTTCAACTTCATTTGATTCTTTATGTGCTGGTTATAATCCTCATTACACAATTGTGAGCTGGACAGGCTATGATGACAATCGTGATATGAATATGGCTTCTGATTCTAGAATCCCTAAAGTGATTTTCCAACAAATGGCCAATGCTTTGCAAAAGGAAGATGTTTGGTATCAACCTACAGATAAAATTCAACAGATTCCAATCAATCCTCTCACTGGTGATTATCAAGAAAACGGACTGGTTTATTGGTTTAAAAATAATTGAATAAAGAAAAAACCAACTCAAGTTGGCTTTTTTTATTCTATCACTTCTACAATGTCTTCTGTTTCAAGGCTTGTTTTTTGAACTTCGTTCTCTTCTTCTGCAATCAAACTTTCAAAATTTTCTTCATTATCATGATTTGTAGTTTTTGATTTTAATAATTGAATGACATAACCACATCCACCAATAAGAACTGCCAAAGCTAAATAAACTAATGTATTATTCACATAATACAAAACAATATCTAACCAATTAGACGCAAATGTCACAGAACCAGCATCTATTAAACTCATAATATAAGTAGATACATTATAAAGTGTCAATCCAAAGCTAAGTAACATAATAGTTGCAACAACATAAAAAACAATACTTAATTTATTTATACTTTTTTTCTTTTTCATTTTCATAATATTTTCCTCCTGAGATGATGAATTCTATTGTACTTATAAAACTTGGAATAATGATGTGATTATGATTTGTCTTTTCGTGAAAACTTTTTGATAAGCCAATATCCTCCTATCACAAATAACCCTATTTTCCACACCATGTCATATTTACTCATAAATGTTGAAATAAGTGACCATTTTGCACCGAGGTATGTCCCCAACAATACCAAAATTGTATCCCACAATAAGGTTCCTAACAAAGAAAATAATGAATAAGTAAAAAAAGGCATCTGTGCCATACCAGCTGGAATAGAAATAAGACTTCTAATCATCGGAACCAATCTTCCTAAAAAAACAGCTTTTTTCCCATGTTTTAAAAACCAATCTTGGGTTTTATAAACATCTGAACTTTGAAAATGTAACCATTTTACCCACTTACTCTCTAATAATTTCGAAAGTCTTTTGGGTGTTAATATCCTTCCTATATAATAAAGAATCAGTCCTCCAATAAATGAACCACATGTTCCAACAATAATCACACCTGGTACACTTAAATAAGTGATTGCTGTCATAAAACCACCAAAGGTTAAAATAATTTCTGAAGGAATAGGTGGAAAAACATTTTCTAAAACCATTAATAAAAAAAGACTGATATATCCATATTTTTCTAAAGCTATCATAATCCACTCTTGCATTTATAAAGAGGCCCCTTTCTTTTACATAATCCGAACTTCTTTCATGTTAAAATAATCGTACTTACTATTATATAAACAAAACAAAGATAAATATTCGCTATTTACATCTTTTTTCGAGTATGATATGATAATGCCAATGAGGGAGTAGTCTCACAATATGTGTGATGTGATCAACAATCGCGGATAGTTTACTATTCTGGTGCATCTTAAAGACAAGACTCGTTAAAGATAAAAAATCTTTAGCGAGCTTGTCTTTTTTGCTTGTTAAAGATGAAAACAAGGAGGATGTATATGTATTATCAAAAAAGTATTGAAGACACTTTAAAGGAGTGTCAAACAACAAGAAAAGGTTTATCTCAAGAAGAAGTTGATAAACGCCATTTACAATTTGGGAAAAATGAATTAGATGAAAAGAAAAAAGAGAGTCCTTTAATCATCTTTTTCAAGCAATTTCAAGACTTATTAGTCATTATTTTAATCATTGCTGCCATTGTTTCTGGTGTCAGTGGTCAATTTGAAAGTGCCTTAGTTATTGTTGTTGTGATTATTGTCAATGCAGTGCTAGGAACAGTCCAAACATTAAAGGCTGAAAAATCATTAGAAAGTTTAAAGAAACTGTCTATTCCCCAAGTAAAAGTTATTCGTCATGGACATTTACAAGAAATTGATTCAAGTGATTTAACAATTGGAGATATTGTTCAAATTGAAGCTGGAGACATTGTCAGTGGTGATGGACGTATCATTGAATCATCTTCTTTACAGATTAACGAAAGTGCTTTGACTGGTGAAGTGGAAAGTGTAGATAAAATAACTGATACTATTCATCAGGATGTTGTTGTAGGTGATCAAAAAAATATGGCTTTTTCTGGAAGTTTAGTGACAAATGGGACTGGTCAATATGTTGTCACAAGTATTGGAATGCAAACCGAAATTGGAAAAATTGCTTCTATGTTAAATGAAGCCAAAGAAAGAAAAACACCATTACAAAAAAGTTTAGATGAATTTAGTGGAAAATTATCTATTGCGATTATGTTCATTTGTGCAATTGTTTTGGCTTTAAATCTTTTCTTAGCCAAACAATCATTACTTGATTCATTGATGATTGCTGTGGCTTTAGCTGTGGCTGCTATTCCTGAGGCATTAAGTTCTATTGTGACAATTGTTTTATCAATGAGTACACAAAAAATGGTTAAAGAAAATGCAATTATTAAGAATTTAAATTCAGTGGAAAGTTTAGGTTGTGTTTCTGTGATTTGTAGTGATAAAACAGGAACATTAACGCAAAATAAAATGACACCTCAAACAATTTATGTCTACAATCAATTATTAGAAATCAAAGATTTAGATAGTCATCATCATGATCATAATGTTTTATTAAAAGCGTGTTTACTTTGTAATAACTCTGTTATTAATGGTGAACAAAGAATTGGTGATCCAACTGAACTGGCTTTAATTGATTTAGTCAATGCGCATACACAAAATGATACAACTTTTCAAAATACAGCCATTCGTAAAAGTGAATTACCTTTTGATTCTGATCGAAAATTAATGAGTGTTTCATCATTGAATCATATTTATACCAAAGGAGCTCCTGATGTTATTTTACAAAGATGCTCAACCATTTTAATCAATGGACGTAAAGAAGTTCTTTCTAAAAGACATATGGATGCTATAATCATGAAAAATCAAGAGTATGCAAACGAAGGATTACGTGTTTTAGGTTTTGCATATAAAGATTATAAAGGAACGCAAGTGACATTAGATGATGAACATGATTTAACATTTATTGGTTTAATTTCTTTAATGGATCCACCACGTGAAGAAAGTGCAGATGCTGTTGCAAAATGTAAAATGGCTGGTATTAAACCCATTATGATTACAGGTGATCATGTTGTTACAGCAAGAAGTATTGCCAAAAAGATTGGTATTTATGAAGATGGCGATTTATCAATTGAAGGTCAACAATTAGAACAAATGAGTGATGCCGAGTTAGATGAAAAATTAACACGTATTCGTGTGTATGCGAGGGTTGCTCCTGAACATAAGATTCGTATTGTTAAAGCATGGCAAAAACGTGGTGATATCGTTGCAATGACTGGTGATGGTGTCAATGATGCTCCGGCTTTAAAACAAAGTGATATTGGTGTGGCAATGGGAATTACGGGTACTGAAGTTTCTAAAGATGCAGCCAGTATGATTTTAACTGATGACAATTTCTCAACGATTGTTAAAGCTGTTATTACTGGTCGTAATGTTTATCGTAATATCAAAAATTCGATTAATTACTTATTGTCTGGTAACTTTGCTGGAATTATCTGTGTATTTATTGCATCACTATTATTATTACCAACACCGTTCTTCCCTGTTCATTTGTTATTTATGAATTTAATTACTGATTCTTTGCCTGCTATTGCGATTGGTATGGAAGCCAGTCGTAATGATGTTTTAAAAGAAAAGCCTAGAAATGCCAATGATTCTATTTTAAATAAACAAACTTTAAGCCAGATTGGTTATGAAGGTATTGTGATTGCACTATGTACAATGTGTGCCTATTTGATGGGATTAAAAGGAGATCCACTAACAGCTTCAACAATGGCTTTTGCAACCATCTGTTTAGCACGTTTATTACATGGTTTCAATTGTCGTAGTGATCAACCCTTAACAAAAATTGGATTCCTTTCTAATCCAGCAAGTGTTGGTGCATTTATCATTGGATTTACTTTACTACACATTATTTTATTTGTTCCATTTATGCATAGTTTATTTATGATTCATACAATCTCTATCACTCAATTATTATGTATTTATGGTTTTGCTTTATTACCAACAATTATTATTCAAGCCAAAAAAATGTTAACAAAGTAAAAATGAGAGGATTTCCTCTCATTTTTTTAATGACCTGAACAATGATGTTTATCTTCTCCACAATGATGTTCACCACAGCTATGATCATGACCATGTTCATGATGATGACATTGCACATTTTCATTATATTCTAATTGCTCATTTAATAATGCTTCCACAACGTCATCAGCATTCCCTGATACACCACCATATAACTTGATACCCATTGATGCTAAAGCATTTTTTGCACCTTGACCAATTCCACCACAAATAAGAATATCAACATTTAAGTTTGTTAAAAAACCTGCTAAGGCACCATGCCCACTTCCCATAGTATCAACAACTTCACTATTGACAACTTTTTGGCTATCAACATCATAGATTTTAAATTGTTGTGTATGCCCAAAATGTTGAAAAACTTTTCCATCTTCATAAGTTACCGCAATTCTCATAATATGTTCTCCTTTTCTAGTTATGTTATTTTCATAAAGTCGATAATGACCTCCAGCAATATGAAGGCATTTTCCATTCACAAGACTATCAGCAATTTTATAGCGTGCCTGTTCATAAATTTCAGTCACTGTTGTCCGAGAAATATCCATTTGTTTTGCACATTGTTCATGTGTCTTTTTTTCAAAATCAATTAAACGAATGACTTCAAATTCATCAATATTTAATTGTAACTTTTCATTATCTTCCATTCCATAAGGTCCATATTGATGGAATACAGGTTCAAAACAGACTCTACGACAACGTTTTGGTCTTGCCATCATGATATCCTCCTTGTTATTATCGACATATGTCGGATATATTTTATAATATTGTTTTTCAAATGTCAATATTGAAAAAGACAATCCATAGATTGTCTCCAACTAAATTATCTTTTTCATTTGTATATGAGGACAATATTCATCCAAATACTCTTCACCAAACATTTGATAACCATTCTTTCGATAAAAATCACTGGCACGGACTTGAGCTGATAATACAACCTCACTATATCCTAACTCTTTGGCTTTGTTTTCTAATGTTTGAAGAATAAAACTTCCAATATGTAAGTGTCTTGCATCTTTTAATACAGCAATTCTACCTAATATCATTTTTCCATTTTCATCAAACATTCTTGCACATCCTATTGCCTTGTCATCTTGATAAACAACCAAATGCAAGCATGAATTATCTATATCATCAAATTCATTTTCAAAGCCCTGTTCTTCAACAAAAACCTTTGTTCTGATCATTTGAGCTTCTTGTGGTAATTCATTATAAAACTGAAATTTCATCTTTAATCTCCTTTGGAAAAAATACTTTTTTATCTGATTTAAATTTTTTAGAATTTAAAATAGCTGATACAATTTCTGATTTACTTGGTAATGGAGAAAGTTCTCCATTATCATCTAATATTTCTATTTCACTTAATTCCCCACTTTCTCCATAATGAAGATAAGGAACCTGTTTTTGATTATCACTGACAATATAGTAAGATGGATTATATCCTAATTCTTCAGCTATTGTTTTTATTCTATCTAATTCTTGATGATCTTTCAATTGTTTATATTTGAATAAATGACGATTTAAAAAACGTGAAGATAAATCACTTAAAATAAAATCGGATTCTTGTGTAAATTCCTTAAAATAGTATAAAACAACCGATTCATCTAAATTTGTAAAATCTTCAACCCTAACATGATTTTCTAAGAAAGGCGTTAAATATTTTAAATCTGTTTGAAATTCATATCCATAATAATATAAATCTTTTATTCTTTGAAATATACTCTGTAATAAATGTTCATAACTTCTTGCCGTTGGATGATAATAAACCTGCCAATACATATGATATCTTGCTAAAATATAATTTTCAATAGCTTGAACCCCTGATTCCTTATAAACAATCTTTCCATCACAAATGCGCATTGTACGTAAAATTCTAGACATATCAAACTTTCCATAAGTTGTTCCTGTCATATATGAATCTCTTAATAAATAATCCATACGATCAGCATCTAACTGACTAGAAACCATTTGAATAAGAATTTGATTAGGATGAGTATGTTGAATAATTGAGGCAACATCATAAGGAAGCTCTTCATAAATACGTGATAGAATATCATGCACTTCACTATTCTCTAAAATCATTCTGACTGTCATGTCTTCATGGTTTTCCTCAAAAACACCTTCAAAAGAATGAGAAAAAGGTCCATGTCCAATATCATGCAATAAACCAGCACACATCACACATAATTTATCATAATCACTTAAAACAGCATCTAAGCATTCTGTTTCCAACATTCTTCTTACAACTTGATAAACACCTAAAGAATGAACAAAACGAGAATGTTCAGCACTTTGAAAAACTTGATAAGTTCCACCTAATTGTTTCACTCTTCTTAATCTTTGCATTTCCTTAGAATTAATCAAATACCAAATCACCAAATGATCCACATGAATATAATCATGAATAGCATCTCTTAAAACACGCTTTTCATGCATTTCAATATCTTTTAATGAAAACATTTCTTTAAAATTCATACACTCACCTTCTTTCTTCTATTTTATCAAATATGAAAGAGCGAAGTCTATCTTTTCTTCTGTTTTTAAAAATATAGTATTCATTATATTTGTTATGGTTAGAATATAAGCGTATAATAAAGTTAGAAAGAGTGAAGGAGGCTTCAAAATGTTAGATAGTAAAGTTGCTGATTTATTAAATGATCAAATCAACAAAGAAATGTATTCTGCTTATTTGTATTTAGATTTTGCGAATTTTTATACGCATAAAGGTTTAAATGGATATGCCAATTGGTATAATGTTCAAGCAAAAGAAGAAATGGATCATGCGATAGGAATCTTACAATATTTGCAAGATAATGATTATGAGGTCACTTTATCAACTATTGATAAACCTGACAAAGTTTTAGATAAACTAGATGATCCTTTAAAATTTGGATTGGAACATGAAAAATATGTCACAAGTTTAATTCATAATATTTATGATGTTGCTCATCAAGTCAAAGATTATCGTACTATGAAATTCTTAGATTGGTATGTTAGTGAACAAGGTGAAGAAGAAAAGAATGCAACTGATTTATTGACTCAATTTGAATTATTTGGACATGATCCAAAGTCTTTATATTCATTAAATAACGAATTACTTTCAAGAACTTATACACAAGCATCTATTTTAATGAACGAATAAGGCCGAAAGGTCTTTTCTTTTTTGTAAATATTTTTTATAATAATGCATAAAGGAGGTTTTGTACATATGTATAAACAAATTAATGAAGCTTATAAGTATATTTTTGAACAATATAGTCATCCAATTGATATTGCAATTATTTTAGGATCTGGACTTGGTCCTTTGGCTGATGAAATTGAAAATCCCATCATCATTGACTATCAAGATATCCCTTTTTTCCCAAAATCTACTATTCCTGGTCATGAAGGAAAACTTTATATAGGAAAAATCGCAGGAAAAACAGTTTGTGCCATGAAAGGGCGTTTCCATTATTATGAAGGTCATGATATGGACATTGTGACTTTACCTGTTCGTGTATTTGCTAAACTTGGAATCAAATATTTATTTGTTACAAATGCATGTGGTGGAATTAGAGATGATTTAAATCCTGGTCAAATTACATTAATTAGTGATCATATTGGATTTATGGCACCTAGTCCACTTCGTGGTCCTAACTTAGATGAATTTGGTCCTCGTTTCAAGGATATGACGGAAGTCTATTCAAAAGAATTGCAAGATATTGCTAAAAAAGCTGCACAAAAAACAAATGTTAATATTAAAGAAGGTGTTTATTGTTTCTTTAAAGGACCTATGTTTGAAACACCAGCTGAAATTAGAGCTTTAAAAGCTATTGGTGCTGACATGGTAGGAATGTCTACAGTTCCTGAAGCCACTGTTGCAAGACATTCAGGTATGACAACATTAGGTATTTCTTTAGTCACAAATAAAGCTGCTGGACTTGGAAATAGTGAACTTGATCATAAAGAAGTGATGGAAGCTGCTAACAATGCTGAAGAAAATCTTGTAAAACTTGTTAAACAAATTATTGCTGATATGTAAAACTCCTTAATGGAGTTTTTTTCATTTCATTTACTTCTCATCAATTGAATATCCTACTTCTTAAAAAGAAAGTGTTATTATGATTTGTTTTCAAAAGAAAACCAGAAGCACTCTTCTGGTTTTTTAACTAAAAATATCATGTCATATTTGTATATCATTTTACAATGGTAAATCTCTTTTAGAAAAATTCATACATCCAATCACAATACATATAAGTGCTAAAGCAAATAATCCAGCCATACAAAGCAATGATTGTTGATTATAAGCTTGCAGTCCCTTCGCATCAAACAATGTCAAAGGTGTGAAATATTTTAAAAATTCTATTTTATCACTCACTTGTGATAACATTTGAATAAGAATAGAAATGACTCCTACCCCTGCTCCAATTCCAATAGATAACTTCACTTCATTAAAAGTACAAGCTGTTAAATAACAAAAACTAGCAAATAAGAAATGCACTCCTAATAAACCAACATTTGTCATTAAAAACTTTGCTATATCAATTGATTCATGAAACATCATTGAACTACACCCTAAAATAAGAACAACTGAATAAACAATCAAACCCAAAACTCCACTTAACAAAACACATAACTGAGTTATAAAAATCTCACTACGCTTATGTGGTGTTGCCAGTAAATAAGCCATAGACCCCTTATCAATATATCTTGCCATTAAACGATGACACATAATCATAATATAAACAAGTGGTATAATAATTAAAATAAAACCATATAGATAATTCGTTAAAAAATCTAACAATGTTAAACCTGGATCCATCATTCCAAAAGCAGCAAATAATTGGGGCATAGATTCTGCCATCATATTTAAGCTTTTTCCTAATTCAGGATCATACATCGCAACAATAATTGATTCATACAATGTCATAATTGCCATAAAAATTAAAAATATTTTATAATTTGATTTCCATTCTCTTTTAAACAATACCGTTGACATTATTTTTCACCCCCATAATAATGCAAAAACAATTCTTCTAAAGACTGTGGTCTTGCATTAAAATCATCAATATCATACTCACTTAAATCCTGTAATAACTGATTTGTATGTCCTTTTAACATAAGGTTCACAACCTTTTTATCTCTTTGACCTTGTGGATATTTTTGAACAAAGTCTTTTGCATCTTCTTCTTCATAAAAATGAATTTCATAATGTTTTAAACGATTCTTTTTCAAATCATCCATCGTCTTAGTTGCAACAATATGACCTTCTTTAATCATAACAACACGATCACAAGTATTTTCAACTTCTTCAAAAATATGCGAAGACATTAAGATTGTTTTTCCTGCTTTTTTGGCTTCATGAATCAATTCAACAAACTTATTTTGCATTAATGGATCCAACCCACTGGTTGGCTCATCTAAAATAAGAATAGGTGTATCTTGCATAAATGCAATCACAATTCCTATCTTTTGTTTCATTCCTTTAGACATACGTTTCATTTTCCCACGGGCATCCAATTCTAAAAACTTCATTAATTCCTCTGCTTTGCTCATATCTTTTATATTTTTCATTTTAGCCATAAAACGTATAAACTCTAAACCACTCATATCTTCCATAAAAGCAATTTCACCAGGTAAATATCCAACCTTTTCTTGAACATTTGCCGAATCATCAAAACAATCCATTCCTAGTATTTTCACTTCACCTTGATCTGGTTTCATAAACCCCATTAGCTGACGAATTGTTGTTGTTTTTCCACTTCCATTAGGTCCTAAAAACCCCAAAACTTCTCCTTCTTGAATCTCAAAGCTGACATCAAAGACACCTCTTTGATTCCCATAATCCTTGGTAATATGATTGACTTCTATAACACTCATTGATATTCCTCCCTATAACATATCTTTTTAAACATGATTTCCCACTTTTTAAAATCTTCCATCATCAATTGTATATCAATATCCTTATTTGTACGCATTTTATCTAATAGATAACCTTCACTCATCCATACAAGCATTTGATAAATTTCTTTAAACTCTATACCATCTTTAAAACGGCTTTTATCAACATTATGAAAATACTGATCAAAAGATTGATTCATCGTCTTTTGAATTAACTGTTGAACATCTTCACTAATATCTTCTTTTTGTGAAGAAAAAGCTTCCATTATAAAATGATTGATATATGGATACTCTGTAAGCATTTCTAATTTTTTTCTTGCTCCATAATCAATAATATCAAAAAAATCAGTTAATTGATTCAAATACTCATCTTCAATATAATCATTTAATACTTTTTCACAAAAATGATATAGATACAAATAAAAACTCTTTTTATTTTGAAAATAGTAAAACAATAAACCCTTGGATATCCCTGCTTTAGCTGCAATATCATCTGTTTTGGCATTCTTATACCCATATTGTCCAAAGTACTCCATCCCTGCATTAATGATACGGAGTTGCTTTTCCTTTGGCAATTCCAAGAACTTGTTTTCCATATCTTTCTCCTTTTTGACTCATTTGGTCAATAGCTATATTTTTATTGTACTTCATTGACTATTTTTTTACAACCCTTTCACAAGAAAGGGAATAATCCTTGATTATTCCACCAGCTGGTACTATGTCAAGATTTCGGACAACCTAAATGACAGAGTTTGTTAAATAAGTT
>UPXV01000040.1 GCA_900538465.1 uncultured Erysipelotrichaceae bacterium
ACCCGTGAATGCATGCGTGAAAGGCATGTGAGTTAACCGTTTCTCCAACAGGCCACAAAAATGGCGCTTGAAGTAGGACTCGAACCTACGACCGATCGGTTAACAGCCGATTGCTCTACCAACTGAGCTATTCAAGCATCTCGTTTGTGCTCAACTATAATACCATATGTCCATAGATAATGCAACACTTTTTTTAAAAAAAGAAGTCATTTTTTTGACTTCCTTTTTCTATTTTATTCGTATTTTCCATTTTTACCCCAATGATCAAATTCTTCAATTGTTAGATATTGTTGAGAAACAGGAATTCTTGTAATTTCTTCTACTTCTTTTAATAACTTTTCAACAAATTCTTCTTTGTAATGTTGATCAATTTGATGAAACATTTGACAACCAATTTTCATGCAATCCATTTCTTTTCCTTTAAAATACATAACTTGATTATCTTCAATATGAATCATTAAATTTTCTTCTTTTTTATGAGGTAAAATAGAAATTAAACGACCTGCACTTTCTTTAAGTGCTTTCTCTTGTTTTAGAGTTAATGTTTTTGTTGTTGTAAATCTAATAAATGGCATAATTCATTCCTCCCGACTTTCTATTATATGTGATTTTCTATAAAAAATGTGACGAATCCTGTTGGTGATTGAATTCATATGTGAGTTGTCCTAAGATTCGTACACCTTCTATAATCTTTTCATCTGTAGGTGTTGAAAAGTTCATTCTAAAGCTATGACATTCTTTTGTATCATTATCTAAAAAGGCATTTCCAGGAACAACTGCAACGTTTAATGATAAAGCCTTTTTCACAAAATCATTCATATCAATATGTTCTGGTAATGTTACCCAAATAAACATCCCACCTGTTGGCAATGTATACTGAACACTTGGATGAAAATGTTTCTTCATTTCTCCTAGCATCAAATAACATTTCTTTTTATAAATATCTTGAATTTTTGCAATATGTTCGTCCATATCATACTCTTCAAGATATCTTGCCATGACTTTTTGAGCCCATAAATTAGAATGGACATCACTTGCTTGTTTGGCAACAGTAAATTTATTCACAATCTCTTGAGGTCCAATACAACAAGCTACACGCATTCCTGGAGCAATTATCTTGGAAAGACTTGCGGCATAAATGACCAATCCATCTTGATCAAGGGATTTCATTGATGGAATTGCTTCACCTTCAAAACGCAAATCTCCATATGGATTATCTTCTAAGATCAAGACTTCATATTTTTTTGCTAAGCGTAAAACTTCTTTTCTCACTTCTAAAGACATTGTCATGCCTGTAGGGTTTTGAAAATTAGGTATAAGATAGATAAATTTTGGTTTTAACTTCAAAGCTTCTTCTAAAGCTTCTAAATCAATTTGTCCATCTTTATATTCAATTCCTTTTAAAATGGCTCCTAAAGATTTAAAAGCATTTAAAGCTCCTAAAAAGCTTGGATTTTCACAAACAACAATATCTCCTTCGTTACAAAGACATTTTGCTGCAAATTCCATAATCTGTTGAGAACCAGAAGTAATAAGCATTTTATCCCCATCTTGAAATGCTTTTTCTTTTCTATTAAAGAACTTTGTAGCAGCCTGAATGAGACCAGCATCCCCTTCAGTAATTCCATATTGCAAAACACTAATCGGATTGTTTTTTAAAATATCTGCTGAAATTTTTTCAATTTCTTTTACTGGGAATGCTTCAGCTGCTGGATTCCCCCCTGCGAAACTAATCATTTTTGGATCAGCAGTAGCCTTTAAAATTTCTCTAATTGCTGATGCCTTGACATTTGACATCCTTTTTGCAAATTCATACTTCATAAAAAATACCCCCTCGTTTTTTATTAATTATTATTATAACGCAAATTCTTGATAATAACTAGATATTTGTTTCAACTAGCGATATAATAAAGACAGGTGGTGAGAGTTATGCAAGTTATATTTGTTGTCTTAAATAAAATTGACTGTTTAGATGATTTATTAGCAAGATTAAAGAAAGCAGGAGTTACAGGTGGAACAATTGTTGATTCTACAGGGATGGTAAAATCATTAGATGAATCTGATGAAAGTTATTTATTAGGATCACTTCGTTTGTTTTTAGAAAATCCTTTACCTGAAAGTAAAACGATCTTTTTCATTGTTAATGATGATCAAGTCGAATTAGTTAGAAAAACTGTTGATGATGTTGTGGGTGGTATTGATAACCCTCATACTGGTATTGTCTTTGGTATACCTATTAGCTTTGCTGATGGACTTATGAAGAAATAATAATGGGACGAATTGAAATCGTCCCTTTTCTTTTACTCATGTGAAATACTTGTTAATATATTATTTTTAAGTTCACTATACACTGCAAAAACAATTACAAATACAACTATAATTCCTAAACTGATGATTGATAAGACTAGGGATAATTCAATATTATTAAACGCATCTATAAAACGCATGTGAGAAAGTGAAATAGCCAGTATAACACAGAAAGTTAAACTGATTAAATAAATTATAAAAGCATACAAGATATAAACCATGACAATCTGTTTCTTTGTCATTCCAATAGCTCGATATAATCCAATTTCATGTCTATGTGCTATTGCTTTAATCTTACGATTCATATAAACTAACAAAACAATTCCCAACACGAGTCCACCAAAGAAAGATATATCTTTAAAGGTTATTTCTTTTAAACTAATAATACGTAATTGTTGAACTGAGTTTAAATCATCATATATAACATCAGGATATCTATCTTTGATTTCAAACAATTGTTTCTTCACTATAAATTGTGCATCATAATCATTCACGTCACAATATATATTTTGTTCATTATCTTTTGATATATATTTTTGATAAGTTTGTTTATTTGTAAGGAATTCATACATACTTCCACTACTTACTCCAAAAAATAAACGATTTTCTTTTCGAGTTATATCATCAAAATAAATTGTTCCAACAATTTTCATACGATGACTTTTCCCAAGTTCTCCACTTTCCGAATCATTTGTAAATATTTCTACTTCATCTCCTATATCTAATCCTTCTTCTTGAATATATGAGTCATTTTTATCTTCATCAAATTGTTTCTTTGTATTATATTCGCCACTAGCACCATTTTCATTAGGACGCCAAAATTTTTTAACAATAAAAATCTCATCTTCATTTTCAGGAAATCTTCCTTCCATATGATGTGCTGATAAAATATCTTTAACAGCAGCTTGATTTTCATAATAAGCGAGACCACTTGTTTCTAAATAATAATATTTTGATTCTGGCTGTAAGTTAAAATGATTTTGACGACCATAAAGCAAACTTTTTTCTTCAGCAATATCTTTCCAATAAATCTGAATATCATGCCTATGAACAACTTGAGTTGACACTCCCTTTATTTGACTTAATATAGTCAGTTTATCTTGAGAAATGGGATCACCATAACTTCCCAACATATAATTATAATCCTCAACATGAAATGATTTTAAATTAACCCTATAAGTGGCAATAGTAGAAAACAACATCACATTTCCTATAATTCCTATCATCAATAAAATGACAAGACTAATAGATGCAATTTTATTATCTATGAATTCTCTTAAAGCTAGCGAAGCGACTGTCACTTTTCTAATCTTTCTTATCTTATGTTTCTTTATGGATTGATGAACTTTACTTGTGAGAGGTATGAAATACGCTTCAAATGATGGTATAAAATTTACAATAACTGCTACTATAAAAGAAATCGCCAACTGAACATAAAACATCTGATTCACAATCATGAGAAATGCACCATTCATTGAAGAATGATATAAATAAAGTACTGTAGCACTTAAAATCAAACTGCAAATAACGCCAATAATTCCTGCAATAGCTATTAACAGTAAACCTTCATACACAATTAATTTTTGTATCTGTTTAGAAGTGGCACCAATTGCTCGCATTAACACAAAGCTTTCAGTACGTTTACTAACTGATGAAATCATTGTCCCTAAAACTCCAATAAATCCTACAATCACAATAACATATCTAAAATAAAGAGAATAGTCATCATATTGATATAATGAATCTTCACTTATTCTTTTATAATTTTCACCATACGTCTCCATATTCAATTGAACTCTATCTTCTAATTTATGAATAATAACACTATTCCACAATTGCAAATTATCTTTTGAATAAACAAGAGTTTGATAATTTAAGGTTGGTCGATTAGTACTAATAAAACTTCCCAATGGTATAGAATAAATCTGTGAATAATTTTTAACTATCCCGACTATTTTATAAGGTAAAGTTTGTTGATGATTTCCATCATTCACTGTTAATTCAATAGTTTGATTAACTTTATGTGGGATATTTAAACCAATCATTCGATCTTCTTCTAAAATAATCTCACTTTCATTTTGGGGAAATCTTCCTTCTTTTAATTGCAACGCTGTTAAATCTAAAGCTGTATTATCTAAAGATGTCATTTCACCAAGTGACTTTCCTTGATAATTCACTTCACCAACACGATAAATACGTCCAGATACGATTGAACAATCTTCTTTTAAACTTTTGAATTCATTTTCACTTTCACCATCAATGACTAATCCCCACTTCCCATAACGTGTATATTTCTCACGATAACTGATTTCTTCATAAGAAGCATAGAGGATTGCTATCATTGATGATAAGATAAATGTTGTTAGTAAGGAAACAAATATAAATTTATAAAATTTCCTTTGTCTGCGAATATTATCAAAGGCTAGTTTTTGAATATAATTCTGTTTAAACATGCTGATCACCTACAATTTGACCATCCTCAATAGTAATTACACGATCAGCTTTATTGGCCATCATTGCATCATGAGTCACCATGACAATCGTTTGATTATACTTTCTTTGAGAGAGTTTTAATAAATCCATAACTTCTTCACTATTTTGTGAATCAAGATTTCCAGTTGGTTCATCAAGCAATATTAAAGATGGTTTTGAAGCCAATGCTCTGGCAATTGCTACTCGTTGTTGTTGCCCACCAGAAAGCTCATCAATGTAGGCTAATTTCTTTTCTTGTAACCCTAACATTGAAATAATATCTTCTACATATTCTTTATCTTCCTTCCGTCCATCTAGACACATAGGTAAGATAATATTTTCATAGACGTTTTGACTAGGAATTAAATTAAAGAATTGAAAAACAAAACCAATTTTTCTTCTTCGTAAAACAGTCAGTTCATCTTCTTTTAAATGATATAACAAAATACCATCAACCAAGACTTCTCCTTTTTGTGGTTTTTCCAATCCTCCCATAACATGTAATAAAGTTGATTTCCCCGAACCACTTTTCCCTACAATTGTTACAAAAGTTCCTTGTTCGATATCCAAAGAAACATTCTTTAGTGCTTCTACCTTTGTTTCATTTTCTCCATAACTTTTAAAAACATCAGTTATAGTCACAACCTTTTCCATATATTCCACCTCCTATCTTTATTATAGTGAAACTATCTTACACTTTTATGACACTTTATATTTATCATTCATTTGAAATAATGGAAAGGTTATTTCAAAAACGACTCCATTATCATTATAAGCAGTCACTAAACCATGATGCTTTTCAATAATTTCTTTTGATAAAGCTAACCCTATGCCCACTCCTTGTTGTTTAGCAGAATGATAGAATCTTTCAAAGATATGAGGTAAATCTTTTTCGTTTATTTCTTCACCATTATTATAAATAAAACATTTGATATATTGTTGATGTTCTTCAAAAGTTACCTTAATCTTTGAACATCCATGTTCTAAGGAATTTTTCATAATATTTGATAAAGCTTCTTGTAGCCAGCTTTCATCATAATAGAGATAAGCTTCAGTTTTTTCAATTGTTATGGAAGTGGATGTTTGTTGAATTAATGAATGTAATGCTTGTAAAGACAATTGAAAGACTTCATATATTGGTAAATATTGAAAGTCAAAATCAACTTGACTTCCTTGTAATTTTGCTAGTTTTAATAAACTATTAATAAGGTATTTCATTTTTTCTATTTGTTGTTGTGTTTCTATGAGATAGTGATGAGGTTGTTCTTCTAATAGTAATTCATTATAAATAGAAATACTTGCAAGTGGTGTTTTTAATTGATGACAAATATCTTCTATTGTTTGTCTTAACTTATTTTTTTCTTTTTGAATGGTTTCTTGATATGCTGTTGTTCTTTTTTTTAAAACGACAATTTCATCATATAATAAACCTAAATCTCCATCTTTGATCATAAATTCTTGATCTCTAGAAGCAAAATCAATCACATGACGCATATCAGTAAATAATGATTTTAATATTCTCTTAGATGAATAATACATATAAAAAATACATAAAGCACTGACTATAAATAATATTTCTTTTGGTAAAGAAAATATATAAATCAATAAAAGAATGATGATAGATACCATCATTTTGTAACGTAATAGTATAAATTCACGATTATTTGTTTCCATATAGCACCTCTTGATTGATACGATAACCAATTCCTCTCACTGTCTCTATATAAGAGATACCTTGATATGTTCCCAATTTATCTCTTAATCGTTTAACATGTACAGATAATGTATTATCTTCTACATAATACTCACCTTTTTCAATAGCCTCTAATAATTGCTGTCTTGTTAAAACTTGATTTTGATGAGTCACCAACATTTTTAAAATTTCAAAATCAATCACTGATAGAGATAATTTTTCTTGTTGAACAAAGACTTCCCTTCTTTTTAAATGTATTGATAAGTCGCCAATCCTCAATTGTTCTTGTAAAGGTTGACTACGTCGTAACAAGGCTAAAATTCTCGCATAGAGTTCTTTGATTCGAAATGGTTTTGTCATGTAATCATCGCCTCCACTGTTTAAACCTTCAACTAACATATCTTCGTTATCATTAGCAGTTAAAAACAAAATAGGAACATGGGAAGAAAGACGTACTTGTTGACAAAGGGTAATTCCATTACCATCAGGTAATTGAATATCCAAGATAAGCAAATCATATTTATTTTGTAAATACTCACGTAATGCTATTTCATAACAATCTACAATATGAACTTGATATTTTTTGATTTCTAAAGCTTCTTTTAATGATTTAGCCAATGCTAAGTCATCTTCTACTAATAATATTCGACTCATTTCTATCACCTATCTTTATTTTATTATATAATGGTGACACTTTGATGACAAAGAAAAAGAACATCACTGTGTTCTTTTCTTACGAATAATCATCTTTGTATCTTAATATAGTCCTAATTTTTAATAAATTCTTTGATTATATCGGCTTCAGTAAATTTTTGATAGACGTTTTCTTGCTTACTCATTTCCATAACTACCCATCTCACAAAAATCTTACACTATATCCCAAAGATGTAGTCAAGAAAAAAGAACATTACTGTTCTTTTAAATATCTCTTTGCTCCTAAATCAAACAATTCATATCTTCGATTCGTTAAACAATCATCTTCTTCTAACCAAACTTTAAAAATAACATCTTTATTTTCATACATCATTCGACACAATTGAAGTGCAGTGTACTGTTCTTTTAAATTAAGATGCAAATAATCAATCAGCCTTTGATCCAATCTCTTGTTATAGTTATCCTTTTTTATATTTCCTAATGTTTCTGGCAATCCATCATCACAAATTCCATTAACACATTGAATACATGGCTGACATATATCATCAGCATCAACCGTTAATAATAATTGAACTTGTGGATTATCAATAATCTCATTAGCAACCTTATAAAAATCATGCTGCATTCTTTCATCAGGTACAAAGACATCTATACCTGATCCATAAAGTTTAATTATATCCATAAAATGATGTGGTTTGATAGTTATCATTAGCTTCTCATCTTCTCTTTCACAGAAATTTCTTCTCTAAGTTTATGTAAACGTTCTATGCTTTCTCTTGTGAAGATTTCTTCAGGATCAGCTGATCCTTCCTCAGCTAACATCACAAGAGAAATCCATAATAAAACATTATATATATTCACTGTTTGATTCTCTTTATAATTTTCCACACGTTCTCTAGAAATCCATTCAATTTCTTTCATATGATTTTCTACAAAATCATCTAATTCATTAATATACGTATAACCCATATAATGGAACCTTTGGATTAAACGTGATTGTGAAATCAACTCTGAATCTCTTTCAAATTTAAATTGAAATTCTGAATGTAATTTTTCTAAAACATTATTGATGCGTGGAGATGTGTTCACATATTGAATTAAAGAATTCACATTGATATCTGTTTTTAAGACTTTTTCAATATGAACAATTCCTTTATTATATTCATCAACTTCTTTAGCAATTTGAACAAATTCTTCATCCAATAACTCAAGTGATGCTGAAAGTCTAGTTAAACGACGACGAATATCCTTAGGAATCTCATATTGAGATTTATAACCTAACCCATGTTCAATTTCAGCCCAAGAATGTTGTAAAGTTGTCCTAATCTGTAATTCAAAAACAATATCTTTATATTCTGAATATTCAATCAATTGACATCTTTCATCATTAAATTTAATAAGAAGATGCAAAGAATTGTATCCAAAATCAATACGATCATCATAATTTTTCTTACGTTTATCATTATACTCAATAATATCAAAATTCTCTTTTACACATTCATAAATACGATCAACATCATTTTCAAATAAAGTAATAATACGACAAGCAACAACATCCGTGATTTCATTAATATCACGATATTTATTCTTATAAGTTATTTTCTTCATCAAAGCATCTTCACTTTTAATACGTATAGCCATATTTGAAATACGAAAATGATGATTATCAATAATACGTGTAAAAATATCTTCAATATCATGTTTTAAAGAACGATAAATATCTTGGTTATCATGATATTGTTTGATAATTCTTTTGGCAGAATTATGCATGTTATCACCTCATGAAATCATTATACAAAATGAATATGAAATATTCGTGAACAAAAGAAAAGAAGTAGATTTCTCTACTTCCAAATCCTGGCTTCTTAACTAGGATCAAAATCTTCTATTTTCGTTCCTTTTTTATAAACATATATCATTCCTGCAATTCCTACGACAAGGAAAACAATAGAAATCAACTGTGCCATACGAATAGGTCCAAACATTAAACTATCTGTACGTAATCCTTCTACAAAGAATCTCACAACTCCATAAAAGACAAAATAGCTAAAGAATTGCATCCCAATATGTTTTTGAAGTTTTCTTACAACAAAAATAATCAACAAGAAAGCAATAACATTTCCAACTGATTCATACAAAAATGTTGGATGATGATATGCACCACCAATATACATATTATCAATAATAAACTGTGGCAAATGTAAAGATTGAAGAAACTCAAGACTTACATTTCCACCAAAGGCTTCATGATTAAAAAAGTTTCCCCATCTTCCACATGCTTGAGCAATTAAAACGCCAGGCATAATGGCATCACCAGCCACCAAAAATGGAATATTGTGTTTCTTAAAGAAGAAATAACTATAAATAAGTCCAGTAAAAATACCACCCTGAATTGCTAAACCGCCATGCCATACAGCAAAAATCTCCATCGGATTGGCTGCATACATTTCATCAAAGGTAAAAATGACATACCAAATTCTCGCTCCAATAATTCCAATAAATAAGAGCGCAAAGAAATAATCAGAAAGAATCTCCTTGTTATAACCTAATTGTTTAAAACGATATTGTCCAAGTAAATATGCAAAACAAGCTCCTGTTAAAATAACAATTGCATACCATTGGATATGAAGAGGTCCAATGGATACAAACGTTGAAAAATCTTCAAAGAATGTCATGATGTTTTACTCTTTATGTTATCTAATATTCTATTGACAAATTCTTTACTTGAATCAAAACCAGAGTCTTTTAATTGCATATTCATAACAGCAGCTTCAATAATCGCAGACATACTACGACCTCCTGTAACAGGCACAACAATCTTTGGAATTTGAACAGTTAAGATTTCTTCAGTAACATCATCCTCTTCAACTCCAATACGTGTATATTCACGAGATGGTAACCATCTTTCTAGTTGAATAATCAAATCAACATTATCTTTTGGTAAAATAGAAGCAACACCAAACATCTTAGAAACATCAATAACACCAATACCTCTAATTTCTAATAAGTTCTTCAAAACTTCAGGTGCTCTACCGACAATACCTTGGCCAATGTGATATAACTCAATAGCGTCATCAGCTATTAACAAATGTCCTCTTTTGATTAACTCCAAAGCAATTTCTGATTTCCCAATACCACTATCACCACGAATAACGACACCTTTTCCATAGATATTTAAGAAAACTCCATGGATTAATGTTTCAGCCGCTAAAGCTTCATCTAATGTTCCTGTTAAATCAATAGAAACACGTCCTGTTGCCTGTGCTGTTTCAAAAATTGGGAAATTTCTTTTCATCGCAATATTTTTCAAGATTTCTGGACATTCATATCCTTTCGCAATAATGATACATGGTGTTTCATCATTTGCTAGTTTTGAAAAACAAGCTAATTGAGATTCTTTGCTCATTTCCTTAACGAAAGCAATTTCTTTTTCACCGAATAAAATAATTCTTCTAAAATCTGTATGTTTAAAGAATCCTGCAAGTTCAAATCCTGGTCTATTCATTTCAGCGACAAAGACTTCTCTTTCTAATGATTTTTCATCACCAGAAATTTGTTTAAATAAAGATGATTTCAGCAATTCTTTTAATTTTACTGATTTACCCATACTGTTCCTCCTACTCTAACACTTTCTTAAGAAAACGCCCTGTATGACTTTCTTCACACTTAGCGACTTTCTCTGGTGTTCCTGATACTACAATTGTACCACCATTGTCGCCACCTTCCAATCCTAAATCGATAATATAATCAGCAACTTTAATCACATCAAGGTTATGTTCAATAACAATCACTGTATCTCCTTGATCAACAATACGATTTAAGACTTCAATTAAACGTGCAACATCATGACTATGTAACCCAGTTGTTGGTTCATCAAGGATATAAACAGTCTTCCCAGTTGCCTTCTTTTGAAGTTCACTTGCAAGTTTGACACGTTGGGCTTCTCCACCTGATAAAGTTGTTGCACTTTGACCAAGTTTCACATATCCTAAACCAACATCATAAATTGTTTGTAATTTTGAACGAATACGAGGTAAATTATCAAAGAATTCTAATGAATCTTCAATTGTCATTTCTAATACATCATAAATTGTCTTATCTTTATATGTAACTTGTAAAGTTTCTTCATTATAACGTTTTCCACCACATTCTTCACATGGGACATAAACATCTGGTAAAAAGTGCATACTAATACGTTTGACACCATCACCCTGACATGCTTCACAACGTCCACCTTTGACATTGAAAGAGAAACGCCCTTTATCATAACCTCTCATTTTGGCTTCTGGTGTTTTCGCAAATAAATCACGAATATCATCAAAAACACCTGTATAAGTCACTGGATTGGAACGAGGAGTTCTTCCAATAGGGTCTTGTGAAACTTCAATGACCTTATCAACATTATCCAATCCTAAAATATCTTTATGTTTTCCAGGTTTTTCTTTTGAATGATAAAGTTTAGCACGAACAGCTTTACATAAAATTTCATTTACCAATGTAGACTTTCCACTTCCTGAAACACCTGTTACACAAACAAACTTTCCAAGTGGGAACTTCACATTAATATTTTTTAAGTTGTTCTCTTGTGCCCCTTTAATTTCAATAAAGAGTCCATTTCCTTTTCTTCTTTTCTTTGGCACAGGAATCTTGTACTCCCCAGAAAGATACTTTCCAGTTATAGAGTTTGGATTATGCATAATTTCTTCTGGTGTTCCAGCAGCAATAACTTCTCCACCATGAACTCCAGCCCCTGGTCCAATATCAATAATATAATCAGAAGCACGCATTGTATCTTCATCATGCTCAACAACGATTACACTATTTCCTAAATCACGCATATTACATAATGTCTTGATTAATTTTTCATTATCTCTTTGATGAAGCCCAATTGAAGGTTCATCTAAGACATAAAGAACACCAGTTAAACGTGAACCAATCTGTGTAGCCAAACGAATACGTTGTGCTTCACCACCAGATAATCCACCCGCTCTTCTTGATAATGTTAAATATCCTAAACCAACATCATTTAAGAATGTTAAACGATCTTTGATTTCTTTAATAATTAATCTTGCAATATTTGTTTCTGTTTCATTTAACTTTAAATTTGTAATAAATTCTAAGGCTTTTTCAATGGACATATCAGTAAATTCACTAATATTCAATCCTCCAACCAAAACACTTAAGACTTGATCATTTAAACGTCTTCCTTGACAAGTTGGACAAGTATGTTCAGCCATAAAAGAAGCATACCATTCTTTAGACCAAGCAGAAGTCGTTTCTTCATAACGTCTTTCAATTAATGTTTTAACACCTTCAATATACTTTGTTGTTTTAGACACATTTCCAGAACTTGATTCAATTGTATACTGAATTGGACGATCAGATCCTCTTAAAATAATATTTAATTCTTTCTTTGTAAAATCTTTTAAAGGTTTATCTAAATCAATATGATATTCACGACATAAAACAAGAAATCTTTGCCATTCAATACGATCTGTTCCTACAGAAGTCTTAAAATAACGAATTCCACCTTGATTAATACTCAAAGACCAATCAGGAATCAACAAATCATCATCAACTTCATTTTTAACACCAATCCCTTTACAATCAGGACAAGCCCCTAACGGGTTATTAAAGGAAAATAATCTTGGTTCTAATTTAGGAACACTAAATCCACAGTGAGGACATGCCAAATGTTGAGAAAATAATTTTTCTGTTTTTGTATTCAAATTTTCAACAATTGCTTCTCCACCTGTTAATTTTAATGCAGTTTCTAATGAATCTGCCAAACGTGAACGATAACCTTCTTTTTTTATAATTCTATCAACAACGACATCAATGTTATGTTTCTTGTTTTTATCTAAAACAATTTCTTCTTCCAATAATTTTGTTTCACCATCAACTTTAACTCTCACAAACCCATCTTTCATTAATTGTTCAAATAAATCTTTATGAGTCCCTTTTTGATTTTTACACATTCTTGCCAAAACTTGAAGCTTTGTTCCATCCTCATATGTATCCACAGTATCAACCATTTGTTTCACTGTTTGAGATTCAATTAAAACATGATGTTCAGGACAATAGGCATGCCCTACTCTTGCATAAAGTAATCTCAAATAATCAAAAATTTCTGTAACAGTTCCTACTGTTGAACGGGGATTGTTAGAAGTTGTTTTTTGATCAATCGCAATAGATGGTGATAAACCTTCAATACTATCAACATCAGGTTTCTCAACACCACCTAAGAATTGTCTTGCATAAGCACTTAAAGATTCTACATATCTTCTTTGCCCTTCCGCATAAATCGTATCAAAGGCCAAAGATGTTTTCCCACTTCCTGATAAACCTGTCATAATGACAAGTTTATCACGAGGAATTTCTACATCAATATTCTTTAAATTATTGACTCTCGCTCCTTTAATAATAATCTTATCTTTTATCATACTTTTTCTTTAAACTCCTTAAAATTTTCTCTTTACTTAAACCTTGAAGCTGTAAATCATAGGCTTCATTTAATAGTTTCTTAAACTGTTGATGAACCTGAAAACCAGCCTCTATCAAATCATGACCATCAATCAAAGCTGGTAAAGCATGATCTCCTAGTCTTGATTTTTTATCTAATATATAAACCCAAAACTCATCATATTGTTTCTGAGCAACTTTACCTCTCCCTAACTTATCACAACAACTCATCCAAATCAAATCATTCAATGAAATCTTACCATCAATTTTCTTTAATAACCTTAAATAAGTAATATCTCTACTGTGATTTCTTGCCATATTCATTAAATGCATATGATACATAATCATTGAGGAAATATATTCTCTTTGTTTTTTAGAAGTTATCAAATCAACACTTTTAAAAACATCAACCCCAGCTTCATTATGACCATGTGCATGACCATCACTGGTTGTCACTAATGGTTTACCTATATCATGTAATAAACATGCCCACATAAACCATAGTGGATGATCTGTTTTTTGTTTCGACAAAGCCGCAACATCTAAGACTAACATTGTATGTTGGAAGACATCACCTTCTGGATGATAATCCAGACGCTGATGAGTTGTTGCAAGGGTAGAAAGATAGCTTGGTAAAGCATGAATATCTTTCAAAAACGTAAATCCGAGTGATGGCCTAGGAGCCATCAAAATTTTACAATATTCACTATAAACTCTTTCAGTAGATAAATGATCTAACATATGTTGTTGAACCATTTTCTGACATAACTCAAATGTCTCTTTTTCTACAGTCATTTCAAATCTTGCTACAAATTGAGCAATTCTTAAAACTCTTAAAGGGTCTTCTACAAAGGTTAAAGGATTGACACAACGAATCTTCTTTTGTTCAATATCCTCAAGACC
The DNA here is from genome assembly GCA_900538465.1 of uncultured Erysipelotrichaceae bacterium. Lineage (GTDB taxonomy): Bacteria > Bacillota_I > Bacilli_A > Erysipelotrichales > Coprobacillaceae > Longibaculum. The sequence continues at coordinate 14,492 of UPXV01000040.1, forward strand.
CCCACATAAATCAATAATACAATCTTGATGATAATCATACATCAATGCATTCATCGTTAAATCACGACGTTGTATAGCTTTTTCAATTGGTAATTGAGGATCAATCATAACTTCAAAATCCTGATGTTTATCACCAATCTTCTTTTCCTTACGAGGTAAAGCAAAATCATAATGAGGCAATTGATCCAATTGCATAATCGCAAATGATTGACCAAATGTATTCACATGACCATGTCGTGATAAGACATCATGCAACTGTTGATAGGTTAAATGATAAACTTCAACATCAATATCATGTTCATCACTATATCCCATCACTTCATCACGAACACTCCCACCAACAATATAAACATATCCACCAGATTCAAGAATATCATCAAAAACAAGACGAGCCAATGGTTCAATTTTCATTATTTTTCACCTTTCAGTTCCATAATAATATCACGAAGTTCCATAGCACGTTCAAAGTCAAGAACCTTAGCAGCCTGTTTCATTTCTTTTTCTAAATCTTCTAATAATTTCTTCTTAGCTTTCTTATCAGCTTTCTTACCTTTTTGAACAAGCGCCGTTGCTTCATCAATTGTTTCTTTACCTTGAATCAAATCACGAATTTCCTTATGAATTGTTTGTGGTGTAATATGATGTTCCTTATTATAGGCTTCTTGAATTTCACGACGACGCGCTGTTTCATCAAGGGCTTTTCGCATAGAATCAGTTATACGATCACCATACATAATAACTTTCCCATTTGCATTTCTTGCAGCACGACCAATCGTTTGAATCAAAGAACGTTCGCTTCTTAAAAAACCTTCCTTATCTGCATCTAAAATACATACCAATGATACCTCTGGTAAATCCAATCCTTCTCTTAATAGGTTAATCCCTACCAGCACATCATATTTACCAAGTCTTAAATCACGTAAAATTTCAGTTCTCTCTAAAGTCTTTGTATCTGAATGTAAATAAGCAACCTTTAAGCCAACTTCTTTTAAATAAGCACTCAAATCCTCAGCCATTCTTTTTGTTAGTGTTGTAATTAACACTCTTTCATGCTTTTCAATTCTTTCATTAATCTCATCAATAATATCATCAATTTGATTTTTAGTTGGACGCACTTCAATAATTGGATCCAACAATCCTGTAGGACGAATAATCTGTTCAGCATATTCCCCATGTGTTTTCTCTAATTCATAATCACCAGGTGTTGCTGAAACATAAATGACCTGATTAATAATTTTTTCAAACTCTTCAAAACGTAATGGTCGATTATCTAAAGCACTCGGTAATCTAAATCCATATTCAACCAATGTTTCTTTACGACTGCGATCACCATTAAACATTCCTCTTACTTGTGGTAACATGACATGACTTTCGTCAACAATCATTAAAAAATCTTTTGGAAAATAATCTATCAAAGTATATGGTCTTTGTCCAGCTTGACGACCATCAATATGTCGAGAATAGTTTTCTATTCCTGGGCACATTCCAACCTCTCTTAACATTTCCACATCATGGCGTGTTCTTTGATCTAAACGTTCATACTCCAATGGTTTCATATTTTCTTCAAAGTATTTTAAACGTTCTTTCAATTCTGCAGAAATAGTATCACACGCTTTTAACATTTGTTCTCGTTTTGTAACATATCCATAAGCTGGATAAATAGTATATGTATGATAACTTCCTAAAACTTTTCCTGTTAATGGATCTACTTCACTGATTCTTTCCACTTCATCACCAAAGAGTTCAATACGAATCAACCAGCTTTCAGTATGTCCAGGAACAATCTCAATCACATCTCCACGAACTCTAAAAGTTCCTTTGGATTGTTCAATATCATTTCTTTGATATTGACGATCCACCAAATAGGTTAATAATTCTTTACGGTCAATACATTGTCCAACACGTAAAGAAAAGATCATTTCTTTATATTGTTCAGGATTTCCCAAACCATAAATAGACGCTACCGAAGCCACAACTATTGTATCTCTTCTTTCTAATAAAGAGTTCATAGCGGCTGAACGTAACATTTCTATTTCATAATTGGTTTGTGCATTTTTATCTATATATGTATCACTTTTTGGAATATAAGCCTCTGGTTGATAAAAATCAAAGTTAGAGACAAAATATTCAACTCTATTTTCAGGGAAAAATTCTTTTAACTCAGAATACAACTGCCCTGCCAAAGTTTTGTTATGGGCTAAAACCAAAGTTGGTTTATTTACTTGAGCAATCACATTAGAAACAGTAAAAGTTTTTCCAGTTCCTGTTCCACCTAACAATACTTGCTCTTTTTTCCCGGCTTGAATACCTTCAACCAATTGTTGAATGGCTGTTGGCTGATCTCCCATTGGAGAATATTGGGAAACAAGTTTAAACTTTTCCATTTCTATGCCTCCTCTACTTTAATAATTCTTCCACCTTTTGATAAGGTTTATCTTCATTTTCTTGATACAAATGATAAGTCAAGGCATTTATTAAATAAGCCAAATCATTCTTATCAAATTGTCCATCAACTTTTAAATTGTAACGTTTTTCAAAAGCTTTCAAAGCTTCTTGTGTTTTTTTAGAAAAATATCCATCTTCACGATCAACTGCATATCCCAATTCTTTTAACATTTCTTGCATATATTGAATATTATTGTCAACTTGATCATATTTATAAACTTTTTCCATTTTTCCAATTGTAAAATCACCTAAATCTTTTTCTTTCACTTCATAATCAGGTTCAATTCCTTTTTTATGAATCCAATTTCCTTTTGGTGTCAACCATTTAGAATTGGTATATTTCAATTCTGATGAATCAGATAATGTCTTTTGATTTTGAGCAATTCCTTTTCCAAAAGTCTTCGTTCCAATCAATTGATAATTCAAAACTTCCTTTAATCCACTAATCAAAATCTCAGAAGTACTGGCACTTCCATCATTCATCAAGATATAACCATTTTCAAAATGATATTTTTTACGATCACTTGCTTTATAAGTCATTCTTTTCCCTTGTTTATTTTCCATTTGATACATAATTTCATTTTCAGGTAATAACATATCTAAAATATTATCAGCAGCCGTTAAATACCCACCACTGTTTCCTCTTAAATCAATAACCAAATCATTGACAGATTGTTCTTGAAAAGATTTCAATGCTTCTTCAACTATTGAAGCAGTTGGTTCACCAAACGTTGTAATTTTTAAATAACCTACTTTTTTCTTTCCAACCGTTCTTATTTCACTGCTCACTGATGTTTCAACGCTCTCACGTTTCATCTTCACTTCCATTTTCTTTCCATTACGCAATAAACCAAGAGTCACTTCACTATTGGCTTCACCTACAACCATTTCCTTAATCTTTTCTGATGTATATCCAGCAACAGATGTCCCTTGAACATGGGTAATCAAATCCCCAGCCAAAACACCAGCTTTATAAGCAGGAGTGTTTTTATAAACATCTAATACAACACCCCCAGCATCAAAAGTTACAAACGAAATCCCCACACCAACAAGTGATCCATTAATAGTGGCACCATATTCTTGAGCTTCTTGTGAAGTAAAATAAGTCGAATAAGGATCACCTAATCCAGCAATTGCACCATTTAATAAACGTTGTTTCAAATCGGTTTTCTCATCTGTCGTATCTAAAAAGTCATTTTCAATAATTTGAATGACTTCATCAAATATTGTTTGACCTTTAACAGTTGTTTTTTCTGTCCCTTGACCACGCCAAAAATATCCTCCAGCGCCACCAACAACCAAACATAATAAACAAATCATAATATATAAAGGTTCTTTTCTTAACTTTTTTCTTTTTTTATATTCAAAATTATCCATAATTACACCTCGCTTCCTTATTTTACCATATATGAAGATAAAATATAACCAACAAGACTGATTTATTCAAACACTTTTTCAATAACAATAAACTTTCCTATTATGAAATTTATTCTTTAATTATTACCATCATAACATATTTTGTTGCATATTTCTATATAATTTTGCAACTTAGAATCCCTAATCATCAAAAACAAAAGCAACCCTAAGATTGCTTTTTTAAAAATTTTTGGACACATTGATATGTTTCTTCACTAACAATATGTTCCCATCGACAAGCATCTTCCTCAGCCTGATGATGTGAAACACCTAAATTAATAAGAAAAGCTGTTAATGTTGTGTGTCGATTATAAACTTTTTCAGCGATTTTTTGTCCTTCTTCTGTAAAATCAATATAACCTTTAGAATCCACCAAAATAAGTTTAGACTCTTTTAATAGTTTAATTGCTCGTGAAACACTTGGTTTAGAAAAATTCATAGAATGAGCAATATCAATTGAACGAACATATTGATTTTGATTCTTAAGCATCAAAATTGTTTCTAAATACATTTCCCCAGATTCATGTAAATCCATATGATCACCTCTTATTTTCCTCATTATACCATAATTTTTTAACCTAATGCTACATCTAATACCATCATCACAACAAAACCTATCGCAAAACCAATTGTAGCAATATTAGAATGTTCACCCTCTGATGCTTCAGGAATCAATTCTTCCACAACTACATAAAGCATAGCTCCAGCTGCAAAAGCCAATAAATAAGGCAAAATAGGAATCACTAATTTCGATAACAATATTGTTAAAATAGCTCCAATAGGTTCAACAATCCCCGATAACATACCATATACAAATGCTTTTGATTTTGATGCCCCTTCACTTCTTAAAGGCATCGAAATAATAGCTCCTTCAGGAAAGTTTTGAATCGCAATCCCAATAGCCAAAGCCATCGCTCCCATTAAAGAGACTTCACTATGTCCCATTAAAACGCCTGCAAAAACAACACCAACAGCCATTCCTTCAGGTATATTATGTAAAGTCACAGCCAAAACAAGCATTGTTGTTTTCTTTAACTTTGCTTTTTGACCTTCTTCTTGATTATCCAAATGCATATGAGGAACTGTTTTATCAAGTAACAATAGAAAAGCCACCCCAAATAACAAACCTACAGCCGCAGGCATAAAAGCAAACTTTCCTAAAGATTCAGACATATCTATTGCAGGAATCAACAAAGACCATACAGAAGCAGCAACCATAACTCCAGAGGCAAATCCAAGTAATATCTTTTGTAATAACGAACTCATCTTATTACGCATAAAAAAGACACATGCTGCACCCAATGTTGTTCCTATAAAAGGAATAAGTAATCCTAATATAACAGATGTATTCATATTCCTTACCTCCTCTTCTTTGACTTCATCTTACTATATTCACATAAATAGGTCAAAATATATGCAAAGAAAAAGTGGAATCCGAAGATTCCACTTTCAATTTCATTTCATTATTTAGATAATTCAGCGAAATATTTAATAGTTCTAACCATGTTAGAAGTATAAGAATTTTCGTTGTCATACCAAGCAACTGTTTGAACTTCAGTAGTTCCGTTATCTAATGGTTTTACCATAGTTTGAGTTGCATCGAATAATGATCCATAAGAAATTCCGATAATATCAGAAGATACTAATGGTTCTTCAGTATATCCGAATGATGGAGTAGTTGCTGCTTTCATTGCTGCATTGATTTGATCAACTGTAACTTCACCTTCAACAACTGAAGTTAAGATAGTTGTAGATCCTGTAG
>UPXV01000041.1 GCA_900538465.1 uncultured Erysipelotrichaceae bacterium
CCTTATTTTAGATATAAACAATTTCCCTTATATATTTTTATTTTCAGATTAACACACGAAAAAGTGATATTGACAATATAAAACAGACTTATAGAGTTTGTCTTGAAGAACTTTATTATATAGCAGGATTATTAAAATAGGAGAGAGATTATGACAAATAAAGTGCGTATTAAAATGGGACCAATTGAATTTGAAGCGGAAGGTGACAGCGAACTTATTGAGAGAGAACGTGCGCAGTTTTTCAGTTTGTTACCTCAAGCTATTGTTGCTGTATCACCTGTTGTATCCACCCCTTCATTAGTAGATGAAAATTCTGAAATCAATGCTTTTCCGTTAGAACCGGAAAGCACACTCTTACCAGAGAAAAGTTCAAGTGTTTATTCTTCTATCGCTTCGTTTCTAAATGATAAAAAGTTTTCAACAGATGTAGAACTCGTTATGGGTGTTGGCTACTATATTGAGTGTATTGAAAAAAATGGGGTGTTCACTTCAAAAGACGTAGAAAATAAACTAATAGAGGCACGCAAAGCTAAACCGAGAAATATTTCACAAATGCTTACTCAAAATATTAAAAAGGGGTATTTGCGCGAATGCGCAGATAAAAAAGACAATTTGAAAGCATATAGTATTTTAGATGAGGGTATTAAATGGTGTGAGTCGTATATTGCTCCAACCACAGATTCAAAAAAGAAAGTAACACGTGCAAAACATGAAGGAGTGCCTGAATCACCGCTTTTAGCGTTTTCGCTTGATGAGCTAAATTTGGACAACTACTGTGATGTCCTGAAAATTAGCAAATTTAATGAACAAATGCTTGTTGTTATGTATATATATACTAAAGAGAAAAATATCGAATACTTTTCTTTTAAAGACATTGTTGCGGTGTTCAAAATAAAATTTAAATTGCCTGCAACTGATAGAAAAGTACGTTATGCTTTTGATAATGGTGGCATAATGTTTGATAAAAAAGTGGAAAAAAAAGTAGCTTATCACAAATTAATGAGTGCAGGAATTAAAGAAGCGGAGAGAATAATAAATCAACAAAGGGCAGAGCAAGCTACAATTAATTTATAGTAGTTTTTAGAAGAGATAAAACGGACATATATCATCATTATTAGATGGTATATGTCCGTTTTTCTAGCACCCTATATGGCAGCTACCCTATTTCAGTTTGTTGGTTGATACTGTTTTATGAGTAGCTTCCTTTTGCAAGCAAGTCTTATCTTTATTTTTATCTAAATATATTTGTAAATCATGCTTATCGGCAAATATCTTATAAGAAATTCTTCCTTTGTTGTTTTTGATTTCATAAATATCACAAGCTTTTTTCATGATATAATCAGCAGTGCGTAAATAAAGCTTTGCTATTGATAATGATTGAAAAGGAAAATTCCACCTTTGTAACCCTCTCTTTGGATCACGCTCAATACAAATACAACGACCACAAGTTCCACAAATATATTGTGTATGATTTTTTAAACAATCCAAAGGATTACGCAAGGGTGTTATTCTTTTTTCATCAACATAACATTCTTCACACATTTTTCTCACTCTTTCTATAATGTCATCACATATTCACAATACTTTATTTCATCTAACCAACCATCACGCCACAATGAATATGTATCACCTTCATACATACTTTCTATTTTCTTTTCCATTCTTTTGGACTTGAATAGTATTGCAAATACACACCATAAGAATCTTGGCAGATATTCTTTAATTTATGTTCAACTATTCCCATTGACAAATGATTTGTTTTTCTAAAATATGAAAATATACAATGATAATGATGATTTGTTAATACCCAAACACTATTGTGAGTAGAAACATTTGGAAAATATTTATCTTTTTTTAGAATATGAAATAACGTTTTATAAGTTGCATTATCTTTTAACTGATAAACCTTTATATGATCAGTCATATCATCAGCCATACAGACACTTTGTCGATTTACTTTTATTTTCACATTCTTCACTTTCTTTCATAAACATTATTTTTTTAAAATTCGTTTTATAGAATCTAAATTAAGTAAATTGACTGTTTCAAATTGTCCTTTATAAAAGACTGCCCAATTGTTAAAAGGACAAGGCAATTCTTTGGCTTTTTCTAATGTATCAACATAAATAAAAGAAACTGGTTGATTTTGACTACGACAATACTCCTTTATCATATTAATATATTGATGAATAAAAGGACATTGATCATCATAATAAATCGTTAATTCCTGATTTTCAATTTTTTCTTTTTTGGCACTTTGACTAAAATGAGGAATTGTTCCATCAAAAGAAAGAGCTAATAATTCATATCCACTTTCTGTTGTTTCAACAACTTCAAAACCATATTTTTTAGCAAAAGATTGATCTGATAACCATGCTTTTTGTCTTTGAGATCCTAACATACAAACTCCAGACTTTCCTTTTGATTTCGCATCAGCCAAACAATATTCCATTAGTTCTTTGGCATAGCCTTTCCCTTTTTCTTCTCCTGTTACCCATAAACAATAAATATAAAGATAATTTTCTCCAATAATAGGAACCCATGCGTTTTCTAATGGTGCATATTCAATAAATACAACTGCTTTTTTATTTAGCTTTCTAAAAAGATGCCCTTCTTCAAGACGTTTTAATAACCATTCTCTTTTTGCTTCTACACCAGGATGAAGTTTTCTTGTTCGAATAATGCAACACAGATGTTCACTTGTGAGATTCTCAGTTGTTAAATTTATAAATTCTTCATTCATAGAAACTCCTATCCTGCTATATCAGCATCTTCAAAACCACTCTCAATATTTCCACTGACAATAATCACATGTCCATAAAACAAATCACCATCATCATAAAACAATTCAAAATCTCCATCTAAAGAAACACAGACTTCACTAATTGATATACGTTTTATAAAATCTTCTTCACTTATTTCATCATCGCCTTCTTCATCCGCCCAATCATTAGCTAGATCTGTTAAAGACTGAGCAGCATATTGTTTGGCTTTAAGATCCCATTGACAAGAATCATCTAATAAAACTTTTAATGAATGTAAAGCATTATTTGCTGTTTCACTCTCTTCATCTTTATCTAAATGAATTAAACATTCTTGTTGATCGAAGATTCCTGATCCACTAAATAATCCTAAAGATTTATCTAACTTTAATTTACCACATCCATCAGGATGAATCACAACATCTTTTTGATATTCTTTTAATATTTCATCAAGACGTGGTTCATGACAATTTCTTTTTACAACTTCTTCAACTTTCAACCATTTTCCTTTTTCCATTTCTTTTTGATTGTATGGATTGATATATGGCAATGATTCTCTCACTTTTAATTGATAAATTGTTTCCTTTGATAATCCCAATTTCTTTTTAGACGTACGACATTCTCTTTCCGTTATAAGCCATTGTAATATACTTTTTCTTTCTACCAATTCTTGAGTCATTAAATCTATATAGGCAAGAGTGCGTATACTTACTGTCCATAATTTTTCTTTTCCACTTTTACCAGCTCCCATATCGTCTTCAGTAAGAACGAATATGTCTTTGACTTGTTTGTCAAATTTAGCATCAAAATCCTTTTCTTCTTGTGTTAATTCTCTTTTAAAAATTCCCATATTTTTCTCCCTCTTTCATTTTATTATATACGAATGATACCTTCCATTAATAGATTGATATAATCACATTTTTGACATAGGCCACCAATATAGTATTTCTTTTGATGTTCATTCACCATATAAGTTCCTATATGAATCTTAAATATATCCTGTTTACAATTGGAACATTTCTTTATTCTCAACTTTAATTCTTCTGGTTTTTGATGATCAAACAATTCAATAACATCTCCACAATGTATACATATCAATTGAATAACTTGATTTTGTTGATCAATTTTGACTTGAAATTCGTGATGACCACATGAACATTTAGCAACTTCTATATCCAATGGTTGATCTGTTAAACTTGATAAATAAGTGTCAATATCATCTTCACTCACTTCTTTCCAACCTTCTTTATTGCTCATGGTTTCATAACAATATTTTGTGAGATAAGGATATTCATTGGGTTGTTTATGATGGCATCTTGCCCATGCAAGCGCAGGAATCGATAATAGAGCTTCAAATTCTAAATCTGTTTTTATTTTTTTTCTTCCTGCTATAATTGCATTGTAGAAAGGTTTAGAATTAATCAAAGCAACACAGCGTATATATAAAAATTCATCAGCCGAAAAGTTTTCACCCTTATAAATACTTTGTGCTATTTTTCTTGTATCTAATGTATATAATAATTCAGCCATCATTTCATCAAATGCAAAAATGAGTGTATCACCCCATTTAGCAAGCGTTTTTATTAATGGTTCTATAATCGCATTTTCATCTTCCTGACTCCAATCTAACTCATCTGTCAAATAGAAAAAATCAAGCGGTGTCATTTTTTTCTTATAAAGAATAGCCTGAATATAAATAGGTGGTTTGCCTGGTCCAGGCATATAATAATGACGTTCTTTTTTAGTCTCATTATCTTTCATTATATTTCTCCCTTATATTATCTATTGTTCTTTACTGTTAAATTATAACATTTCTATGTTTTATACACATGCTTTTTCTAAGGTTTTATAAAAAATACAACCATATGATCATAATAAATGATAATATAAAGTTCTTCTCAACACTCACTTTACATATTAAATATTTTTCTTTCTTTTTTCAAAAATGCTATACTATAAGAAATAAACAATCACAACTTAAAAATATGAAAGGAACGTCTTATGGATATACAACTTATAAAAAAAGAACTTATAGAACAAATGAAAACACATTTTAAAGGTAATATTTATCATTGGACTCAAGTATCATTTTCATATCATTCAAATAAAATTGAAGGAAGTCGATTAACTGAGGAACAAACAGAAATGATTTTTGAAACAAATTCATTCATCACAAAAGCAGACGAAGCCATTCAAATGGATGATTTAATAGAATCCATGAATCATTTTAAGTTATTTGATTATATGCTTAAACATATAGATGATCCCATTTCCATACCAATGATTATAGAAATGAATACAATATTAAAAAGAAATACTAGTGACGAAGCAAGTCCAAGATATAATATAGGTGGATTTAAAATCATTCCTAATACGATTGGTTTTATCAACACTATTCATACAACCGCCCCAGAAAATGTAGAAAAAGAAATCAATGAACTCATTCAAAATTACAATAATAATTCTCATATTTCTTTTGATAATATTTTAGATTTTCATATAGAATTTGAAAAGATTCATCCTTTCGCTGATGGTAATGGTCGAGTTGGAAGAATGATTATGTTTAAAGAATGTCTCAAAAACAATATAATGCCTTTTATTATTTTAGATAAGTATAAAGATTTCTATTTAAGCAATTTAAAAGAGACTTGTTTACATTGTCAAGATATCTATGAAACGATGTGTCAAAGCTTATTAAATTTTGATATCAATGAAAAATAATAAACACAGAAGAATTAAATAGATCTTCTGTGTTTATATCATTTTTAAAGTTTTAAAATATCCTCTTTTACCCATTCAATAATGGCTTGCATTTCTTCATTTGTAATATCATCAAGATGAATCCCACAAACACAACTTACAACACAACGATATTTCAAGACAGCTTCTTTCACATAAAGATTTGCTATAATGTCATCTTTATGTCCAAGTTGATTCCAAGTATTGAAAGTAACATGTATTTCATGAGCCCTTATATAAGGCTGTCCAGTCACAATACTACCAATATGACCATTTTCATTATAAACATGGATAGCTAAATCTTTACCCACCCATTCCATTGTTCTTTTGATATTTATTTTTCTCATCTATGTTTTCCTTTCTTATTATGCTATACTATTCCTAAAAGGAATAGGTGAATGATATGACAATTGAACAATTACAATACTTCTATGCAATTAGCGAACATAAAACATTTTCACTTGCTGCAATGGAAATGAATATTACTCAATCTGCCTTGTCTAAACAGATTGCTAAACTTGAACAAGAACTAGGTGTTTTTCTTTTTGATCGTAGTCATCGTCAAATTACGTTAACCAATGAAGGTCAACAACTTTTAAAAGATACAAAAATTCTTTTAAAAGACTATGAAAAGATGTTAGAACATCTTGAAACAATAAAAGAAGATAAACGTAATACAATTAAGATTGCAATGTTACCAATCTTTTCACAATATGATCTTGCTCATCGTCTTAATGAATTTTCTAAAAATCATCCCCATGTTCATTTAATTATTGATGAAATTGAAGAACGTGATTTACACCATAAATTAGATTATCATGATTATGATATTTATATCTTACGAGGCGATTATGAAGAATTGCAAACATTCCGAAAAATGCTTTTATATGAAGATAATTTAGTAGCCGTGATTTCTAAAAATCATCCTTTAGCTCATATGCATCATTTATCAATCAAACAATTAAAAGATGAACAATTGTTATTGCCTCCAAAATATACGACTATTTCTAATTTAGCTGTTGATGCGTGTCATCAAGCCAATTTTAATCCCCATATCAAGCGACATGGACGCTTAGAAACTATCTTAAGTGCTGCTGGTGAAAACGAAGGCATCGCATTGGTTATGAAAAAATCATTACATATCTTCCATTTAAATCAAATCCAAGTCTTACCTTTTAGCGAAGATATTCATGGTGATGTTTATCTTTACTATGCATTAGATTCAAATCATAAACAAATCATTGAAGAATTTATTCATACAATTCAACCTATCAAGTATCAAAGCAGTCACTAGGACTGCTTTTTATTTCCAACGTTTAAAATTATTGATTTCAATATCAAATTGCGATAAAACTTTTCCTATTAAATGTCTTTCCATATCTTCAATACTCTCTGGTAAATTGTAATATGTTAACATAGGAGGCATGATCATCACAGTATGAATTTTTGATAAATATGCCAAATTATCCAAATGAATTGATGATAATGGTGATTCTCTTGTAACTAAAATAAGTTTACGTTGTTCCTTTATCATGACATCACAAGCGCGTAATAAAAGATTATCTGAATATCCATGAGCAATTCCTGCAACAGTTTTCATAGAACAAGGAATGACAATCATCCCATCAACCCGAAATGTTCCACTGGCAATGCTTGCACCAATATTATGATTATCATAAACAACATCTGCTAATGAATAAACATCTTCAATAGATATTTTTGTTTCTTGAAGAATTGTTATTTCAGCACCTTTTGTCAAAACTAAATGTGTCTCAACATTTGGATTAGCTTTTAGTTCTTTTAACAAGTGAATAGCAAGTGGCATACCACTTGCACCACTGATTCCTACAACAATCTTTTTCATATTATACCAATGCCATAATATATGTCACCCAGATATAGCTTAATGGCATCACGATGACCATGGCAGGAATCATATCAGCAATTGGAAAGTTTTTTAGTTTAATCATTCTAAATCCAGTCGCTAACATCAAGAATCCTCCACATGCTTTAAAATCCATAATCATATCTGGTGTTGTTAGTGGAAAGATAATTCCTGCACATAAGAATAAGACAAAGAAAATCAAGAATTGTGGAATTGAAATAATCGAAACAACATATCCTAAATTACATGCAAATATAGCAGCTGTAAAGAAATCTAAAATAGATTTAGATATAAGAATAGAATTATCACCAGTCATTCCAGCAGTTAAAGAACCATAAATACCTGTTCCACTGGCACAGAATAAAACAATAATTGTAACCAATTGATTTAAAAATTCTTCCTCACTCATATCTGAACTATTTTTAAAGATTTTAGCTATAGGTTTTTGCATGAGGGTTGCTCCTTGATTAATCAGATCACCTAGATGTAACCATAAACCAATTGCAGTTCCAATAATAATCGCAAAAATAACAGCTGGCATATTTTTCATTAAACCAATTGTACTAATCCCCATTCCCATTGAACAAACACCAAAGATTAATGAAATCTCAGCTTTAAATTTTGGAGATAATTTGTGTCCAACTAACGCTCCTGCAATACCTCCAAATAATACAGAAGCAGCATTAATAATAACTCCAGTAGGCATATCTTTTTCCCCTCTTTCTTATTCAAACATATCTGGTAACCAATGTTTTGGATCAACATCCATAAATTTTGCTCTTTCAAAACGCGCTTTTTGATCAAATGGTACAGTACAATCAAAAATAGCTTTGCAAGCAACACCACGTGCTCTTATATGTGAAGAATATTCTGGCTGATTTGATGGATCTAATGGATGACATTGTACACCAGGGATTGTTATTAAATCTAAATCTGCTTGGAAACGTGTTGTCATTGCCCACATGACATCTTTAATATCAAATGGATCAACATCTTCATCGACTAAGAAAACATGTTTTAATTCTGCAAATGCACTAAAAGCTAATAATGCGGCTTGTCTTTGACGACCCTCATCTGATGGTACTGATTTTTTAAATTGCATAATGGCTACATATTTTCCCCCACCACTTGATGCACAATATACATTTTGTAATTTCCCAGGCATTGCTTTTTCTACCATTGTTAAAATACTCGCTTCAGTTGGAATACCCGCCATAGATACATGTTCTTCACTTGGGCCAATACATGTTTGCATGATTGGATTTTTTCTTGTTGTGACAGCTTTGACCTTAATAATTGGTAATTCTGGATTAGCTGGTCCACAATAACCAGGAAATTCTGGCATAGCTTTTCCTGTATTGGAATTAATATCTTCACGAATACGTTTTCCTGGTAAGATTTCTCCTTCAATGACATATTCAGCATTTGCAATTGCTCTTTCTTGAATTGTTAAACATTGAACAAGTTCAACTGGTTCATTTCTAATTGCTCCAGCAATTTGTAATTCATCATAACCTAAAGGTGTTGTTGGTGCTTCAAAACATGAAGCAATTTCAATAGCTGGATCAACTCCAATACTAATTGAGATTGGTAACGCTTCTCCTTTGGCTTCTGCTAGTTCTCTAAAGTATCCGATATGACGTGCTCCAGGTTGTAAGAATATTGAAATCTCATCTTTAGATTGGAAACACATACGATGGATGGTTACATCTGATTCTCCTGTTTCAGGATTAGACGCATAACACATTCCTAAAGTAATATAAGGTCCTGCATCTTCTAATGTATTGGTTGGGGCCGGAACTAATTTTCTAATATCAAAATCTGGGTCATCAGCAAAATACTTCACTTCCTGACATTTTGCTTTTTCATTTTCAATCACAACTGGTTTGATTGGATTATTGACTGAATCTTTTAATAAAAAGCCTAATTTTTCTGGTTCACAATTTAATAAATATCCAACTCTTTTACGACTTGCAAGTAATCCTATCGCTACTCTTGCATCAGGATGACCTTTAATATTATTAAAAATCATCGCTGGTCCTTCTTTCGTTGGACGCATTACTGTTCCCCCTGCTCCAACATGACGATAAACACCTGAAAGTTCTCCCATTGGATCAACTTCTTTATTGGTTTCAACCAATTGTCCATCAATAGATTGCAATAATTCTAGAGCTGAACGTAAATCATTCACTTTCTTCTTTGACATATGTACTCTCTCCTTCTTTCTTCTTCGACATATTATCACATTCATTTATCATCAAACAATTCAACTTTCGCATCCTTGTATTCCAAAATGGAATAAAAAAAAGAAAGATTCAATTATCTTTCTCATTTTCTCTTTCCAGCTGCAAATTCGTTAGGACAGACATCTAAAACAACACGGCTAGGCCCAATTAAACAATCTTCATGTTGACAAACCCAACGTTCATGTTCATTTCGTCCATCCATTGTTTCCCCATCTTTGATAATATCACCATTCATAAAAAGATAAGATACAAAATTATAAATATACTGAATCATAAAATTATGATCTATCCCGTGAAAATGAACTTGTAAATCTGGTATACCTAAAGGAAACAATCCTGTTGTATCAACAACCATATCTTCACTATCTTGAACATTAAAGAAACGCACATTTAATCCACCATCCAAAAAGTGAAAAACAGGATTATACCATTGGCTCTTCTTATAAGCTTCAACTGGCATCAACTTTTGTGAATGTGGCCAATATAATGCAATACATGTTGGAAAAACATCTAATAAAACATCAATATATTTAGCAATGATTTGACAACGTTCCATGCGTTCTAGTCCACTTGCCAAAAAATCACTTACCATAATCTCATAACAACATTTGTTTAATAAACCTTGTGGATTTTCACTTGTCCAGCATTGATGAAGAACCATATCAGGAATTGTGGATTGATCAAAAGGAATCATTTCAGCAATCATCAATTGACTAGGTATTCCACTCACATCTTGATAATCAACAGTGTGTGCTTTTAATGCAAAACTTGATAAGTCACTCGTTGCGACTTTATCTACTTCACCAAAGGCATCTTGTAATTTTTTATAGAGTTCTTCATAAGGAATCTCTACTTCTGTTTCAAATAATAATTTAACATAGTAAACATTGGCAAACTTTTGTGCAAATTCCTCCATGTTAATTGATTGTCTTTTTTCGCTCATATACTCTCCCTGATCATTCCTACTGAATGTCGCATCTCAAAAAATAAATTGATAAGACTTTCATAATAAGGAATAAATTGACCTTCCTTCATTAACTTTAATATTTCTTGTTGTGATGCCCATTTGACATCTTGAACTTCTTCATATTGTAGATGTAATTTTGATAAATCAACTTCCTGATGAATTAAATAGATATCATCAAAACCTTGCTCAAAATGATTGGTTAAACTTGGACGACAATTTGTTAAATCAATATCCAATCCAAGTTCTTCCTTCACTTCTCGCATGGCTGCTTGTTGACTCGTTTCTCCTTTTAAGGCACTCCCACCCATAGTCACATCCCATAAATTAGGCCATCCTTCTTTAAAATATTGACGTTGTTGAATCAACATTTCACCTTTTTGATTAAAAATACAAACATGAACAACCAAATGATATGTCCCTTTGGGTATTTTTTCTCCTCTTAAATGTGTTCTACCTATTTTTTGAAAATGTTCATCATATAAATCCCAATATTCCATAATCTCTCCTTATTCTTTACAAACAAATTTTAAATCAAATAAAATCGATTTCTGAACATTGTGAGGAATATTATTCTTTTGATTCATCAAACTATTCATGATTTTTTCTTTTAACTGCTTTGATACTTTTTTATAAGAATTACGCTGATTAACTCTTAAATGAATAAGTTGACGCATTTTTTCATAAGGATAATGATAAAGTTCTAATAAATAAGGTAATCTTTCCCAAGAATCTTCCTCCAATAAGATCATCAGCAAATATCTTGAATGATGTTCAATTGATACTTTTTGATAAGTTTCATAAACCACTTGCGCAGTATAATGAACTTTATTTTTCTTAATAGATTGAAAAGCAGCTTTAGACAAAGTCTTTCGTTCATCTAATAGAAAACGCCAATAAATATCTTGACCCTTCTCTTTCATTAAACGACTCAAGGCTTGAATTGTTACTTTTACAATTCTTTCCTGTTCACTTTCCAAATAAGGCAATAAAATATCAATGTCTTGACTTGTTCCAACTTCGCCTATCCCTAAAATAGCTATTGAATCAGGTAAATGATCATGATAATACTCTAAAATATTGATTTGCGTATGTTTTTTTAATAAGAGGCGTACATATTCACGAATTGTATGACTTTTATCTAACAAATCATTTTCTATACCCTTCCATATTCTTTGATTTCTTTCATAATAACATAACATAGCTTCTTTTCTGACATAAAAATTTGAATGATGCAAATAAGTAAATAACTTATCTTGATTCATTTCATCACTTTGTAAAAAACTTTTTGTAATTAATAGTAGACAAAAAGAATTTTTCTCTATATTTAATAATTCTTCAATCTGTTGATAAGATAATAACCCATATTCTAAAATAATTTGATAAAAAGTTTTACGTATACATTCATCTTTTTGCATGAAGTTATGAATATTCAATTCAATAAGTAAATTTGATAATCGCTTAATATAAAGCTTTTCAATATCATCTAATTGTGCTTGGTGACGTCTTTTAGACTTTTTTAATTTTATCAAA
Organism: uncultured Erysipelotrichaceae bacterium; assembly: GCA_900538465.1. GTDB lineage: Bacteria > Bacillota_I > Bacilli_A > Erysipelotrichales > Coprobacillaceae > Longibaculum. The sequence goes on from UPXV01000041.1 coordinate 12,130, forward strand.
ACATAAGAGGCATCAATCAACTCATCTAATGAAGATTTAGATATACGCCAACATGACAAAGCATAAGCTTTATCACGAACTTCTTCAACCCAATCATTCATTCTTATCATGATAAGGGCAAGTGTATTTGGATAATCGACCAGTATGTTTAAACACTTCTCTCTAAAATAACCACTTGGATGAAAACATCCCATAATTAATAAACTTTCATATTCATCCTTTTTGAAGAAATACTCACTTATCGTTTGAATATCTATATTTTGCCAATCAATTGACCATAACATTGATGTATAGTTACGCCAACGTTCCCCAGCTTTTATAATTTGGGGAATATTCATTGTAGAAAGATAGTCGTTCCCTATTTTTCCTAATCTCACAATCATCTTTTGATTTTGATAGTTTAAAACTTGATATGCATTCGCATATAAAGATAACCAATCTTGTGGTTTTTCTTCTAATTGTTCGAGTGATAATTGAATATATTCAGGAATCTTTTTTCGTAAAAAATTCATCTTACTGACCTTCTATATTTAAATAATGTAATAAGATTTCTACAAAGATAGAATAAATTGGAACACTATCTAATAATGATTTATTTTTAAGTGGTGCAACACTTGGCAACAATAAAAAGATATCTGATTCTTTTTCTAAAGATGTTGAAGGATTCATAGTCACTAATGCAATTTGACACCCTGTATTCTCTTTTAAATCAAAAGCTGTTTTTACAATATGACTATCAGCACTTGCTGATATAACAATTAATAAATCTTGCTCATTCGTAATTAAGTCAATGGCTTTAACATTAGCTGTACCTGGTAAAACATCCACATCTATTCCATACATAGCTAAAGCGTATTTCAATTGTAAACAAGTCACTTCTGAATTGATTTCTCCAACACATCTGACTTTTCTAGCACTTTGAATAAAAGTCGCTAAAGATTTTAAATCCTCATCTTTCAAAGTATAATGCAATAATTTGATTGTATCCATATAGATTTTTTCAACATTGATAATCTTTGCATTCTCATCTTCAATGACTCTTTCTGCATTACTTAAACTATTGACATATTTAACACAGTCATATCTAAATTCTGTATAACCACTATACCCCATCTTTTGAGTAAATCTTAAAATGGTTGTTTTCGTAATTTTAATCTTTTCTGACATTTCTGTTAATGAATACATTTGTACTTTATTTAAATCTTTCAAGATTAATTCACAGGCTTTTAATTCATTCTTTGTTAATGTATTTTTCTTTAAATTAATATTTGATAAAAAGTCCATAATATCCTCCTTTTCATTTCCTTTATTATACCTTATTATTAATATATTCCAAAGTTAATTTTATGAAAGAAAAATATTTCATTTTCATTTCACCCATTGACTTTCTTTATTTTTCATCTATCATATCTTTATGGGAGGGAAATTATGGATCATCAATTAACCAAAGGGCCTATTACAAAGTCCTTATTACTATTTTCTTTACCTATGATTTTAGGTAATTTATTACAACAATTTTATAATATTGCAGATACTTTTATTGTTGGACAATATATTGGATCAAATGCTTTAGCAGCAGTTGGTTCTTCTTTTACCATTATGACTTTTTTAACTTCTATTATTTTAGGGTTATGTATGGGTAGTGGTATTTTATTTTCTATGTTATTTGGGGCAAAACAGATTGATAAGATGAAAACATCTTTTTGTCTTTCTTTTATAGGTATTGCAGTTTTATCCATTGTGATTGAGATTTTATGTTTATTATGCATTCATCCTATTTTGTCTTTTTTAAATATTCCTAGTGATATTTATCAACAGACTTATGATTATTTATGGATTATCTTTTGGGGATTCTTTTTTACTTTTCTTTATAATTACTTTTCTTGTGTATTAAGAGCCTTAGGGAACTCAAGAGTTCCGTTAATCTTTTTAGCTATTGCAACTATAGTTAATATTGTTTTAGATGTCTTTTTTATTGTGAGTTTAAAATTAGGTGTAAGTGGTGCAGCTCTAGCAACGATTATTGCTCAGGCATTAAGTGGCTTTGGGATTATGATTTATGTCTTTTTCACTCAAAAAGATTTACTCCCAACGCGTCAACATTGTCATTATGATATTGAAGTCTTTCAAAAGATTAGAGATTATTCACTATTAACATGTATACAACAATCTGTTATGAACTTTGGTATTTTAATGATACAAGGTTTAGTCAATAGTTTTGGAGTCTTGACTATGTCTGCTTTTGCAGCTTCTGTGAAGATTGATTCTTTTGCTTATATGCCTGTTCAGGATTTTGGAAATGCTTTTTCTACTTTTATTGCTCAAAACAAAGGAGCCAACGAAGAAGAGAGAATACAAAAGGGATTAAAATCAGCAATTTGTATTTCTACAATTTTTTGTTTAATGATTTCTTTTGGCGTTGTTTTCTTTGCTAAAGAATTGATGTTGATTTTTATTCATCCTAGTGAAATTGAAATTATTGCTCAGGGTATTCAATATTTACAAATCGAAGGAATGTGTTATTTAGGAATTGGTTGTTTATTCCTGCTTTATGGTTATTATCGTGGAGTTGGAAAACCTGGTATTTCTGTTGTATTAACTGTTATTTCTCTAGGAACCAGAGTGGCTTTGGCTTATCTATTTGCTCCAACACTTGGTCCATGCGCAATTTGGTGGGCTATTCCGATTGGCTGGTTCTTAGCAGATTTTACTGGAATCTTTTATGGAATAAAAAAAGAAAATTGGTTACACCCAGTTCAAGGAGAATAAAATGACAATTTTAGAAAAACTTCATTATAAAGAAAATTTCACACCAACTGAACAGAGCATTATCACATATCTCATTGAAAATATTCACTGTATCCCAGAAATGACAATTCAGCAACTTGCTTTAACAACCCATTCATCCAATGCTGCAATTATTCGTATTTGTAAAAAAATTGGTTATTCTGGTTTTAAAGATTTTAAATTAGCTCTTGCAATTGAATTAGAATCTTTGAAATTTGTAAATCAAAGTGTTGATTTTAGTACCCCTTTTTATCAAGAAGAATCAACTGGTGAAATCATCAACGATTTGTCTTCTTTATATAAAGAAACGATTCAACTTATCCAAAGTCAAATTCGTATTCAGGATTATGAAAAGATGAGTCATATTATGATGAAAAGTCAAAGAATCTTTATTTTTGCAATTGGAGATACACGCATTACAGCAATGAATTTTATCAACAAATTAATTAAAATTAATATATATCCTATTTTAGCAACAGAGAACTATGAGGAAATAGCTATGACATATAATATGACACATCAAGATTGTGCCTTATTTATATCTTACAATGGAATTAATGAACAATTTAAAACATGTGTGCAAATCTTAAATAAGAATCATGTCCCTATTCTTATGATAAGTGCCAATGATCAAAATCCCTTGATTCCATTTTGTCAATCAACAATCCTTATTCCTGATAAAGAAGATGATTTTAAAATTGGAACCTTTTATTCTCAAATTTCTTTTCAATTTATTTTAACAATTCTTTATTCACTTATATATAAAGAAGATTATGCTCACCATCATCAACATAAAATGATTATTGATGCCAAATCAAAGAGAAACAAGTCGTAGCTTATAGTTACGTCTTTTTTTGTATAATTTGAACCAAAAGTTCAATATTTATATAAATTATTTGATAACCTTTGTACCTTTATTACAGAATCAGCCAAAAGCCTTTTTTTCCTCTTTTTTATATGTAAAATAAGTCCTGTCAGGAGGAAAGAAAAATGAATGATACAGATATTTTACAACAAGAAAAAGAATGTGTTTTTAAAACTTTTAGCCATGCTTTTGCATTAAAATTTGGTTTAACTATTGTCAATTATATTCAATTGCATCAACTCAAAAGTGTTGGTGTCCGTATTGTCTATAAAGATTTATTAGTTTTCCAATATTTAATGGATGGTAAAAATGAAGATATGTGGTTAAAAAGAAAAGAAAGAACTGTTTTAGAAAGTGGACACTCTTCTTACTATACATTCTTTCATCAAGATGATTATCCTTGGATGAAAGATAATGATTTATATACTTTAGGTGGGGGTGGTTTCCCTATTAATGAAAAAGGAGAAATTGTTGGAACTATTTGTGTTTCAGGACTCAAACACAATGAAGATCATCAATTAATTGTTGATACATTAATGACTTTATTGAAGGAGGAAAACTTATGAAATTAGGAATTTTAGGAACAGGAATGATTGTAAGAGATTTACTCACAACTATTCATGAAATGAATATTGAATCGATCTATATTTTAGGTACAAAGCAAACTGAAGAAGAAACCAAACAACTTGTTCAACAATATCATTTAAATGGTTATGAACTTGATTATGAAGCTTTATTAAATAAAGATATTGATACTATTTATGTTGCTTTACCAAATCATCTTCATTATATATTTGCTAAAAAAGCCTTAGAACAAGGCAAACATGTTATTATTGAAAAACCCATAACAGCAAATCTTAAAGAATTAAAAGATTTGATAAGACTTGCTGATGAAAACAAACGATTGATTATGGAGGCTATGAATATCCATTATCTCCCTGCTTTTCTAAGATTGAAAGAAGATATTCAAAAAATTGGACAACCCAAAATTATCAGTTTTAATTACAGTCAATACTCATCACGCTATGATGCTTTTAAAGAAGGAAATATCCTTCCTGCTTTTGATTACCATAAAGCTGGTGGAGCTTTAATGGATCTCAATGTTTATAATATCCATGGTATTGTGGGATTATTTGGTAAACCACAAAAAGTTCAATATCTTGCTAATATTGAAAATCATATTGATACAAGTGGAATTTTAACTTTAGATTATGGTCTCTTTAAAGCCGTCTGCATTGGGGCCAAAGATTGTAAAGCTCCAGTTATGTTAACATTACAAGGTGATCAAGGTCTTATTAGGATGGATAAACCTATTAATCAACTCACAACTTATGAATATATAAATAATCAAAATGAAATCAGAACAGTGAATAGTAATGAAGGAAAACATCGTTTATTTTATGAATTTCAAAATTTTATTCAAATGGTTGAAACTCAAGATGAAAAGAAAGTGAAATCTATGTTAGAAATCAGTTTGATTGTCAGTGAAATTATGCAAGAAGCAAGATTACAAGAAGGGATAGTGTTTGATAATGATAAAGAATAAATTAACAATTGGATTTATAGGCAATGGAAAAAGTGCCAATAGATATCATATACCTTTTATTTTACAAAGACCTGAAAAAATAAAAATCAAAAAAATATATACTTTAGATCATTCTCAAGATATTTGGAATGAAGTTCCTGGAGTCATTTACAGCGAAAATTTAGATGATTTATTAAATGATGAAGACATTCAAGTTATTGTCATTTCTACACCTTCATCTTTCCACTATGATTATGCTAAAAAAGTCTTAAATGCTGGGAAGCATTGTGTTGTTGAAAAACCTTTTGCTAATACGTATGAACAAGCCAAAGAAATTTTTGATTTAGCTAAGGAAAAAGGTTTGATTGTTGAATGTTATCAAAACAGAAGATTTGATAGTGATTTCTTAACTGTTCAAAAAGTCATTGAATCTGGTAAACTTGGTGACTTATTAGAACTTGAAATGCATTTTGATTACTATCGTCCTGAAGTTCCTGAATCTGTTCATGAGTTCAGTACCATCAATTCTTATCTCTATGGTCATGGTTGTCATACCCTTGATCAAGTCATTTCTTACTTTGGTAAGCCTGATGATATTCATTATGATGTGAGACAACTTCTAGGTACTGGTAGAATGAATGATTACTTTGATTTAGACTTATATTATGGAACATTAAAAGTCTCTGTCAAATCAAGTTATTTTAGAATCAAGGAAAGACCTAGTTTTGTGGTTTATGGTAAAAAAGGAATGTTTGTCAAAGCCAAGAAAGATAAGCAGGAAGAACATTTGAAGTTATTCTATATGCCTACTCATGATGATTTTGGAGTTGATTTACCAAGTGAATATGGAACATTAACATATTATAATGATGGTCATTATCATGAAGAAAAAGTCGTTTCTGTTAATGGTGATTATGGCCGTTATTATGATACTTTATATGAAACTATTATCAATCATAAACCACCACTCGTTACACCAGAACAAACTTTATTACAAATTGAAATTCTTGAAAAAGGAATTCAAAGCTTAAAATAAATTTATCACAAAAATAATCATATCTTTCTATAATTTTCTATTTTGTTATGATAAAATAACACTAAATAACTTAGGAGGAAAAACATATGTTTAGTTCATTATTTAAAAATAAAACTCAAAGTATTGAAAATCTTATAGAAAATGTAAAAACAGCAGAAGCCAAAGACTTTAATCACATGTTTAAAGCTTATTATCAATTAGGAAAAGCATACTTAGAAAAAGGTGATAATGAAAGAGCTATGCATTATTTATCAAGAGCTGATAGTTTAACTATGTCTATTGATGATATCAATGCGAGTGATAAAGAAATGGATGAAGTTTCTGATTTCATTGGACAATTAGAAGATGAAGATTTACTTCATTTACGTATGTTACAAGAAGTAGAAGAAAAGAGTGAAAATTTGAATTACGTTCAAATGTCTTTATGGAATCTTTTCACACTATGTCGTTTAGAAAAAGTTTTAGTCGCATTTGGAAATAATGAAGATTGTGAAATATTGACAAAGATTCCTGATTGTATTGATTTGGTTTTTAAAATATTAACAGAAGGAATTAATGAAGAAGAAATTGAAAATGCTCATGAATTATTAAATGATCTTTATGATTTTTCTGATTCAGAAGCATTCTATGCTCCACAAAATACAATTTCACTTCCTCAATTGAATGAACCTCTTCAATTGTTTGATACAACAGGAAGTGATGCTATGAACTCATTACAAATTTTTATTGATCATGAAATTAATAATTTCTTAGAAACTGAAACTTCTGATGATTTCGCAGTTGATTTCGTTGTTGCAGCATTAGGAACTTTAAAAAGTTATTATCTACGTACTCAAGATGGAGATATCACTAACATTCCACAAATTCAAAAAGAAATTAACAATATTAAAGAAGACTATGAATTGTTATTCAATGAACCATCATTGGGAGCAATTGAATCTAAAATGAAACAATATCGTGAAAATGGTTTATTTTAAAGAAAAAAAGTTAACATCAAAATTCAAATGATGTTAACTTTTTTCATTAATTATGTAATATTTTTAAAATATCTTCCTGGCTGTTTATCATAACAAACTGCTTCGTTAATTGTTCTAACTCTTTTCGATTGCAGCTTCTAATTAATTGAATTGTTTCTTTTGATAAATTCCCAATCTTTGTCTTTAACAACTCTATTAACATTGTCTTTTTTCCAACACTCTTTCCTTCATTAAATCCAGCTTTTCTATTCCTTTTCGCAAATAAATCCAATGATGTACACATAACCACTTTCTCTCCTAATCTTTGATAACCTAAAAATCAGTTTAAACAGTTTTTCAATATTTCTAATATATCTTCCTGACTGTTTATCATGACAAATTGCTTTGTTAATTGTTCTAACTCTTTTCGATTGCAGCTTCTAATCAATTGAATTGTTTCTTTTGATAAATTTCCAATCTTTGTCTTTAACAATTCTATTAACATTGTCTTTTTTCCTTCATTTCTTCCTTCCTTTTTTCCAACACTCTTTCCTTCGTTAAACCCTGCTTTTCTATTCCTTTTCGCAAATAAATCCAATGATGTACACATAACCACTTTCTCTCCTTCCTGTTCTTTGATAATCTTTAAAAACTTTTTACTATTAACT
>UPXV01000042.1 GCA_900538465.1 uncultured Erysipelotrichaceae bacterium
ATGTCAGTCCATGAATGTCTCCAGCCATCTGCAGATAAAGTATGTCACAATACCTCAACTACAGAGAATAAGAATGAAATTATTATTTCATACATCATCGTTTTCACCTCCTTTCAGGGAGGAATGACTGACAGCCGTATTATAACATGAAAAAAGGTGTCAAAAATCTCAAATTTGTCTCAAATTTCCATAAATGACTTTGCTTTTTTTATATCTTCTTATATAATAACAATGGTTTTAAAAACGAGGGGAGATATTATGATTAGTGATGTAGATGTTTTATGTAAATTAGGAAATATTAAGTATAATTTAATGAAAAATGATCCATTTCGTTTCTTTGTCAGATCATTTATGGCAGGAGCATATCTTGGCTTAGCTGCAATCTTATCTTATACATTAGGAGCTATGCTCAATGATCATAGTGTAGTTGGAAAGATTGCTGTAGCAGGAACATTCGGAATTGGTTTAGTAGCAATTGTTTATTTAGGTGCGGAACTTTTTACAGGGAATTGTTTCGTTACAATTATGCCAGTCTTAAAAGGTGAACTTCGCTTAAGAGATATTATGCCAATGTGGTTGACTTGTTATATGGGTAATATGGTTGGGATTGCATTGATTTGTTTTCTCTTTATTAAAGGTGGTTCACAAGAAGCTATCATGAAACCTTATTTAGAAGGGGTTATGAATGCAAAACTTCATTTCCATCCTATAGAATTATTAATTAGAGGAATTTTATGTAACTTTATTGTTTGTGTAGCCGCTTATTCAGGAGTTAAGATTAAAGATGAAACTGCCAAATTAATTGTCATTATGATCTTGGTTATGACATTTGTTTTACCAGGTTTTGAACACTGTGTTGCCAATGGGGGTATCTTTGCGATGGGGATGACACAACTTGGAAGTGCTATTGATTGGTCATTGATGCCTTTACATATGCTAATTTCAACATTAGGGAATATTATTGGTGGAAGTGTTTTATTAGCTATACCAATTTATATGATGTTTAAAGCACCACAAGAGAAAAAGAATTAAGATATGTGTCTAAGGATACATATCTTTTTTTAGACAAAATGAATGATTTGTCTAAATTTAGGATAAAAATAAAGAATTATATATTGGCAAAGAGTCATTTTTATTTTATTGTTGCAAGGTCATCTAAAAAGATATTTTAGAGATAAAAAGCCTATTTTTTCATGATTGAAAGTGCGTGTTACAAAACACATATTTTAATCTTTTTGACAAAATGTTATTTTTCTTGAAATGTCAAATAAATAGGAGTAAACTATGAAAGAATAAAGGATAAAGTGAGGAGGGATTATTTTGGACAAGATTATTCAGGATATTGTTGCAGTAGATTTGGAATGCTCTAAAAAAGTTGAAGAAGCACGCAAGAAAAAGCAAGATGTTCAATCAAACATGAGTGCCAAGAAAAAAGAAATCTATGACTCTTTTGTAAAAGAATATCAAGTAAAAGTTGATGCTCATAAAAAAGAGTTAGAAGCACAAATTCAAGAAACAAAAGCCAAAAATGAACAAGAGTACAAAGAATCACTGAGTCAGCTCTCAAGTCTTTACGAGCAGAACAAGGATAAGTGGGTTTCTGCTATTGTTGATCGTTGTAAAGAAATTTAGAGAAGAGGTGATCGTATGAGTTCTTTTTCATCAAATGCTATTCTTGCAAAAGCAAGATCTATGTATTCACGTAGATTAACTGAGCAAAATTATGAAGAACTACTAAAAAGAAGAAGCATTAATGATTTGGTCGCTTATCTCAAGAGTGATACAGCTTATAGTGATATTCTTTCTGATTTAAAAGAAGTGAATGTTCACCGTGGTCAGTTAGAAGCCTTATTAAATAAGGAAATCTTCTTAAGATTAAATCGATTAATGAGATTTGCTTCAAAAAAAGAATTGGAATTCTATCGATTAGGAGTAACTGAATTAGAAATTCAATTGATTTTGACAAAAGCCAGATTGATTGATTCAGATTACTATACGGGATATGAAATAGAAATTCCAGATTATCTAAATAAATATTCAAGCTTTGATTTATATGGTTTATTAACAGTTAATGATTATGAAAGCTTATTGGTCTTTTTAAGAGGAACAAAGTATTATGATGCATTACTTAAATATAAACCAGAAGATGATAAGCCTTTAGATTCTAATATGTTAGAATTAGAATTTAAACATATTTATTATGCAGAGTATGTTGATACAGTCAATAAATTATTTAAAGGAAAGAAACGTAAAGATTTATTAACAATGATCAATACCTCTATAGAGTTACAAAATATTACGAAGATATATCGTCTGAAGAAATATTTTAATGCCACACCTGATCAAATTCGAGAAGTTCTCTTCTTAGAGTATAGTCGTATACCTAAGATGGCAATGAATGAATTGATTGAAACAAAAGATGCAAGTGAATTCTTAAAGAAACTTGCGGAGTCACCATATAAATTATATGTAGATGACCATGAATTTGTTTATATTGAATATTATACTGAGAAAATCAGATATCATTTGGCAAAACGTTTTATGCGTTTTTCAACTGATAGTGCCTTAGTATATATGACATATAAAATTGTATATCAAGTGGAAATTGATAATCTTAAACATATTATTGAAGGTTTAAGATATGGAGAAGCACCGAGTCAAATTGAATCGATGTTAATCTATTAGGGGGAAATATTATGGCTATAGAAGAAATGGTATTGTTAAATATGACTTTTGATCGACAAGAAGTTGATGAAGTTTTATTTAAATTGAAAGATTCAAAATACTTTTATCCTCAGTCTGCTTCAAAAATAGTCAATAACGTAAAAGGTGTTCATACATTACAAGAAGATAATGTTTATACAAAGTTATTAGATCGTTTGATACAGATTGCATCTGATATGAAGTTGGATTTAAATCGTGATTTAGCACCTCAACATTCCTTAGATTATCAAAAGAATTCTGATTATCTAAGTGAAATAGAAGGAGAAATCAAAAAGATTAAAGATGTCCAAGATCAATTAATTGAAGAAAAAGAGGAAAATGAAAAAACATTAGAAATGTTACAGTGTTTATCTCTTTCGGAAGTTGACTTAGACCAATTGTTAAATAGTCAGTATATGACAGCAAGATTTGGACGTTTCAATCGTCAAAATCTTGATAAGATTAAATATTATGAAGGTCGTCCATTTATTTTTAATAAATTAGGAGAAGATCGTCAATATGTATGGTGTTGTTATATTGTAACGAATAATTTAAAGTTAGAAGTTGATAACATCTTTAAAGCGTTAGGGTTTGAAGACATTAAAATACCATCATTTGTTCATGGAACATTAGATGGAGCAAAAAAAGAATTAGAAGAAGAAATTCATGCAATGCAAGAATATATCTTGCGTATGGATCAAAAAATGACAATTTTAAGAGAAACACATAAAGTTGATTTGTTGAAATTATATTCAACATCATCATTCTTACAAAGAATTGAAGAATATAAAGTCTTTGTTGTGGATTATCAAAGTAAGTGTGCAATTTATGGATTTATTCCAACAAGATGTTTAGAAGAGTTTAAACAAAAATTCAAAGACATCACTTCAATGGATTATCAACAATTACCACCAGATATCTTAGATCATCAGGAAATTGTTGCTCCAACAGTTGTGCATAACACAAAAATTGTTAGACCATTTGAAGTTATAAGTAAAGTTAAACAAGCAGATGTTATTGATACAACAATTGCATTTGCATGTCTCTATTATTCAGTCTTCATTATCTTTTTGGGGGATTTAGGAGTTGGAGCAATCCTTGCATTGCTTGGACTTTTAATGAGAAAGAAAAAGATGGGACCATTATTTCTTTCTCTTGGTATAGCAACAATGCTAGGTGGTTTGATTTATGGAGATGTTTTCTATACAATCAATCTTTACCCAGCAATAGCATTACCACTCTCTACAGTCTTTAAGATTGTAGATGGCTTAGTTCTTTTGATTGCCGGAACATATACAATCAATGCATTTAAGAAAATGTATTTACAAAATTCGACTGTTGAAAGAGTTCTCTCAATGAAGGGAATTTGTGGTTTGATTATTGTGTATGCATTACTTGTTTATTTGGGTTGTGTATATGAAGCACATATCAATTTATCAATTATGCCAATTGCTATTGTGGTTGTTGCTTGCCTAGGCTTAATACTAGCTAAGTCAATTTTCAAAAAGAGAATAAAATAAGGAAGGGAGAAACATATGGCAATAGCAAAATTGAAGCTATTAGAAATCGAATTTCCTGCTGAGCAGTATGATTCGGTCTTGATGAAACTTATAAATCTTGATAACTTTCATCCTGAATATGCTTCTAAATTTGCTGATTCTGTACAAGGACTATCGGTATTAAATAGGGAAAATCCTTATGCTGATTTGATTTCACGTATGGAAGAAGCACGAGATAACTATCACTTAAAATTAAAAAGCTTACCTATTGATAATGCAAGAATCAACATTATCCAAGCTGATACATTCTTCTGTAATGTATTAGAACAAGTGACAAAGATTGAGAAGGTAAAAGAAGATCTTCAAACAATGATTGAAGAAAATGAAGCAACAATTTCTCAATTAGAGCATATGATTGATGCTGATCTTGATTTTGATAGCTTATTTAGTTGTAAATACTTACAAGTTCGTTTTGGGCGTTTACCAACTGTGAACTTAGATAAACTTCATTATTATGGAGCACAAGAATTTTTATTCAAAATTCTTCATAAAGGTTCAAAAGAAACATATTGTGGTTATATTACTACAGAAAGTAAAGCACCTGAAATTGACAATATTTTCTCATCTTTATATTTTGAAAGAATTCATATTCCTGAGTTCGTTCATGGAACACCTCAAGAAGCATTGAATGTTTTAAAAGAAGAAGATGATACTGCTAGAGATTATTTAAAAGTCTTAGATGGCAGAATTGAAAAATTATTCAATGACAATATGGATGAAATGAATCATATTTATTCTGTTTCTAAAGAATTGAATGAAACATATGATGCTCAAAAATATGTTGTTGTTTTTGGAAAAAATGCAGCTGTTTATGGTTTTGCTGAAGATAAAGATGCAAAAGCAATTAAAGCTGATTTTGAAACATTAGATGATGTTCATGTAGAAATCAAACCAGCAATGGGAGATTCTCGTTTGACACCACCTACAAAATTAAAGAGTAATTGGTTCTCTAGACCATTTAGAATGTTCGTAGAAATGTATGGAGTTCCATCTTATACGGACTTTGATCCAACCAATTTAGTTGCGATTAGTTATACCTTCTTATTTGGTATGATGTTTGGTGATATTGGACAAGGGATTGTCTTATCTTTAGTTGGATACTTCTTCTATAAATGGAAAGGTATGCAACTTGGTGCAGTGGGAATGCGTTTAGGTATTTCCAGTACGATTTTTGGATTTGTATTTGGTTCTGTTTTTGGTAGTGAAGCACTATTTGAACATTTTATGGAACCAATGTTCATTCCAATGAAACAAGAAAACACTATGCCACTATTGATGGTTGCTATTGCAACAGGGGTTATTTTGATTATTATTTCAATTGTATTTAATATTGTATTAAATATTAAAAAGAAACATTGGGGAGATGTCTTATTCTCTCAAAATGGTGTTGCTGGACTTGTGTTCTATGTATCAGTCCTATTATTAGTGGCTAATATGTTGGTTGACTTCCCTGTTCCATTAGGGGGACCAGTGTATATTGCCTTACTCATTGCAATGCCAGTCGTGATGATTTTCTTGAAAGAACCATTAACTTACAAACTTGAAGGAGAAAAGATGTTCCCTCATGGATTTGGAGCATTCTTTACAGAAGCTTTCTTTGAATTGTTTGAAGTTATGTTGACATTTATTGCCAATACAATGTCATTCTTACGTGTTGGTGGATTCGTTTTATCACATGCTGGGATGATGATGGTAGTTTATACATTGGCTGAAATGGTTGCTGGAGGACCTGGAATTATTAACTTTGGTTATATTTTGGTAGCTATTTTAGGTAATATCTTCGTTATGTGTTTGGAAGGTATGATTGTTGGTATTCAAGTTTTACGTCTTGAATTCTACGAAATGTTCTCACGATATTACGAAGGAAAAGGGAAACCTTTTGTTTCAATAAAAGAAAGATAAAAAAATAAAATTTGGAGGAATTATATTATGAATTTAGTTATGTTTATTTTACCATTAATTGCTGTTGTTTTATTATCATTACCATTAGTAAAAATGTTTACTTCTAAAGTAAGCAAAGAAAGTGCAAAATGGCGTTTATTAACTCATGTTGGTGGGTTCTTTGGAGCTGTTGCTTTAACTTTATGTTTATCAATGGGTTCTGCATTTGCAGCTGAAGGTTCAGCTATTGCTGGAACATTAGCTCAAGGTTTAGGATTTATCGCAGCTGCATTAGCAACTGGATGTTCTGCATTAGGTGCTGGTATTGCCGTAGCTGCTGCTGCTCCTGCTGCAATTGGTGCATTCTCTGAAAATGATAACAACTTTGGTAAAGCCTTAATCTTCGTTGCCTTAGGTGAAGGGGTTGCTATCTACGGATTGTTAATTTCAATCTTAATTATCAACGGTTTATAATTCTCAAAAGAAAGGTCTGATTATATGAAGTTTTTCTTAATCAGCGATAATATTGATACATTGATGGGGCTAAGACTTGTAGGAATTGAAGGGGTTGTTGTTCATACAAGAAGAGATTTTCTTGAAGTTCTTCAAAGTAAAATGAAGGATCAAACAATTGCCATTATCTTAGTCACTACAAAGTTAGTCGATATGTGTCCAGATATTATATCTGAAATCAAATTAAAACAACAAAAACCTTTGATTACAGAAATACCTGATCGTCATGGTAACTCTAAAATTGGGGAAACTATTGATGGTTATGTATCAGAAGCAATCGGAGTGAAACTATAGGAGAGAAAGATTATGCAAAATATTGATCAAGTATTTCTCTATATGAAAGATGAAATTGAAAGACAAGCTAAGAATGAAGAAAAATCTATTCTTGATGAAGTGAAAGCACTTGAAGATGAAGCTTATGAATCTATGAAAGCTGAAGCCAAAAGAGATGCTGACTTAAAATTAAAACAAGAAGAAGAGGAAATGAGTTCTAATGCTTCTGCAGAGATTTCTGAAAGTCATATTGAAAGAACTAAGAAATTAATTGAAAAAAGAGATGAATATGTGAAAGATATTTTCACAAAAGCACGTAATGAATTAATTGCTTTTAGTGAAAGTAAAGATTATGCATCTTTTATGAAAGCAAAAATTGAAAAAGTCGCTGCTGATTTTACAGGTGAACGTGCAGTTATGTATGTTGCAAGTAAAGATTTGGCTATGGAAAAAGAATTAGTGAAAGCTTTTGGACATGATATAAAAGTAGAAGCTAATGATGATATTACTATTGGAGGATTTATTATTGAAGATAAAGAGTCTTCTTTGGTTGTTGATGAAACTTTAGATTTTGCTTTAGATAATCAAAAAGAATGGTTCAATAAAAACTCTGGATTAATTATTAAATAGGACAAGGGGGATAAATTTGTGAATGAAAATGTAATCTATTCAATCAATGGTCCCGTTGTTACAGTAAAAGATACTGATGCCTTTTCTATGTTAGAAATGGTTTATGTTGGAAATGCAAGATTAATTGGTGAAGTTATCTCAATTAAGAAGGAATTTACAACAATCCAAGTCTATGAAACGACAACAGGATTGAAACCAGGTGAACCTGTATTCGCAACAGGGCAACCTATTTCTGTAACTCTTGGGCCTGGTATTTTAAGAAATATTTTTGATGGGATTGAAAGACCCCTAGAAGAAATTGCTAAAGAATCTGGATCATTTATTCCAACTGGAAGCCATGTTGCTCCGTTGAATAAAGAAAAATTATGGGATGTCACTATGGTTGCTAAAGTTGGTGACCAAGTCAAAGGTGGAGATATTTATGCCACTGTTCCTGAAACAGATTTAATTATGCATAAATGTATGGTTTCACCATATACAAAAGGAAAAGTTATTGAAGTTGCACCAAATGGTCAATATAAGATTGATGATGTGGTTATGAAAATTGAAACTGAGGATGGAGAGATTGTTGAATGTACATTAACTCAAAAATGGCCAATCAAACAATCTAGACCAGTTACAAAACGTTTACCAATCTCTATGCCACTGATCACTGGTCAACGTGTTATTGATACATTGTTCCCAATTGCTAAAGGGGGAACAGCTGCTATCCCTGGTGGATTCGGTACTGGAAAAACAATGACTCAACACCAACTTGCAAAATGGTGTGATGCTGATATTATTGTTTATGTAGGTTGTGGAGAACGTGGTAACGAAATGACTCAAGTTCTTGAAGAATTTAGAGAATTAATTGACCCTAAGTCAAATAAACCTTTAACTGATAGAACTGTCTTAATTGCTAACACTTCTAACATGCCAGTGGCAGCTCGTGAAGCTTCTATTTATACAGGGGTTACACTTGCTGAATATTATCGTGATATGGGTTATCATGTTGCGATTATGGCTGACTCAACTTCTCGTTGGGCAGAAGCATTACGTGAAATCTCTGGACGTTTGGAAGAAATGCCAGCTGAAGAAGGTTTCCCTGCTTACTTACCTTCACGTTTGTCTCAGTTCTATGAACGTGCTGGATATATGGATAACTTAAATGGAACAAAAGGTTCTGTTACAATTATCGGAGCTGTTTCTCCTCAAGGAGCTGACTTCTCTGAACCAGTAACTCAAAATACAAAACGTTTCGTGCGTACTTTCTGGGCTTTGGATAAAGCTTTGGCTTATGCTCGTCACTATTTTGCGATTAACTGGAATCAAAGTTATAGTGAATATATTCCTGATCTTGAAAGATGGTTTAACAAAAATGTTGATCCTAAATTCTTAAGAGATCGTCAAGAACTAGCAAGTATTCTTGCAGAAGAAACAAAATTAATGGAAATCGTTAAATTAATGGGATCTGATGTTTTACCTGATGATCAAAAATTAATTATTGAAGTTGCAAAATTAGTCCGTGTTGGATATTTACAACAAAATGCTTTCCATCCAGATGATACTTATGTCCCACTTGAAAAACAATTAAAGATGATGGAAGTTATCTTATACTTGTATAAACGTGGTAAAGAAGTTGTGAATGCTGGAAAACCAATTCGTTTGATTTTGGAAACAGGTATTTTTGAAAGAGTTATCAAAATGAAATATGATGTTCCTAACAATAATTTAGCTTTATTTGATGATTATTATAAAGAAATCGATGAAGCTGTAGCATCTATAGACTAAAGGAGGAATAAGTTATGAGTCTTCAATATGTAGGGTTGAATGAAATTAACGGTTCATTAGTCGTATTAGATCATGTTAAGGATGCTTCATATGACGAAATGGTCGAATTACAATGTAAAGATGGTTCAACTCGTTTAGGACGTATTGTTCAAATTGAAGGGGAAAGAGTTGTTGTTCAGGTTTTTGAAGGAACAAACTCTTTATCTCTTGCCAATACAAAAACTAGATTATTAGGTCATCCAATGGAATTACCAGTATCTAAAGAAATCTTGGGACGTGTGTTCTCAGGAGCTGGGAAACCAATTGATGGATTAGGTGAAATTTATGCTGAGAAATCAATGGATATTAATGGTCAACCATTAAATCCAGTTGCTCGTGTATACCCAAGAAACTATATTAATACTGGGATTTCATCTATTGACTGTTTAACAACATTGATTCGTGGACAAAAATTACCAATCTTCTCTGGATCTGGTTTACCACACAATCAATTAGCTGTACAAATCGTTAAACAAGCAAAAGTTGCTGATGACGATGGAACAGGATTCGCTGTTGTCTTTGCGGCAATGGGGGTTACAAATGACGTTGCTGAATATTTCAGACGTTCATTTGAAGAAGCAGGTGTTATGCAAAGGGTTGTTATGTTCTTGAACTTATCAAATGACCCAATCATCGAACGTACTTTAACACCTAGATGTGCATTAACTGCTGCTGAATATTTAGCTTATGAACATGATATGCATGTTTTGGTTGTTTATACTGATGTCACTTCTTATTGTGAAGCTTTACGTGAATTCTCTTCAAGTAAGGGAGAAATTCCTGGTCGTAAAGGTTACCCAGGATACTTATATTCTGATTTAGCTTCATTATATGAAAGAGCAGGTATTGCGAAATCTGCAAAAGGATCAGTAACACAAATTCCTATTTTAACAATGCCTAACAATGACATTACTCACCCAGTTCCTGACTTAACTGGATATATCACTGAAGGACAAATTACACTTGATTCTGAATTGAATGCAATGGGTGTTTATCCACCAGTTAGTGTTCTTCCATCTTTATCTCGTTTGATGAAAGATGGTATTGGAGAAGGGTATACAAGAGCTGATCACTCAGATGTATCTAACCAATTGTTTGCAGCTTATGCACACGTACAAGATGTTAAGTCATTAACTTCAGTTATTGGTGAAGATGAATTGTCTGCAGTTGATAAAACATATATGGAATTTGGACGTTTATTTGAAAGATATTTCCTTAACCAAGGGTTTAATACAAACAGATCTATTGAAGAAACACTTGATTTAGGATGGACATTATTATCAGTTCTTCCTAAAGGTGAATTAGACCGTATTGATAATGCTGTATTAGAACAATTCTATGATCATGAAAAAGCTGTAGCTCAATTTGGTCTTCAAGAAGATGCCATGATTAAAGAGTTACAACAGGCTGTCAATAATGGCTAATCAAGTCTTTCCTACTAAAGGGAATTTAATTGCTACCAAAAAGTCATTAGAACTCGCATATCTAGGTTATGACTTGATGGATAAGAAAAGAAATGTTCTAATCAAGGAAATGATGAGTTTATTAGACGATGTCAAGATGATTAGAGATGACATCACTGAATCATATGAAAAGGCATATTATGCACTTCAAGAAGCCAATATGTCTTTGGGTATTATCAGTGATATTGTTGAAGCTGTACCTATTGACGAAGGAATTAGTGTCACTTATCGAAGTGTTATGGGAGTGGAAATTCCTAAAGTCACTTATGAAAAAACACCACTTCGTTTAGGTTATGGTTTTGAAAGAGCAAACTCAAAAGTTGACTATGCCTATAGATGTTTCTATCATGTCAAAGAGTTAACTGTTAAGTTAGCTGAAATTGAAAACGCAGTGTATCGTTTAGCGAATGCTATTCGTAAAACACAAAAAAGAGCTAATGCCCTTAAAAATATTTCAATTCCAGACTTTGAAAGAACAGTAAAATTTATTAGTGAAGCTCTTGATGAAAAAGATAGAGAAGAATTCTCTCGTCAAAAAGTCATCAAAACTCAAAAAGATAAACAAGAGAAATTAAAGAAAGAACAAGATCTATCGTGATCTTGTTCTCTTTTTTTATTCAAAAGCACTATTTTCTCCTTGTACTAAAAGGTATTTGTCAAATGATGAAAATGGGTTTATAATGGAAGTAACCTATTAAAATAGGGATATACAATAAGGAGAGGGAAAAATCATGGAAGATATTATTGTTACAAAGAATTTAACGAAGAAATTCAAAGGAACAAAAGCCAATGATAATATTTCACTGAATATTAAAAAGGGAAGTATTTATGGATTAATTGGTAGAAATGGAGCTGGAAAGACAACATTAATGAGAATGTTATTGGGGTTAATAGAACCAACTGAAGGCGATATTGAATTATTTGGTAAATCTGGCAAAGAGATGAATGAACAAAGAAAGAAAATTGGTTCTATTATTGAAACACCAGCCTTTTATTCAAAACTTACAGCTTATGAAAATCTTGTTGTAAGAGCTGATTTAATTGGATTGAAGAATAAAAAGCATTATATTGAAGACGCTTTAAAGAAAGTGAATTTATATGACAAAAGAAATTGTAAAACAAAAGAGTTTTCTTTAGGAATGCGACAAAGTTTAGGAATTGCATGTGCTATTCTTGGGAATCCAGAATTACTTATACTTGATGAACCTATTAATGGTTTGGATCCAATTGCTATTGCAAATATTAGAGAAATATTGCAAGAATTAAATAAAAATGGAACAACAATTATTATTTCAAGTCATATTTTAGAAGAAATGGAAAAATTAGCAACTTGTTATGGTTTTATTGTTAATGGTCAATTGGTAAAAGAAATTAATGAAGATGAAGTAAAATCAAAACATATTGACTTAGAAAAATTATTTATTGAAATAGCTGGAGGACATACACATGAGTAGAATATTAAAAACCGAATTATATAAATTAAGACATAATAAGTCTTATTGGCTTATTCTTTTGATTTCAATTGTTTGTTTTTTGGGATTGGCTTATTTAGATAATACACAAACAAATGTGAATGAAATTGTTGCTTCTTCAGCTGCAATGGTACCTCTATTTGGTGTTGTTATTACAATTGGAATAGCCCAAAGTGATTATAATGATGGAACACTTAAAAATGTAGTAAGTTCTGGAATAAGTCGAATGAGTATCTATATTGGTAAGCTAATAACGGCTTTTATTGGAAGTTTGGGAGTATTTGTAGTTGAGGCAGTTATTGGAATTGCAGCAGCTATTTATCATGGAAGTTCAGTTCAAATTGATATTTTATTTGTTGTTAGATCTATATCTTTACAAGCTTTCATTATTTTGAATTATACAGTGATTTATTTCTTAATTGGAAATTTTATAAGAAGTTCTGCTTTGGCAGTTACTCTATCATTTGCATTAAATTTATTTGGAACATTTGCTTTTGGTTTTGTGACAAATTATTTACATGTGAGTGGTTTGATGAGTTATGAACTTGGAAATGTAGCAGCTGCTGTAGAAAAGGTAACAATTGAAAATGTGACTTTTATGCATTTAGGTGCATTAACTCTTGTCATTGTTGGATTTGCTATATTAGGTGGTTATATTTTCTCTAAACAAGAAGTTAAATAATAAAAAAAGAAACATTGATAATGAAAAAAAATCAATGTTTTTTTGCTTGTACTCAAAAGTACTTGTTATGTTTTGTCTAAAATAGTAAAATAAATATATGATAAAGAAAAAGGGAGGAAAGAAAAATGGAAGCAAAGGGGAAAAACTATCTAAGAATAAGTGGTATTTTAGAACTACTTATAGGTATTGCTAACTTAGCTTTATTGTTTTATGTTATGAATGTTGGAGATAAAGGATTGTATCAACAATTAGGTATTCCTATTGGTGAAGAAACAATCATTAAATTATTTCTTTCATATGGTATGAGTTTGTTATGTGTTATAGCAGGTCTTATTGGAATAGCATTTGCAAATAGTGTGAAGCATGCTAAGTTATGTTTGATGGTTGGATACATTTTGATGGCAGTTGTTGTTGCACAATATGGAACAGGAACTGACTGGACAACAAATCATATTATTTCATTGTCATGTTCTTTAATTGTACCTGCATTTTATATTTTTGGTGCGACTTTGAACAAACGTAGTTAGGAGGTATTGTGATGAGTTGGAAAAATCTTGAAAAATGGCAAAAGAGGAAACTTATCATCGGAGTTTCATTAATTGTTGTTATTGCGATTGTTTATTTAGGTTTTACAGTAAATATGTTATATCAAGATAAGAAAAGTGAAGATTATTATTGGGATAGCAATCTCACAATGAGCCAAGAATTACAGCAAGAAGTCAAACAAAGAAGTGGAAATGCAACTCAAGTTTTAGTTGGGTCATATATTGAGAATTTAAAAGAAGTCAATATAAAAAGTAGTTATTTTAGAGCTGTTTATGAAATTTGGTTTAAATGGGAAGGAAATCCTGATTTAGATATGATCAAACATTTTCATGTTTATAAGGGAAGTATCAATAGTACAGAAGTTATGAAAGATTATCATGATGGAAATACAAATTATCAATTGATTAGAGCTGATATCACTGTCACTAAAAATTATTGGACACGTCGTTTTCCTTTAGAGTCACATCAATTGCGTATGTATTTAGAATCTACATATCCAATTGAACAAGTTGTCTTGAATGCTGATGTTGATAATAGTGGCTACAATGGAAATTTAAGTATTTCTGGATATAATTTACGTCGACATGCTACGGCTACATATGCAGTTGAATATGATAATGCTCATAGTGATCCACAAATTAAAAAAGATGTCATGACTTCAGAATTTGTAACAGCAATGGAGATAAATCGTGATGGTATAGGATTATACTTGAAATGTTTTATCGCTTTAGTTGGAACAATCTCTTGGGTTATGATAGCACTGTTTATTTGTACTCATCACCATGTTGATCCTTTGGGAATGATGCCAGCCGCTTTATTTGGTACTGTGACAAATATAATGGTAGGTGCAAATCTTTTACCAGATGCCTTACAAACTGGATTGTTAGAGTTTGAAAATATTTTTGGTATTATGATTATTCTGTCGTGTGCAATTGCGGTTATTAATATCAATCGTGTAAGAACAAAATGGCAGGATAAGGAGTTTGCTACTTACTTAGGACGTATCATTTTCTGTTTGTTATTGTTCTTTATCGTTGTTGGAAATATTCTATTGCCACTTTCTGCATATTTGAATTAGGTGATATGTATGATGAGAGAGAGAATTTTTACAATTATAGAGAAATCACAACCTGGAGATCGTATTAGTCACTATTATGATTGGTTTATTATGGGGGTATCACTTTTAAGTGTCACACCCTTAATGGTAAGAACACAAAGTCAAGTCTTTATAACAATTGAGACAGTGACAGTTTATTTGTTGTTTTTGGATTATATATTGCGTTGGATGACTCATGATTATCGTGTGCAAAAGCATTCACCTTGGGCATTTATTATTTATCCAGTGACACCATTTGCTATTATGGATTTAGTTTCTATTTTACCATCAATTGGATTATTGCCTTCTGGATTTATGATTTTACGTTTACTAAGATTAACAAAACTTTTACATTATTCTCAGAGTTTTAGACACATTGTTAATGTTTTTAAAAAACAACATAAAACATTATGTTCAGTCTTATTGATTGCAATATTCTATATTTTTGTATCAGCACTCATTATGTTTGTGCATGAACCAGAAACAACATTCCCAACTTTCTTTGATGCTTTATATTGGGCAACCACAGCATTAACGACAGTTGGATATGGGGACGTTTATCCGCATACTGAATTAGGAAAGTTAATCAGTATGATCTCAAGTTTATTTGGTGTTGCTATTATTGCTATGCCTGCTGGTATTGTGACAGGTGGTTTCTTAGAAGAAATACAAAATGCAAATCATGAAGGAGGCAACAACAATGAAAATGAATAAGAATGTCAAACGTTATACTTTCATTATTGTCCTTTCAGTTATTATGAATTTTGTCTTTTATAACATAGCACATTATTTTCATTTACCAGCTTGGTTAGATTGTATAGGGACATCATATGCAGCATTTGTCTTAGAACCAGCTGCAGGATTATTGGTAGCTTTTGTATCAAATTTCTATGAGGCAGCATTTATTTATGATAGTAGTTCTTTGATTTATTATGCAACAAGTGCAACAGTTGCTATAGGTGTTGGAATTTGTATGCGTAAACAGGGTGAGATTTGCTGGAAAAGATTAGGACTTATGTTTATTGTGGTTTTTGTTTCAGGAGCTGTTGTTTCGTCTTTGATTACTATTTGGCGAACTGGGGGAATACCTGACAGCGCATGGGAGAGACATTTCTATGAAATGGCAATGGGTGTAACTCATTCTCACGTACTCTCTTGCTTCTTTGGAACAGCCGTTTTAAAATTTGTAGATGTTGCTGTAATTACAGTGCTTTTACCAGTATTTTATTTGTTGACACCACATTCATTAATAAATATAAATAATCAAGATATTGTTTCATGGAAAAATCCATATTTTGAAAAGAAAGAACAAGATCCTTCGTGATCTTGTTTTTACATTTTGGTATTATTTTTCATATTTTGTCGATAAATAACATTTCTTTTGACATCTCATTTCCAAAAGACAAAAAAGCTCTATCTAAAACTTATGGAACCCCTTACAATGTATAACATCGGAAGGAGAGATGAAAATGAGTTTTGGAGATAAGCTCACTGAAAAGCTATTGGTTGTTGCCTCTAAGATTTCTAGTCAAAGACATATGACAGCAATCAAAAATGCTTTTACAGCATTATTACCTATTATTATCACTGGAGCATTCTGTACATTGTTTGCCAATGTTGTTTGTTCCACAACAACAACTGGTATCTCACTTGCAAAGTTACCAGGGATGGCATGGTTAGAAAATTTAACAGAAATGTTTACTGCTGCTAACTATGCAACATTAAACTTTTTAACAATTGGAACTGTTATTTTAATTGCTATTGAACTTGGAAAACAATTAAAACATAAAGAAGTGATTGTTCCCGTTGTTGCCTTATCAGCATATGTCACATTATGTAACTCATCTACAAATATTGAAGTAGAAGGTGTAAAAGAATTAGTGAATGTTGCAAATGTTTTACCTAAAGAATTTACAAGTGCACAAGGATTATTCTTAGGAATGATTACAGCAATTATTGCAACAGAAATTTATTGTCGTATGGCTGATTCTGGTTTCTTAAGAATTAAGATGCCTGAGACTGTACCAACAAATGTTTCTCAATCATTTAATGTTTTATTCCCTGGGGTTTTGACAATTTTAGCAATTTCAGGATTTGGTTTATTATTTAAAACAATCTTTGGTTTAACATTATATGATGCGATTAGCACATGTATTCAAGCCCCATTACGTGGTGTTTTAACTGGTTTACCTGGATACTTATTGATTTTTGGTCTATCATGTGTTTTCTGGGTAATTGGTATTCATGGAACTCAAGTTTTAAAACCCGTATATCAAGCAACAATGTTAGAAGCAGTTATTGCCAACACTGATGCTGTCAGTAATGGAGGTACACCTCAGTTTATTTTGAATGAAACATTTATTTCATGTTTTACAACAATGGGTGGTGCTGGGATTACAATTGGTTTAGTGATTGCTATATTGATAGCCTCTAAACGTGATGATTATCAAGCCATTGCCAAATTGTCAATTGCACCTGGATTATTCAATATCAATGAAACAATGACATTTGGTATGCCAATTGTATTAAACCCATTATTTATGATTCCATTCATTTTAACACCAATTTTAACAGCTTCGTTTGCTTACTTTATGACTGTTATTGGATTTTGTGGAACAATGGTTTATGCGGTTCCTTGGACAACGCCACCATTACTCATTGCTTGGCTAGGATCTGGAGGAAGCATTGGGGCAGTGATTACACAGGCTATCTGTATTATTATTTCTGTTATTGTTTATTTACCATTTGTTTTAGCAGCAAATAAACAAGTCACAATGCAAGAAGAATTATTATAAGGAGAGAAAATTATGGCTACAAAAAGAGTGAAAAAAGTAAAAAATGATGATTTAACTTTAAGACAAAAAAATATTTTAAAAATGCGTGAAGAATTAAACAAACCTGATCCAAATGCAATAAGACCATTTGAAAAATATAAATTAATAACATATGTATTTAATATTATTTTGCCTCCCTATGCGCTCTATCGTATTTGGAAAACTGACTCATCTTTTTGTATCACAGAACAAGTTGGACAAACAATGGTATGTATTATTTATATGCTTGCTCTATTTTCTCTTATGATTTAAAAAGCCTTCGGGCTTTTTTTCAATTTATAAAAATAAATTCAATTTTAAGAAAAAGTTGTTATACTAATTGCGAGGTGATGAAAACATGATTATTGATAAAATGAACGAATTAAAAAATTTAACATCGCAAGAAAAAGCTGTGGTTGAACATATTGTCAATCATCCTAAAGATTTATTATCAATGAATATCAATGAACTCGCAAAAGCAAGTTACACATCTGCTTCAACAATTATTCGTTTATGTAAAAAATTAGAAGTTAAAGGTTATGCTGATTTAAAATTTATTTATGCTTCACAATATCCAGAAATGATGAAACAAAGAGAACTTATAAAAAAGAAACCATTTGATTCTCGTACATCTATTGATGATATTATGAATATTTTACCAATGATTTATGCAAAAACAATAGATCATACCAAGACAATGTTATCAAGAAATACGATTATCCGTATTACAAATCTAATGAAACAAGCGCAAAGAATTGAAATTTATGGTGATGGAGCTAATTATGATTTAGGAAAAATGATGGTTTTTCGTTTTGAAAATGTTTGTAAGGACTGTTTTGTCTATAATGTGAGTCATTGGGAACATATTAAATATTTGGAATATCATAAAATACCAACACTGGCTATTTTAATTTCTCATACTGGTAAAAATCCAATGGTTGTTGATGCTGCGAAAAGACTGAAAGCCAGTGGGATTAAAACAGTTTCGATTTCAAGTAATAGTGATCGATTGCTTTCCACATTAACAGATGAAAATATTCAAATTATGGATTTACAAAATGAATTAGAATTAAAAACAACAGTTTTTAGTATTGCTGTACAATATGTTTTAGATGTTTGTATTTCATCTTTATTGGTACATCGGATTGATATTGTTGATAAAGCAATTCAAGATTTACAAGGAGCAAGAGAAAGATGGGGAAAAGAAGGTTGAAAATAATTTTCAACTTTCTTTTATTTCTTTTATAAAATATGGTATTCTTTGCCAATTCATAGAGATTTGTCCTTTGTTTTCTTTATTTATATTATAATGAAGTTAATGAAGGAGGAAGATTTATGGTAAGAAAATTTCCAGAAGGTTTTTTATGGGGTGGTGCC
>UPXV01000043.1 GCA_900538465.1 uncultured Erysipelotrichaceae bacterium
CCATCAATGACTTTCTCTGTCATTTACCTTGTACGTTATTTATTCTAACATCAAATGGTACGCCAAAGATACAAGCAAGAAAATCCGCGCTGTGATGAAGTCAAAGGGAGAAGCAGGAGAACACCTCTGCACGAACCCGCCCTATGGTTACATGAAAGACCCCGACAACAAGAAACGGTGGATTGTGGACGGAGAAGCCGCCGAGGTAGTCAAGCGGATATTTGCCCTGTGTCTAGACGGTTACGGTCCGTCGCAGATTGCCCGTATTCTGAAAGAGGATAAAGTCATAACGCCGACAATCCATTTTCAGCAGACAGGCAGAGCGACGCGGAACGCGCCGCCGGACAAGCCGTATAACTGGACGGGAGATACCATAGCCGACATTTTGGAGCGTCCAGAGTATCAGGGGCATACAGTAAACTTCAAGACCTATAAACAGTCCTACAAGAGCAAGAAAGTTTGCTACAATCCAGAGGAAAAATGGCTTGTGTTTGAGAATACTCACGAAGCAATCATTGACGCTGACACATGGGCGCGGGTGCAGGAATTACGGAAGAACAAACGCCGCCCAACAAGGACAGGCAAGACGAATATGTTCTCCGGCATTGTGCGCTGTGCCGACTGCGGAGAAAAGCTGTATTACTGCACAAGCAAAAACTTTGAAGCGCGGCAAGACCATTTTGTCTGTTCGACTTCAAGGCTCAAAGGGAAAGACGTTTGCTCCACTCATTTTATCCGCGCGGTCATACTGGAACAGGGCGTACTTGCTCACATGAGAATGACGATTGCCTGCGTCGCGAACCATGAGGAACAATTCCGAAAAGCTATGGGTGCGAAACAGAAAGCCGAAGCAAAGAAAGAACTTGCGGCAAAGCGGCGGCAACTGACGCAAGCGGAACGCCGGATAGAAGAACTTGACCGATTATTCAAGCGTATTTACGAGGACAACGCAAATGGGAAATTATCTGACAGCAGATTTCAAATGCTCTCTGACGATTACGAACAGGAGCAGGAAGAACTGCGGGAAAAGCTGTTGCGATTGAACGAAGAAATCAACGAACAGGAAGAACAATCTGAAAACATTGACAGGTTCATCAGCAAAGTACGGAAATATCTGGACTTGGACGAATTAACGCCCGCTGTCTTAAATGACATGGTAAAGGCGGTGTACGTCCACGCGCCGGACAAGTCAAAGGGATATAGGGAACAGCAGATTGACATTTCCTATGACCTTGTTGGAATACTCCCTGCGTCTTTGCTGAATAGCTTGCAAAACGGAGAAACGGCATAGCCCGAAAGCTACGCCGTTTCCCGAAAACATTTCTAATACTGTCTTATGAGTGCCGCCCTAATGGCACCTATCTTTTCAGTGGATGAGTATAAGGAATTTGATCATACGCAAGTAAGAAAATTAACTTCTGATGAAATTATAAAATATATGAGTGAAAGATAATTTAAAATGAAAATGTTTTTAATTGTTATAGGATTTATTTAAAATAAAATGGAAATGGAGAAAACGTTATGGATTTAATAGAAAAGTGTGCAATTTGGAATGAAAATGGGGAGTATCAATTGATTGTTGATGCAATTGAGAGTTTAGAAAAAGAGAAGCTTACAGCAGAACTGATAAGTGAATTGGCTCGGGCTTATAATAATATTGGTAATCTAAAAAATAGTGATGGACAAGAATCAGAAGAATATTTCTATAAAGCTATTGAATTATTGAAATCAATAGAGGAAGATCTTGGTTCACAGCATAATTGGAATTTCCGTATTGCATATGCATACTTTCATTTGGATCAAGATGTGAAGGCACTTCATCATTTTATGAAAGCTTTAGAATCTCGACCAAATGATCAAGATACCATGAATTTTATAGAGGCCTGTAAGGAAAGCTTAGCACTACCACGTTTTCAAAAACCATTTGCCAAACGAGTTGCAATATGTTGGGATGTGTTTGAAAGAGAAGAAGCACATTTGCGAGCAATTATAGATGATAAAAATTATCAAGATTTAATTGCAGAATTTGAAAAAGTTTTATCTGTTGCATTTGATAATGCTTCTTTTGAAGTTGGATTTAATGGGATGAAATATGAATTAATCTTAACCCCAGAAGGTGATATTTCTCGTTTATATAAGTATGTTTATTTTAAAAATCATGCCCCTTCTTCGATTCATAAACATTGGAATATACTTGTAGGAAGGCAAGTAGAGGGCAGTCGAAATGGGAATACACCTAAACTTATGTTAGCTGCTTTTGATCAAAAAGTTTCAGGTGAAGATGTGCAAGTATGGCTGACAATGAATGAAAATAAGAAATTTGTATTAGAACTTTATTGTGAAAAACTTGCTTTATTACAAAAAGAAAATGAAAAGGAAGTATGGTGGCTTTTCAATACGCTTTTGGATCAGGCACTTGGTGAAATCAATGCAATGAGATTGATTGAGAATGTCCAAATACTAAAGCAACCAAAAAATGAAAAGTTTGTTTTATTAAAAGATTTAAGAGATGAAATAAGTAACTGTGAAGTCAATTTATCCAATGATCCAGATGAATTTCTTAATGAATATTTGTTTTATTCATTAGAACCCAATAAAGATGAAAATGCTGATTTACGATTAGATATTTTTGTGGCAATGACAAGACATGCATATTTAAGTATTGACTATATTGATAATAGTACGTTTTGTGTAGATGAATTGCATCGAGATGGTGCAGTTGCAGGATTTTTCTATTTTCCATTATATGTTTTTGCTGGTGAAGATAATTATAATCAAGCTGTGCTTGAATTTAGATATCATGTACAAGAAGAAATTGAAAGAGTTATTGGTGATGATGTTGTGAGTGTGATTGGTGGAGCAACAGGTATTTACTATGGATATATAGATTTTATTGCGTGGGATTTAATGGAGTTGCTTCATAAGGCAGAAGAAGTATTTGAAAAGACTTCTATACCATGGGTATCTTATCATTCGTTTAGACGTGATGGGGAAAGTTTTTTGATTATGGATCATACTGAAGATAATTAATGATATAAGGTTTTGTTTTAGATGAGATGATTTTTAAATAACTACACCTTTTTAGATGTGGTTATTTTTCATAATATAAATGAAAATTAATGGGAAAGATTCGTTTATTTATAATAAAATGGAATAAATTCCAAAAATAACTTGCAAAACGGAAAATAGTATATTATACTGTATTTGTGAGGTGAGAAGATGAGAGAAAGAAAACAGATAGATATTAATCTTTATCATGCTGATTTTGATGTTCAATACAGTCCAGTTTCTAAAACTTGTACAATGGATATCTTTTTACCAGAGGGAAAAGGACCGTTTCCAGTAATTGTTTCTATTCATGGAGGTGCATTT
The DNA here is from genome assembly GCA_900538465.1 of uncultured Erysipelotrichaceae bacterium. GTDB lineage: Bacteria > Bacillota_I > Bacilli_A > Erysipelotrichales > Coprobacillaceae > Longibaculum. The sequence goes on from UPXV01000043.1 coordinate 3,373, forward strand.
AAAAAGTGTGATAAGCGTGATGAAGAAATGATTATGGATATGTTGCATGGACTTGATAAAGGTTATGCAGCAATTGGTGTGAATTATCGTTTAAGTGGTGAAACACAGTTCCCAGAACCAGTTAAAGATATTAAACAAGCTATTTGATTTATTAAAGACAATGTACAAAAATATCATTTGAATGCTGATAAGATTGTTGTTTGGGGAGGAAGTGCTGGTGGATATTTGACATTGATGGCGGGATTGATTGATAAGTATGAAGAATTTGATGATGATTATTCATCAAACACAAATACTAAGATTCAAGGATTAGTTGCTTGGGGTCCACCAGTTAATTTTAGTAACATGGATCAACAACTCAAAATATCAGGGTTATTAAAGAAATATCTAGACCATGATGATTCGTTGTCACCAAAATCATTGTTTATAGGTGGTCCTATTTTAGAAAATAGTGACTTAGTTCAAAGAGCCAATCCAGAAAATTATTTACACAAAGATATTTGTCCAATGCTGATACAACATGGTGAAGCAGATGATATTGTGCCTTATCAACAATCATTAGTTTTTGTTGATAAAGCCAAAACAATTTGTAAACAACAAATTTATTATGAAATATTAGAAGGAGCTCAACATTGGGATCCATTATTTAGTACACCAGATAATTTAACAAAAGTTTATTGTTTTATAGAAAAATGTTTTGAGTAATGCCAATGAAAGTTGGTATTAAAATTTGGTTTAAATTGGAATAAATTCCAATATTAAATAAAAAAAAGGAAAGAATAAAGAGAGGAAGAAAATGGAAGCTTTAACAAATGTTTTAGAAAAGTTTTTGATGCCTATTTCAACTTGGGTATCTAACAACAAATCATTGCAAGCAATCTCAAAAGGATTTATGCGAGTTTTACCAGTAACAATTTTAAGCTCATTATTTTATTTAATTGCAAACTTTCCAATTCCAACATGAACAGATTGGTTGACAAGTTCAGGAGTAGGAAATTATATCTTAATTCCTTACAATGTGACAATGGGATTATTTGCATTATATGCAGCTTTTGCAGTTGCTTATAGTTATGCACAAAATGAAAAGTGTGATGCCTTATCTACTGGTATTATTTCTTTAATTTGTTTCTTGGTTTTAACACCCTATGCAACTGATGTTAAAGGTGCCTTATTTGCTGAAGGGGACTTAGCTTATAGCTTTGGTTGGTTAGGATGTAAAGGTTTATTTGTGGCTATGCTGGTTGCTGTATTGGTAGCAAAAGTTTATTGTTTATTTGAGAAAAAGGGATGGACAATTCATATGCCAGAGGGTGTTCCACCATATGTTGAACAATCATTTGCCTCATTAATTCCAGGATTTATTTGTGCAGGTGTTTGTGGCATAATTGCTTATGCGTTTAGTTTAACATCTTTTGGTAATATTCATGAATTAATTTACCATTATTTACAAATCCCATTAACATCTTTAGGAGGTTCTATTTGGGGATATTTAATTGCAACTGTATTGATTCAATTATTATGGTGGTTTGGTATTCATGGATTTAATGTTGTTATGGGGGTAATGATGCCAATCTTCTTAGGAATTGATATGGCGAGATTGGCTGGTGAAACAACGAATCCAATTGGGATGAGTTTAATGACTGTTGTTGGTCAATCAACGATTTGTTGCTGTATTGTGATGTTGTTTTTCTGTAAATCAAAACAATTAAGACAAATAGGAAAGATTGCAACTCCAGCAGCTATCTTCAATATTGGAGAACCAATTGTTTTTGGAGTTCCTAATGTTTTGAATCCTTACATGTTTATTCCAACTGTTTTATTGGTACCAATTGTGACAAACTTATTCTTCTATTTAGGATTTGTAAGTGGAATTGTCACACCATTATCAGGGGCACAAGTCTCTATGCAAGTGCCAGTTGTACTTTATGGATTGGTTCAAGGAAATTGGATGGTTGCATTATGGCAAGCTCTAGCAATTCCTTTGGGTGTTGTTTTATTCTTACCATTCTATAAAATGTATGATAAAACATTAGTCGAAAAGGAAAAAGAATTAGAAGTACAAAAGGCACAAGACAATGTCTAAAAGATTAATATTAAATGCTGATGATTTTGGTTTAACATCAGGGGTAAATTATGGTATCTTGCATGCGTATTTAAATCAATCAATTTCTTCAATCAGTTTAATGATCAATGCTTCTCAAACCTTAGAAGCAATTGATATGATGCAAAGATATCAAATGACTTGTGTAGGTATTCATATCAATATCACTTTAGGAAAGCCAGTATCAAATCCATGTGACGTTCCTTCCTTAATCGATGAAACAGGATGCTTTCATAAAGCAGATTGGTGGTTTACTCATCAAGTTGATGTTCATGAATTGATTCTAGAGTTTGATAATCAGATTGCATTATTTGAAAAACTTACAGGACAAAAACCAAATCATATCAATTATCATCATCGTTATGATTTCTATCAACATTATCCACATCTTTTTCAACACTTATGCGAGACATATCAATTACCAATGCGACTAGAAAGAGATGAGCAAGGATATGGTTATGAATATGCAGTTAATCAAAGTTATTTTATGCAATCACATGATAGAGTAGAAGATTATTTAACCGCAGATCTAGTTGAAATGCCATGTCATGTTGGCTTTGTAGATCATGAAATTATGGAAATTAGCAGTATGAATATGCAAAGAATGGAAGATAGTTATCTTGTCAATTCAAAAGAATTTAAAAATAAATATCAATCTTTAGGCTATCAATTGGTTGGGTGGAATGATGTCTTAAAGAAATAGGGTCGAGAATATGTCGGCCTTTTTCTTTTGCTGACAATTGTTTTTAGAAAATGTATAATGGATAAAAGGAGGATATTATGTCTCATTTTGATTTTGAAAAGATGCAAAGCATACAAAAAGAATTACAAGAAAAATACAAAGAAAAATGGACTCCAATGGAACCTCAATATGCGAAAGATAAGCTTTTATATATGTTTATTGAAGCAGGAGAGATGGCTGATATTATTAAAAAACAAGGTGATGAATCAATCATGCAAGATATGCAGGTTAGAGAACATTTTATTGAAGAAATATGTGATACATTGATGTATTTGAATGATGTGATGCTTTGTTATGAAATATCACCAGAAGAATTGGAAGAAGTCTATTTAAAGAAACATGAAAAGAATATGAAACGTTGGTAAAAGAAAGGAGAACTCAATTTTGAGTCCTCCATTTTTTTGAAACAAGATAAATAAATAGAAATGAGAGTAAGAAAGAAACAGCCCTTCCAATGATTGCTCCTAACCAAAATGCATTTGTTGCAAATGGAACAAGTAGTAAGTAAGTTGCAATCATTCTTATAAATAAATCACTTAAATTAGAAATTAAGAAATAGGTCATATTCATTGAACTTCTTAAAAGCCCTTCATTTATAATATTAAAAATATTGATAAACATGATGACAATAGAACATTGTAAATAGATTTTAAAGAATGTATAGCCTTGTTGATAAGTATCTACAGAAAAGAAAGGCTGACAGAATAAACGAGGGAAAATTAAAAAGATAATAGAGATACAGGATACATAAATAAGTGATAGTTTAACAAAGAAAAAATAGATATTTTTTAACTGACTATATTTTTTAGCGGCAATCATTTGGGCAGCAGAAATAGAAAATCCTTGACTAAAACCAATAATAATAATATTTGCAAGAGATAAAACTTTATTAACTGCAATAAATCCACTAATAACTTCACTTCCAAAAGGATTAATCATTGATTGAATAAAAATAGATGAAGATGTAATTACAAATTGTTGAATGATAGATGGAACAGTAATTTGAACCAATTCACGTATTTGCTCAACATCCATATGTGGTTTCCAAGTAAAATCAGGATAAATTTTAATTTTTTGATAGAGATAGAAAAAAGCCACAAACATAAATATTATTTGAGAAATAATAGTTGCAAAAGCTGCTCCAAAAACACCAAGATGTAATACAGGAATAAAAAGTAAATCTAAAATAATATTAAGAACTGAAGATCCTAAGACAAAATAAAAACAATGTTTAGAATCACCTAAAGCTGTGATGATGGCTCTAGAAATATCATAGACATAGATAAAAGGAACACCAATCATATAGGTCATAATATAAATATTAGTCAATGGCTTTAAATTTGGTGGTAGTTGAATCCATTGATATATCAATGGTAAACAAAGAAAACCAAGGAAAATCATTAACAAGGAAATTATAAATGCTATTTTTATGACATTGATTGTTCCATGGGCAATTCTTGTGGTATCGTTTTTCCCTAAATAATGTGAAAAGATAATTTCACTCGCAAGTTCAAATCCACCAGAAACAACAATAAATAACATAACAATTGTTCCAGCATTTCCAACTGCGGCTAATTCATCAACTCCCAAGAATTGCCCAACAATCATTGTATCAGCGACATTATAGAATTGTTGTGTAAACATACTTAGAATAATAGGTATAGAGAAAAGAAAGATTTTTTGATGAAAAGGATTCTTAATCAGCTTTAACATTGTGCTCACCTCACGTGTATGATAATATAGTTATAAACTATCACGTAACGTTATAGTCAAGGAGAAAATGAATGAAAGATTTATTAACTTGTGGAGAATTTGCTAAATTATGTCATATTACAAAAAGAGTCCTTTTCTATTATGATGAATTAGGGTTGTTAAAACCAGCCTATGTCAATGAAAAAAATTATCGTTATTATTCAATTCATCAATATGATCAAATCAGTACAATTAAGCTTTTTCAAAATTTAGGGATGTCTTTAAAAGATATTCAAGGATTGATTCATAAAGAAGATTTACAAGAAAAAAAAGAAATTCTTAATGAACAATTACAAATTGTTGATCAAAAAATAAAAGATTTTGAAAATATCAGAAATAATCTTTTATTTCTTTCAAAACGTTTTTCTTTATTACAAAAAAATGGATTTAATCATCTTTTTATAGAAAGTATTGATGAAGAATATTATTATTGTGAAGCAAAACCAACTGATGGAGAAGTTTGGATGAGTTATATGAATTATGGTTATCAATATGGTGTTATATTTGATGAAAATGATTTTAATCATTTTCAATGGACTTTTCAAAGATGTGAAAAAGATAAAGCCAATTATATAAAGCCACAAGGACAATATTATGCGATGTTTTTCTTACTAAAGGATGAAGAGATATTAAATTGTGTTCCACAATTTTTAAAAAAGATTGATGTCTCTAACACTTGTGGACCTATGTATCATGAAGACTATTGTAGTGAAATCGCAGGTTATGGAAATCAATATGTTATCAAATTATCAATTCAAAAGAAATGATTTCATTAATACTTCATATATGTTGATTAATAGATATTTGTATAAAACTATATTTTATTCTAAGATATTTTATTGTTTGCTTTTTCTATTGTTTTTGTTTACATTTTATCGGTATATGTTATACTATAATTGAATTGAGAGACAACACAATGTCTTACAGAAAAGAAATCCATTGGCGTGGATTTCTTTTTTTTCATGTGCTGCGAATTATGTCATGTTATTTCTTTAATTCTTTGATTATCATTAAAATGATAATGAGCTCTAAGATTTTTGTATAATCCATTGAATTGAGAAAAATGACAACACAACACACGTTTCTGACGTCTTATAGACGATTTTAAAAATTGAGGCATGACTTCACCTCTCTGCCCTTTTTAAAAGAGCTTCTTCATTATACCATTAATAGGCAAAAAAAGATATTTTATGAAGTACTATTTTTACGTGTCTTACAAGCTGTAAACTTTTTAGCATGGAAGTATTTCGATGTTCTTATTGTTTGATATGAGAATCAATATTCTTAAAATGAAATTTATTGATAAATAACCAATTTATAGACACACATAGCGACTTGGTAAAAAAGTTAAATAATTTTGATTTTCTATGATTGATTGTAGTGAAATAGCAGGTTATGGAAATCAATATGTCATCAAATTATCAATTTAAAAGAAATGATTTTCATATTTTAAAAACATTTTTCGTAAAATGAAAAAATAAGACAAAGATAGGTTCATTTCTGTAGTATAATAATGGAAGAAACGGAGGAATAACAATGGGATTTAGAGAAGACTTTTTATGGGGTGGCGCAATTGCTGCTCATCAAGCGGAAGGAGCTTGGCAAGAAGGTGGAAAGGGAATCAGTTGTACAGATGTAGAAACTGCTGGAAACAATGTGACTGGTGAACCTCGACGCTTAACTGATGGTGTTATTGAAGGTGAAGATTATCCGAACCATGTTGGAGTTGATTTCTATCATCGTTATAAAGAAGATGTGAAATTATTTGCAGAAATGGGATTTAAATGTTTTAGAACATCTATTGCATGGACAAGAATTTTCCCTCGTGGTGATGAAGAAGAACCAAATGAAGAAGGATTAAAATTCTATGATGATTTATTTGATGAATGTCATAAATATGGGATTGAACCAGTGATTACTTTATCACACTTTGAAATGCCTTGGGCACTTGCTAAGGAATATGGTGGATTTACAAATCGTGCTGCGATTGATATGTTTGTAAAATTTGCCAAAGTATGTTTTGAAAGATATCAACATAAAGTGAAATATTGGATGACATTTAATGAAATTAATAATCAAGCTGATGTCAATCAACATAACTTAATTCAAGAAGGTGCAGTTTTATTAAAAGAAGGTGACGATGCCGAGTATTTAATGTATCTATCTGCTCACTATGAATTGGTGGCTTCAGCATTAGCTGTTAAAGCAGCTCATGAAATTAATTCTGATTTACAAGTCGGATGTATGATTGGAATGAATGCAGTTTATCCAGCTTCACCGAAACCAGAAGATGTAATGAATGCACTTGGCGCAATGCATCAAAAATACTGGTATGTTGAAGTTCATGCCAGAGGTCATTATCCAGCTCATATCTTAAAGAAATTTGAAAGAAAAGGTTATGATTTTATTACTGAAGAAGATAAAGATATCTTAGCTCAAGGTAAAGTTGATTATATTGGCTTCTCTTATTACATGTCATTTGCGACACAATATCAAGGACGCAATGAAAAGACATTTGATTATGTACCAGAGGATTTTGTAAGAAATACTTATTTAAAAGCATCTGATTGGGGATGGCAAATTGATCCTCTTGGACTTCGTTGGAGTTTAAACTGGTTCAATGATCGTTTTGAGCTTCCTATGATGATTGTAGAAAATGGATTTGGAGCTTATGATAAAAAAGAAGCAGATGGAACAGTCAATGATCAATATCGTATTGATTATTTAAGATCTCATATTGAAGCCATGAAGGATGCTGTTGATTATGATGGTGTTGATTTATTAGGTTATACAATGTGGTCTCCAATTGATATTGTTTCTGCTTCAACTGGTGAATATGATAAACGTTATGGATTTATCTATGTTAATTATAATAATAATCATGAAGGTGATTTTTCGAGAAGTAAGAAGAAATCATTTGATTGGTACAAGCATGTTATTGCAACCAATGGTGAAGATTTAGGGGATGTTGAATAAACATCCTTTTCTTTTCCGATTTTGAAAATGGATTTCACAAAATGAAAAAAGAAAGTTCATAAAAAAGATGTGAGATATACTTATATTTGAGGTGAAACACAATGAAGAAATTAAGAAAAGATTTTTTATGGGGAGGAGCGATTGCAGCCAATCAAGCTGAAGGAGCTTACCTAGAAGATGGAAAAGGTGTCAATGTCACTGATGTTTCAAGAGGGTTAATGTATGAAGCAGATGATCATGTTGTAGAAGGAAAATATTATCCATCACATGAGGCCATTGATTTTTACCATACTTATAAAGATGATTTAAAATTAATGAGCGGAATGGGTTTTAATTGTTTTAGAACAAGTATTTCCTGGGCAAGAATTTTTCCTCTTGGAGATGAAAGTGAACCAAATGAAGCAGGATTAAAATTTTATGATGATTTATTTAATGAAATGTTAGAGTTAGGAATGGAACCTGTTGTTACTATCTCTCATTATGAAACACCATTACATTTATATGATGCATATGGGGGATGGGAAAATCGTAAGTTAATTGATTTCTTTAAAAGATATTGTGAAGTGATTTTTGATCGTTATAAACATCAAGTCAAATACTGGATGACTTTTAATGAAATTAATAATGTGCATACAATTCCTTTTGCAGCAGCTGCTATTAAACCAGAAAAAACTAATCATCCAATGCAATGTAAATTCCAAGCAGCTCATAATATGTTTGTTGCAAGTAGTTTAGCCAATAAATTGTGTCATGAAATAATTCCTGAAGCACATATTGGATGTATGTTATCACTGAGTGGTGTTTATCCAAATACTTGTAAACCAGAAGATGTTTTAGGTGCTTATCAATTGAGAAGACGTTCTTTATTCTTTAGTGATGTCATGATGAGAGGATATTATCCAAGTTATGTTGAACGTTGGTTTGAAGAATATGATGTTCATTTAGATATTCAACCAGGTGATTTAGAAATCATGAAAGAATATCCAAGTGATTATTTAGGTTTTTCATATTATCGGACAACAACTTATAAAGATGGAATGCCTATTTTAGGACATACGGGTGGTATTGTAGGAGAAAAGAATCCATATTTAAAAGAAACACCTTGGGGATGGCAAATTGATCCTGTTGGTTTTCGATATGTTTTAAATGAATTATATGATCGTTATCAAAAACCATTATTTGTTGTTGAAAATGGTATGGGGAATGTAGATGTTTTAGAAAATGGAACCGTGAATGATGATTATCGTATTGATTATATTCGTGAACATATCAAAGCTTTGAAAGAAGCAGTTGCTGATGGTGTAGATGTGATTGGTTATACGTATTGGGGACCAATAGATATTGTCAGTGCAGGAACTGGAGAAATGAAAAAGCGTTATGGTTTTGTTTATGTTGATAAAGATAATGATGGTTATGGAACATTAAAGAGATATAAGAAAAAATCATATGATTGGTATAAAAAAGTGATTGAAAGTAATGGGGAAGAATTAGATTAGATGGTTCAAAAAAAGAACCATCTTTTTATATGATGATTCCTTGATGAATAAGTCTTGATAAAGTGACAATATATTCTTCCATAGATTCAAAATTAGGATTTTCTAACCATTCCCTTAGTAACATGATATATCCACCAATATAGATATTTAAACTTCTTTCAATTTCTAAATCAGCAGAATATTCATTAACCAATTCACGAATAATAGTATCTTTAACATTTTTAAAGAAAGAAAAATCAAAATCCTGATTTGCTAAAACACAATATGTTTCATAATCTTCTTTCAATATATCTAAAGTTTTATATAAAAGTAATTCAATCTTATCAACCAATAAAGCTTCCCGGTGCTTTCTTGTAAAATGAACCAATTGATCAATAAAGTCTCTTTCAAAACTTTCTAATAAATCACGGGCATCCAAATAATGAGCATAGAAAGTTCCACGACTAATATCCGCTTCCTTAATGATATCAGTCACAGTAATCTTACTCGCTGGCTTGACTTTTAAAAGATGAATAAAAGCATTTTTTATCATAATCTTTGAACGAGCGGCATTGCGATATTCTGTTCTCATATTTTTATCCCTCCAATTCTATACAATTTCATGAAATTTATCTAATATTAAATAAATCAACAGATATTGCATATTGTTGTTTTGTATTTCTCACATTATAATACAAATAGAGAGTAAAGAGTATATATTTTTTTAAAATATGCTCAAAAAGGAGGAAGTTATATGTCAAACTGGAGTCTCATGAATCATCGTTTACAATCTGTTTCATTACGTATGTTTAAGAAATTATGTAAAAATCATGATATTGTGATTGGTGATGGCGATTTAAAGATTATTCTTCGTATTATTAAAAATAATCCTTATTCAGTTTTGAATGAAGATTATACTCCAATTTTATTGTTTGAAATTTCTCAGGAAACTGATAAAACAACATGCGATAAAATCAAACCAATGATCGTAGAAAGATATCTTATTAAAGAAATGGAATGAGGAGGCACTATGTCAACTTATGATTGGTAGAAGGACACTTTTGAAAATATAAGAAAAGTGTCCTTTTATGTTGTGTATAAAAAATGAAAATGATAGAATAACTAAAGTGTGAAAGGGTGATGAAAATGAAGACAATAGCAATTGTCGCAACGGGTGGAACGATTGCCGGAACAGGTAAGCAAGGGAAAACAGTGGCTTATCGTGCTGGTGAAATGAATGTTGATGAAATTATACAATCTATTCCAATGATTAAAGATATCGCTCATATTAAAGAATATCAATTGATGAATGTTGATAGTAATGAAATGAATCCACAAAGATGGATTGTCCTTGCAAATACAATCAATGAAATTGTTAAAGATGAAACTATTGATGGTGTTGTTGTGACACATGGAACTGATACATTAGATGAAACAGCTTATTTTTTAACATTGACTTTAAATACTGATAAGCCTGTTGTTATTACAGGGGCTATGCGTCCTGCTACAGCAACCAGTGCTGATGGACCTTATAATTTATATCAAGCAGTTTGTTTAGCTACTCATAATGATGCTTATCATCAAGGGGTTATGGGACTTTTTTCTAATACCATTTATTCAGGAAGAGATATTCAAAAGATTAATAATTATAAGGTGGATGCATTTGATCAAAAGGCTTTTGGATGCTTAGGATATATGCAAGATCATGAAGTTTATTTCTTTTCAAGAACTTTTAAGATTCATACACTTGCCTCTCTTTTTTCTAAAAAACCATTAACAGATTTACCATCAGTAGGTATTGCTTATTTTTATGCAGGTGCTTCTAATCAGTTGTTATATGATTTAGCTAAAAATCATCATGGTATTATTTTGACTGGTTCTGGAAGTGGAAATTATAGTCAAGAGTGGTTAGCAGCAATTGAAGATTTATCACATAAAGGGATTATTTTTGTAAGAAGTTCAAGAGTGGCACAAGGAATTGTTTTTGAAGATGAAATTTTTGATCCTCATCATTGTTGTATTCCAGCCAATACTTTAACTCCACAAAAAGCCAGAGTTTTATTGATGTTGGCTTTAAATTATACACAAGATCGTGAAAAGATAAGGAAGATATTTAATGAATACTAAACAACAAGGTATATTATTTACAGTGATTGCGACAATTATTTTTGGGATAACTCCAGCAGTTGGAAAAATGACTTATGCTATGGGGAATAATGGAATTCAATTGGCTTTTTTAAGACATTTGTTTGTGGTCCCATTATTTCTTTTTATTGTTTTGTATCAAGGACTATCTTTGAAACTTTCTTGGCAACAATTCAAAGATGTGATGAAAGTAGGGCTTATTGGAAATACTTTAACAATTGTTATGCTTTATACATCTTATAGTTATATTGATGTTGGGAGTGCAACGGTTTTACATTTTTTATATCCATTATTTGTTTGTATTATGAATTTTTTGTTTTATAAACAAAAGTTAAATAAACAACAATTCTTTTGTTTAATTCTTGCGATAGCGGGGATTTTCTGTTTTATTGAACGTTCTTCTGCTTCGATGGTTGGAGCTTTTTTGGCAATTGCTTCAGGACTTTTCTTTGCTTATTATATGATTGGTATGGATCATTCTTCCATTCGCCATATTAGCCCTTATGTTTTTAATTTCTATTTGGTTGTTATGAATGCAATTGTGATTTTTGTTTTGGCTATCTTGACACAGAATTTGACAGTGATGCCTATTGAGGGGTATTTGTTATCGATGATTGTGGCAGTATTGACATCATTAATTGGTGTGGTCTTGTTTCAAAAAGGAATTTGTTGTTTAGGGGCATCTTTAACTGCCATTCTTTCAACATTAGAACCAATTACAAGTGTTGTTGTAGGAATTTTATTTTTGGGTGAAAGTTTAACAGTGATTAAAATCATTGGATGTATTTTGGTTTTGTTATCAACATTTATTTTGGTAAAAAGTCAATCACAAGGAGAAGAATAGATGAGTATTGAAGAATTGATTGCAATCTTACAAAAAGAAAAGTCATTTGTATTGGCTATTGATGGTATGTGTGGTGCAGGGAAAACAACACTGGCAAACTATCTTCAACAACAATTAGGTGGAAATGTTTTTCATATTGATGATTTCTTTTTACCATTAGAGTTACGTTCTCAAGAACGTCTTGCTTTACCTGGGGGAAATATTCATGATGAACGTTTTATAGAGACTGTTTTAAAACCTTTATCAAAACATCAAGATATTGCATATACTGCTTTTGACTGTTCACAAATGACTTATCAACAAAAGAAAATCATTCCTTACCAACCAAGAAATATTATTGAAGGAAGTTATGCTTTACTCCCTCAATTTCTTACTTATTATACACATACAGTTATTTTAAAAGTAACACCAGAATTACAAATTGAAAGATTAAAACAACGAAATCCTAAAAAATTAAAACAATTCCAAGAACGTTGGATTCCTTTAGAAAATCGATATTTTGAATATTATCATCTTTTTGAAAAACATCCAGTGATGAATCCTATACATAACTTAGAATAAGGAACATATAATATATGGGTGATAAGATGATTTTAAATGAGAATGAAGTCAAAACATGTTTAGAATATGGGTTAAGACCATTGTTAAATAAATATTCCATAACAATTAAAGAAATGCAATTAAAAATTCATGATGATATTCAATTAAAAGCTATTGTAACATATCAAGATCGTATTTTAGATATATCGACATCTTTTACAATTGATTATAAAAACCAACAATTGGCTTTTGAAAATATTGAAGGAACCATTGAATATCTTTTCTTACAATTAAATATGATAAGTGTTTTAAAACAACTGATTCATGATGAACATATTAGATTTAAAGACAATGCTTTCTATTATCGTTGTGATTTACCAATTGATGAACTTATTGTTGAAGATGAACATTTATATGTAACACTCACATAGACTTTAAAAGCCAAGATATCAATTCTTGGTTTTTCTCGTTTAACAGCAAGATCTTTAAGAGGACAATTAGAAAATTCCTCAAGACCTATTTTTATTATTTTTGCTTCTTTTTGTTTTTCATCAATGACACAAATGTCAATGGGAATGGATGAGTTGTCTAGTGTAATGATGGCGATTATGATATTTGTTATTGGAATGATTTTAGCAAGTACAACGTTATTTATTGTAATATCAACAGTTGTTGATGGGAATAAGAAGACTGTTGCAATGATGCAAGTGATGGGATATTCAAAACAAGAGTGTTGTTATGCTTTATTAGATGGATATCGTCCTTTCGCTTATTTTGGATTTATCATTGGAACAATCTATCAATATGTTTTGATAAAAATAGTGCTTACTGTTGTTTTTAAAGATGTTGCTGGGATTCCTCAATATCACTTTGATTTTATAGCATTCTTATTTTCTTTGGTGTTGTTTATTGTGATTTATGAAGTGGTATTGTTATTCTAGGAAAATTCAAAGTATAACAATTAAAGAAATTATGTTAGAGTAAAAAAATCAACAGCAATGTTGATTATTTTTCGTTCTTCTTTAAAACTTCATCAATCAAACCATATTCTAAAGCATCATAAGCATTCATAAAATAATCACGATCAGTATCTTTTTTGATTTTTCTTAGTGGTTGATTGGTCATTTGAGCCAAAAGATGATTGAGTTTTTCTTTTTGTTTTAAGATATGTTTTGTTGTGATTTCAATATCACTGGCTTGTCCATTTGTTCCACCAAGTGGTTGATGAATCATAATTTCACTGTTTTCCAAAGCACAACGTTTGCCTTTTTCTCCGGCTGCTAATAAGAAGGCGCCCATACTGGCAGATAATCCAATGCTAATGGTAGAAACATCACATTTGACAAAGTTCATTGTATCAAAAATAGCAAGTCCTGCAGAAACACTCCCACCTGGAGAATTGATATACATATAAATATCAGCGTGAGCATCTAATGATTCTAAGTATAACAATTGACTCACAATGGAACTGGCAACTTCATCATTGATTTCCCCACATAACATAATAATACGATCTTCTAAAAGTCTTGAGAAAATATCATAGGCATATTCTTTAGATTGTTTTTTTAAAATAACTGTTGGTATAAAATGCATAAGTATTGACCTCCACAGTTCATTATAGAGTGTTTTGGAATGAATATTCATAGAAAAAAAGATTTCTTATAATGGATTGCCTTATTTCGATAAATATTGGAAATTTGAGATATGGAAATGGAAAAAAGTGTTTATTTTCATATATATTGTGTAGGAAAAAGTCTTTTTCTGCTTGGAAGTGTTTACATTATCTTTCTTGTGAATTTTTTTATATAAACCTTATAACTTTTATTGATTTATTTGAGTTTGTAGACTATAATAGAGTCATAAAATAAATCAAGGAGGATGTCAAAGAAATGGCAGTAAAAGTAGCAATTAACGGATTCGGACGTATCGGACGTCTAGCATTTAGACAAATGTTTGGTGCTGAAGGATATGAAG
>UPXV01000044.1 GCA_900538465.1 uncultured Erysipelotrichaceae bacterium
AAAAAGGACTGAACGTCCTCCTAAGCAGTCAAAAAACTACTTATTCGTTACAGCCTCTTTTGTTTATTTCATTTTCATAATAAAGTAGTAGAACATATTTTTTCCTCGTGGTATTTCATAATGTTCTTCTAATGATATATAACCTTCTTGTAAACGTAAATTCTTTCTAACCAAAGCAATTTCACTTGTATACAAGAACACATATCCTCCTGGTTTCACAAGACGACGTAATCTTTCAAAGAAACGATCATATAAATCACGCAATTGTTCTTGATCTTTCATTTGTGCAAATGTTGGCATATCGGTAATCACTTCATCAAACATTTCATTATTGACAAATCTTAAAGCATCTTTATGAACATAATGAATGACTTGTCCGGCTAATTTGGTATTCTTTTTTGCGGCTTCTACACCATCGCCATAAATATCTAATCCCATCGCAAATCTCGTTGGTTTTAAATAATTTCTTTCAATCAATAAAGTTCCTGTTCCTACAAATGGATCTAAGACTTTTGCATCTTCTTTCATATAATGCTTTCCAAGTTCTACCAGTGTTGCAGCAACATAAGGTTGCATAGACGTTGCTATGACTTCCTTTCGATAATTGAAACGTGGATTATCTAAATGACTTAATCTTAAATAAGCATTAACTTTCCCAACTCTCACTTCTTTTAAGACAATTTCAATATCATAATTTTCTGTTGTATTTAGTAATCTTTCAGGATATATCTCAAAAATCTTTTCCGAAACTTTTTTTATCAAAGGACTATTTTTTTGACGCATTCCATCAACAACTCTAAAATAGAAAATAGACTTATCATCATAAAGTTTATTTAATATATCTTCAATATTGCTATTGCTAAGACCTTCTACAATCGCTTCTTCATTAATATCCATTTGAGATGCTCTTTGTAAAGGAAGCAACATATCTTTATATGTTCTAATTGTTAATAGATCATAGATAGAATCCGTTCTTACCAAAACACCTTGCACAACTGGTTTATATTTATAACGCAAAACAGCATCAAACAAAACAAATTGATAATAAGGAAGTGAAGTTAAAACAACATCAACAGGTTCATGTTTTAATTTAATAACTTTCTTTTTATGAATTTGGTTTCTTAAAATTAAAGGATTTAAAATTTTTAATTGCGCTTGAATATGCTTAGTTGTTTCATCATCTATCCGCAACAATTCTTCTTGAATCGCTTTTAAATCCTGAATATAGTGACGACAATCCTGCTTACTCATTCCCTTTAAATAAGCTTCTTTAACATAATCAGTTGTTTCTTGTTGATAAGCATCCAAAAGAATAGGAACAGTTTGCGGGTAATATCCTAATAAAATTGCACTGTTCTTTCTTACTTTTGGATCATCATCTTTTAATAATTCCATCAGTTTGTTTTTCAGTTCTTCATCTTCTAAAATGTGAGAATCATCTTTGATATCATTTTTTAATCCAATTAAAGATTCTCGAATTTGTTTATTATTTTTTATATTCCTTACAAAATCCATAAATACTTCCCTTTCAGTTTACTATTTATAATTATACCATATTTTCATCATTAATCCAACTGATTTTAGGAAGTCTTACATAAAATGAGAGAATATTCATCATTTCTTGATACATTTTTCTCTCTTCATCAATATGAAAATAGTTGTTTTGTATTGTTTGAAGGTCCATTTGTTGTGATAAAACTTGATCAAAGAAAGTGGCAGGATATAAAACTCTTGCATATAAATAAATAATTTCATAAACATCATAGTATTGTGTTTCTAATAAATCTTGAATCTGATCATAACTTAATAATTGACTTCTTAATAAACAAACAATTTCTCTTGGTCTTGTAGATAAAGTATAATACGTAGGATTTAACAATTCATAAACATAATTTGGAATAGGATGTTTTAAAGATAATGATAAAAAGAGTGTGGCTTCTGGATCAATCGCAAGGATTTCATTTAAAATATTAATACTGTTTTCACCAACACCACAATAATAATAAATGAGTGAAATAACATCTTGATCATGTTTAAAACTATATGCATAATCTTTTACACGTTCTCTCACACAATCAATTTTACAAATCCATTGTTCTTTAATATCCTTGATTTTTATTTTTTGATATGGTAATGGCTGTAAAAATGCTTGTAAATAATTAGGGAAGGAAAAAGGATGAGGATGATAAAGCAATAAAACATGAGATTGAGAAATAATATCTTGGTTATGATTTTTTACCAAACTGTAACCTTCTAGACCACATAAATGCATCAAATAACGATAAGTGCGATAAACATCTAAAAAAGTTTGAATATGATCAATTGGGCAAAAATAATAAAGTTGTCCTTGATATTTAAAATAACCTGGCCCATTGATATCTTGATCTATTCCATAATACATTTTTAAAATATTGTACATTGACACTCTTCTTTCTAATGAGAATAAACAAGTGGAACTTGTCCTTGAAATATTTCTAATAAGACTGGGATTTTAATGGTATGTGTATGATATTCTTCAAAAAAAGGATAAACCATTGTCAAATTCATATGAACTTCAATAGTTAATTCAACCATTACATGATTGACACCATAGTTTTCAATCTTTTTTTCGATTGAACTTCCTACACTCGATAAATGTTTATAACGAATGGGAATAGTTGGTGAAACAAAAGAAAAAGCTGGTAAATTTAACAATGTTGCAATGGGAATACGTGATACAATCCCATTACGACTCACTTGTTGTAAACGTCTTTGATAAAAACTATCATCACTTGCTAAATAAGTTCCTTCTTCTAATGACGCATATGTTTGTTCAATATCCATAACGATCGCTGTTGCAAGTTCATTAACTTTAACCATATCAAAATCAAGCAATTCAATTTCATTATCTTCTCCACGTTCAATAATTACCAATTGTTTATATTGTGAATCACTTGTAAAATAACAATGTGATATAATCAATTGATTGAATCTTTCAATTTCCATTTTCCCATATGTTTTCAAACTAGGAATCATTTGAAAATAAATTCCTGTCACTCCAATTGTTATAATAAGCATTAAAACCAAGATTGTTATTATCCATTTTTTCATCATATTTCACCAAAATATTATATGTTTCATAATGATAAATCATGCTTGAATTAAAAAAATCATGAGAAAAATCTCATGATCTAATATCTTTGTGATTCAGTGATAATTTCATTTAAAGCATAATCATAACTATTAATTTGAATATGTTCAACATATTGAAAAGAAAAAGCTAAGCCAAGTTTATATCCATGATATCCACGTGCAAAATATTTATCATAAAAACCCTTTCCATAACCAACACGATATTTTTGCTTATCAAATGCTAACATCGGAACAAGCATACAATCTATATCTTCTGGTAAAATCAAAGCAGTCGTTGTTGGTTCTAAAACATGAAAATAGCCTTCTTTTAAATCATCAAGAGAATCAATTTCATAGAAATCCATAGTATCTTGGTTAACTTTTGGAACACAAACACGTTTGGTTTTAAGGAGTTCTTGAATCAAGGATAATGTTTCCACTTCTTTTGGTAAAGAGACATAACAAGCAATCATTGAAGCTTGTTGGATCTGCGGATGAATCATGACTTGTTGATGAATGTGTTGACTATATAAAGAAAACGTCTCTAAGTCCATTTGGAGACGTTTTGCTTTGATATCTTTACGTATAATGGATTTATCCAATACTGTCACCCATATCTAATTTGATTAATTGATTCAATTCCACAGCATATTCCATTGGAAGTTCTCTTGAGAATGGTTCAATAAATCCCATAACAATCATTTCTGTTGCTTGTTGTTTTGTTAAACCACGACTCATTAAATAGAACAATTGATCTTCAGAAACCTTAGAAACTGTTGCTTCATGTTCAATAATAGAATCATTATTCATCATAATATTTGTTGGAACTGTATCACTCGTTGATTTCTCATCTAAAATCAATGTATCACATTCAACTTTACTTTTGGCATTGAAAGCTTTAGGTAAATGACGAACCAAACCACGATAATTCACTTTTCCACCAGTTCTTGAAATAGATTTAGAAATAATCTGACTTGATGTATTTGGTGCCATATGAATCATTTTAGAACCTGAATCAATAATTTGGCAATCTTCTGCCACCGCAATTGTAATACAAGTCCCTTTAGCACCTTCCTCAGCTAATAAACACGTTGGATATTTCATTGTCACAAGGGAACCAATGTTTCCATCAACCCACTCCATAGAACCATTTTTAAAGACCTTTGCACGTTGTGTAACTAAGTTATAAATATTCTTAGACCAGTTTTGAATGGTTGTATAACGACATTTTGCGCCTTCTAAAACAACGATTTCAACGACTCCTGCATGTAACGAATCCTTTGAATAAGAAGGTGCCGTACATCCTTCGACATAATGGATGTCACTTCCTTTATCAACAATGATTAATGTTCTTTCAAATTGAGCCATACGTTCACTATTAATTCTAAAATAAGACTGAAGTGGTTTGTCTAATTTTACCCCAGGGGGAACATAGATAAATGATCCTCCAGACCATACAGCACCATTTAAAGCTGAGAATTTGTTATCGTTATAAGGAATAACTGTATCAAAGTATTTCTTAAAGATTTCTGGATATTCTCTTAATCCACTATCAATATCTAAGAAAATAACACCTTTTTCTTTGACTTCTTCTAACATATTATGATAGACAACTTCTGATTCATATTGAGCACTTGCTCCAGCTAAAAAATGTTGTTCCGCTTCAGGAATTCCTAACTTATCAAATGTATTTTTAATAGTTTCAGGAACTTCATCCCATTTATCAGTTAAGTTATCACTTGGACGATTATAATATGTATATTCATCAAAATCCATTTGGCTTAAATCAACACCCCATGTAGGCATTGGTTTTTCTAAGAAACATTTTAATGATTTTAAACGATATTCTAACATCCATTCAGGTTCTTTTTTAATTGCTGATATTTCTCTAACAATTTCTTCATTTAAACCTTTTGGTGTTTTAAAAACAGAAACATCTTCATCTTTAAAATCATAATCAGTATTGTTTGTAGGAATATCAAGATTTTGATTTGACATGTCTATTCCTCACTTTCTTCAATTAATTTGATCAAACCGTTCCAACCTAAAGTTGCACATTTGATACGATTGGCTTGTTTATGAGTATTCTTAAAAGCAATCGCTTCTTCAAGTAATTCTTCATCATAATCTCTTTCATAAATCATATTCATATAATTGTCTATGATTTTTTTAGCTTCTTCCTTGGTTTTTCCAATGACAAGCTCACTCATAATAGATGTTGAAGATGTACAAATCGCACATGCTTCACCATCATAACGAATATCTTCAATTTTATCACCATCGAATTTGACTTGAATATCTAAGTCATCGATGCATGTATCAGAATTCATATTGACTTTTTTGTATGTTTCATCATCAACCAATCCACGATTTCGTGGATGTTCATAATGATCCATAATAATTTCTCTCATTAATTGAGGATCATCCAAAGAACGCATCTAAAAAGTCATCTCCTTTCTTACATACTTCTATAAATTGATCAATTTCCTCTTTGGTATTATAGAAGTAAAATGAAGCTCTTAATGTTGTAGAAACATGTAAGAATTCATCTAGAATCTTTGCACAATGTTGACCAGCTCTGACAGCAATCCCATAGGTATTGAATAAGCTTGCAGCATCTTGTGAAAAGACCCCTTTAATATTAAATGCAATTGCCCCATGACTTTTCTCATTATAGATTTCTACATTATCTAATGCTTTCATTTTGGCAATACAATAATCTCTTAATTCTTTTTCATAAGCATGAATATTTTCCATACCAATCTTTGATAAATAATTAACAGCCGCCCCTAATCCAACAACACCTTCAATATTAGGTGTTCCAGCCTCAAATTTATAAGGTGGATTTTTCAAAGTCACAACACCACAGCTATTGTAACGTGAATTTGAGCCTCCACCCAATCGTGTTGGTTTCATTTCACATAACAATTCATATTTTCCATACATGACACCAACTCCCGTTGGTCCACACATTTTATGACCAGAAAAGGCAAGAAAATCAATATCTGTTTTTTGGACATCTGTCACTTGATGAGGAACACTTTGTGCACCATCAACAACGACAATAATTCCACGCTCATGAGCATAAGCACAAATCTCTTGAAGTGGAGCATCAAACCCTAAAACATTTGTAACTTGTGCAATCGCTATAATCTTTGTTTGATTAGTAATTGCCTTTATCACATTTTCTAGAGTTAAACGTCCCATTTCATCTAATTCTATATAATTGACAACAGCTCCTACTTCACTTGCAACATCAAACCAAGGTAAAGTATTGGAAGCATGTTCAGCCACAGTCAATAAGATTTCATCATTTTCATGCAAATGTGTTTTTCCATATCCATAAGCAATCATATTTAAAGAATCTGTTGACCCTGATGTAAAAACAATTTCTTCTTTCTTTTTTGCATGAATAAATTTTTGTACAGCTTCTCTAGCGGCTTCATATTGTTCATCGACTTCATGTGACAAATCATAATCACCACGATGCGCATTCCCTGAATAATGGCTTAAATAAGAACAAACACTATCGATAACCACTTGAGGTTTTAAAGTTGTTGCACCATTATCCAAATAAATCAAAGGATGTCCATGCATCATCTTTCCATTTAACATAGGAAAATCTTTACGAATCTCTTCAACATTAATCATGATTATGCACCAACCTTTGCAAGTGCGTCTTCAAAACGTTCTTTTAACATTTGATTATCAATCACATCACTAACAGGTTGTAAATAACCGTATGTAATTAACTGCATTGCTTGTTTCTTTGTTAAACCACGACTTTGCAAATAATACAAATGTTCTTCATCCATTTTTCCTACCCCAGCAGCATGTGATGCCTTCACATCATATTCATCAATATAAAGATAAGGATTAGCACTGGCTAGACAACGTGGATCAAAAACCATAATCTTATTTGTTTGATGAGAAGATGAACCATGTTGCCCTTTGGTAATCGTTCCAATGCCATCAATTACCAAATGCCCTTCATCCTTCACAACACCATAGTTATCCATTTGCCCATAAGTATGAGGTTGATTATGTTGAATCAAAACTTCATAATGTTTTCTTTCTTGTTTTTGAGAAAGAATTGCCATTCTGACTTTAGCACTTGCACCTTCACCATTTAAATAATAGTGATAGCTGCCTTCAAAACTGCCTTCAGATAATTCCGCATACCCACATTGACAAATCGCATCTTTTTGTAAATAAACATCATCAATACATTCTACTAAATCTTGATGATCATAAGCAGTTTCACTAAAAACATGTACAATTGCATTTTCTTTTAAATGCATTATTTTATGTAATTTTGCTTGATTTTTTAAAACCTTTGTTTCAATCAATTGAACATTTCTATTTTTTTCTACATTAATAGTTATATTCATTGATTGTTCTAATACATATACAACTTGAACTTCAACTGGTGTTTGATTGGTAAAATTCAAAACACCTTCTTGATAGTCAACACCTATAGGAAGATGTGAAGAGGAACACATTCCATTTTCAATAACCAAATAGAATTCACTATTCAAGACATATTTACTCATTGACTTTCATTTCCTTTTTTCCACATGATTCTAAGATAATCGGTTGTCTTTCTTCTTCCTCTTGTATTTCAATACCAAGTTCTCTAATCCATTCATAACCTTCTTTATCAATTCTTTCAACCAATTCATATCCACCACTCACGACAATTTGTCCATTGACTAAAACATGAACATGTGTTGGTTTTACAAGTTCAAATAATCTTTCATAATGAGATACCATTACACAAGCAAAATCATCACTACGCATAGAATTAATGGCTTCCCCAACGACTCTTAATGCATCAACATCTAAACCAGAATCAATTTCATCTAATAATGCAAATTGTGGCTGTAATAATTTCATTTGTAAAATTTCATTACGTTTCTTTTCTCCACCAGAAAAACCTTCATTTAAATAACGATGAGCTAAGTTTTCATCCATATGTAATTCTTCAATGTTTTTATCCAATGTACGTATAAATTTAAATAATGAAATTGGTTTTTCTAAACGTGCATTCATTGCAGCCTTTAAAAAATCCGAATTTGTAACACCTGGAATTTCTTGTGGATATTGCATACCTAAAAATAAACCAGCACGTGAACGTTCATCAACACTCATTGATAAAACATCTTGATCATTTAATAAAATTTGACCACTTGTGACTGTATATTTAGGATGACCCATAATGGCAGAAAGTAATGTTGATTTTCCGTTTCCATTCGGACCCATAATCGCATGGATTTCTCCTGTATTGATTGTTAAATCAATCCCTTTTAAAATTTCTTTTTCTTTGACTTTAACATGTAAATCTTTAATCTTTAAAGTTGACATAAAATACGCCCCTTTCGAACATATATTTTACGAAAAAATGCTTGTTATGACAAGCAATACGATAATAATTTTATTATAGCCCAGATAGCTTCTTTTCAAATCAATAAAACATGAAAAAAACTGCATAGATTTCTCTACGCAGTCACCTTTTTAACAAATACCACAAATGATAACCAACAAGATAAATAATACAAGAATTAAAGTAAAAGATCCTTGATGTGCTAACATAGAATATCCCTCCCCTTTTTACATAATACAACAACAAAATATAATTAATAAGATAAATAAAACCAATGTTGTCTCAATATGACAACCACTACATTTCTTATCCATGAGCTTCCTCCTTCTATGCACAATATATAATATGGTAAAATGTCAGTAAATTTTGTGTTATGGCCTACAAAAGTTGAAAAAAAATTGATATCGTGTATAATTATATTGTTTAAATCAAGGAGGTTTATATGAAACAAAAACGACTTATGGGACTCGCCTTAGCAAGTATGCTTGTTTTGAGTGGTTGTTCTTCTACAACTAAGGATAAGGGAAAAGATGTAGTGGCATCAATCAATGGTCAAAATATTTTGGCTGATGATGTATACAAAAATCTATCAGAAAGTCTTTTAGGAAAGAATGCTTTATTTTCTTATGTACTTGATGAATTAATTAAAGCCAATTTTCCAGTCACTTCTGATATGAAAGAAAATGCCGATGAACTTGTTAATAATATTGAAACCAATTATAAGAATAGCTATGGTGATGAAGCCGATACAAAATTAGAAGAAGCTTTAGCATCTAGTGGCTATAAAGATATGGATGCTTATAGAGAATCATTAATTCAATCTTTACAATATTCTGAATTCATTAAAAAATATGTAAAAGCAAACTTTGATGAAGTTTTTGAAGATTATTACAAACAAGAATCACCACGTTATATCAGTTTAATTAAGGTCGCTATGGCTGATCCTGCTAATCCTACTGATGAAGAAAAAGAAAAATTAGAAGAAGTGAAATCACTTTTAAAAACAGATAAGAATTTTGCAGATATTGCATCAGAATATTCTGATGATGATACCAAAACAGCAAAAGGAAATTTAGGGATTGTTGATTCAACATCTGAATTATCTAACACTTATGGAAATGAAGTACAAACTGCTGCCCTATCTTTAAAACAAGGAAGTGTTTCTGATCCAATTAAAGGAACAGATGGTTATTATTTCTTATATTGTTCTAGTCAAGATAAAGAAGCAATCAAAAAAGAATTAAAGACAATTGATGTGGATTCTCCTTTATTGGTTTATGATGATTATATGGTTTATTTGGTTTTTAACACATACGAGTTAAAATATGATGATGAAAACATTGAAAAAGCAATCAAAGAGATTGTTAAGGAATCATTAGATAAAAGAAATGAAGCAAGAGGAGGGAAATCATAATGAAAAAATTACTGATGCTTCTTCTATGTGGCGGTTTATTAGTTGCATGTTCACAAAGTGCATATAATGTAAAAGTAAGTGATAGTGATAAGACTTTAATTAGTGGTAGTGAAGTAAAAATCACAAAACAAGATTATTTTGAAAAATTATTAGATCAATTAGGTGGGCAAGAGGTTGTCAATGAAGCCATTAACAAGATTGCCGAAAAAGAATTGACAGATAAAGATGCCTATAATAAGTTACTTAAGGAAACTGAAGAAACTTATGCCAAATATAGTGGTGGTGATTTAGAAAAATATGCTAAAAATTTAGGATATAAATCTAAAGATGAATATATTAATCAAGAATTATCTTTAACAGTGAAAAAAGAATTATTAATTAAAAAGTATATCCAAGAAAATCTTGAAAGTATCATTAAAGATTATCAAATTGTGAGTTTTAAAAAGATTACTTGTGCAAAAGAATCTGAAGCCTTAGCGATTATTAAAGAAGCAACTTCTTTAGAAGCTTTTGATAAAAAATTAAAAGCGGCTGGAAGTCAAGGTGAAGATGCTGGAATTGTAACAAAGAATTCTACACTTGATCAAAATTTAAAAACCAAACTTGAAAAATTATCTGCAATTAATAAAGATGGTGTTTATAATGAAGCAATTAAATTAAGTGATGATCAATATGCAGTTTTATATATTTATAATACTGATCATAAGAATACTGATGAACTTGTCACAAAGTTGAAAAGTGATGAAAAAATTCAAGATGATGTGATTGGACATTATTTAAAAAAGTATAACTTTACTGTTGAAGATAACAAAATCAAAGAATCTGTTAAAAAAATCTCAGGTAATTATATTGAATAAGGGTTTCCCTTATTCTTTTTTATAGATATTTATGAATCAATTTGTTATAATTGAAACGAGTAGAAAAGACAAACGTAATGGAGGTTAAATGATGGATAATTGTATTTTTTGTAAAATCGCACAACATGAAATTCCAGGTAAAATTATTTATGAAGATGAGCAATGTATGGCCTTTTTAGATTTAAGTCAAGCAACCAATGGACATACCTTAGTGATTCCTAAAAAACATTTTGCAAATGTATTAGAAGTTGATGAAGACACTTTGGCACATATGATGAAAGTTGTTCAAAAAGTTGCTAAAGAGATTGAAAAAAAGATGAATGCTAAAGGATTTAATATCATAACAAATATGAATGAAATAGCTGGACAAAGTGTTCATCATTTCCATATTCATATTATTCCTCGTTATCAAGAAGATGAAGGCTTTAAAGCAATTTATACTGATCGTAGTGACCAAGTTGATTTAGATGCAATTTATAAACAAATCATGGATTAAAGCGATAAAGCAAGAGTCAGAATATTCACTCTTGCTTTTTATAATTTTTTATTTCTTTTCACATATGTTATAATAACAAAAAAAAGGAGACGACTATGAAAAAAATAAGAATCAATATGTTATCAAATGCGGATAAAGTTGATGGTCAAGGTGTTGGAAGTGCATATCTTGAACAAGTTTCCCTTATCCGTGATGAGTTAAGTGAATATTTTGATGTTGTCATTAATGATTCAAAAAGTGCTGATATTATCCATTGTCATACGATTTTACCTGAATATTTGATAAAAATGAAAAGAAACAAAGGAAAGAATGTTGCTTATGTTCATTTTCTTCCTGATACATTAGATGGAAGTATTAGTTTACCAAAATCCGCTTTGAAAGTTTTTAAAAAATATGTAACTTATTTTTATAATACAGCTGATTATTTAATTGTTGTCAATCCTATTTTTATTGATGATTTGGTACGTTTTGGGATTGCAAGAGAAAAAATTAAATATATTCCTAATTATGTTTCTAAAGAAACATTTTATCAACAAACACCTTTAAAAATTCAAGAAACACGTCAAAAATATCATATTGATAAAAATGCATTTGTTGTTTTAGGAGTAGGACAAGTCCAAACACGTAAAGGTGTAAAAGATTTTATTGAAGTGGCACAAAAGCTTCCTGACATGACTTTTGTTTGGGCTGGTGGTTTTTCTTTTGGAAAGATTACTGATGGCTATGATGAATTAAAAGACATTTATAATCATCCACCTCAAAATGTACAATTTATTGGAATTGTTCCTAGAGAAGAAATGAATGATATTTATAATATTGCAAATGTTTTGTTTATGCCTTCTTATAATGAATTATTTCCAATGGCTATCTTAGAAGCTATTAATAGTCAAAAACCTTTGTTACTGAGAGATTTAGACTTATATAAAGATATTTTGTTTGAAAAATATTTAGCAAAGGATAATAATGATGATTTTGCAAAACAGCTTCAATTATTAAAAGATGATCCTCAGTTATATCAAAAATACACTCAATATTCTCATGAAATCAGTGAATATTATACAAAAGATAATGTTAAAGCTTTATGGAAAGAATTTTATATGAGTATTTTAGATGAAGTATAGCATTTAAAAATAGAGATAAGTCGCATGACTCATCTCTATTTTTTTATTCGTACATTTTTGGTTTATAAATCATTCTGTTTTCTAAAGCAAAAACACGTTTTGAATATTCACCAGGTTCCACTTGTTCCAAAGCTTTGTCAAACATATTAATACGAGCATCAATATTATCAATCAAATAAACAACTTCAGCTTCTCTTATTTGTGGTAAAACAGGTGAACCATATTCATTTTTCCCATGATGAGATAAAACCATATGTTGAAGTAAAATCACTTCTTCTCCTTCAATATTTAACTCATGAGCAGCCTCATAAATCATGGCTTGAGCAATAGAAATATGTCCCAGCAATTTTCCTTCGGTTGTATAAGTGGGAACAACAGGACCACTTAATTCGACTGTTTTTCCTAAATCATGTAAAAGAATACCAGCGTAAATTAAATCGGCATTTAAGTCATGATAAATATTAAGTAAAGCATCTGCAACTTTCAACATTGATAAAGTATGATAAGCTAATCCAGATACAAACTCATGATGATTTCTTGAGGCAGCTGGATAAACTTTCATCTTTTCCATATGTTTTTCAAATAAATGTTTTGTCAAAGTATATATCTTCATATTAGAAATACGTTTCACGTATCCCATCATCTCTTCTATCATTTGATCTGGATCAAGGGGTGCTTTAGATAAGAATTGAATTTGTTGTGATTCTTGATAAGAGACATTATCAATGCTGACAACTTTCATTTGACGATCATCGCTATATTTGATAATATCGCCTTTTCCTCTCACGACTGCTCCAACTGTTAAGGTTTTGATATTTTCATCAGTTGCATTCCAAAGTTTGGCATCAATAGAACCTGTCTCATCTTGAAAGACAATACTTAAATAATTGCTTTTATTGGCACCATTTGTTTTTCCTGTTGTGACATGTGATATCATTGCACTAAATTCAACATTATCGTCGCCACATTTCATATTCTTGATTTTAATCATTCGGTTCCTCCCATAATTCACTTATTATTTCTAAAACATCATCATATTCATATCCTTTTTGAACTAAGAAAGTGATAATCTTACTCTTTAAGATATGAGAATCATAACGACCTTTGTATCGATTATAAACACGATTGTATTCTTTTGTTAAAAGCTTATGCGTGTGTTCTTTTGGAAAATAAAAATCAAAGTCTTGAATGGCTCTCTCAACAACATCTTGTGAAAATCCTTTATTAAAAAGTTTATTTTTGATATTTTGAATTAAAGCATATTGTGGCCTTGATGTATTTTCATTATAAAGCTTTTCAACAAGTTCAATCGCTTTGTCATATTCTAAATCTTGTGAGTAGTTTGCTAAAAACTCATCAATAATAAATGGTGATACACCATCTCTTTTTAAATTATAGACAATTTTGTTAATTCCAATTCCTAAACGCATAGAACGTTGAAAATAATTTTTGGTATATTCAACATCATCAATTAAATTCTTTTGAACCAATAGATCCATAGTCATATCTATCTGTATATCGTCAAAATCGCCCTTATCAGCGAGTTTCTTTTGCATCTTAGAAAATGTATAGTCCTTATAAGAAAGATACTTCAAAGCCAAATGGTACGCTCTTGAGACCTGTTCTTGATCTTTTAAAGCATCCAACTCTTCTCTATCAACAACTTGACCTACATAAAGTCCATATCGATCAATAACAAGTGTTGATAAATTGATGATCACTTGATGATTATCAAATTGAAAAGCCACTTGATATTGATGAGCCTTATCAGGTGTTATAGATACCACTTTATAACAATAATGATGCTTAGAAAGCGCCTTATGATATGTTTTCATAATCTTTTGATAAAAATTCTCACTGCTAAATTGCATTGCATCCTCTATTGCATGTTGACAAAGTTCACTTAAATCACTATCAGCCAATGTTAAAATACGTTCAACCAACTCATCTAAATCAGAGAAGAAATAACCATTTCTTCCATCAATAATCACACCTTCTAAATTCTTATCATAACGTGCAAGTGCAGGTATCCCACTTGCCATAGCTTCAATAAATGTTAATCCTTGTGTTTCAGTAATAGACGCAGATACAAACAAATCAGAAACATGATAATAAGAAGGAACATATTGACTTTCCTTAGGTCCAGTAAAATAAATACAATCATCCAATTGAAGTTGATGAACCATTTCTTGTAATTCTTCTAATTGTGGTCCTCCACCAACAATCATTAAACAAATCTTTGCATTTCTAGGATGAATCTTTTGCATCGCTTCAATTAACATATCAACACTTTTTTCAGGCGCAATACGCCCTAAAAAAGTCACGACAAAACGATCTTGAAGATGGTATTGTTCAATAATAGAATCCATTTCTTTTTGATTTTTGTTTTCAATTGAGAAATGTTCTAACTGCAAACCAGTTCCAATCACATTAATAGAATTAGAAATTCCATATTCTCTTAAAGCATCCGCTGTTTTTTGTGAAGGAACAATCAATTCAGAACAACTATCCCCATAGATCTTAGATATTTTTTCGATAATCTTTTTTGCGGCCATATCAACAGCCTTCATACTTCCTGGAGCAATATAATGAGAATAATCTGCCCACATTGTATGATAAGTATAACAAACAGGAACATTCAATATTTCACCAGCAATTTTTCCAAAGATACCAATTCCAAATTCCGTTTGAATGTGAATAATATCTGGTTGAAATTCTTTTAATTCCTTCATTCCCTTAAAGGAATAAATATTACTTGCACGATAGCCATATATCTTTTTCAAATCTAAGCCTGGTAAACGCAAAACCATATGATCCTCATCAACATAATCACTCTCATGAGGAAGTATCGTTGTGACAACCAAAACTTGATGTCCATGTTTTTTTAATTCATTTTTTAAAATATGAGTAGACGTTGCCACTCCATTAATATCAGGTAAATACGTATCACTAAATAAAGCAATATTCATTCAATCACTCCAATCTTGAACTATTAATTTCTCGGTTTAATGAAAATACCAAACCACCTATAATCAATCCCATATAATAAGACATAAAGCGCCATAAGAACAATGATGAAGATGTTCCCACTGTTCCTAAAAAACTAAACAATAACACATAAACGCCTTCACTTCCACCACTTGCCCCAGGAATAGGTAGAAAAGCGTTAATCAGATAAATAAATGAACATAATCCTAAAAAATCAAAGAAATCACTCCATGCCACATTCAAATTCAACGCTTTTGCAGCAAAAAATGGCATACTATAAATAATTGTTAACTTCACAAAATTACATAAACACGATTTAACAAGAACAGGTTTGTTTTTTTGTAAAAAAGTCAATTGTTCTCTAAAATCAGATAAATATTGTTCAATCTTTGAACACGTTGCTTCATAATCTTTTACAATATGAATTTTACTTAAGAGTTTTAAAACACTATGAGTGACAAAATGCTGTAATCTTTTTGATTTTGCACCACCAAACAATCCTATAATCACTGCAAAATTAATTAAGAATCCAAGAATTGCTAAACTAAAGACTCCCGCTTGTTCAGTAATAAAATAATTATATTTAAATAAAACAACAACCCCAGTATACAAAACCAATATACTTTGATAACAAATAAAACACATCAATAGAATACTAGAAGAATTGGTTGGAGTAATCCCCTGTTTATTAAATATATAAATTTGCGCAAATTGTCCACCACTTGCAAAAGGAGTAATCCCATTAAAAAAAGTTCCACTTATAGCATTAACAAAAGATTGTTTAAAAGTATAATCCTTTTTATATGCTTTACCAAAATACAATAGTGATAAAGCATCAAATAAGTAATAACTAAACATAACCACTGCCATAACAACTATCCAGAAAACTTTAGCATGAGCAAAAGCATTTAAAACCTGATCAAATTGTTTTCCAATCGAAAGATAAATAGAAACTCCACCAATTAATAAGATAAGAGCAATATTAAAGAAATACTTTTTATTTTTCATAGGCCTTCAATTAAAGAGAACTTACTCTTTAAATACTCCTTTCTCTCATGATAAGCTTTATATTATTATATCTTAAAGTAACTTGATTAGAAGTTACTGTTCTAAATTATCAATATAATTTTACTACATTTTTGCCTATAAAGAAAGAAAAAGGAAGAAAAAGATATGAATATCTCTCCTTCAAATAAATAAAAAAGGAGATATCGAATGATATCTCCAGATGAACTGGCGGCTTGCTATTGTCG
>UPXV01000045.1 GCA_900538465.1 uncultured Erysipelotrichaceae bacterium
ACTGATAAATTATCAAATCCCTCTATCTCAATATCATCTTAACTTAATGACATTGCATATTGATGGCCTCTTTTTTGTTATTCTTCTGCAGGTAATTCTTTTAATTCTTCTTCACCTGTCACATATTTTAAAATAGCAATTGCTGCTTCTTTTGGTCCTTTATGTTCATTACCTTTAATACCAAGTCTTGTACGTAATTGACCAACTTTCACACCTTGTTTAAACATTCTTTTGAAATAATCTTGTAAGATTGGTTCTGTTTGTTCTTTTCTTTGAACAGGACCAAATGGATTTGCAAAATAACTTTCTACAATACCCATTTCAGTTGTTGTTCCTTTTGCCATACGTGCTCCAGATCTAAAGACTTTTAAAGCATCTTCAGCATTATCAAAGAAACTTAAAGCATCTCCATCTTCTTCATAGTTATTAGCATATAAGAACAAATCAACATCATGTTTAGCGACAACATCTTTATAATCAGTAATTGGAATAACAATACGTGCATTGACTTTATCTGGATTCATAAAGACAGATCTATCCAATTCCTTAAAACTATAACCAGCGTCTAAGTCATCTAAACGAACAAAAGCACCAATTTCTGTACCTGATGTTTTGACTTTTCCTTTTTCACCTAAAGATAAAACACCCATATCATCATAAATTGTCTTCAAATCAGTAATATAAGCTGCTCCAATGACTTTAATTTGTTCAATCGTTTCACTCTTACCAGCGCCACTATCACCCATAACAACAATGTTCTTTGTTTCTCCATCATGAAGTGTCATTTGAACCATGGCACCATGAATTGGTAACTCTCTATGATTGATCTTTTGAACATTGTGTAATGTTAAAATCATCTTCTTCATATATCCAAAATAATCAAAATTATCATTAGCTGACAATAAAGCAACAATCATATCATTAGATTCATCTTGATAGAATGCTTGATTTTCTTTACCATCTTCATATCCATAGACATAAATTAAATCTGGTTTTCTATTACGATATTCTGATTCATCTGCTAAGTCAAATAAGTTACATAAAGTAACTCCTTGTGCCATAAATTTCACATTGAAATAAACAAAGCATAACAAATCTCCAACTTTTGCAGGATAACAGAACCAAGAATCTGAATCAAACTTACGATCTTCAATAGGATTTGTTTTGATTTCTGGGAATACACCATCACGTTTATTACGTTTTGAATAAGCAATAAATGGAGGATGAATAACAACTGATTCAATAAAAGGAATTTCATCCAAATTACGATATTCATATGGTAAAAATGGTCTCATATGAGTCACAGTTAAACCAGCATTGACCCCTGCTGTAATCTGACGCATAACTTTATCTTTTTTACCAAGTGCTCTTTCAATTGTACGATAAACTTCTAATACCAATTCTTCAAATTCATTTTGAGCATCTGCAAATTGAACATTTTGATATCCAGAACGTTTTGTTTCATTAAATACAACTGCATATCTTTGTAGACGTCTCCAGAATAAATAAATATCTTCTACAAGAGCAATAAACATATCAATATCTTTAAAATATTTCTTAGCTTCTGGACGAATTAAACAAACTTCATCCACAGACATAACCAATAATAATTTAAAAATATTTCTTAAATTATCCAATAAATCCACATCATCTTCTTGAATACTATGAAGATAAACATAGATTGTTGTATCTTTTCTTTTTATATTCTTAATATATTTTTCTAAAACTTTCGCAAAAGATTCACTTTCAATCAATTGACAACGACTTTGACAAAATTCTTCAGAAAAATTTAAAATTGCATTCCCTCTTGTTATATTAAACTTATACGCCATAATTCCACCCTTTCTTTATTGTATACAATGTATACCTTTTTGATTATGATACATTCTACCAAAAAAAGTTGTTCTTGACTACTAAAATTAGAAAATTTATTGAATGATAGCGTTTTTATTTTCAAATTTTATCTTTTGACCATCTTTTAAAAGCAATTTTTCTATATAATATACAGAAATATAAATATTTTTATGATAAATATAAATATGGGTATCTTTGCCTTTTAAATTGATACAATCATTATTGTATACAATCTTATCTTGACCATAATCAAAATGATAAGTCATTTCACTCAACTGATATGTGAGAGTATGCTTATTTTGATCAATATAAACATGAGCCTGATCATCTAAAATTAACATCATATTATACATATCATTTAATGAAACATAATACATATCATTTTCTACAAAAGCTTTTAAATCAAATGTATAAACTTTATCATCTTGGCGATAAACACCCACATATGTTTCAATATCTCCACTATATTGATAATAATGTTTACGATGCATTCCCAAATAAATTAAAATACCTACAACAAAACAAAAAATACAACCTACAAGAATAATGCGATCATATCTTATTTTCTTTTTCATCATTTCCTCCAAAATAAAAAGGTCTTATCAAAAGACCTTAAAAAACACACGACCAACAACTTCATCATCAAAATCAATACATCCAATCATTCTTGAATCAACACTATTGTTACGGTTATCCCCCATAACAAAGACTTTACCTTTTGGTATATCATAAGAAAAATCCTCATTCCCCTGCATAGGTTCATTGATATAATCTTCTTTTAATAATTCACCATTACGATAAAGTTGATTATTTTTCATTTCCAGATGATCACCAGGTAATCCAACAACTCTTTTTATAATCTGGTCCTCATTAAAACTCACATGATATTTCACAACAATAATATCATTATACTGTGGAGTCCCACGTTTATAAAAAAACTTATCAACCAAAATAATATTGCCATTATGATAAGTTGGTTCCATAGATGATCCAACAACTCTAGAAATCTGTACAAAATACAAAACTCCTAAAGTCAAAACAACTGTAATAATAATAACCTTAATATATTCAAACAAGGATTTCTTGATATTTTCTTTTTCCATTTTCATCGCCCCACGACATTATAACACATTATTCACCATCTTTTAAGCGTGTTCTTAACTTTGTTACGATTTTCTTTTCTAAACGCGAAACTTGAACCTGAGAAATTCCCAATCGCTTTGCGATGGCTTCTTGATTATAATCCAATTGATAGCGCATGTAAATAATCATTTTCTCTTTTTCATCAAGTTTTTCCATTTCCATTTCCAGGGCAATTTTTTCAAACCACATATTATCACTCTTATCAATAATACGATCTTCAACACTTATCGTTGAACCATCTTTTTCATAAATAGGTTCATTTAATGAAGTTGGATAATATGAAGAATCAATAGCCTCAACAACATCTTGAACATCAACATCTAAGTAATGAGCCACTTCTTCTACAGTGGGTTCTTCATTATTTTGAGCTTGTAAAACTTCTTTAGCTTTTGTGACTTTAATGTTCAATTCTTTTAAAGAACGAGAAACTTTAATTGTTCCATCATCTCTAAAATAACGTTTAATTTCTCCCATAATAATAGGAACAGCATAAGTTGAAAATTGAACATTGTATGATGGGTCAAAATGATTAATAGCTTTCATTAATCCAATACATCCTATTTGAAATAAATCTTCTTTATCATAATAACTGTTCTTAAATCTATGAACAATGGACCATACCAATCCTAAATTATCCTTAACAACCTGCTCCTTTGCTTGTTCATCCCCTAAACGCACTTTGACGAGCAGATCCAAAGTCTTTGAACTAGCCATGATCTTTGAGTCTTTTTGTGATGATTAGTTTTGTTCCTATATTGACAACACTTTCGATTTCTAATGAATCTGCAAGCGTTTCAATGATTGTTATTCCCATTCCAGCATGTTCTAAGTCTTTTGCAGTTGTATAAAAAGGTGTTTTGACTTGTTTTAAGTTTTCTATTCCTTTTCCATAATCCTGTATAATCAATTTCACATTGCGATCTTCAACTTGCATCTTCACAACAACTTGACATTCAGGATTATGATTATAACCATGAATAATTGCATTACTGACTCCTTCTGCAACAATTGTTTTGAATTCTATAATTTCATCAATCGTTGGATTGAGTGGAGTTAAAAAAGCACCAACTGTTGTACGTGCAAAGTTTTCATTATCTAAAATGGCACTAAAGCTGACTTCCATTTGATTCATAGTGTCCCCTCCTTTAGACTTTCTATTGATTCATAATAAGGCATAATTTGAAATAATCCTGTTAATTCAAAAAGACGATAAGCCACTTGATTTAATCCTGTTAAAATCAATGTTCTATGATCAAACTTTAATTGATTGTATCGTCCTAAAACCAATCCAATTCCCGAACTATCAATGAAAGATGTTTCTTTAAAATCAAAAACAACATCTTCTTTTGTTTCTTCTAATAAATCACTCAATTTTTGACGATAGATTGGTGCATTTACACAATCTATATCGCCATGAAAATGAACAATAATCAATTGATTTGTGATTTCAAAATCCATAGTATTTTCCACATTCATTCCTCCTTCCTTGGTATCATATACCAATTAAAAAAGAAAGAAAATCGATTCGTCAAAACTAGAACTTATTCCCTAAAACTAGAACAATTCTGCATCAAAAAAAAAGACATCTCTGTCTTTTTCATCTATATAAAAACTTTAAAATAATTATACATTTTTTCTGGTAAAGTTAAGGCTTCAATATCCTTGTTAGTTGTAAGAGAAAAAGAGGCAATATTCACATCACTACGCATTAAAAGAATATGTCCTATCACTTCTCCTTTTTGAATAGGTGGCACAAGATTTGTATAATTCATTTCATAAGTCACTTCATCTTTAGAACTTTTATCTTTTACATAAAGAACATCTTCTTTACAAACAACTTCAATTTCTTTTTCTTTGGCATTTTCAATTTTGACTTTTTCAATAACATCTCCTTTTTTAAAGAGTGTAACATTTTCATAGAGTGAAAAACCATAATCTAAAAGTTGAGAGACTTCCTGATTTCTAACTTTTGGATCGCTTTCTTTCATTACAACAGCTATCAATCTTAATCCATTGCGTTTTGCAGTTGAAACAATACAATAACCGGCTTCTTTGGTATATCCAGTTTTTAATCCATCAGCACCTTCATAGGATTTAAGCAGTTTATTGGTATTGACTAACCAAAATTTCTTAGCTGTATTTTCACGAATATAGCTATCATACAATGATGTTGTTTGAAATAGACGATCTCCACCTATTTCAATCAAATAAGATGCCATCAAGGCCAAATCCAAAGCACAAGTATAATGATTATCATCATGCAATCCTGTTGGATTCATAAAATGTGTATTC
This sequence comes from uncultured Erysipelotrichaceae bacterium, assembly GCA_900538465.1. Classification (GTDB taxonomy): domain Bacteria; phylum Bacillota_I; class Bacilli_A; order Erysipelotrichales; family Coprobacillaceae; genus Longibaculum. Next base: position 5,290 of record UPXV01000045.1, read on the forward strand.
ACAAGATTCAATTCTTTGGCTTTTTCATTCATCATTTTGACAAAGCCTTCATTAGAACCTGCGATTCTTTCTCCAACCATCACACAAGCATCATTTCCAGAAGCAATACTGATAGCTTTAAATAAATCAGAAACGCTCATCTTTTCTCCCTCTTCGAGGTAGACTTGACTTCCTCCCATACTTGCTGCATAGGCACTACATGTTAAAACTTCATCCCATTTTAAAGTCCCTTTATTAATAGCTTCAAATAATAAAATCATTGTCATAATTTTAGTTGTTGAAGCAGGAAATAGTTTTTCATTTTCATGTGATGAAGAAAGGACTTGTTTTGTAGATGCTTCCATCAATATTGAAGAAGCAGCATTGGGTGCAAGTTTTAATTCCTCACCATGAACAGAGTAAACGGGCATACATAATAACATTACAAATAAACATATAAATAATTTTTTTATCATGGAAACACCTCAAATTATTATATGTTTTGATTTTGAAATTATTATAAAGAATTGATTTTGTATAACTTTATTCAATCTCTACATAAATAACAGCCATAGCCGTAAATCTTTTATTAAAAAAAGGATTCTTATGAATCCCTACTTTTCTTGAACATCTTCAATTTTTTTCATCACACGACAAGGCACACCACCAGCAATCACATAAGGTGGGATATCTTTGCTGACGACACTCCCAGCCGCAATGACACTTCCTTCTCCAATCGTTACACCTGGTAAAACTGTTACATTGGCACCTAACCAAACATATGATTCAATAACAATCGGTTTGGCATTTTCTAATCCTGCATTGCGTCTGTCTTTATCAAAAGGGTGACTGGCTGTATACAAACCACAACTTGGTCCAACAAAAACATAATCACCCAAAGTAATAGAAGCACAGTCCATAAAATAACATGTTGTATTGATAAATACATTTTCACCCAAATGAATATGATAACCATAATCACATTGAAATGGTTGTACAATTTCTAAACCCTTAGGGGAATCATGAAATAATTGTTGAAGAATCTCTTGTCGTCTTAAAACCAAACTTGGTTTTAAAGCATTGTATTCAAAACATAAATCTTTAGCAAATAATCTTTCTTGTATCAAATCATTATCATTATTGGCATCATACCATAATCCTAATTTAGCTTTTTCTTTTTCAGTCATATAAAACTCCTTTTACTTATTCTTATTTTCATAGGATGCCATCAAAATATCTATAGCTTGTGCAACAGAATCAACCAAATGATCTGCTGATTTTTTGACAACTTCTGGTGAATGGTGGAATGTAAAAGCTTCATCAACAACCTCTAACATAGGCAAATCATTATAAGAATCACCAATTCCACCCATCAGATCAATATGATCTTTTTGGATAAAATTTTGAATAGCCAATCCTTTTGAACATCCCTTAGAAACCACATCAACATAACGAATATTTTGATAAGCATCAACAAAGTCACCATATTTTTCTTGAATCCTTTGACAAACTTGAAATGCTTTTTCTTCATTATCCGTTTCTAATGATAGCCCATATAGCTCATCACCAATAATTTCATCTGGCGAAGAAATAATATCTTGTTTGATAGGCATAGGAATCAATCCATGGAATGAATATATCTTTTGGTTGGCTTGAACCGCAACCCGACAAACATCTTTAAAATCTTCATAAATATGATTTAAGACTTCTCTAGATAAACATTTTTCATCTATAACTTGAAGATCTCTATCCAAGATAACAGCTCCACTACTGACAATATAAAAATCAAAATGAATTCTTTCTTTCACAGGTTCACGAATCCCTATCAATGGTCTTCCTGTACAAATTCCAAATAAGTGACCTGCATCTTGAAATCTCGAAATAGCTTTTATATCCTCTTCTTTAAATTCAAAACCCTCTTTATCAAAAAATAATGTTCCATCAAAATCACTTGCTAAAGCTATCATAATTCACCCTCCTCTTGTTTAGTTTACAATGTTTTATGAGGAAATGAAAGTTTTTTATGATTTGATTTGTTGAAGAACCTGTTGAATATCTTCATTGATAATGAATGATTGTGATTGAATAGATGTTGGAATCTCTTCTTTTTCTTGATTGATACAAACATAAATGGCTTTTTGATTTTGATAAGTCAATTGCCAAAAAGGATATTTAATGATACCGGGTGTATGAAAACCAACCCCCAATTCTAAATAGACTATAGAAGAAAAACGATGTTTTTCAATGAATTGTTGATAACGTTTTAATCCTTGATGCCAGCCTTCATCCTCAACAAATGTTTCATCACAACGTAAATTCATCGTCAATGGTTTTCCACAATGAGGACAATATGGAATCAATAATGTTGGAATTTTCATATCTTTTTGTTGAATAATCATTTCTCTAACATATTTTTCATTATCATAAGTGCGTTGAAGACAAGGACCACTACATTGCCACAATCCATAATCACCTTGCATATAAAACAATCTTTGTTTATCAAAACCCGATAATTGAAATTGATGATCGACATTTGTTGTGATAACAAAATAATCTTTCTCTTTGACAATCTCTAATAAATCTAAATAGACTTCTCTAATAGGTTGATCATAACGATTATAATAAATATGTCGGCTCCAATATGCCCAATATTCTTCCAATGTTTCAAATGGATAAAAACCTGCACTATACATATCTGTAAAATGATATTTTTCAATGAAATCAGCAAAATATTGATGGAATCTTTTCCCTGTATAACTTAAACCAGCTGCGCTAGAAAGTCCTGCTCCTGCTCCAATGACAATGGCATCAGCTTCTTGAATTATTTTTTTTAATTGAAAAATGTTATTGTTCATATTCTTCTCCTAATAATTGTTGATATATTTGTAGATCTTGATCTTTAAAAACATTAAAAATAATATCTATTTGATGATTTTTTAAAAACTTATCAATCTCTTCAATAGCAATTCTCGCAGCAAGCCTTGGTGGGAAATGAAATTCACCAGTTGATAAACAACAAAAAGCAACTGTTTGAAGATGGTATTGCTGGGATAATTGTAAACATTTTTGATAACATTGTCTTAAAAGCTGACAATCTTCCATTGTGACAGAGTGCTCTATAATAGGTCCAACTGTATGAATAATATATTGGCTTGCAAGATTATAAGCAGGTGTTATGATAGCTTCTCCCGTTTGAAGATGACAACCTCTTTCTTCCATGATTTGATGACATTTTAATCTTAATTGGATGCCTGCAAAACTATGAATTGCATTATCTATACATCCATGACATGGAATAAAACATCCTAACATTTGACAATTCGCTGCATTGACAATCGCATCGACTTGTAATTGTGTTATATCTCCTTGATACAAATAAATATGTTTTCTTATTAAAGTCATATCATGAATTGTAACAAGTTTTTTATGATGTAATTCTTCTTGTAAATAATCATCTTGGATTTTTAAAAAAGCATCACTTATAGGATAAGGTGGTCGTACATTCATCAGTGAACGTAAAAGTCTTTTTTTCTCAAGATATAAGTTGGGTACGTCGATATGATAAGACTTTGGATATTCGTCAAGGAGTGCATTTATTAAAAAATCTAATCGTTCTAACTGCGTCATATTAATCCTTCTTTCTTGTATCTATACCATTCTAAGTATATAATAGGCATATAGGGAAAATTGTAAAGTAGGTACAAATAAGTTTGTAAGTATATAAAAGATACTAAAGGAGGTATAACAATGCCAAAACAATTACCAGCATGTCCTGTAGAAACAACTTTATTACTTATAAGTAATCGTTGGAAGGTTTTTATTATTCGTGATCTTTTATCAGGGACAAAGAGATTTGGAGAATTAAAGAAATCTATTGGAACAATTTCACAAAAAGTTTTAACTGCCAATTTACGTGATATGGAAGCTGATGGTTTGGTTCATCGTGTTGTTTATCCAGAAGTTCCACCAAGAGTTGAATATTCATTAACAGATTTAGGAATGAGTTTAAAACCGATATTGGATGCAATGTATGTATGGGGTGAACACTTTAAAAATCATGAGGTATAGTGACTTTTTAAAGACCATATGAAGAGTAAAAAAGATTCAAAACTGTCTTTAAACAGCATTGAATCTTTTTCATTTTTATTTTTCAAAATGTTTAGCGACATCTTGTAAGTATTCAATAATAGGTAAATGTTGAGGACAAACACCCTCACATTGTCCACATCCAATACACTCACTGGCTTTTCCAAATGTTTTGGTAAGGTTGTTATAGTATTCCCCTTGAGGTGTCCAGCCTTTTTCTTCAACTTCTTGTAAATCAGCATTATATAATGAAAAATATTTAGGAATCGCAATTTTCATAGGACAACCATCAACACAATAAGCACAACCTGTACAAGGAACGGTAATGGTTGAATTGATGATATTGACAGCCTTTTGAATTAATTTGTATTCTTCATCATTAAGAGGTTTCAAATCACTCATATAACTTGTATTGTCTAACAATTGTTCCATATGACTCATACCGCTTAAGACCATCATGACATTATCTAAACTTGCCGCAAAACGAATAGCCCATGAAGGGATAGACATATCTGGATGATAATCTTTAAACATGTCTTCAACTTGTTCAGGCACTTTGGCCAATGTTCCACCTTTCACTGGTTCCATTACAATAACTGGTTTGTTATGGCGACAAGCCACTTCATAACATTTTCGAGATTGAACACCTTCACTTTCCCAATCTAAATAATTAATTTGTAATTGAACGAATTCAAATTCTGGATGTTCAGTTAAAACTTGATCTAATAATTCTGGTCCATCATGAAATGAAAAACCAATTGTTTTGACTAATCCTTGTTTCTTTTTCTCTATGATCCAATCAAAACATTCTAATTTGTTATAAACTTCAATACTATGTGTATTGATATCATGTAATAAATAATAGTCAAAATAATCAACACCTGTTTTCGCTAATTGTTCATTAAAAATACGATCACGATCTTCTTTGGTTTCAATAAATCCAGAATGAAGTTTAGTTGCGAGCGTGTATTGATCTCTTGGATATCTTTCAACCAAAGCTTTCTTAGCCGCATTTTCACTTTCAAAGCCACAATACATCCAGGCTGTATCAAAATAAGTAAAACCTCTTTCTATAAAAGTATCAACCATTCTTTTTGTTTGTTCAATATCAATTTTTGCTGGATCATTAGCATCCAATGATGGTAAACGCATTAATCCAAATCCTAATTTTTTTGTATTCATATTTCTTCCTCCCTATATAAAATTATATAACTTTTAACATTTTTAAAATCAAGATATTTTTTTATTTTTATATAAATATTTTTCTATTCACATATGAACAATGCCACTTTTTAAACGTTGCAAGCCATCTTTTAATCTTTCTAATGGACAAGCCACATTCATTCTGACAAATGTTTTCCCATTTTCACCATATTCATAACCATCCGATAAATAAAGTCCTGTTGTTTTTCTTAAATATTCAACAAAGGCAACACTATCATCACATATCTTAGAACAATCTATCCATAAAAGATAAGTAGCTTGACTTTTAATAACATGCAACATAGGAAGATTGTCTTGAATATATTGATAACTATATTGTTTGTTATTTTCAATATAGACATTTAAATCATTTAACCATTTTTTACCTTGATAAAAAGCAGTGATTGCAGCCGTTATCGCAAAGCTATTCGGTTCAGCAACTTCATCTGTATTAATTCCTCGATTCACTTTATGACGTAACTCTTCATTAGCCACAACAATACATGCTGTTTGTAATCCTGCTAAATTAAAAGCTTTTGTTGGTGCAATACATGTAATACTATTCATTAAATTGGTTTTTGAAACACTTGCAAAAGGAATATAGTTTTCATTTGGTGATACAATATCACAATGGATTTCATCTGAGACAACCAAAACATGATACTTCGCACACATTTCACCAATTCTCTTTAATGTTTCTCTATCCCATATTTTGCCAATCGGATTATGGGGATTACAAAGAATCATCATTGTTGTTTGTGGTAAAGCAAGTTTTCTTTCTAAATCTTCAAAATCAATAGAGTATTGATGCCCATCATATATCAAATCATTGGATAAGACATGCCTTTCATTATTGATAATAGAATTATAGAAAATATTATAGACAGGAGATTGAATCAAAACATTCTCTCCTACTGTTGTCATCTTTCTAACAATTGAAGAAATTGCTGGTACAACACCTGTACAAAACATCATCCATTTTTTATCCATCATAAAATCATGTCTTGTTTTCCACCAATGAACAATACTTTCAAAAAACTCATCAGGCACTAGATTATAACCAAATATTTTATGATCAACACGTTGATGCAAAGCTTCTACAATTTCTGGGGCAGTTTCAAAATCCATATCAGCAACCCACATTGGTAATTCTGTCTTTTGAACATCCCATTTTAACGAACATGTATCAAAACGATTGGTCATCTTTGAAAAATCATAAGTCATTGTTTTGCCTCCTAACACCATACACATTCTTCACTTTTTTGATATGAGTCTTTTGATTCTTCGATAAGAATTTGTGTTTGTTGTGGATTGACTTTTTCTTTATCCATAATCACTTCACCTATACTCTTGGCTTTGATTGTTCCTGAAATAGGATTCATTACACTATCAATATGTGAAACAACCTCAGCATCAATATGACGACAATATTCAAAAGCTAACGTTGTATTGATCAGCTTACAGTTAATCAACTTCACATTTTCCATATAACATAATCCTTGCAAACTCTCAATTGTGCAATTGACAAATGTTATATTTTGACTATTCCAAGCCAAATATTCACCAATAATGATTGAATCATAAACCGTCACATTTTCACAATTCCAAAAAGCGTCTTTAGAAATCAGTTTTGAATGATGAACCTCTATATTCTTACCACCATCAAAACAATAATTTCCTGTTAAATGCAAATCATGAATCACAATATCTTCACTATTCATCCCAAAATAATCACCTCTTGCTTGAACATGATGAATTTGAATATGTTGACAATTCCAAAATGATTCTAAAGCATGAGGCATATCAACATTTTGAAGATGAATATGACTTGATCTTCTAAAAGTCTTTGGAGCTTCAATAATGGTATCCATCATTTCTATATGATGGGTATACCAAATTCCAGAACGTGCTGTTTCTAGTAATGTTGATTGAGTCACTTTTACATCATGACAATACCATAAAGGATATTTCCATTTGAAAATACTTTGATCAATTTCTAAATGTGAACTTTCTTTTAATGGCGATTCCCCATCTGCAAAAATAGAATCTTCTATTCTAACATTATCACTTTGAAAAAGAGCTCTTTCACCAGTTAAATATTGTTGTTTGATTAACTTCATTTTCATTCCTCCATTTTTTTATTTTCTAATCTTATCACAATATCTTTTTGTCCTAATGCTTTTTTGAGTTGTTCACTTTGATGAACATATCCCATTTTTGTATAAGCATAAGATGTTTGAAAATCTTCATAAAACAATACCAGACAATTGTCTTGAAACAACATCAAATCACCTGCATGAATTTGATTGACTTTTTCTTCATCTGTTGTAAAAGAAGTTTTTAAATCAATGTATTTTTCATTGTTATGCAAATCTTGCATTGTTATGGTCATAGGTAATTGACTTATAAATTCTTTAACAGTTTGATTATCAAAGAGTGTGACATCAAATGAGTGTTGATTGATTATCAATTGCATATTGTGTTTCATCTCACTTTCTTTTTGAACAGAATCATACTGTGTTTCCTTTTGACATCCTGCAAAAAGAAACAATATCATCAAAAAAATGATTTTAAACTGTTTTTCCCATTTCATAAGCTTTCTTTAATAAATCTTGATGATTGACAATATCACCATATTGATCAACACCAACACCTTTTATTACACCTTTTAATTCTGTCTTTTCAAAACATTCTATCCAACCTTCTAAACCTTTGATAGCTCCATCCATTGAAGACTCATCTTCATCAGCTGAAGTTGTCAATAAATAAATATCTCTAAATTGATAATCATCAACAAACAATGGATTTGTTCTATCTAATAAAGTTTTCATTTGACCACTCATTTCATAAAAATAAATAGGTGTAGCAAAAACAATCACATCTGCCTTTTTCATCTTTTCAATAATCATAAAAACATCATCCTCAATAAGACATGGTTTATGTTTTTGACAAAGTAAACATCCTTTACAAAATTCAATTTTTTTATCAACAAGAGAAACCATTTTTGCATCATGTCCAGCCTCTTTTACTCCTTTCATAAAAGCTTGAGCTAAACCATCTGAATTTCCATTCTTTCTTAAACTTGTTGAAATCATCAAAACATTCTTTTTATTCATTTTCTTTTCTCCCTTCTTTTTTCAATTGATAAATAAGATAATCTAAACAATCTATTTGTTTTTGAGTGTTATGTAAGTTTTCTAATAAAAAACATTTTTGTCTTTTTAACAAGATAATTTGTTTTTGATAATCATGATATTTTAAACATTTCATATAGTCTTCTATCATTTCATCTTGACAGCCAGCATCTTTTAAACATATCTCAATATTCTTCTTTCTCTTTTCCATAACTCCTCCTCATAAACTATTGTAATTATGTACAGTCAAAATATCAAATACCTATATCAAATAGATAGATATGCTTGAAAAGCATGGAAATTGGTATATAATAATGTGAAAGGAGGGAGATTATGGAACTGAGAGTTTTACAATATTTTCTAGCCATTGCAAGAGAGGAAACCATTTCTGGAGCTGCTGAGTTTCTTCATATAACACAGCCTACCCTTTCACGTCAAATGAAAGAATTAGAAGAAGAATTAGGAAAACAATTGTTTATCCGTGGAAATCGTAAAATATCTTTAACAGAAGATGGTCAACTCTTAAGAAAACGTGCTGAAGAAATTACCAGTTTGGTTGAAAAAACAGAATTAGAAATGATGGCGAGTGAAACATCATTAAGTGGAGATATTTATATTGGTGGTGGTGAAACAGAAGCCATGCGTTTTATTGCCAGAACCATTCAAAAAGTACAATCTGTTCATCCTCTTATCAAAGTTCATTTATACAGTGGTAATGCCCAAGATGTTATTGAGCGATTAGATAATGGACTTATTGATTTTGGCATTATCATTGACCCTGCTGATATCTCCAAATATGATTTCATCAAATTACCTACAACTGATAGGTGGGGTGTTTTAATGCGTAAAGATAGTCCTTTATCTTCGCTTGATGTGATTACAGCACATGACATTCAAGACAAACCACTCATTTGTTCAAGACAGGAAATGGTGAACAATGAACTCTCTGGTTGGATGAATATGGATTTTGATAAGTTTCATATTATTGCAACTTATAATCTTATCTATAATGCTTCACTTATGGTAGAAGAAGGCATGGGTTATGCTTTATGTCTAGATAAGTTGGTAAATACAACAGGTGATAGTTCTCTTTGTTTTAAACCATTATCCCCACAATTAGAAGTTGGTTTGGCATTGGTATGGAAAAAATATCAAGTTCTTTCACGTGCTTCTCAATACTTCTTAAAAACCTTACGTGATGAACTCCATAAAGAAGTTTAACACTTAAACTTAACTTTAAGTCAATAGTTATTGACAACAAGAAAGGGAATAATCCTTGATTATTCCACCAGCCTTTCACTTTGGTTGGCTTC
>UPXV01000046.1 GCA_900538465.1 uncultured Erysipelotrichaceae bacterium
TATGTTTTAAAAAAAGAAACATACAATGTGATTGGGTGATCATATATGATTTATATCATAACAATTATTGAATTTATTTTAGGTGCATTGTTACATTTTGGATATGATTTCTTTCCTTATCCTATAGTTGGTATTATAGCACCAGTGAATGAAAGTATTTTTGAACATTTAAAGCTTGTTTTATATCCGATGTTATTTGTTAGTTTAATTGTTTGGTATCGATATAAAAATAAAGATTTATCATTTTTAAGTGCTATTGTTATAAGTATCATTGTTGGAATATTAAGTGTTGTTTTGATTTATTATTTCTATCATAGTGGTTTAGGAATAGAAAGTTTATGGTTAGATATTTTCTTGTTGTTGGTGAGTATTTTTATTGGAAATATGTCTTTTTATTGGGTAAAGATTCATCATATCCAGTGGCCTATGAAGATAAGTTTTGCAATCATTTTGATTTTGATAATACTATTTACTTTTTGGACTTTCTTGCCACCGGATTTACCATTATTTATTGATTATAGTATGTAAAAAGAGCAGCTTCAATGAGCTGCTCTAAATAATTTCTTCAAATTCATTTAAAATACTTTCAAAATAATGGAATGCATCATCATACAATTGATCATCTAAAGGATCAACCAAAGCATCTTTTAATAAATCTACAGGATCCTTGCTGCCACCAGCTTTTAAGAAGTTAAGATAAGCTTCTTTTTGTTTTTCATCACCATTTAAAATACGTGAAACAATAGCTAAAGCAACAGTCATTCCTAAAGTGTATTTATAGACATAGTAATTATAATAGAAGTGTGGAATATAGAAACAAGAATGACCAACATATTCATCCATTGTGACATCTTTACCAAAATATTCAGCATTCTTTTGATAATATAAGTCAGTTATCATTTGAGCCGACATTGGTTTTCCTTCTTTTGCCCAAGTGTGTAAAATATGTTCAAAATCAGCGTACATAGGTTGTCTAAAAATCAAGCCCACACAATTTTCTAATAATTCATATAAGAAATAAGCTTTTTCTTCTTGAGATGTTGCATGTTCTAACATATAGTTAATCAAAAGTGTTTCATTGACTGTTGAAGCCACTTCTGCCACAAAGATACGATAATCACAATGAATAGGAGATTGATTTTGACATGAAAGATAAGTATGTGCACTATGACCTAATTCATGAATCATAGTTGATAATGAATTATAATCACCAATGAAGTTCATAAGAATATAAGGATTAGTATCATAACATCCACTTGAATAAGCTCCAACACGCTTACCACTATGAGGATAGTAATCAATCCATCTTTCATTACGAGCTTTTTTGATAATATCAACATAATCTTCACCAAAGACTTTCACAACATCTAAGATAATATCAAAACATTCTTCAATCGTATATTTTTTGGTTTCAAATTCAATTAAAGGAACACTTAAATCATAGTTATACATAGGTTCTAAATTTAATTTTTTCTTTTTTAAAGCATTATAACGATGAAATAATGGTCGATATTGTTGATTGGCTTTTTCTAAAATTTTAAAGAATAATGATGTTGGAACATTATCATCAAAAAGACTAGCCTCTAATGGTCCATCAAATTTTTTAACATCAGCATAAAAAGCATCTTTTTTCATAACTCCAGATAATGTTGCAGCAAAAACATTTTCAAAACGTTTATATTCTTTAAAGAAATTATGGTAAGCTTCTTTTCTGACTTGTGGATCTTTGTTTTTAAGAAATTCAGTTAAAGTTGCACTGTTTAAGAATTTCTCTTCACCATCAACATGTACAGGATCAAAATCCAGTCGAAAAGCATCAAAAACTTGTGATGAAAGATCAGATATAGATGATGTTTTAGAAATCAAAGTTTCCATTTCTTGAGATAAAACATGTTTCTTTTGACGTAAGATTTCTTGAATTGAGTAACGATAATCAGCTAATCTTTCATCTTTTAAAAATGTCAGAATATCATCACTCTTTTCAATCATCATAACAGTATAAAAATCAAGTGCAGATGAAACTTGATCATAAAATGATAAAATAGCTGCATACATTGTTTGATAGTCTTGATTATGAGGTTCAACATCACAATTCAAATGAGCAAAACAATGTAATTTTTGAATATAACGTGATAATAAAATATAATCTTCATGAAATTTAAGGAAATGAGAAACATCATCTAAAAAACAATCTTTTTGTTGAAGTAAAGTTTTTAATAAGTCTTTTGCTTTTTCTAAATCTTGATAGTATTCTTCATGTGTTTTATAAATAGAGGATAAATCCCATGTATATTTTTCTTGAATCGTTGTTCTTTCCATAAATTGCCTCCTTAATATCTATATGATATGTCTTTGCTTCATGATTGTCAATGAAGAGACTTAAAAAAAACACTCCTATGCATGAAAGAGTGTTAACCAAAAACATATTGAAATTATTGTTAATAATGGAGAGATAAATATTTTTTTATGGAGACTTAAGGCTTGGTAATAATAAAATGTGAGAATTGATAAGACAATAGCAAAAAGGAAACATATGTAGAACATAACATTATAAGGTATAGGTAACTTTGTAATATGACCAACTTGTAAAAGTGTAAACATGGCACATATTTGCAAGATAAATCTTATACAATATCTTTTCTTTAAAGAAAGTGATGACCTTGTGTTTACCAATATAAAATCAGTTAAAGGATAACCAAGAATATTCATAAAAGTGATAGTCGCAACATATACTAACAAAAAAGCACCAATTAAACTACAAATCATTTTTCCACCCCGTTTATGATTATAGCAAATCAGTGATAAAGAAATTGTCAAAATAAAAACTCTATCACATATTAAGCGATAGAGTTTACTAATTTAGATAATCTTGATTTTTGTCTGCTTGCATAGTTCTTATGATGAATTCCTTTGCTTACAGAAGCATCTAATTTAGATGCAGCAACATTGTAAGCAGCGATAGCAGCTTCTTTATTACCAGCTTCAACTTCAGCTCTTACTTTTTTAATTGCTGTTTTTAAAGCACTTTTATAAGAATTGTTGATTTCGCGTTTTTTGTTATCATTTTTATAACGTTTAATTTGTTGTTTCATGTTTGCCATTTTATTCACCTCGCTTTTATCTTTCGCCTAGTTATTCTATCAAAAATAGACGATAAATGCAATGTTTTATTAACAAATGATTATATTTTTTTTATTTGTCAATGATTATTGTGGTGAGAACATGAAAAAATATTATACACGTAGTGACTTAGCTATTGAATCTTTGGCCCATGCAACAAAGGATAAAGACTATAAACATAGTGAAAAAAAGGATGGAAATATAACGATTGAAACCTTTGAGATTTTACAGACCAGTGAGCATTATCCTCATGAAGTAGGACAATATGTTGAAATCAGTTTTCCAGATTATCAGGATGTTTCCATTATATCTCAACATTTTGAAAAACAATTATCATCATTTATTAAATCCAAAACACATAAAATAGATCCATTGATTCTTTTTGTTGGTTTAGGCAATGAAACATTAACCAGTGATGCAATAGGACCAAGAACCTTAAAACATCTTCGTGCAACACATCATTATCCACTCGATGAACGTCATCAAAATCAGTATTATGATTGTATGTGTTTAGCACCTGGAGTCATGGCTCATACAGGGATGGAAACAGCGGATATTATTCAATGTTTAGTCAATGAATTTCATCCTGATTTGATTATTGCGATAGATGCTTTATGTGCACAAAGTTATGAAAAAATTTGTCATGTGATTCAAATGAATAACGTAGGGATTTATCCTGGAAGTGGAATTGGAAATCATCGCAAAAGTATAACAGAAGCTTCTATGGGAGTGCCAGTCATAGCAATCGGTGTTCCTACGGTTATCCATGTTTCCAGTTTGGTAAGTGATGTTTATAATTTATTAGAAGGATATTTTAAAGAATCTTTAGATCCTTCTACTGCTTTAAAGGTAGGCAAAAGAAAACGTTATGAAGGACGCTTAAATGAAGTTCAAAGGCGTTTGATATTAGGTGAAATAGGGCAATTGGATGAACAAAAGAGAATACAATTATTAAATGAAGTTTTAAATCCAATTGAAAGTCAATTTGTGATGAGTGATAAACAAATAGATTTTGATATAGAAATGATTTCTAAGATTCTATCTACAAGTATTAATCATTTAAGATATTAAGGTGTACTAAAAACACCTTTTTTTGCATATGATTTGATGTATAGTGGTAGGTGATGAGAGAGATGAATAATAATTTGAAGATTGTGATTAAGGTGATTATTGTCATAGTGATATTAGTCAATCTTCCTTATCAAAAAGTCTTTAGTGAAAATATTGAGAATGTTGCTGCAACTTTAACATCTTCTCCTATAAAGAAACAATCCAATGGAAAGTCAATTTATATTTATAACACACATCAAGGTGAAAAGTATGCAACAAATTCAGTCAAAGAAGGGAGCAAATATTTGATGCAATTATTAGAACAAAGAGGTTATGATGTCGACTATGAAACAACTGATTTTGAATTGTATAAGACAAAAAATCATATTGATTATGCGTATTCTTATACTGTTTCAAAGAAATATTTAAACAATGCAATTACAAAACATGGTGGAGGATATGATTTGGTTATTGATTTTCATAGAGATTCTGTTAAAAAATCATTATCCACAATTACTGTTGATGGAAAAGATTATGCAAAATTAATGTTTGTTGTTGGAAAAGGAAGTGGCAATTATCCAGCTGTTAATAAAAGCTGTGAAAAAATGGCATCACTTTTAAATCAAAAAATACCTAAAATATGTCGAGGAGTCTATTTAAAACAAAGTCATTATAATCAAGGAGTCACAAAAAACATGGTTTTAATAGAAGTAGGAGCAAACGAAAACACATTTGAAGAAGTCAAAAATTCATTGAATATATTATCTGTTGTAATTGATGAATATTTAAGTGCATGAAACAATTTGTGACAGATTTATGTTTAGCATTACTTCTGATATGTGTTATCTCTATCTTTTTTGGAGATTATAATGTTTCTCAAACAATGTTTCAAAGATCTATTGATCAATTTGAAGAACAAGTTTCAACGGGTCAGGAAGTTGAAACACATCAAATAACATTACAGGATTCTTCAGATAATCATGTGTCATCATTGTTGAAAACAATAAGTGATGTTTGTATTCAAGTGATTCAATTTATTGTTTTGATTTTCTCTAATTTTATTAGTATGATTTTAACTGTTATGGTATACTAATAAAGAAAGAGAGTTGGTAGAAATGAATGAAAAAAGAATTGTCTTTATGGGAACAGCGTCTTTTTCTTTGGCTGTTTTAAAGATGTTAATTGAAGAAAAATATAATGTTGTGGGTGTTGTTTCACAACCTGATCGTTATGTTGGTAGAAAAAAAGTTTTAACCATGCCGGATGTAAAAAAAGAAGCCTTGAAATATGATATTCCAGTGATTCAACCGGTAAAAATTAAAGAAGATTATCAGGCGATTATTGATTTAAAGCCAGATTTAATTATTACAGCTGCATATGGACAAATTGTTCCTCAAGCTGTCTTGGATATTCCATCTTTAGGTTGTATTAATGTTCATGCCTCTTTACTTCCTTTATATCGTGGTGGGGCACCTGTTCATCAATGTATTATTGATGGACAAGAAAAAACAGGCGTGACAATTATGTATATGGTGAAAAAGATGGATGCAGGAAATATCATTAGTCAAAAAGAAACACCTATATTGATTGATGATACAGTGGGAACTTTATATGATCGATTAAGTGAATTGGGTGCTTTGTTACTTAAAGAAACATTACCTTCTATTCTTCTAGGAACAAATGAGAGTTATCCTCAAGATGAAACACGTGTCACATATGCTCCAACTTTATCACGTGAAGATGAACGTCTTGATTGGCATAAAAATGCAATAGACATCTATAACAGGGTTAGAGGAACAAATCCTTGGCCAGGAAGTTATACAGTCTACAAAGGCAAGACAGTTAAAATTTGGGCTGGGAAAGTTCATCAATGTGAAAATGCTATGAAGCATCATGCACATCAAGAAAGTGGAACGATTGTGAAAATCTTTAAAGATGCTATTGGAGTGAAAGTTGATGATGGTGTTTATTTGATTACAGAGTTTCAATTAGAAGGAAAAAAGAGAATGTCTGTTAAAGATTATTTGAATGGACATAATATTTTTGAAGTGGATACAAAATTTGATTAGAAGATGATTTTTTCATCTTCTTTTTTGTTTTCATTTTATGCTTTCTTCATTCATGATATAATAAATAATACAAGGAGTGATAAAAATGCGAATGGTTGATTTGATTCAAAAGAAAAGAGATGGATTAGAATTAACAGATGAAGAAATTCATTTTATTATTGATGGTTATACAAATGAAAAAATCCCTGATTATCAAATGAGTGCATGGATGATGGCTGTTTGTTTTCAAGGTTTAAACAAACGTGAAACAGCAACGCTCACAAAAGAAATGATGCATAGTGGAGATGTCATTGATTTAAGTGCAATTCAAGGAATAAAAGTCGATAAGCACAGTACTGGTGGTGTGGGTGATAAAACATCATTGGTATTAGGTCCTATTGTCGCAGCCTGTGGTGTTCCAGTTGCTAAAATGAGTGGACGAGGATTAGGACATACAGGTGGAACTTTGGATAAACTTGAATCTATTCCAGGACTATCTATTATGGTAAGTGAAGAAGCTTTTGTGAAACAAGTGAATGATTGTCATTTGGCCATCATTGGTCAAAGTGCACATCTAGATCCTGCGGATAAGAAAATGTATGCTTTGCGTGATGTCACAGCAACTGTCTCTTGTATCCCTCTTATTGCTTCATCAATTATGTCTAAAAAGTTAGCAGCTGGTAGTGATGCGATTTTGTTAGATGTGAAATATGGCGATGGAGCATTTATGAAAACAATTGAAGATGCCAAAATTTTAGCTCGTACTATGATTGAAATTGGGGATTCTCTTGGTAAAGATACCCGAGCAACAATTTCAAATATGTCACAACCATTAGGAAATGCTATTGGAAATAGTTTAGAAGTGAAAGAAGCTATTGATACATTAAATGGACATGGGCCAGAAGACTTATTAGAATTATGTTTACAAGCTGGAAGTCATATGCTCGTTCAAGCCAAAAAAACAACATCAGAGTTAGAAGCAAGACAAATGCTTGAAGATGCGATTACAAGTAAAAAAGCAATTCATACATTGTGTGCAATGGTGAAAGCTCAAGGTGGCGATGATGAATATATTAAACATCCTGAAATGTTTGAAAAAGCCAAGGAGATTATTGAAGTGAAAAGTCCTCAAACTGGTTATGTAAAAGACTTAGAAGCTATGAGTTTAGGCTTGGTCAGTATGAAATTAGGTGGTGGACGTCAAACAACAGATGATACGATTGATCATAGCGTTGGTTTGATTTTAAATAAAAAGATTGGTGATTTTGTTAAGAGTGGTGAGACACTTCTTTATGTGCATACCAATACTGGATTAAGTGAAGAATTAAAACAAGATATTTTGAATGCCTATCATTTTTCTGAAGAATTTGTTGCAAAACCTATCTTAATTGATGAAATCCTTTCATAATAGAAATATCGTTATTACAAATGGTAATAACGATATTTTCAATATTTGTTTGTTTTTTTTCTTTATTGATAAATTCATGTATAATAAAGAAAGGTGGTGAAAGAGAAATGGGAAAGTTTTTATTTTTTGATATTGATGGAACTTTAATGGGGAAGTCAAAAAAAATTACAGAGAAAACAAAATGGGCAATTGAAGAAGCACAAAGACGAGGACATAAAGCTTTTTTGTGTACAGGGAGAGCACCAACTTCTGTTTCAGATGATTTGAAAGAGATTCCTTTTGATGGAATGATTTGTAGTGCAGGTGGATTTGTCATTATTAATAATGAATTTATATTTGAAAATTTTATGAATCAATATATTTTATCTGAGGTCATGACAATATTTATTAATAATCATATTCTCTTTACTTTAGAAACAAAATCAGCTCTGTATCAGACACCAGGAGTGAATGAATTCTTTGATCAAAGACATATGAAAGATTGTGAAAACAATTTAGAACTTGCAAGATTCTTTCAAATAAGACGTGCAAATGAAAATCGTCGACCTGTTAAAGATTTTAATATTTTAACAACCGGTGTTACAAAAGTTTGTTTTATTGCTCCACATAAAGAAGATTTTTATAATTGTGTTCCCTTTTTAGAAGAATTCTTTAACATTGTTATTTTTTCAAAAGAAGAAGATGATTTTATCAATGGTGAAATTATTTTAAAACATTGTACAAAGGCAGATGGTATCATTAAAGTTGTTAATTATTTCCATGGTCAAATGAAAGATACGATTGGTTTTGGTGACAGTATGAATGATTATCAGATGTTAGAAGAAGTGAATATTGGTGTCGTTTATGAAAATGCACCGCAAAATCTTAAAGATTTAGGACAATATTTCTTTATAGATCCTGATCAAGATGGAATTTATAAAGTGATGAAAGAAATGAAATTGATTGATGATTGAAAAATTTTTTTCAATCATTTTTCTTTTTTATAGTCTTATTTTGAGAAGGCTTTGTCAATCGACTTGAAAAGTCTATTTATAAAAATTATTTGTGCTATGATGAATGTGGTAAGGGAAGAAGTTCTCAATCATATTCTTCATTTTCTAGTTGCTTCTTCCCTTCAAAGGAGGAAAACATGATGAAAATTTTATTAGTATGTAATGCAGGAATGTCAACAAGTATGCTTGTCACAAGAATGGAAAAAGCTGCTCAACAAAGACAACTCAATGCACAAATTCAAGCTGTACCTGTCTCACAAGCTGAAACAATGTTAGATGAATGGGACATTGTGATGTTAGGACCACAAGTTCGCCATCAACTTCAATACTTACAAAAAAAGGCTGAAGGGAAAACACCAATCTGTGTTATAGATATGCGTGATTATGGAATGATGAATGGTGAAAAAGTCTTAGATGCGGCTATCAATACACTTGAACAATGAGATAAAAATATGAACAACATTATATTTTCTTTTGGCAATCAATAAAATAATTGTTGTTTTCTCATAAAAAGGATTATAATGAAATTAAGAATTTCTGAAATAGAAAAAAATATCTTATTGAGAAAAAATAAGAATTTCATCAGATGCAGTTATATAATAAAAACATAGGAGGAATTTTATGGATTATCAATTAATTGCATGTGATTTAGATGAAACATTACTTAATGATCAACATCGTATTTGTCAAAGAAATATTGATTTCATTCAAAAAGCAAAACAAAAAGGAATTAAATTTGTACCAGCAACAGGAAGACTTTATTTATCAGTACAAGAAGATTTAAAAACATTAGGATTGTATGATTTAGAAGATGAATATGTTTTATCTGCCAATGGAGGCGTTTTAACTGAAAATAAAAACAATCGTATTCTTCAATTCAAAGGTTTATCTTTTGATAAAACAAAAGAAATATTTGAATTTGGAAAAGATAAGGATGTATGTATTGCTATTTATACATTAAAAACAATATATGTTTATCATTTAAATGATGATGAAGAAAAAAGAATGAATGGACAACGTTTAACTTATGAAATGATTGAAGATGAATCTTTATCATTTTTAGTCAATCAAGATATTGTTAAGGTTTTGTTTGAAAATACAGATATGGATTATTTACAATCTTTAGAACCATTGATGAGTGATATTGTCAAAGGAGAAGTCTCTTTAAGTTATTCTTCTGCACGTTATATGGAATTAAATCTATTAGGAGTAGATAAAGGGCAAGGTCTTAAAGATTTAGCAAAGTTATTAAATATTCCTATTGAAAAAACAATTGCAGTAGGAGATAATTTTAATGATCAAGCAATGTTAGAAGTTGCGGGGTTATCAGTGGCTGCTCATAATGCAGTAGATGAAATTAAGGAGATTTGTGATTATACAACCCAAGCCGACAACAATGAAGGGGTCGTTGCAGAGTTAATCGAAAAGTTTATTCTTGATTAAAAGGGGGCTTTTTTATGGATCAATTTTATTTGGATATTTATGAAAGTATTATTTATCAATGGGTTATTTTAAATAAGAATATTTATAGTCATCAAGGAATAAACTTTTATGTTGATAAAAATGATCCAAAAAGACTTGTTTTTGAAAATCAAGATTTAAAAGGGGAAATTTATTTTTGGTCTATGCATCAGATTATTGAAGAAACCATTAGAGATGAAAATGATGATATTACTTTTTATCTTCATTTTAGAATCATGAATCTAGCATCGACAAAAAAATTTATACAGGATTTTATTGATCAGTTTATTTATTGTCAAAAACCTAAACATATTGGTATGAGTTGTAGTTGTGGTATTACTTCATCTGTTTTTGTGGAAAAGATTCAACAATTAAGTTATATGATGAAGTTACCTTATTCATTTGATGTCGTGCCTCTTTATGAGATAGAAAATGTATATCCCAAATATGACATGATTATCTTAGCACCACAAACATCATATTTAGAACCAAAGATAAAAGCCACTTGTCGAAAAGATTGTGTGATTATGAGTATTGATGCTTCTGTTTTTGCAACAAGTAATTATCAACAAGCTTTAACAATGATTCAAAGAGCTTTAGAATAGAGGAGGGAAAGCGTATGGATATTGTCATTTCAAGAATATTAAAATATTTAAATGGTTGTCTAGATGATAATTATATGTATCGTATTGGGTTGTTTATGGTAAGAAACTATGTTGAGTTAGAAGACTATGATTTACAAAGAATCATGAAAGAAGGACATTTTCAAGAAGAAGAAATCTTAGACTTTTGTCGTCATCTTGGTTTTGATACATATGAAGAATTTCAACAACAGTTGATTTCTGATTATATGTTACGTGTTTCTCAAATCCGTGCGAGAATGTTAGGAATATCTGCTGAACAATTATTAGATCAATTAGATCCTCAATATTCTAAAGATGAATTGGTTAAGGAATTAGAGAAAATCAGTGAACTGATTTTTAAACACAAACGTGTTATTATTATTGGTGCTTTGTATCCAATGAGTATTGCGGTTGATTTCCAAACTGATTTTATTACTTTTGGAAAAGAGGTTGTAGAATATCATCATTTTGATAAGAACTTCCAATTTACAAAAGATGATATTGTTATTTTTATAAGTGCAACGGGAAGAACAATGGATGCTTATTTAAGAGAAAATGAGAATTTAAATCTTACAGATGCTGTGATTGTGTTAATGACACAAAACGTCAAGTATAAAAAGTTTGATGATTTAGCTGCGGATTATGTCATTCAGGTTCCTGGAAAATTTGATGGTATTCAGTTTAATTATCAAATTATGGCATTATTTGATGTTTTAAGAATTTATTATTATCAAAAGTATTATATTTAAAGCTTTAATGTTTTCATTGAAGCTTTTTTTCTTGTATAATAGAAACAGAGGTGATGAGATATGAATATTGCATTGATTGCACATGATCAAAAGAAAGCAGAAATGATTGAATTTGTTCAAAAATATGAATCAGTTTTGTCTGTTCATCAGTTATATACAACTGGGACAACAGGTTTAAGAATTATGGAAAATACATCTTTAAAAGTTCATCGTTTTTTATCTGGACCTTATGGTGGTGATCAACAGATTGGAGCTTATGTTGCTGAAGGAAAAATTGATTTGGTTATTTTCTTTAGAGACCCTTTAACTGCTCAACCCCATGAACCTGATGTGAGTGCATTAATGCGTTTATGTGACGTTCATCAAGTTCCTCTTGCTTCTAATCGAGCAGCAGGGGAAATGATATTAAAAAGTCTTTCATAAAAATCATCACAAAGGAGGAAATGAATATGGAATATGAAATTATTGGAACACCACTACCAGCAGTTGTTTGTTATCTTAAAAAAGGTGACGTGATGTTAAGTGATAGTGGTGCAATGGCTTGGATGGATCCTTGTATGGAAATGGGAACAACAAGTAATGGTGGTATCGGTAAAGCTTTTGGAAGAATGTTTTCAGGGGAAACAATGTTTTTAAACACATATACTGCAAAGGCTGATGGAAAGATTGCATTTTCATCTTCTTTCCCTGGAGAAATTAGAAAATATGATATTGAACCAGGTAAAGAAATTGTTATTCAAAAATCTTCTTTCTTAGCGAGTGAACCAACGGTAGATAGAAGTATTTTCTTCAACAAAAAAGCTATGACTGGAATTTTTGGTGGAGAAGGATTTATTATGAATAAACTTTCTGGAAAAGGAACTGTCTTTGTTGAAATTGATGGAGCTACTGTGGAATATGATTTGGCTCCTGGTCAACAAATTATTGTTGATACTGGATATGTTGCTGTTATGGATGCAACATGTACAATGGCAACACAATCTGTTCCAGGATTAAAGAATAAGATGTTTGGTGGAGAAGGGTTCTTTAATACTGTGATTACAGGACCAGGACATGTTGTATTACAAACAATGCCGATTTCTGCTATTGCGGGAAGTCTTGCACAATTCTTCCCATCTGGAAAATAAGTCATACACACGTATGACTTTCTTTTGATTTTATGATTATTAATGCCAGTGCAAGAACGGACATACCAGCTTTTTTTAGTGATTGGTTTTTCCATCGTTTAAAAGAGGGTTATGTCTATGTCAGAAATCCTTATTATCCTACACAAATCACTCAATATTTATTAAATCCTGATGTTGTTGACAGTATTGTATTTTGTAGTAAAAATCCTCGACCAATGTTATCTAGGTTAGAAGAATTAAAACCTTATCATCCATACTTTTTTGTGACAATAACACCTTATGAAAAAGAAATAGAACCTCTTGTTCCACCCTATCATGAAATTATAAAAGATATCCAAGAACTTTCCAGGCAACTTGGTAGCCATAGTGTTAGTTTTCGTTATGATCCTATATTCTTTAATCACTATTATACAATGGAAAAACATATCCAAGTATTTGATGAAATAACCAAACAATTAGAAGGATATACACATGAATGTATTATTAGTTTTATTGATCTTTATGCCAAAACAAAAAAGAACTTCCCAGGTATTCAAGAAGTCTCTTTAGATAATCAAATTTACATTGGAAAAGTCTTTTCTCAAATAGCTTCAAAAAGAGGAATCCATATCAAAACATGTGCAGAAAGTATTGATTTAACAGATTGTGGGATTACTCATGAAGGCTGTATTACCAAACAAATCTTAAAAGATGTTACTGGTTATGATTTTAAAGATATCAAATCACAACCTTTAAGAAGTCATTGCCATTGTTATCCGAGTCGAGATATAGGTGAATATAATACATGTCTGCATGGATGTTTATATTGTTATGCTAATGTAGATAAGAAGATTGTTTTAGAAAATTATCAACGCCATGATCCTTTATCCCCTATATTAATTGGACATGTCCATAGTGATGACGTAATAAAACTAGCAAAACAAGAAAGTTATATTGAAAGACAATTATCATTAGATATATAAAAACCTTTGAATATCAAAAATCCAAAGGTTTTTATATTTGATTTTTTTTCTTAGCAACAGCTTTATCGTAATAATCACATTTGTATTCAATATGATTAAGAATATCTTGCAAATCAGCCATTTGTTGTTTGACAATTTCACGACGTTGATAGAACATTTGTTGTCTTTGTTCTAGTGTTTGATCACCTTCTAAACACCATTGACTAAAAGTTTTGATATCTTTAATAGGCATACCTGTTTCTTTTAAACATTCAATTGTTTTTAACATATTAATGTCTTCATCAGAAAAACGACGTATTCCAGATTGTCTTTCCACAAAAGGAAGTAAACCTTCTTTATCATAATAACGAATTGTAGAGGGTGTTAAGTTAAACATTTTTGCAACTTCACCGATTGTATAATACATAATTCATTCCTCCTCATCTTTTTATACAATAACATGATTTTTTTTATTTATCAAGCATCTGGAAGCGTCAATGTTTTATATGGTAATCATATCATGCACAAACATAATGTCATAAGTATTTGAAGTCGAACAATGAATTATGTTTTTGATAAATATTTGCTTTAAGCATTGAATATATACTCCGGTTATGGTATTATATTGATGCGGAAGTTTTCGAGGATGAAATGAATAGACATGAGTGATTGTGTTTTTTGTTTTGTCCTCTTTTCATTTATCGAAAGGAGAATCCACTATGCCCAAAATCACTATCTCATCTTCAAGAGTCTATTAT
>UPXV01000047.1 GCA_900538465.1 uncultured Erysipelotrichaceae bacterium
ACTGATAAATTATCAAATCCCTCTATCTCAATATCATCTTAACTTAATGACATTGACTTTTTAGCCTCTTCTTTTATCACTAATTTTCTATTCATTGCTTTGTATTTCATTCATTATTTTTTCTTTTTCTTCTTATGTCTTTCCTTTTTACGATAAGGATTAAAGTTCATATTTTGTTTAGGTTTTTGAGTAGGCATACCTGTCATTGGATCTAAATTTCCCATTTGTTTCATCATTTGTCTTGAAGCTTCAAATTGCTTAATCAAACGATTGACATCAGCAACACTACGTCCACATCCTTTAGCAATTCTTTCCTTACGTTTGGCATTTAAGACATCAGGATTACGACGTTCTTCTTTCGTCATAGAGTAGATGATAGATTCTGTCATTTTTAATTTTTTATCAGTATCATCATCATTAATTTCAGGCATTTTAGGCATTCCTGGAATCATTTTTAAGATACCAGAAAGAGGTCCTAATTTACGCATTTGATGCATTTGATCTAACATATCATCCAATCCAAAAGTTCCTTGTTGCATCTTTTGGAATGTCTTCATTGTATCTTTTTCATCATAGACATCTTGAACCTTTTCAACTAAAGAGACAACATCTCCCATTCCTAAGATTCTATCAGCCATACGATCAGGATAGAATAAATCAATCGCATCTAATTTTTCACCAGTCCCAATAAATTTAATAGGAACATGCGTAATATGACGAACAGATAAAGCACCCCCACCACGAGAGTCACCATCTAATTTTGTTAAAACTGCCCCAGTAATTCCTAAATGATCATTGAATGATTGTGCAACATTAACAATATCTTGCCCTGTTAAAGCATCAACAACCAATAAGATTTCATTTGGATTGACAATTCCTTTGATGTTTTGTAATTCTTGCATCAATGGTTCATCAATATGTAAACGACCAGCTGTATCAATTAAAACAACATCATGGTGATTTGCATAAGCATAATTCATGGCTTCACTGACAATTTGTTCAGCTGAAATATCAGTTCCTTTTTCAAAAACTGGAATATCTAATTGTTGTCCTAATGTCTTCAATTGGTCAACAGCAGCTGGACGATAGATATCGGCAGCAACCAATAAAGGTTTCTTACTGTATTTATTCGCTAATAACTTCGCAATCTTTCCAGAAGTTGTTGTTTTCCCTGAACCTTGTAAACCAACCATCATAATAACAGTTGGAGATTTTGACAAGTCAAGTTCACTCACACTTGTTCCTAATAATTCTACCAATTCATCATGAACAACCTTAACAACCACTTGTCCTGGTTTTAATGAACCTAAAACATCTTGTCCTAATGCTTTTTCTTTTGTACTGGCTATAAATTCTTTGACAACTTGAAAGTTGACATCTGCTTCGAGTAATGCCAATCGAATTTCACGAAGCATCTCATCCATGTTTTCTTCAGTTAAAGTTGCTTGTCCCCTAACTTTTTTAAGACTTTCCTGTAGTCTTTCTGAAAGTGACTCAAAAGCCATACGATTTCCTCCTATATCTTCTTTAACATTTCTAAATAATCATTTAATTCTTCTCTCGATGTATCTTGTTCTTGTTCAATACGTTGAATTAAATCTATTCTTTGAAGATGTTTTTCTAATAAATGCAATTTGTTTTCATAATCTTCTAAAGAAGCAACAGCTCTTTTTAAATTATCATGAACAGCATTTCTAGAAACACCTAAATCATCTGCAATCTCTGCAAGTGATAAATCTTCTTCATAATACAACATCAAATACTCTTGTTGTTTATCAGTTAACAATTCCTCATAACAATCCATTAAGAGATTGACACGTTGTTTTTTTTCTAAACTTGACTCCATTTTAATCCTCCATCAAGTTCTTGCATAAACCATAAATGTATTGTTCCAAATCAAACTCTTGTAAATCATCCATACTTTCACCAAGTCCAATAAATTTAACTGGAATATTTAATTTATCTTTAATAGATAAGACAATACCACCTTTAGCAGTTCCATCCATTTTGGTTAAAACAATTCCTGTAATATCAGTGATTTTAGAAAATTCTTGGGCTTGAGAAATTCCATTTTGTCCTGTTGTTGCATCAACAACCAATAATGTTTCTTGTGGACCATCAGGCACAACACGTTTGATAATACGATTCATTTTTTCTAATTCGTTCATTAAATTGACTTTATTTTGTAAACGTCCTGCAGTATCACAAATCAAAACATCAATATGTTTTTCTTTGGCTTGATTCAAAGCATCAAAAACAACAGATGAAGGATCTCCACCTTCTTTTCCCTTAATACATTCAATTCCTAAACGATCAGCCCAAACAGCCAATTGATCAATGGCACCAGCTCTAAATGTATCACCAGCAGCCACCATAACTGTTTTTCCTTCTTCTAACATCATATGAGCAAGCTTGGCAATAGTTGTTGTTTTTCCAGCCCCATTGACACCAACCATTAAAATGACTGTTAAATCATGATCATCATAATTAATCTTTGTTGTCATATAAGAATCATTAGCATAAATAACAAACATTTTATCAACGATAATATCATTAATCATTTGAGGATCTTTGATGTTTTGTAAACGCACTTCTTTTTTGATTTCATCTACAATTGTCATAACCATAGAAACACCAACATCACTCATAATTAAGATATTTTCTAATTCTTCAAAATAATCATCATCAATCTCACGATAACGTGCTGCCAGTTCATTGATTTTAGAAGATAATGATGAACCAGATTTATCTAAACCAGCAACATATTTCTCATTTTGTTTTGCTGAATTTCCAACAATGGCCTCTTTTATTTTACTAAAAAATCCCATGAAACTCCCACCTTTCTATGCTGTTTGTGCTAAGTCAATAGCATCTTTTAATTTGACACTCACAAGTTTTGTAACACCTTTTTGTTGCATTGTTGCTCCATATAAAAGATCACACTCTTCCATTGTTCCTTCTCTATGTGTCACAACAATAAATTGTGTTTCACTTGAAAATTCTCTTAAATATTTTGCAAATCTTTCCACATTAGCAACATCTAATGCGGCTTCAACTTCATCTAAGATACACATTGGAACAGGACGCACACGTAAGATTGCAAATAAACATGAAATTGCAATCAAAGCTTTTTCTCCTCCTGAGAAAAGTGTAATATTTTGAACAGCCTTTCCAGGTGGTTGAACATCAATATCAATTCCTGTCTCTAAAATATTATCTGGATCACTATAACGAAGTTCAGCTTTTCCACCACCAAATAAATTTCTAAAGACAATATTAAATTCTTTATTGATTTTCTCAAAAGTTTCACTAAAACGTGCCACCATAATTTCATCCATTTCATCAATTGCCTTTAAGATGCTATCTTGAGCTGAAATCAAATCCAAACGTTGATTATTCAATGTTTCATAGCGTGTTGAAACTTCTTGATAATCTTCAATCGCTTGTAAATTGACATTTCCTAAAGAATCAATTTTATGACGTAACAGACGGACTGTTTCTTTGGCTTCACCCATATTCACTTCTGTTGCCAATTCATCTTTAGCATATTCATAAGTCATCTTATACTCATCATTTAAACGCAATAAGTAATTGGATAATTCTGTTTCTTGTTTGGCTTTATCAATTTTTTGATTTGTCATTTGTGATTGAATGTCTCTTAAATGAGCACGTGATACTTTTAAAGTTTCTTCAATTTTATCATTTTCATTCACAAAACTCATACGCAATTCACGTTTTGCTTGAATGGCTTCTGTTAAACGATCACGACGTTTTTTGGCTTCATTTAATTCATTAATCAATTGATTTTCTTGAGCACCACTTTCAATTTCAGATAACTCTACACTTTGATTTGTTAAACTTTCATATTCACTTTTAGCGACTTGTAATTCACTACGTTTATTTGTTACAACGACTTCTAATTTTGCAAATGACATTTGTTTTTGTAAAAGATTATGTGAGATTTCTCTAGCCAGATTATCTAAATCATTCAATTTCTTTTTCTTTTCTGTCATTTCTTTTTCTTGTGATTCAATGACTTCTTTAATCATTTCTAACTCACGTTTACTCGCAAAGTTAGATGATTGTTGCTTATAACTTCCACCTGTTAAAGAACCACCAACATTGACAACTTCTCCATCTAATGTGACAACTTTATAACGTGCAAAAGTAGCTTTTGATAAAGCCGAAGCATGTTCTAATGTATCAACAAGTATAATATGCCCCAATTGATTCAAAACAACACTTTCAATAGGTGCTTGATAACGCACAAAATCACTCATCACACCCAAATACCCTGGTGTATTTTGACAAACAACTTGATGATCTTCTCTTAAAGCTCTTGGCTTCATAATTTCAACTGGTAAGAAAGTCGCTCTTCCAGATTTATTGTCTTTTAAAAAGCGAATCGCACTTCTTGCATCTTCATCTGTTCTTGTCACAATAAATTGAACAGCATTTCCTAAAGCCGTTGATAAAGCTGTTTCATATTCTGGATCACTTTCTAATAAATCTCCTAAAACACCAATAATCCCATTCAATGATTCTTTGGCTTTCATAACAGAACGCACACCATAACTATAACCAGATTTATTTTCCACAACATCAACCAATTGTTCACGACGATTACGGTTATTATGTAATTGTAGATTTAAGTTTTCAATATTTTGTCTCAGTGACATCATATCTGCACGGTTTCTTTCTTGGGAAGCTTCCAAGTCTAATTTTTCTTCTTTGGTTTCATTATAACGTTTAACACGGTCATTGTACTCATTAACAGCATCTTGTAAGATGGCTTTCATTTGTTCAATACGTGCTTGTAAATCTTCTTTATCGGTATTTTCAAGAATATGTTTACGGTTTGTATCAATTTCTACTTTTTGTGTTTCTAATTCATTAACATTATTCATTGCTGTTAAAAGTTGACCTTGTAAACCATTGACTTCTTGATCTAAATCAAACATTTTCTTTTTCAATGTTTCATTTTGTTGTTCATTTAAAAGAATTTGACCTTCAATTGTTACTTTTTCTTTATCTAATAAATCTAATGATTCATTTAATTCTTTTAAAGAAGCTGATAGATTTTCAATTTCTTTAACCAAAACACTTACTTCAATAGATTGAAGTTGATCTTTTAAATCTAAATAGACTTCAGCCTTTTCTTTTTGACGTTTTAAAGGTGATATTTGTTTTTCTAATTCTAGACAAATATCTTCAACACGATCCAAATTATCCTTTGTTCTTTCTAATTTACGTATTGATTCTAATTTACGCTTTTTATATTTTGCAACACCTGCAGCTTCTTCAAACATTCCACGACGTTCTTCTGGCTTACTATCTGCAAATGTTGAAATATTTCCTTGTGATATGATTGATAAAGAATCTCTTCCTAATCCTGTATCCATAATCAAATCAACAATATCTTTTAAACGACATGGTTCTTTATTAATCAAATATTCTGCTTCATTATTTTGACGATATAAACGTCTGGTAATTTCCACTTCATTATAATCAAAATTCATAAAACGATCTTCATTATCAAAGACCAAAGTCACTTCAGCAACATTTTGAGGTTTACGATCTTCGCTTCCATTAAAAATAACATCAGACATATTTGATCCACGTAATGACTTCACTGATTGTTCTCCCAACACCCAACGAACAGCATCACTTATATTCGACTTTCCACAACCATTTGGTCCTACAATTCCAGTAATCCCTGGTTGAAATTCAATGACTGATTTATCAGCAAATGATTTAAAACCATGTAATTCTATCCTTTTTAAATGCATAGATTCCTATCCTTTCTTAAAAATGATTATCTTTGTCTTTTTTGATGAGTCGTTCAGTTAAATGAAAACTTCTCTCTTGTGGAAGTTTAATAATAAACTTACTACCACCATCTTCTCTCGATTCTACATCAATTATGCCTCCATGTAAATCAATAATTCTTTTTACAATCGATAATCCCAAACCATTTCCCTCTATACTTCTTGATTTATCTTGACGATAAAATCTTTCAAAGATGTGAGAAATGGCTTCTTTACTCATTCCAACTCCGGTATCTTCAATCATGACTTCAACTTCTTTAGATGTCTTTTTAACAGTCATTGTGACAACACCATTTTCATTTGTATATTTAATTGCATTATTGACAAGATTAATCCAAACTTGTTCTAATCTTGATTCATCAGCTTCAATTATAATATCATTTTTAGGCTTATTAAATTCAATTTCAATATTTTTACTAGCAGCTAAATTATCTTGTGTTTCAATCACACGATCCAATTGTTCTATGAGTGAAAACTCACTGACATCTAATTTAACATCTTCACCTTCAAGAATTGTTAATTGTAACATATTCTTAGAAAGAGTAGAAAGACGTTTACTATGAAACAAAATAATATCTGCATATTTTTTTCTTTGCTCATCAGGTAATTGTTCATTCTTTAAAATTGTTGCAAAACCCTGAATCGCTGTTAAAGGTGTTTGAAACTCATGTGAAACATCAGAAATAAATTGTTGTCTTGTCTCTTCTTGCTTTGCAAGTTGTTGCGCCATTTGGTTAAAACTACGGTTTAAACGAGCAATTTCATCATTCCCGCTATAATTTACCCTTACACGATAATTCCCCTTAGAAAGCTCATTCGTGGCCTTATTCAAGCGTGAAATAGGTTTTACAATAATATCAGCAATAATTAAAAATGTAATACTTCCTGCAACCAACATACAAAAAACTGCAATCATCGCAGAATCCACAAAAATCATTTCTCTTCTACCAATATCCTTTTGAACCAAAATAGTATACTTTTGATTATTAATTTCACATGTTTTAGCGACTTTACGCATAGAAGAATCAGTATAAAGTATCATCTGATCAGGATGTTTCTCTAAAAATTCTATTTGCTTTTGAGATAATTCCTTACCTGTCATATTTCCATAAATTGTCTTCATACCATTGTTTTCAATAGAAAAACTCACTTCAGAAGCCGCTGAATATCCATTCAACAATTGGTTTTGAGTCTCTATATCCTCAGTATTTAATAAATAAGCAATATACTCAAAAGAATTCCTCAGTTCTTCATTTGTTAATCTTCCAAGTTCATCAGAATTCTTCCTTAAAGAAAAATATCCAGCAATTGAAAAACTAAAAAGTATACTCACTAAAAATCCAAGAATTAATTTTCCATAAATGGATTTCATTGTTCAACCTCAATCTTGTATCCCAATCCACGAACAGTCACAACTTTAAAACCAGGAAGATGACCTAAATTTTCACGAATACGTTTGATATGAACATCAACCGTACGATCAAACCCATCATAATCCATTCCCCATATTTTTTCAATTAATTGTTCACGTGTAAAAATCTGATTTGGATTTTTAGCCAATTCAAAAGCCAATTCAAATTGTTTTAAAGGCAAATGAATAATTTCATCTTGATAACGAATTTCATATTTATCACCATCAAAAACAACATCATTGATTTTTACAATATTTTGACTATTAATACTATAACGTTTTAAAATGGTTTTGACTCTCGCTAATAGTTCATCTGGATCAAATGGTTTTGTTACATAATCATCAATCCCTAATGAAAAGCCTCTTAGTTTATCAGCAGATTGTGATTTAGCTGTCAACATAATAACAGGAATATCTTTAAATTCCTTCATTTCTTCTACCAATTGGAATCCATCCATAACAGGCATCATAATATCAACAATTGCCAAATCTATATATTCATTTTCAAGTAACTTTAAAGCTTCCTGTCCTGTTGCTGCTTCAGCAACAGAAAAACCTTCCTTATCTAAATAAAAACGTATTAACTCTCTAATATGTTCTTCATCATCTACAACTAAAATTTTTGATTTCATGATATACACCTCAATTCATTTTGTAATTATATCATAATTACAGATAAATTCCTATATTTATCAATCAATTAAACAGTAAATCACTATATGCTTTTTCTTAAAAGTCACTCTTTATTCTTATATTTTCTTTAACTCAATAAAAGGTAATAAGTTTTTCCCCTTATTACCTTCTTTGAATCATTTATTTTAACTTTCTTTTCTTGATACTCATTGCTAATCCTAACAAGGAAGCTCCCAATAAAATACCATATCCTATCAATGGACTCTCATCACCTGTCTTTGTTGATGACTGTGTTGGTGTATTTGTTGCATTGTTGTTTCCTTGATTCTTATCTTCTGTATCGCCTGAAACGATATCTTTATAGAGAATGACATATCTTGAGAATTTATGACTCTCTACTGTGATTGTTTCCAATTTCTCATCCTTATCTTCTAGTATCGCATGTTCCCCTTCATGAACTCTTAACAATGAATAGATTCTGACAGTATTTCCTTCTGGCAGCAATTCATTAGGTACATCAATAATCAATTGAATTGGCTTATTAAGTTCTGTAATCTTTTCTTTTTCACCGTTTCCAATTTGTTTATAGATGCTTATATCCAAATGTTTCCCTGTCTTGTAATCACTTATCTTTGATTGATCAATGGCTTCTGGTTCATCTTCCAATGGAACACATTCCAATGTGATAAGAATATCATTCCCTTTGTTATACATCTCATAATCTTCTTTTGTTAAAACTGCACCTAGAATATCCTGCTTATCTGGTATTGTTATATTCTCTGGACCTTCCACCTTGATAATGACATCAACATGTCCCTCACTGATTATCTGGTATTGATAGATGCCAATTTCACTATCATCCATTCCTTCTTTTATAGCAATGGCTTTGATTGTCACATCCTTATCTAAAACAATTCCTTTTTCATAAACTAGACTCTCCTGAGTTGGAAGACTTCCATCAGTTGTATAATAAATCTTGGCATCTGGTGTTGAAGTTGACAATTCAACTATTGTTCCCTTCTTTATTGATTCTCCATTCAATGAAGACGTTGGCTTTTCAACTTGTTCAAGCATCTTATATTCATATGTCACAACATCACTATCTACATAATTTTTCTGATCATTCATTGTTGCCCAAATCTTCAATGTTGTATCTTGTGTAATCTTAATAAGGCTTCCATTGGCATAAACTTTTCCATTTGTCTTTGGATCACTACCATCCAATGTATAATAGAGAGTTGCCTTCTTTGTTTCACATGACAATGATATATTATTTGACTTGCGTGAAATCTTTCCACTGGCATGACTTGATATTGGATTGGAAACTTGAAGCTTAATTCTATATTGGAAGACTGACACTTCACTATCCTTCATCTCATCTTTAATAGCAATGGCCTTGATTGTCATATCCTCTTCAATAAGAATTGGACTTGTATATTTCAAACTTGATGATGATGGCACACTACCATCAACTGTATAATAGATTGTTGCACCTTGAGTTGAACTTGATAATTCCACTTTTGTCCCTTTGTCAACTCTCTTATCCGCAGCAACATTTGATACAGGTTTTGATACAGTCTGTATTTCTTCATATTTTGCATAAAGTTCGATATCCTTTACAACTGCAAGATCAAAATCATATTGATTTTTATACGCCTCATCACTATACCATCCAACAAATTTATACCCTGCTTTTGTTGGATTTTCTGGTTGAGTGACTTTTGTATTATAATCTACAACCTGATTCTTAATTTCTGTTCCACCATAAGTATGGAATATAACTGTGTATTGATTTATCTTCCAGTTAGCCTTGAAAGTTTTATCACCTGTAGATCCTTTAGCAATTGTCGTTACTGGTTCATCTTTATCACCATATGTCCATCCAATAAACGTATAACCAGCCTTTGTTGGTGCCTTCAATTGAATATCAGCACTTTCAACTGTATATTGAGATGGATTGGATTTATCATTTGTTCCTCCATTCAATTCATAGGAAATTGTATAGTTGACAGGATTCCATTTTGCATATAGCGTCATATTTGATGTCACGACATCTTTATCAAAGTCCCATTTTTCTGTCAGCTCACTATCTTTGTACCATTCAACAAATTCATATCCCACTTTTGTTGGATTCTCAGGTCGAGTGACTTTTGTATTATAATCTACAACTTGATTCTCAATTTCTGTTCCTTCAAGAGTGTTGAATGTCACTGTGTATTGATTTATCTTCCAGTTAGCCTTGAAAGTTTTATCACCAGTAGATCCTTTGACAATTGTCGTTACTGGCTCATCTTTATCACCATATGTCCATCCAACAAATGTATATCCTGTCTTTGTTGGTGTCTTCAATTGAATATCAGCACTTTCAACTGTATATTGAGATGGATTGTCACTATGATTTGTTCCTCCATTCAATTCATAGGAAATTGTATAGTTGACAAGATTCCATTTTGCATACAGTGTCACATTTGATGTCACGACATCTTTATCAAAGTCCCATTTTTCTATCAGCTCACTATCTTTGTACCATTCAACAAATTCATATCCTGTTTTTGTTGGATTCTCAGGTCGAGTGACTTTTTTATTATATTCAACAATCTGATTTGAATATTTTTCATTAAAAATTGTAAAAATGACATTATAATTTTCAGGAGTCCATTTTGCATGTAACTCAATATCTTTTGTAACGAAATCTTTGCTAAAATCCCATTGTGTTGTACATTCTTCATCAGTATACCAACCACCAAAAATATAATGTTCTTTAACTGGAGAGTTTGGTTGTTGAATCAAACCGTTATAATCAATCGTTTGTGATTCTACACTTGTTCCATCATGACTATTAAAGGTTACAGTAAAGTGTTTTATTTCCCAACAAGCCGTGAAAGTTTTATTACCTGTAGATCCTTTAGCAATTGTCACTTCTTCAACTGGCTCACCATTGCCATCACATTTCCATCCTTTAAACGTATATCCTTCTTTTGATGGATTCTTCAATGTAATACTTTCACTTTCTATTGTATATGATGATGGGTTATCACTATGATTTGTTCCTCCATCCAAATCATAACTGATTTTATATTCTACAGTTTTCCATTTTGCATACAATGTCATATTTGATGTCACAACATCTTTATCAAAATCCCATTTCGTTGTATATTTATCATCTGTATACCAACCATCAAATACATAATGTTCTTTTGTAGGATCAGAAGTAGGACTTATCAATTTTGAACCTTCTATTACTTCTACTGAACTAACTGCTGTACCACCTACACTATCAAATTGAACAATATATTTTGTTTCGGCTTTTTTTACTAATTTGATTGTATTATCATCTGTATTTACTGCTAAGATATATTTTGCATCTTCATGATCACTTGAAAGATGAGTAAAATCATCATTAAAATCTGTGTTGGAAGAAGAATCCTTTTGAGCTAAAACAATACCCTCACTCAAATCAGATTCATCAATTCCAATACCAACATTAGCATCTTGTCCTAAATCTTTAATCATAACTTTATTCCAAAATGCATTATTTAATTGAAGATTTGCATCAACATTATCTTTTATAATAACATTTCCATTTAAACTCAATTGTCCTTTAGTATTAAAATTCACACCAATATTATTGTCAGTTAATTTATCACTATTTATTTGCACATTTCCATAGTGTGCATTATCATAACGATCCACATATATACCTGTTTCGCATTTTGATATTGTATTTGATTGCGTTTCTAATAATCCACCAGCCGCATCAATACCAATTGAACAATTCGTAAAATGAGAATTTAGTATTTTAACAGAAGAATTATAAGCACTTTGTATATTCACTCCAATAGATTTTTTATCTTGACCATCAATAGTTAAATTATCAATAGTTCCATTAAAATGAGATTGCAATTGTACTAATCCATAATTATTATAGCAATTTTCAAATTGAATATCTTTCATCTGAAAATTGAAATTTGTAGAAGATTTAAAACATATAGGAGCATTATTAGATTCTCCCCATTTAGAATCAAGAGATTGAAAATTTTTAAATAAGCAGTTAGTCAATGTCATATTTTGAAAACCACTATATTGGTCACTATCAGTATTATATATACCACCTGCATTCCAACAATCTATACTTGAATTATCCAAGGTAATATTTTCTAAAGTAAATGATGTTAAATTAGTCCCCCAGATTTCTACCAAACTATAACCATTATTGCTACCTCTTTTAATTGTTCCATTAGATATTTTAAGAGAATGAGCAACTGGATCCGAAGGTTCATTAGACAAATAATTTGTAAGCTCTTTATTGATGCCTTCCCCTTGATTAAGGATAAGAATTTTTCCAGATAAATCTATCTCTACATTACCATTTGAAGCTCTATTTTTTGATAAACATTCTGCTTTAAACTCATCAAAACTAATTTCATTACCATCAGCATAAGTAGAAACATCTTTTTGAGCTTCTTGTTGTGCCTTTAGTTGTTCTTCATATTGACAAGGTTGTCCTTGCACTGCTTCTACATATCCACACTTATCATCATGAACATGTTCGCATGGATGTCCTTCTATTGCTGGTCGATATGAACATTTTTCATCATGATCAATGATTCCATCTCCATCTTTATCCACACAATTCATATCACATGGTATTTCTTTTTGTGCTTCTACATATCCACATTTTTCATCATGAACATGTTCACATGGATGCCCTTCTATCGCCTCAACATAACCACAATTTGCATCATGAACGTGTTGAACAGTTTCATTTTCAGCTGATGCATGAAATGGAATAATAATTAAAAAAACAAATATTCCAAATAAAATTCTCCCTACAGTCACGAATTTTCTGTTTTGATTTTCCATCTTTTCTCCTCCTCAATCCTTTATTTTTTTATATTTTTAATTGGAATAATGTATATGGACAATCTTCCATAACTGCCGTTTCCCCTTACTCCAGATGAAGCTTAGATTCACTTTATAACTTTTCTGATTTTTCAATTGTATTTTCAGCATCACTATAACTGCAATGACATCTTCTTTTATTTCATTGACTAATGTTGTGATGATTTCAACACTTATGCAGTCACTTGTGTTTTTTTGATTATGAAAATATTTTTCTATTTCTTTTTTTGATGTATAAACATTTTTACCTACTGAAACAATACAGCTCATCTTCTCATCAAAGAAGCCTGAAATATCCTTAAAATTTTGATGAGAAAAATAAAGTTGTATGACTTGTCTAGTTAGTAAATCTAATTTTATAGAATTACTAATTTTTGTTGGCATACCCTTAGCCTCCTCCTCCCACAATAAATTATTGATATTTTTGTATATTCCAAAGCAAAAAAGCATGATAAAAAGAATCTTTTTTTATCTTTACCACATAATAACCATTATGTTGTAAAGCATAAAAAAAAGGGTCTCTTCAAAAGAATTTTCTTTCTTTTTTCAGACCCTGATTGATAAAAAATAAAGAAATATGAAGTTTTTAAACAAAAAACTTACTAAATTTCTGATTATCTTTTCATAAGTTGGTAAATGCCGATATAT
>UPXV01000048.1 GCA_900538465.1 uncultured Erysipelotrichaceae bacterium
AAGCCAACCAAAGTGAAAGGCTGGTGGAATAATCAAGGATTATTCCCTTTCTTGTATTTGAACCTAAGTGTATGAGTATTCTTTTTTTGAGTTTTCAAAGTCTTTGAATCTCATATTATAATTTATTTTATCATATATGTTGTCTTGTCATTTAATGAATGAAAATGAGAGATTGCTTTTAGAATATTATCTAAGATAGTTGTATTGAATGTGTAAATATAGCATCTTTTATGAGAACCAGATGTATAGTGGGATGAGTAAAAATATAATAGGGAAACTCCCTTGCTATATTTCTGTAACTTAAAAAGTCATATAGTCTATTCCTTGCATAAATAACATAGGATTATACTCATAAATAAAAAGCCACGTCATTTGACGTGGTTATGATTGAAGGTTTGTAATTTTACCAGAGAACAGTATTTCATCATTGACAGAATCATAAATCGCAAATACAAAAGGTTTATCTAAATTGACTTCTTTTTTCTCTTTGGGAGCTTGGAAAGAAGAGGATGTTTTTTCTTCGATAATAGTGGCGGCTGCAGCTTCAGTACCACTCTCATTGACTTCAATATGTGTTTTATGAAGAATATCTGAGATAAATAAATCATCATCTGAAATTTTCTTTAAATCTGCTTTATCTGAAAAAACTTTCTTAATACCAACTTTTTTAAATGCTTCTTTTAAAGATGTTCCATATTCTAATTTCATTTTTGGAACTTTAATGTAAACATCATAAATATTGGTTTTCGTTTCTATAATTTTTTTAATATTTATATCTTCTACATTGACTTTTTCATCTTTAGGCAAAATTCCTACAAAAACAATACCATCAGAATATGGTTTCATAAATCCTGTAGCATTTTCAGTTTCTAAATAAGTACTTTCTTTAGAATGCATAAAATTAACTTGGCTTGTTGTCCCATCACTATTCTTAAAAATATCTTGTTTTGTATTATTTTCATAAAAAGGTTCTAGCCAAGTTCCTTTAAAGTATAAAGTATTAATGAGAATGGTTTTCATGTTTTTGAGGGCGTTATCATCTACAATTTTAGAAATTAAATTATTTGTTTTTTGTTTGCACCAGTTATTAATAATATGACTAGAACCACTGCTATTAAAATGAATAGGAGTGACTTCAGCCATGTAATTTGATTTCAAAGTAGAGATATAATCATCTTTCACATGACAAGATAATTGATCATACCATAGACTATTTGCAATATTTAAATTTGTATGTTGTAATTGGTTATAAGAATTTATTAATTTTTTATTCTGTTTAGAAAGTGAAGAGATTGGTTTGTCATAATAAGATTCAAGTTCATTTAACGTTTCATTTGAAGCTCCTTCCATTAACATGGATAAAGCCATTTTTATAGAAAAATCAGAAAGAACAACATTATTATTATCAGAACTTAATATATCCAGTATATTTTGGCTATCAGTTTTTGTTGCTACAATTGTTGGTTTATCTGGTTTGCTAGGGGTACGTTTATGATTACAAGCCGTTAATGTACATATTGCTATAACGAAACTACAACTTAAAATCAATATTTTTTTCATTGTTTTTCTCCTCTCTAAATCAAGTAAATTTTTTCTCGTATTTGTCATTAATATTAGTGCTTTAATGAGTTTGTTATTTTTGCATAATGCTTAATTTGAGTTAGGTAATTCAAATTTGTATATTTTCAAACAATCTAAATGATGTCTATTACTGATAGTGTATAATAAAATAACCATTTATACAACCTATATAATAATTAATGAAGGGCATAATTTTTAATGTTTATATATTAGAGCGTATCAATTTCTCTCTCTGTTCTATTCTATGTACTTTGATAATAAGAATTTGATTGTATTGCAATTTCTATTCAATGATGTAAGTGAGAAGAAATCATATATATTATTTCTCATTATTTTTAAGAATTGTTTTGTTGAATAAACATCAAAATAAGTGTACACTATATGTATGAATATGGAGGGATAAACATGAAAATGAAAATGGTATTGATTTTGATGAGTGTTGTTCTTTTAAGTGGATGTGGTTCCAATCCCTCTTCAAAATCAGAAGATAAAAAGTTATATGAAGGCTTAAATGGGTTAGAGACTTATAAAGAAGCAGCGACTTACTTTAATAAAAATATAACTTATTATAAGAGTGAATCAAGTGATGATGCTAGTCATAGCTATAATGAATATTTTCAAACTGATAATGGAATCGCAACAGTTACAAAAGCATTGTATTCTGATGCTGAATTAACAACATTAAACTATAATATTGTTAATGGAAAAGACTATCATACATTATTTATGTTAGATAGTGTTACATATAAATATAGTGTTGCACATGATTATACTAAACATATTGATAATATGTATAATGATTTATCAAAACAACAGGGTGTTAAAATTATTGATGTGAAAAGAGAAGATCAAGATGGACAAATTGTTTTAACAATGAAAGTGGAACAAGAACAACGTTATCAAGAATCTGATCAAAGTGATGAAATTGTTTATTATATAAATGAATTAACAATTAATAAAGATGGATATATTTGTGAGGAAAAAGCAACATATTATACTGATGATAAGTTTGAGGATATTTCTTATCAAGGTTTAACAACGAAATTGTTTGATTATAATAAACGAGAAGCAAAGGATTTGGATAGTGAAATTGAATTGATGAAATCTTGTGATGGTTTGAATGAAGATGAAGTGAAAGATAAAATTCAATTACAATGGTAGTCATAGTGAAAACTATGACTATTTTTGTATCTTTTTTTTATGAGTTTTGGTATGATATACAATTGGTGATAGAATGTGAGTTTAAAGAAAAGAGATTTATTATTGATTGGATTAACCTTGTTTTCAATGTTTTTTGGTGCAGGGAATTTAATATTTCCACCTTTTTTAGGTGAACAAGCTGGAAGTATGGCATGGTTAGGTGGAATTGGATTTATTATCAGTGCTGTAGGTCTTCCAATACTGGGAGTGATTGCAGTTGCAAAGTCAGATGGATTAAAAGAATTAGCGGGACGTGTTCATCCTCGTTTTGCATCAATTTTTATTTTATTGATTTATTTGTCTATTGGTCCATGTTTGGCAATTCCTAGAACAGCGAGTACTTCTTATGAAATGGCTATTTTGCCTTTTTTGAGCCAATATAGTGGCTTTTTATTGCAGTTAGGTTATTCATTTGTCTTCTTTGCAATTGCATTGTATTTGGCTTTGAATCCTGAAAAATTATCTGATCGTATTGGAAAGGTTTTATGTCCAATATTGTTGGGGTTGATTTTTATTATTTTTGTTGGAAGTTTTTTTGTTGATCATATGCAATATGGATTACCAACAGGAAGTTATCTATCAGGGCAGTTGGTTCAAGGATTTTTAGATGGGTATCAAACAATGGATACAATTGCTGCTCTTAATTTTGGGATTATTATTGCCCTTAATATTAAAAGTAAAGGGATTCAAGATCATAAAGAAGTGATTTCATCAATTGTAAGGGCAGGATTGATTGCAGGAATATGTTTGGCAGTGGTTTATGCGATGTTGATTCATATTGGTGGATTGTCTAGTTATTTAACAGGATATCATACGCAAGGAGCACAGACTTTGATTGCTTTTGTTCAATATCTTTTTAAAGATGTCGGAATGATTATTTTAGCGGCGATTTTCTTTATTGCATGTTTGAATACATGTGTTGGATTGATTTGTTGTTGTGGAGAGTATTTTCATGAAATCATGCCTAAA
This sequence comes from uncultured Erysipelotrichaceae bacterium, assembly GCA_900538465.1. Classification (GTDB taxonomy): domain Bacteria; phylum Bacillota_I; class Bacilli_A; order Erysipelotrichales; family Coprobacillaceae; genus Longibaculum. The sequence continues at coordinate 3,751 of UPXV01000048.1, forward strand.
ATAAGTTATAAGAAATGGGCTTTTCTTTTTGCGGGAGTTAGTATGGTGATTTCTAATATTGGTTTGGATATGATTTTAAAAATTTCTATACCAATCCTTAATCTTTTATATCCATTATCAATTGTTTTGATTGGACTGGCTTTTCTTCATTCTTGGATTAAAGATTATACATATCTTTATCAAACAACAATATTATTTACTGGAATTGGAAGTGTTTTGGGAGTATTACCAAACTTTCATCTTGATTTTTCTTGGTTACATATGATTCCTTTGTTTGATTATTCATTAGGATGGATTGTCTTTGCAATTGTGGGATTTTTGATAGGAATATGTTTAGGAAAAAGAAAATAAATATAAATATTTTCTAGTTTTGTCGATTGACTTGCATTCATAAAGAAATATGTTATACTACATAACAAAAGGGGAGTAGCTTCTTCGTACTTTATTCGTCATCACGTTGTATAACCGGATAAAGTGGGACACGGCTGTGGTAAGCAAGACCTTTGTTTCACTGAGGTGGAATAATGGGCTTGTTTTCTTTATTTTTAGAAGGAGGATTTATGTTAGTAAATATTTTATTATTAATTGTTGGCTTTGTTTTATTGATTAAAGGTGCAGATGTCTTTGTAGAAGGTGCATCAAAAGTTGCCGCAATGTTACATATTCCACAAATTGTTATTGGATTGACAATTGTGGCTTTTGGAACAAGTGCACCTGAGGCTGCAGTAAGTATTGCTTCAGCTTATAAAGGAACAGCAGGGATTGCGATAGGGAATATTATTGGAAGCAATATTGCCAATGTATTGTTGATTTTAGGAATTGCAGGGATGATTGGTGAGTTGGTTGTTAAGAAGAATACATTCTTTATTGAAACACCTTTTGTGATTGTGATTACTCTTGTTTTATTGTTTCTAGGAATGAATGGAAATAGTGTTTCACAAATAGATGGTATTATCTTATGGGTTTTCTTCTTATTGTTCTTATATTATTTGTACCGTTTAACAAAAAAAGGTGACGATAGTGCCATTGATGATGTTCCTGAATTAGAAGAGAATGATCGTTTATGGAAACTTGTTATTATGATTGTTTTAGGTATTCTTTGTGTTGTGGTTGGAAGTCAAGTGACAGTTGATGCCGCAAGTTCCATTGCCCAAGAGTTTGGTGTGAGTGATCGTATTATTGGTTTGACTATTGTTTCAATTGGAACATCTTTACCTGAACTTGTGACTTCAGTGAGTGCATCGTTAAAAGGTAAAAATGATATTGCAATAGGAAATATTATCGGAAGTAATATTTTTAATATTTTATTTGTTTTAGGAACAGCTTCTTTAGTGGCTCCTCAAGGAATTCCATTTGCCAGTGGATTTGTTATTGATGGGATCATTGCTATTGGAGCAATTGTGATGTTTATGTTATTTATTGGCAAGGATATGAAATTGAAAAAGTATGGTGCTTTTGTAATGTTTATATCATATGTGTGTTATTTGGTTTACATTTTGTAAAAAATTTCACGAGCGAAAGGGTTTACATCAAAATGTAAGCCTTTTTATTTTGGTTTTTTGTATCGTCTTGCTTGTTTTTTCACAAGGAATATAGTATATTGGTTTTGTAAATAAATTATATATGTCGGAGGAAAGAAAATGGCAGAGAAAAAAGCTGTAAAACAAGAAGCCCCAAAGGCTGAATTGACTAATGAACAAGTTGATGCTCATATTGATGAATTAGTTCAAAAAGCACTAGGAGCTTTAGAAAAATTTGAATCATTTGATCAAGATGCTGTTGACTACATCGTTGCTAAATGTTCTGTTGCTGGGTTAGACCAACATGGTGTTTTAGCTGAAGCTGCAGTTAACGAAACTGGTAGAGGTGTTTTTGAAGATAAAGCTGTTAAAAACTTATTCGCTTGTGAATATGTAACAAGCAATCTTCGTCACTTAAAAACAGTTGGAATTATCAATGAAGATCCTTTAACTGGTGTTACTGAAATTGCTGAACCAGTTGGTGTTATTTGTGGTATTGTTCCAACAACAAATCCAACTTCTACAGTTATTTTCAAATCTTTAATTTCATTAAAGACAAGAAACCCAATTATCTTCTCATTCCATCCATCTGCTTATGAAAGTTCAGTTATGGCTGCTAAAGTCATGAGAGATGCTGCAATTGCTGCAGGAGCTCCTGAAAACTGTATTCAATGGATTGAAATCAGAGGATCTATGTATGCAACAACTGCATTAATGAATCATCCAGGTGTAGCAACTATCTTAGCTACTGGTGGTAATGCAATGGTTAAAGCTGCTTACTCTTGTGGTAAACCTGCTTTAGGTGTAGGTGCTGGTAACGTTCCTGCATATGTTGAAAAATCTTGTGTATTAAAAAGAGCTGTTAACGATATCGTATTATCAAAATCATTCGATAATGGTATGATTTGTGCTTCTGAACAAGCTGCTATCGTTGACCATGAAATTTATAAAGAATTTAAAGAAGAAATTTCTCGTTTCAAAGTTTATTGGGTCAATGAAGCAGAAAAAGCTAAACTTGAAAAATATATGTTTGGTGCTGAAGCATATAGCGATAAAGTCAATGAAGTGGGAACTGTTAATGCTAATGTTGTAGGTAAAGATGCAACTTGGATTGCTGAACAAGCAGGATTTAAAGTACCTGAAGATACTCAAATCTTACTTGCTGAATGTAAAGAAGTTGGACCTAATGAACCATTAACAAGAGAAAAATTATCTCCAGTATTAGCTGTTTTAAAAGCAACTTCTACAGAAGATGGTATTGCTAAATCAGCTGCAATGGTTGAATTTAATGGATTAGGACACTCAGCTGCTATCCATACTCAAAATCATGACATTTCAGTTGAATTCGGATTAAAATGTAAAGCAATTCGTGTTATCGAAAATGCTCCATCTACATTTGGTGGTATTGGTTCTGTTTATAATGCATTCATTCCTTCATTAACATTAGGATGTGGATCTTATGGACACAACTCAGTATCAAATAACGTAAGTGCTGTAAACTTATTAAATATTAAGAGAATAGGGAGACGTAACAACAATATGCAATGGGTTAAACTTCCTCCAAAAATCTACTTTGAAAGAAATTCAATTAGATATTTAAGAGACATGAAAGTCATGGAAAAAGCCATGATTGTTACAGATAGAGGTATGTACAATCTTGGTTATGTAGATAAGATTGAAGATGTTATCAAGAGAAGACGTAACAAAGTCAAAATGGAATTATACTTTGATGTAGAACCAGATCCAAGTATCGACACAGTTAACGAAGGTGTTGAATTAATGAGAAAATTCCAACCAGATGTTATTATCGCATTAGGTGGAGGTTCTTCAATGGATGCTGCTAAAGTTATGTGGTTAATGTATGAACATCCAGAAGTTAACTTTGATGATATCAAACAAAAATTCATGGATATCAGAAAACGTGCTTTCAAATTCCCTGAATTAGGAAAGAAAGCAAGATTAATCTGTATCCCAACAACATCAGGAACTGGATCTGAAGTTACACCTTTCGCAGTTATCACTGATAAGAAAGCTAACAAGAAATATCCATTAACTGACTACTCATTAACTCCAACAGTTGCAATTGTTGACCCAGAATTCGTTATGAGTTTACCAGCTGCTATTGCTGCTGATACAGGAATTGACGTATTAACTCATGCAGTTGAAGCATATGTATCTATCTTAGCTTCTGACTTTACTGATGGATGGGCTAAACAAGCTGTTAAGTTAGTATTTGAATACTTAGAAAGATCTGTTAAGAATGGAACAAATGATCCTGAAGCAAGAGAAAAAATGCATAATGCTGCAACAATTGCAGGTATGGCATTCGCAAATGCTTTCTTAGGTATGAACCACTCATTAGCTCATAAGATCGGTGGAGAATGGCATATTCCTCATGGTAGAACAAATGGTATCTTATTACCACATGTTATTAGATACAATGGTACTGTTCCAACTAAGTTAAATATCTGGCCTAAGATTGAAAACTATAAAGCTGATGTGAAATACATGGAATTAGCTCAATTAATTGGATTAAATCCTAAGACTCCAGCTGAAGGTGTTGCAATGTTTGCTGATGCATGTGAAGAATTATGTGCAAAAGTTGGTGTTGCTTGCAACGTAAAATCTCAAGGTATTGATAAAGCAGCTTGGGAAGAATCAGTTCATAGAATGGCTATGAATGCTTATGAAGATCAATGTACACCAGCTAACCCTAGAATGCCTATGGTTAAAGATATGGAAGCTATCTTAAGATTGATCTATGATTATGAATCAAAATTTGCTGATAAAGCATTGAAAAAATAAAAGAAATTTTCTTTAAAGACGTTGTTGATTGCAACGTCTTTTCTTTTGTCGTAAAATAAAGAAAAGGGATTTCATTATCTAGGAATGGGGAATCATTATGAAATTTAGGAAAGCCAATTTAAAAGCAAAGCTTTGTCAATTAGCTTTAATTCCAGTGATATGTTTGGGTTTTGCAACATTGATTATTGCTTCTGTAAGTGTTTATATATCAACTGCAAATGAGACAAAAGATGGTTTAAAGAATCTTGCTTATATGCTTCATCAAATGTGTGAAATAGATGGTCAAGGGGATTATTGGATAAGGGATAATCATTTGATGAAAGGACAAGATATTTTTGATAATAATTATAAAATTGTAGATAATATTAAAGCTTTTACAAGTATAGATGCCACTATTTTTTATGGTGATACCAGAATGATAACAACTATTCATGATGATGGAAAACGTGCAATTGGGACTCATGCCCAAGAAGATGTGATACAAACAGTTTTAAAAGAGGGTAAAGATTATTTTTCTAGGCAGATTTCTATTAATGATGTTTCTTATTTTGGGTATTATACACCTCTTACCAATTCAGATGGAAGTATTATTGGAATGGTTTTTGTGGGTAAGGCTAGAATAGCAGTTATTGAAGCTGTTATGACAACTGTTTTTTGGATCTTTTTATTAACTGTGCTTGTTGCTGGAATGACTTCTTTCATTTCTATGCATTATGCTCGTAATGTTGTTTATTCAATCGAGAAAACAAAAGAGTTTTTAGGAAATATTGCAAAAGGAAATGTTGAACAAGAGGTTGATCCTCATATAACTTCACGAGCAGATGAAATAGGTGAGATGGGAACTTTTTTAGAGGATTTTAAATTGTCAATTAATGAAATGGTAAGTACTGATTCATTAACAGGTCTTTACAATCGAAGAAGCTGTGAAGCTGTTTTGAAAAATATGATGGATGAATATAAGACATATAAAACGGAATCCGTTATTGTTATGGGGGATGTTGATTTGTTTAAAAATATTAATGATACATATGGACATCAGTTTGGTGATGTTGTTTTACAACAACTCTCTAAGATTTTTACCGAACATATGGAACATAAAGGGATTGTTTCACGCTGGGGTGGAGAAGAATTTATGTTTGTTTATGAACGTATGCCATTAGAAAGAGTACGTATTCACTTAGAAGAATTAAGAGATTGTATTAATCAATTACAACTTTCATATAAAGATGAGATGATACATGTTTCAATGACTTTTGGCGTTGCTGTTTGTCATCAGGAATCGGATTTAAAGAGTTTAATTCAGTTGGCTGATGATAATATGTATTATGGAAAGAAACATGGGAGAAATCAAATTGTTATTTTTGATAGTGAGAAAGGAGAAGAATAATGTATAAACAACCACAAAAACAATTTTTTCAATTACAAAGTGATGAACTTACAGACTTATTAAAACAAATGAAATTTCAAATCAATGATTTTGGTTTATGGGAAAGTCAAGAAAGTAAAAAAATGAGTTTTATAACAAGTGATATTGAGATTGTCTATTATATAAAAGGTGGTTCTTCAACGAGTATTGGAGATAAAAAATATCAATGTCCTCCAGGAAGTATTTTAATTTTAGAACCATTTCAATTGAATGTATCTGATAATAGAGATTATGATGAATGTTCGTATTATTATTTTCATTTTGATATTGAACCTGTTTATTTAAAACAACAATTCTTTAAATTGTTAACAAAACATGGGAATGTTATTTATCCTGACGAAATAAGAAACTTTGAAGACATGTTAAGCCGTTTACAAAATGAAGTTGAAAATAAAGAAATAGGATATGTGAGTATGATTACTTCTGCTTTGATGAGAGTTGTTATAGAAATTATGCGTGCTCAACTTAAACGGGGAGAAGATATTCCTATTGAAAAGGTTCGTTCTTCACAGATTAGATTAATCAATGATTCTGTTAACTATATTCAAGATCATTTTTTTGAAACTGTTCGATTAAGAGATTTAACAAGAGAATTAGGTGTTTCTAATGGGGCATTATATAAAGCGTTTATGAATATTTTAGGTGTTCCTCCAGGAACATATATTCATCAACAAAAAATTCAATATGTACAAAAGAAATTATTAGCAGGAGAAACACTTACCAATATTGCTCAAGAAGCAGGGTTCTGTTCACCATACCATCTTTCTAAGGCATTTAAACAAATGACAGGATTAACTCCAAAACAATATCGTCAAAGTATGAAAATGATGAAATAAAAAATATATATAGAAAAATGTATATGTTTTTTGATAGAAAAGAATATGTTTTTTTCCTTTGTAAGTGCTATCATATAGTAAGAAGAAAGAAGGAAAAATTATGATGAAATTATTAGAACCAATTCAAGTTGGTAAAATCACGTTGAAAAACAGAATTATGTTTCCACCAATGACAACAGGTTATGAAGATCGTGATGGAACGATTGGGAAACAAAGTTTCAACTTTTATAAGCGTTTGGCCCAAGGTGGTGTTGCTTATATTGTTTTAGGAGATGTTGCTCCTGTGAACACAGTCTCTCCTACACCAAAATTATATCATGATGAACAAATCCCAGCTTATCAAGCTTTGGCAGATGCATTGCATGAATATGATTGTAAACTAGGGATTCAGATTTTCCATCCTGAATATGATGTAGATGCTTTAGCAGAATTATTTAAAAAAGGCGATATGCAAGCTGCTCGTGCAAAATTACATCATGATATGATTCACTATATTGATGAAGTGAGCGAAGAACAACTTACAGTTATTTTAGATAAAATTGCAGCATGTGTTAAACGTGCAAAACAAGCTGGAGTAGATGTTGTAGAAGTCCATGGAGATCGTTTGGTTGGAGCTTTATGTTCAACAATTTTAAATCATCGTACAGATCAATATGGTGGGTCATTTGAAAACAGAACACGTTTTGCTTTAGCAGTTGTGAGAACGATTAAAGAGAATGCTCCTGATATTTGTATTGATTATAAGTTACCAATTGTTACTGAGAATCCATTGCGTGGTAAGGGTGGTTTGAAAATTGATGAAGCTGTAACGTTTGCTAAAATATTAGAAAAAGCAGGAGTTGACATGATTCATGTTGGTCAGGCTAATCATACTGGAAACATGAATGACACAATTCCAGCAATGGGAACACAACCTTATTGCTTTATGTCACAGTATACAAAACAAATTAAAGCTGCTGTCTCAATTCCTGTATCGTCAGTTGGTCGAATTCTTACACCTGAAAATGGTGAAGCTTTAATAGAAAGTGGTGTTTGTGATATTATTGGATTAGGACGTTCTTTATTAGCAGATCCTGATTATGTTGATAAGTTAATTCATGGTCAAGCTAAGCGTATTAGACATTGTATGATGTGTAATAAAGGATGTACGGATGCTATTCAAAATCGTCAATTTTTAAGTTGTGTACTTAATGCTGAAAATGGTTATGAATATGAAAGAGTCATTACTCCCTCAGAACATAAAAAGAAAGTTGTCGTTGTTGGCGGTGGAGTCGCTGGTATGGAAGCCGCAAGAGTAGCAAGATTAAAAGGTCATGATGTTGTTTTGTTTGAAAAAGAAACTTCATTGGGTGGTCAATTAAATATTGCATGTGTACCACCAAGAAAATCAGAAATGTTAAGAGCAATTCATTATTTAACAAATGAAATGAAAGAATTAGAAATTGATTTAAGATTAGGAGAAGAGATTTCATCTCATAGTCTTCTTGAAGAAAAACCAGATCATGTTATTGTGGCAGTTGGAGCAGATAATGTTATTCCACCAATAGAAGGCAGCAAGCAACCACATGTCTTAGATGCTTGGAAAGTTTTAAATCATGAACAATTACCAAGTGGTAAAGTCGTAGTGATTGGTGGTGGCCTTGTTGGTGCAGAAACAGCTGAATTATTGGCTGAAATGGGATGTCATGTTTCGATTGTTGAGATGTTGGATGAAATTGCTAAAGAGGAGTCTTCTACTGTCAAACCAACAATGTTTGAAACATTTGAAAAACATCAAGTTCAATTAATGCCAAAAACAAAGGTAACATCAATAACATCTACAACAGTAGAAGCAGAAGGTGAAAACGGAAAAATTTCTATTCCTTGTGATTATGTTGTTTTGGCTGTTGGAGCAAAACCACATCCATTTGATGTTTCTGTATTATTAGAAAAAGGAATTGATGTAAAAGTTGTTGGAGATTGTCATGAAAAAGCATCTGATATTAATCATGCAATTGAAGAAGGTTATTTAGCTTCTTATTCTATATAATGATATAAATACGTTGTCTTTGATGACGTATTTTTCTATAATATAAGTGAAGAGGTGATTTTCTATGAAAGATATGATGAGAGTTTTTTTAAGTGGGGGTCTATTGATTTCACTGATTACGCTTATTGGGTGGTGGCAGCTTTTTAAAAAAGCGGGATACCCAGGATGGTATGCAATCATTCCATTTTATAATTTATATATTTTTTGTGAAATGGTTACAGGAAGTGGTTTTCTTTTCTTGTTTATGTTTATACCAATTTTGAATGCAATTATGTTGATATATTTAATATATCGTTTAGCAAGAGTCTTTGGTCATGGTTTGTTAATGACTTTGGGATTAATATTTTTGTATCCGTTATTTATTCTTGTTTTGGCTTTAGGCAGTTCTTCATACAATCCAAATATATAAAAAGGGGCTGTAACGAATAAATAAATCGATATAGTTTCTAAATACGCAAAAACGGACAGT
>UPXV01000049.1 GCA_900538465.1 uncultured Erysipelotrichaceae bacterium
AGTTAATAGTAAAAAGTTTTTAAAGATTATCAAAGAACAGGAAGGAGAGAAAGTGATTATGTGTACATCATTGGATTTATTTGCAAAAAGGAATAGAAAAGCTGGATTTAATGAAGGAAAGAATGTTGGGAAAAAGGTAGGATTAGACATTGGAAAAAGGGAAGGAAGAAACGAAGGAAAAAAGACAATGTTAATAGAGTTGTTACAGACAAAGATTGATAATTTATCTAAGGAAACAATTCAATTAATTAGAAGCTGCAATCGAAAAGAGTTAGAACAATTAACAAAACAGTTTGTTATGATCAACAGTCAGGAAGATATTTTAGAAATATTAGACATGCAATAAGAAAACCAGAAATTTAATTCTGGTTTTCTTATTTTAATGGTATATGTAATCAATAATTTCCTTTACTATTTTTATTTTTGTACAAGAATCACCATTGAAAATATCTATAACAAGATAATTTTCTAGCAATACAAAGTTTTATCAAGTAATATATAAGATATAGAAGATGAGGTATGAAGATGAAATTATATAGACCAGTGGGATTATATGAGATGAAAAAAATATTAGAAACGGATTGTAAAGCATTTCCTCCTAGACAAAAAGAACAACCTTATTTCTATCCAGTTTTAAATAAGTCTTATGCTAAGGAAATAGCTTTTTGGAATGTAAAAGATAAAGATTCAGGATATGTAGGTTTTATAACTGAATTTGATGTTGAGGATTCATACATAGAAAAATATGATGTTCATTGTGTTGGCAATGAAACGCATTTAGAGTTATGGATACCTGCAGAGGATCTTCATAATTTTAATAAGAATATTATCAATCAAATAAAGATTGTTGATGTTTATTATGGCGATGATTATAAGGGGTTACCACCAAGAGGTGTATCAGGTTTTAAAGAGACAGATGTTTATAAACAAATAGAATTATTACAAAATATTATCGAATATAATGAATTTGATTTTTATGGAACTGTCTTGGTTGAATGGGAATTATTAAATTTAAATTTACTTTTTTGGAAAAGTTTGGGTGTTGATTCATATCTTATCAACAAAATTGTTGAATATTTACAACTTACACATAAATGCTTTATATCAGAATTATTATTACAATAATCAAAAAAGATACAGTTTTCTCTGTATCTTAGGTGCTCAATGTATCGATTAATTACCGCCGGGTCCATCCTGGCGTTTTCTATCATCTGGATAATACTTTAGATTGTTATTAGTCCACTGATTGTCTGTAGCAGTTTTTTTGTTTTCTTTGTTTTGTTTATTCAATTTTTCTTTCGACATTTTCATCACTCCGATATTATTTTGTGAAACAAAGACGAAAATATTCATTTTTTATAAAAAAATTTTCAATCTATTTTATGAAGCGTTATAATGGATACAGGTGATATAAAAATGAAAAGACAAATAGAAATTAGATGTGGAAGTTATAGTGATGCATTAAATGCACAAAATGGAGGAGCTTCTCGCATTATTTTAAGTAATGGATTATATTTGGGTGGATTAACACCAAGTATTGGAACACTTTTAAAGGTGAAAGAAAATACAGATTTAGAGGTTATTTGTTTAGTGAGACCTAGAACGGCTGGCTTTTATTATAATGATAACGAATTTGAGACGATGATGTTAGATGCAGAAGTTTTGTTAGATAATGGTGCTGATGGGATTGCTTTTGGTTTTTTAGATGAAGAATGTGATATTGATATTGTTCATACAAGAAAGATGGTTGATTTAATTCATTCTTATCATAAGAAAGCTTTTTTTAATCAAGCTATTGATTGTGTTTATGATATAGATAAAACAATGTGTATTTTCATTACAATGGGTGTTGAAGGAATTTATACAAGTGGTCAACAAAAAAATGCTTTGAAAGGAAAAGAAATGGTTCATTATTTACAAGATACTTATGGTCAAGGGATTGAAGTTATTGCAGTAGAAGGAATTGATGTGGATAATCTCACAAAGTATATGGATGATACAGGAATCTTTATTTATCAAACAGCATGTCTTGATTGGGATATTGATCCTACAACAATAAAAGCAGATGGATTATTTGATTATCATGATGGTGAGTATGAAAAAGTGAATTGGGAATTAGTTGAAGCTTATGTAGAGGAAGTAGAAGATGATTTATATGATTTTGAGATTATGTGAGGTAGATTATGAATTTTAAAGAAGAAATTAGAAATTATCAACCAATTAATGAACAAGAAATCCAAGATCAAAAAGTCATTATTCAATTAATTGAACAATCTCCCTATATTTTAACAAGAGATAATTATGTTGCCCATATCACAAGTTCTGGCTTTATTATGAATCAAACTCTTACAAAAGTCTTGATGATTCACCATAATATTATGAAAAAATGGGCATGGACAGGTGGACATGCGGATGGAGAAAGTGATTTATTAGCTGTTGCACTCAAAGAAGCGAGAGAAGAAACCGGTGTTAAAGATATTCAACCTTTATCCCCTCAAATCGCTTCATTAGATATTTTACCTGTTTCCAGTCATTTTAAAAATGGTTGTTATGTGAATACACATTTACATTTGTCGGTTGCTTATCTATTGATATGTGATGAGAAACAGCCTTTAAAGATATGTGAAAAAGAAAATAGTGGAGTGGAATGGATTGATATTGATATGATTAATCATCACTATTTTAGTGAACATGATGTTTATCTCTATCACAAATTAATAGATCGTGCTCAAAAGGAGGCTGAGAAAATAAGATGGAAATAAGAGTTTTAAAATATTTTCTTGCAGTTGCAAGAGAAGAAAATATAACGAAAGCTGCAGAAGTTTTACATATTACTCAACCAACATTATCTAGACAGTTAATGCAATTGGAAGATGAATTAGGAGCACAATTGTATATTCGTGGAAAGAATAAAATTACGCTCACTGAAGAAGGAATGTTGTTAAGAAGAAGAGCAGAAGAAATTGTTGATTTAGCCGATAAAACAGAAAGAGAATTTTTACAAAGAGAAGATTTGATTGCGGGAGAAATTTACATAGGGGCTGGAGAAACTTATGCAATGCGTCAAGTTGCTAAAATGATGAAAGAATTTAGTATACAATATCCACAAGTTCAATATCACTTATTTAGTGGACAGGCTGATGATATTAAAGAAAGAATTGATAAAGGCTTAATTGATTTTGGCCTTCTTACTGAACCAGTTGATATTGAAAAATATGATTTTGCAAGACTTAATTATAAAGAAAGATGGGGAATTATTGTTCCTAATGATAGTGTTTTAGCTTCAAAAGAACATGTAACCCCTCAAGATTTAATTAATCAACCTTTATTGATTCCTCAACGTTCAATAGTCCAAAATGAAATCGCACATTGGTTTGGAGAAGATCATGAAAAACTGAATATTATAGCAACCCATAATCTTATTTATAATGCAGCCATATGGGTAGCAGAAGGTATGGGATATGCTTTTACAATTGATAAGTTATTTTATGGTGATGAGGAAATTCCAGTTACTTTTGTACCCCTCTATCCGACTTTAGAAACAGGGACGGTTATTGTCTGGAAGAAACATCAGATATTCTCACCAGCGATGTCACGTCTAATTGAAAAAATCAGACAAACATTTAAAGCTTAAAAAAGACATGTTATAATAAAACAAAGAGAAATAGGAGGATTATAATGGAATACTTAGTTTTAGATGTCGGTGGAAGTGCCATCAAATATGCACTTATGAATGATGAATTAGAAATGCTAGAAAAAGGAAAAGTGCCAACTCCAAAAGAAGGATTAGAAGAATTTAAACAGGCAGTTCAATCTATTTATCAAAAATATCAAGAAAGAGTAGATGGAATTGCTATGTCTTTACCAGGACTTATCAATAAACATACACGTTTAGTTCAAGTTCCAGGTGCTTTGGAATATAATTTAGGAGTAGACATTTTAGCAGAATTACAGTCAGTTACAACAAATCGTTTAACAATTGAAAATGATGCAAAATGTGCAGCTTTATGTGAAGTCGAATATGGAAGTTTAAAAGGTACTGATGTCGGAGCTGTTTGTATTATTGGTAGTGGTATTGGTGGTGGTGTCACTATTGGTGATAAAGTTTTTACAGGAACTCATGGTTTTGCGGGTGAGTTTAGTTACCTATCTACAGATTGGACAAAACAACTTGGCTTTGAAGCTAAGTGGGGATATGATAGCAGTGCATTATATTTAGTGGCTTCTATTGCCCATGCAGTTGGAGAAGATCCAAAAACATTTGATGGTATGAAAGCTTTTGAATACTGTAATCAAGGTGATGAACGTGCTTTAACTGCTTTAAAAGCTTATACTGATAAATTAGCAATGGGATTATTCAACATTCAAGCAACTGTTGATCCGGATAAAATAGCTATTGGTGGGGGAATTAGTCAACAACCTATCTTACATGAATACATTCAAAAATCATTAGATCAAATCTATGAAAAAATGCCAATCCCAATTCCAAGAGTTCAAATTGTACCATGTACTTATTACAATGATTCTAATCTTGTAGGAGCACTTGCAAACTATAAGAAAACATATAATGCCTAGTAAGCATTATATGAAATAGATTATAGGTATTAGACATAATTGAATAGAAACTATAAAATGTAGATGTCAAAAGGATATCTACATTTTTTTGTTGTAAGGAGGCATGTTATGAAAATTAAAGAAGTCAGTGAAAAGTACAATGTTCCCATGACTGCATTAAGATATTATGAAAAAGCAGGATTGTTCAATCAAGTCAAAAGAATCAATGGCATAAGAGAATATGATGATTTGGATATTGAAAGATTAAGTTTAATCTTAACTTTAAAAAAAGCTGGTGTCCATATTGAAAACATTTTGAAATATGTTCAACTAGATGAACAAGGACAATCAACATCAATCCAAAGAATCCGTATTTTAAAGCAAGAAAGAAATAATATCTTAGATGAGATTCATCAACGTCAAAAAAACTTAGATACATTAGATTGTTTAATTTATAAATTAAAGGAGGAAAACAATGAAAACAAACAATAAAAAACCTTGGATTATTTTAGCTTTATGTTGTGGTTTAGCAGCTTCATCAATTGGGGTATCCATTAACTCATCAGGAGTTTTCTATACACCTGTTTCAGAAAGTTTGCATATGATGCGAGGAACATTTTCGATGCATATGACAATTTTCTCATTAGTCACAGCCATTACTTCATTATTTGTTCCACGCTTAATGGAAAAGTTTTCTTATAAAATGATTTTAACTGTCAGTGTTTTCACTGCTGTTGTTTCAACTGGATTAATGGCATTAGGAAATAGTGCTATTGTGTTTTATGCTTTAGGGGCTATTCGAGGAATGAGTACAGCCATGTTTTCAATTGTTCCATTAACTTTGGTTATTAATGGTTGGTTCGAAAAGAAACATGGTCTTGCAACAAGTATAGTTTTTGGATTTAGTGGGTTAGCAGGTTCTATTTGTTCACCAATCTTATCAAGTTGCATTGAAACATTTGGATGGCAAATGGGTTATATCATAAAAGCAATTATTCTTTTATGTTTATGCTTACCAGCAGTTTTATATCCATTTCATGTTGATGCAAGGGATGATGGGTATTTACCATATGGTTATGAAGAAAAGAAAGAAAATGATGTTTCTGTAGAAAGTCCAACTTTCCATTTTATAACAGTTGCCTTTATCAGTTTCTTTGTCTTTGGTTTAATGTGTAGTTGTATTACAAGTGTTACCCAACATCTTCCAGGATTTGCTGAATCTATTGGTTATAGTAGTGTTGTTGGAGCTTCACTTTTATCAGCAGGAATGGTAGGGAATATTATTTCTAAATTGGTTATTGGAACATTGAGTGATCATTTTGGTTCAATGAAAGCAACGATTGTTATGATTATTACCAATACTTTAGGAATTGTGATGTTGATGATGGGAAAATCAGAACTTCTCTTATTAGTTGGAGCATTCTTATTTGGTTCTTGTTATTCAATTGGAGCAGTTGCTTTACCATTACTTACAAAACATTTCTTTGGTAGTGATAACTATGCCAAAGCCTTTCCTAGTATTTCCTTTGCATCCAATTTAGGAGCAGCTATCTCACTATCAATGGTTGGATATATTTATGATTTCTTTGGTTCATATATGTACGCATTTATGATTGCATTGATAATGATTGCCTTAGCAGTCCTATTACTAGCAATCACTTCAACTTTCACAAAACAACATTAGGAGGAAAATATATGATAAAAATCAATGAAAAAGGACAAGCTGTTGCTCCTAAGACACACTTTATAACAAATGAAGCTTTCAAAAAAATAGAGCATACAGAAATCAGATGGTTAGGAAACGCCAGTATTATGATCAATAGTCGAGGAACAAATATTATGATTGATCCACTATTAGAAGGATTTGATATGCCATTATTAATAGATATGCCAATCTTACCTCAAGATATTCCAACATTAGATGCTTTATTGATTACACATATTGATAATGATCACTTTAGTCGACCAACATGCCATGATGTTATAAGCGTTTGTAAGTCTTATCATGCTACAAAATATGTAGCTGAAGTGATGAGAAAAGAAAATATCCCAGGGATTGGGCATGATATTGATGAGTCTTTTATGGTGAATGATGTTAAAGTTACCCTCACAAAAGCTGTGCACAATTGGCAAAATGAATCATCAAAGTACAATTATCGTGAATGGAAAGTAGAAGATTATTGTGGCTATTGGATAGATTCACAAGATGGAACAATTTGGTTACCTGGTGATTCTAAACTCATTGATGAACATTTGCATATGCCTAATCCTGATGTGATTTTATTTGACTTTGCGGACAATGAATGGCACATAACATTAGAAGGAGCAATCAAGCTTGCCAATGCTTATCCAAATGCTCAACTGATTTGTATTCATTGGGGATGTGTTGATGCACCTGAGATGTCACCATTTAATGGTAATCCAGAAACATTGTTTGATAAAGTTGTGAATCCAGATAGAATTCAAGTTTTAGCTCCTGGGGAGGCATTTGTTTTATCATGAAAAAAACATTATATTTAATGCGTCATGGTCAAACGATGTTTAATGTACAAAAGAAAATTCAAGGATGGTGCGATTCTCCATTAACAGAATTAGGGATACATCAAGCTCAAGTGGCAGGAGAGTATTTTAAAAAGAATCATATTACATTTGATCATGCTTATTCCTCAACAAGTGAACGTTGTTGTGATACATTAGAACTTATTACAGATATGCCTTATACAAGAATAAAAGGTATAAAGGAAATGTTTTATGGTGAATTAGAAGGTGAAAGTGAACGACTCAATTGTGCAACACCTAAAGAATGTGAAACATATTATCTTCAATTTGGTGGTGAATCTTCTAATACAGTTAGAGATAGAATGTTAAAAACACTAACAGATATTATGGAAAAAGACGATCATGAAAGTGTTTTGGCAGTTTCTCATAGTGGTGCTTGTTTTAACTTTTTAAGAGCTATTCAAGATCCTACAGAAGAATTAAAGAAAGGAATAACAAATTGTTGCATATTCATATACGAATATGAAAATCATCACTTCACTTTAAAAGAAGTAATCAGACATCAATTTTAAAAGATGAACAGTTTGTTCATCTTTTTTCTAAGCGATTATATGAAGTTTTTTTAAAGCATTATCTAAAACATGCTTCCCATCCATGAGTCCATATTCTTTAACAGAAACTTCAATAACAGGAATAGAGGGAAACATTTTTTCTATATCTTTTAAAGCATATTTCACTTGAGGTGCTAAAAGAATAATATCAGCATGAATATGATTATCTAAATCCTTCATTGGCATAGAAAGAATATCAGCATCAATTCCTAAATGATGAGCTTCAACTTTCATTTTCTCAACCAATAGACTACTTGACATAGCAGCACTACAACATAAAATAATTTTTAACATAAAGAATCACCTCTTGGCTACATTATATCATTTTTGAATATAAATTATATGAATTTACTAAATGAGTAAGATATATTTTCATATTTTGAATAAGAATAGATTTTTTGATTTGTTATTGTTATGATAAAAATAACTGGAGGTAGATTATGAAAAAAGCAGTTATATTTGATATGGATGGTTTAATGATTGATAGTGAAAGAGTGACTTATAATGAATATGTGAAGAAATTACATTTATTAGGTCATGATGATTTTACAGAAGAATTATATAAAAATTGTTTAGGAAAAAATAAGGTAGGAATCTGCCAAGTCTTTATTGATCATTATGGAAAAGATTTTCCAATGGATGAAGTTTGGGATGATGTTCATGTATGGATTGATGAAAGTTTACGCACATATGTTCCTAAGAAAAAAGGCTTAGATAATTTATTACATTATTTAAAAGAAAATGGATATAAGACAATTGTTGCAACATCTAGTGCGCGAGCAAGAGTTGATGAAATTTTAAAGAATGCCAAGATTTCAAAATATTTTGATGATAGTATTTGTGGAGATGAAGTCACACATGGAAAACCAAATCCTGAGATCTTTTTAACAGCTTGTCAAAAGTTAGGTGTTACACCAGATGAAGCTCTTGTTTTAGAAGATAGTGAAGCGGGTATTTTAGCTGCTTATGATGGGCACATTGATGTTATTTGTGTTCCTGATATGAAGTATCCAGAACCAGATTTTGCGAAAAAAACAACTCAGATTGTAAACTCTCTAGAAGATGTTATAAGTTATTTGAAAGATATTTCCTAGGGAATATCTCTTTTAAAAAGGAGGAAAACAATGAGACCGAAATTACATTTTACACCACCACAAAATTGGATGAATGATCCCAATGGACTGATTTATTTTCAAGGAAAATATCATTTGTTCTATCAGCACTTTCCTTACACTTGCAAATGGGGAACTATGCATTGGGGACATGCTATTAGTGATGATCTTGTTTCTTTTCAACACTTACCAATTGCTCTATATCCTTCAAAAGATTATGATCGCAATGGTTGTTTTTCTGGTTCAGCTATTGCGTATCAAAATCAATTGTATTTGTATTATACATCTATTCGTTATGCAAAAGAAAATCCAAATTATGTCCATGTTCAATATAGCGATGATGATTTAATTGCGTCACAATCCGTTGTTATTTCTCAAGATGGATATACATTTGATAATGAATTGGATAAACATCAGGTTATTGATGTAATTCAAGATCAAGCACTAGGAGATGTTCGTCACACTAGAGATCCAAAAGTATGGATAGGAAAGAATGGTCATATTTACATGATAGTTGGAAGTAAAATACCAAGTTCAAAAGGATATGATGGTGAAGTTTTATTTTATGAGAGTGAAGATGGTTTCCATTTTACATATAAAAATAGATTTACAGATTCCAGCATTGGTGATATGTGGGAATGCCCAGATTTAATTTGTTTAGATGGACAATACTTTATGATTTTTTCACCAGAGAATATCAAAGAACCACCTTATCCTAATAGTCATGCAGTGATTATGAAAGTCTCTTTTGATGAAGAAACATGTACGCTTCAAAAACAAGGGGATTATATGTATTTAGATTATGGATTGGATTTCTATGCTCCTCAAACATTTTTAGATGAACATCAACAAAGAACAATGTTGGGGTGGATGCGTATGAGAAAACCAGCTAAAGATGAGAACTGGTGTGGTATGTTAACAATGCCAAGAGTCCTTTCCCAAAAAGATGGACATGTCTATCAACATGTTCATCCACATATTCAAAAATTATTTCAAAAAGAAGTTGAAACACTTGATTTTAATCAGCCATTCTTATTAAAAACATCTTTAAAAGAAGGGGAAGAGATTGTTTTAGGTGGATTGAAATTAAAGATTCAAGATGATTGTTTACATTGTGATAGAGAAAAAGTATCCATTCAAGCTGATAAAGTCTGTCAACATCATCATACACCACAATTAAATGGAAGATATGATTTAGAAATCTATTATGATTATCATATTTTTGAAATTTATATAAATGATGGATATTATGTTTTTAGTCAAATTGTATATGAATTAAACAAAAAAGATACTCTCTTTCATAATGGAAAAATATATAACTTATTATAAAAATAATGCTGCACTTTCATTCACGTTGAAAATAACTTATAATAAACATAGATAAGAAGGTGACAATATGCCAACAAATCATAATTATATGCTTGTTATTGGGAAAGATGAGAATCAGAATCAAGATATTCTCAATATTTTTGAGAATCAATTTAAACCAATGGTTATCAATGAAATAGGAAAAGCAATTGAAATCTTATGTCGAATTCATGAACAAGTTGCTTGTGTTATTATTGATGATAGTATGGCTAAAGAAGATATTAAAGATTTTCTTGATTTTTGTCTGGTAAAACAATTTGATAGTCAAATTACAATGGTTTTATTAGATGGAACAGACAATGATGATCTATATAATCTTGCTATATCATTAAAAATTGATGAGGTTATGAGAAAACCATATAAACAAGATATATTCATGAAAAGGGTTATAAATATTGTTAATCTTTTTAAACATAGATATCGTTTACAATGGTTAGTTGATACACAAACAAAAGAATTAAAAGAAAGCATTGATGTTTTAAATCAAATGCGATTAGAAGTCTTAGAATCTTTAGGAACTTTGGTTGAATTTAGAAGCATTGAATCAGGTGAGCATATTTATCGAGTTCGTTATATTACAGAACTTTTAATGAAGGAATATCAAAAGTGTCATCCTGAAATGGGTATTTCTGATGCGATGATTAAAGAAATTGGAATGGCTTCAATTCTTCATGATATTGGAAAATTATCAGTAAGTGATGTTATTTTGAATAAACCATCTCGTTTAACAGATGAAGAATTTGAAGAAATGAAAAAACATACAATATATGGTTGTGACATCATTAAAAAGTTTAAAGGTTTATATAATGAAAATACATATTGTTTCTATTATGATATCATACGCTCGCATCATGAAAAATGGGACGGGAAGGGATATCCAGATGGACTCAAAGGTCATGAGATTCCAATTTGGGCACAGATTGTTTCCGTTGCAGATATTTATGATGCGTTAACCAATCAACGTGTCTATAAACCTGCTTATGATCATCAAATGGCAATGCAGATGATTTTTAATGGTGAATGTGGTGCTATTAATCCAGAGATTTTAACATGTTTAAAAAACATTGAAAAGCAAATTCATCAAAAGTCAGAAGTCTTATCTCAACAAGAAGTTGTTACTTTTAGAGATGAAGAAGACAATCTAGTTATGCAGAATCTAGAAAGAGAAAGAGCCTATCATCGTGCATATACAGAATTGGTATCAGAGAGTTATTTTGAATATGATAGCGAATATAGAACTTTACAACACTACAATGTCTTAGGAAGAGTTGGTTTAGAAAAGTATCATGAAGATATGTATAGAAATATTCATCCAGATGATGTAGACGTGTTTAAAAAAGCTTTACAACAAACAACATCAAGTCAGCCGATGTTACATATAAAATTAAGAATTCGTTATGGAGAAAATAGACGCTTTGTATTATGTCTTCTTACAATTCGGACAACTTGGGATATTTATACAAATAAACGCCTAGGTGGTGTTGGAAAAATAGAGATTCTTGAAAATGAGTGATTTTAAGAATCTCTTTTCTGCAAGAAGTCGTATTGATAAAAAGAGGAGACTTGTGTATACTGTTAATAAAGAGGTGTAATTCATGAGCAAATATCAAATGATCTATCAGGATTTACAAAATAAAATTAAACATAAACGAATTCCAGCCAATACATATCTTCCTAGTGAAAATGAATTGATGAAACAATATCAAGCATCAAGAGATACAGTACGTAAAGCATTAGATTTACTACTTCATCATGGATATATTCAAAAAAGCAAAGGGAAAGGATCGTTGGTATTAGATGTTGATCGCATATCATTTCCAGTTTCAGGAGTAACAAGTTTTAAAGAGCTACAAAAAACATTACATGGCGATGTTAAAACAATTGTACATATCTTTGTAGAAGAAGAGATTCCGGATGACTTAAAAGATGATCTTTATATGGAAAGTGGAAAAATTTATCATGTAGAGAGAATTAGACAAATTGATGGAGAAAAAGTAATCTTAGATGTAGATTATTTAAATGGTGAAATTGTCAAAGGATTAAAAATTGAACATGCTCAAAATTCTTTATATGAATATATCGAAAAAGAATTAGGTTTGAAAGTAAGTTTTGCAAGAAAAGAGATTACAGTTGTAAAAGCAACTCAAGAAGAAAAAGAATTATTAGATATGTTAGATTATGATTTGTTAGTATGTGTAAAATCATATACGTATTTAGAAGATGCAACTTTATTCCAATATACAATATCTAAACATCGTCCTGATAAATTTAGATTTGTTGATTTTGCAAGAAGAACGGAATTATAGATGAATGAGGTCCCATTCATCTTTTTTTAACCACTTATGTGTTGAAAACAACCACTTATAAAAAAGCAAATGTATTCTTGATAAGAACACATTATAATGAAATGTGAAAAGGGGAGGGAAGATAATCTGAAAATAAAAATATATAAGGGAAATTGTTTATATCTAAAATAAGGCA
>UPXV01000050.1 GCA_900538465.1 uncultured Erysipelotrichaceae bacterium
TACAATATTTTTAACTCTGGTTTATTTAACGTTAAATTAACTTAATGACATTGATCAATATGATGACCTTTTTAAATTTCTTTAAATGAAATTTAGGGATATTGTATTTACACTTCAAAATGATTATTATATTTGAAAATGCCTTTTTGATGACGGAAATCATGACATGATAACTTTTTTAACATAGTAAGCTTTTTTATGAAATCAAAATCGCAATCCAAATTAACAAAATAACAGACATAATTATGAATGGTGTTAGAAAATGATGTTTTCGATAAATATAGATGGAATAGATAAAAAGAAAAGGAAAGGTATAGAATCCTACAAAAAATATACCTGCATACCAAGGAAAACTTCCAAATGTATTATCAATTGCAATACATTCAATAGATATACCAACAACGACAATCATTAATAAAGTATAAAAGATGTACAAATGCTTTTTCATAACTTATTTCCTTTGATTTTTAATCACATGGAGAAGTAAAAATAACAATCCCACAACACCTATACATAAACAAAATCCAGCGGGAGTAATAACCAAAGCAGATCCAGCAAAATCTTCTTGACTATTTGGTAAAAAGAAAGAAATAATACAAAGACTTATAAAGAAAAGAACAGAGAAATAATAAAAATATGATTTTTTATGAACAGGTTTCTTTTCTAGAAGTTCATCATAACTTAATTCAAAATATTGACATAGTTTTTCTAAAGAAATTAGATCTGGTGAAGTGATTGAAGATTCCCATCGAGAAATTGTTTGTCTTGAAACACCAATGATATCAGCCAGTTCTTCTTGAGAAATTTGTTTTTCTTTTCTTAATTCATGTAATCGTTCTCCAAAACTCATAAAAATCTCCTTTCATTATTATTAATTCATATTGATAATGATTTGTCTATACCAATATTGTAACATGACTGTTTCATTTATGCACATAGAAAAAAAGACTTATCAAACGACAAGTCTTCTTTTTGATTTTAATAAATTCCTTGAGAAATCATAGCAGCTACAACTTTTTCAAATCCAGCAATATTTGCTCCTTTGATTAAGTCATAACCCAAACCATATTTTTTAGCAGCAGCTACTGAAGAATCATGAATATTAATCATGATTTGATGAAGTTTTGCATCAACTTCTTCAGCTGTCCAGCTATAACGCATTGAGTTTTGTGCCATTTCTAAAGCAGATACTGCAACACCACCAGCATTTGCAGCTTTTGCAGGTCCTAATGTTCCACCGTTTTCTAAGAAATAAGCAATAGCTTCTGGCTTAGTAGGCATATTAGCACCTTCAATAATATATTTTACTCCATTAGCAACCAATTGTTTTGCTTCTTCTAAACCAATTTCATTTTGTGTTGCACATGGGAAAGCCATATCGACTTTTAATCCCCATGGTTTTTCACCAGGATGGAATTCACATCCAAATTTTTCAGCATAATCTTTTAATTTAACATCATTATGTGTTCTAATCTTAACTAAGAAGTCAATCTTTTCATCAGTTGTAATTCCTTCAGGATCATAAATATAACCATCTCTACCTGAAATAGAAACAACTTTAGCACCATAATCTCTTGCTTTTAAACAAACTCCCCATGCAACATTTCCATATCCAGAACATGCAATTGTTTTTCCTTCATAAGAATCATTGAAATGTTTTAAAACTTCTTTACCATAATAAACTGCCCCAAAACCAGTTGCTTCTGGTCTAATTAAAGAACCACCATAAGGTAATGGTTTTCCAGTTAAGACACCATTTTCAAAAGCACCTCTGATTCTTTTATATTGACCATACATATATCCAATTTCTCTAGCTCCAGTTCCAATGTCTCCCGCAGGAACATCAACATCTGGTCCAATATGACGATATAATTCAGTCATAAATGATTGACAAAAACGCATGATTTCATTATCTGATTTTCCTTGAGGATCAAAATCGGAACCACCTTTACCACCACCGATTGGTAAAGTTGTAAGTGAATTTTTGAAAACTTGTTCAAAACCTAAGAATTTAATAATTCCTAAGTTTACAGATGGATGTAATCTTAATCCACCTTTATAAGGTCCAATGGCACTAGAAAATTGAACACGATATCCTCTATTGATATGAACCTTACCAGCATCATCTTGCCAAGGAACTTTAAACATAATTGTTCTTTCAGGTTCTACTAATCTTTCTAAAATAGCCATATCTTCATATTCAGGATGAGCTTCGATAACTGGTTCTAAACTTTCCAAAACTTCTTCAACAGCTTGGATAAATTCAGGTTGATCAGCATTCTTTGCTTTCACTTCTGATAATACTTTTTCCACATATTTCATATCTATATCCTCCTTTGTTTTCTTATATTATACACACTTTTTCTAAAAAGTGAATAAATTTTAAACATTTTAATAAAAAATTATCATCGATTTCTATATTATAGAAAAAATGAACTTAAAAATAGGTAAATACAGATAAAACAATAAGAAAAAAGTCAATGATTTCTAAAAATCATTGACTTTAATAAATTTTTTATGAATTATTCTTCAGTTATTTCAATTGTTTCTTCAATAAGAACTTCTTCATCAGTTGTAGATAGAAACTTCCAAACAAATGCTGCAATAGCCCCGCCAATCAATGGAGCAACAATAAATACCCACACTTGTGATAATGGTGTTCCTTGTAAAAATAATGCAGGAGCTAAACTTCTTGCAGGGTTAACTGATGTTCCTGTTAAAGGAATACCAATAATATGGACAAGAACTAATGCAAATCCAATAACCAAACCAGCAACATTTCCATATTCTTTTTTAGAAGTTACACCTAAGATAGTTGTCACAAATAAGAAAGTTAATACAATTTCTACAAGAATGGCTCCAACCATACCTAAACCAATTGCTGAAGCTTCACCAAAACCATTGGCACCTAAACCAACCTTAGCAACATCAACACCTTCAATTGATTTAAAAATATAAAATAAAAAACCACTTCCAGCTAATGCACCTAAAACTTGAGAAATAACATAGCCAATAAAATCTTTGACATTCATTTTCCCACTAATAAGCATAGCTAATGAAACTGCAGGGTTCACATGACATCCTGAGATATTTCCAATTGAATAAGCCATAGCGACAATTGATAATCCAAAGGCAAATGCGATTCCTAAAATTCCTAATACTCCTGTGACTCCACCTGTAATAGCTGCACTACCACAACCAATGAAAACAAGGGTGAAAGTCCCAATAAATTCTGCTAAATATTTTTTCATATCATATACCTCCAAGTACAAGCATACTCTCTTGGAAATGTTTTGTCAAATAAGAGTATATATGATAAACTAAAGAAGGTGATAAAAATGCAAAAAAAATTCAAAGAATATCGTATGTTTTTAGTTTGTTTAGTGATTTTTATGTTTTTTATAGGATTAGGAGTTTTTTCTCTTTTACAAAAGCATATTCCTCAAATGATTGGGGCTTTTTTACTTTCTTTCATTGCTTTATTTTTATTATTGTTAAGATATAAAATGGTTTTATTTGATGATATGATGATGATTTATGAATGGAAAATTGCTGCTATGCTTCCAACAATAATTGAGTATAAAAATATTCAATCAATTGAAAAGAAATCAAAACATCATTTGGTTATTCATCATATTCACGATAGCCATATCTATGTATTTGATAGTGATGAATTTATGAATACATATGAATCAATAAGAAAAGCATAGAAGGTGAAAGTGTGAAAATAAGAGATAAGTGTTTACCTTGTTTGGTTAATCAGGTTGTAAAAGTTGCACATATGACAAATGCTCAAAACAAAGAAGAATTATATCATCGTGTTTTTGATTATTTAAAAACATTGGATTTTGAATTAACCAATCCTGAAATTATTGGACAAACATTTCGTTTGGTTAAGCAGCATATTCAAAATGATGATCCTTATAAAGATATTAGAGACTATTATAATGATTTGTTTTTTAAACATTTAGAGACTTTTCGTCAATCTATAGAAGCATCTGATGATGCTTTTGAAATGGCAATTCGATATGCTATTATTGGGAATATTATAGATTTTAGTCCTATGCATAATCATGATATGAATGATATTATGAAGTATTTTGAAAATATTCAAAATATGACATTGGCTATTCATCATGTCAATGAATTAAAAGAAGATTTAAAGAATGCCAAAACATTATTGTATTTGGGTGATAATTGTGGTGAGATTTGTTTGGATTATTTATTGATTGAAAAAATAAAACAAATGTATCCAAATTTAAGGATTTATTTTGCGACAAGAGGAGCTGCGGTTGTGAATGATTCTATTTTAGAAGATGCTTATGCTATTGGAATGGATCAATATGCAACACTTATTGATAATGGTGATGATTCTTTAGGAACAATTCTTCATCGAACAAGTGATGAGTTTAGAAAAATTTATCAACAAGCAGATGTTGTGATTGCTAAAGGACAAGCCAATTATGAAAGTTTAAGTGAAGAAAAGAAAAATATATATTATTTATTAATGGTAAAATGTGATGTGATAGCGACTGATATTGGCGTTGCTGAAAAATCTTTGGTATGTCTTCATCAATAAAAGAACTTTTTTAAAAAAGTTCTTTTATTATTCTTTAAAATGTGCTAAAATGGTAAAAAATGAGGTGACATTTATGAAAAAAACAATTTTAATCAACAAATCACATCGTCATCATTGGAACACTTAGGGTTATATCTTATATGTAGATACAACCCATTTTGCGTATATAAGATTTGGGTGTATCTAATGACTTCAAACAGACGACGGGTCATTAAGACTCGTCTTTTTTCATAGGAGGGGAATTATGGAAGAGTTTAAATATTTAATACCAGAAGAAAGTATTGATGCGATCATGGATAATGTCGCAACTTTAAGAACAATTGAAAATGATTTGAGACAGGTTTTTGTTGAACATGGATATTTAGAGGTTTTGATGCCATCATTTGAATATGTTGATTTATACAATGATATGGATATAGGTATTGAAGAAGAAAAGATGTTCCAATATATCAATTATGAAGGTAAGAGAGTGGCTTTGCGTACAGACTTTACTGTTCCACTTGCCCGTTTATATAGTAGTAAAAAAGAACAGGGTGAAAAAAGATATTGTTATTTTGGAAAAGTTTATCGTAAAGAAAAACGTCATAAAGGAAGAAGCAGTGAATTTTTTCAGGCTGGTGTTGAGTTATTAGGGAAAGCTGGCTATGAAGGTGATATCGAGTGTTTACAAGTGATTCAAGAGACTTTATCTTCTTTGCAGTTAAAAGATATCAAGATTGAAATGAGTTCAGCCAAGTTTTATCATCGTCTTTTAAAATTGGTTGATGATGAATCATTTGTTGATATCTTAAAAAAGCGTGATCTTTCAGCAATCAAAAAATTGATTGAGAAAAAACAGATTCAAAGTCCACTGAAAGATTTATTGATTCAATTACCAAGATGTTTTGGAGATATTGATATCCTAAAAAAGATGATTGCTATTATTCAAGATGAAGAACTCAAAGCTGCACTTAAAGAATTAGAAAATCTATATAATCATCTCAATAACAAAGATGTTTTTAGTTTTGATTTAGCAATGACACCAAGTATGAAATATTATACGGGAATTATGATTAAAGGATATTCACCTTATAGTGCTGAAACAATTATCAATGGGGGAAGATATGATCGTTTAATGAACCATTTTCATAAGGATGTTCCAGCCATTGGATTTAGTTATGATTTAAGTCATATTTTAAATGCTTTAGAAAAGGAAGGTGAAAGTCATGATTAAAATTGCAATTACTAAAGGACGTATTGAAAAACAAGTTTGTCAGCTTTTACAAAGTCGTGGTTATGATATGGATCCCATTATTCATAAAGATCGTGAATTATTAATTGAAACAAATGATGGTTTATCAATGATTTTTGGCAAAGCCAATGATGTTTTGACTTTTTTAGAACATGGGATTGTAGATATTGGTTTTGTTGGACAGGATACTTTAGATGAAAGTGATTTTCATGATTATTATGATATGTTGGATTTAAATATTGGGAAGTGTTATTTTGCTGTGGCAGCTTATCCAGAATATAAAACCAAAGAGTTCCATCGTCGTAAACGCATTGCTTCAAAATATACAAAAGTCGCAAAAGAATATTTTAATTCTAAACAAGAAGATGTGGAAATTATTAAACTTGAAGGTTCAGTGGAATTAGGACCAGTAGTTGGATTGAGTGATGCGATTGTTGATATTGTTGAAACAGGTTCAACACTGAAAGCCAATGGGTTGGAAGTGATTGAAAAGATTAGTGATATTTCAACCAAAATGATTGTGAATAAAGTGAGTTTAAAGTTTAAAAAAGATGAAATTTTTGAAATGATAGATCGATTCAATGGGGAGGAATAAAAGATGTTAAAGACATTAGATTTTAAAGGAAATTATGAAGATATTGCTGTGAAGTTTTCATCACGTAAAGCCGATATTTCAAAACAAGTCAGTGAAGCAGTTGATCGTATTATTGATGATGTGAAAAAAAATGGGGATAAGGCTTTAATGAAATATTGTCGTCAATTTGATGGGTTCATGATTGAAGATCCAAAACAATTGATTGCGACAAAGAAAGAAATTTTAGAAGGGGTATCTGAAGTTGGCAAAGATTTTATGCGTATCTTAGAGCGTACAAAACAACAGATTACTGATTTTCATAAGCATCAGGTTGATAAATCATGGTCAGTTTATAAAGAAAACGGAGTTATGATGGGACAAATTGTTAGAGGTTTAGAAAATGTTGCTTTATATGTACCAGGAGGAACGGCAACTTATCCTTCTACAGTCATGATGAATGCCATTCCTGCAAAACTGGCAGGGGTTAAAAATTTGGTGATTATCACACCAGTCAAAGAAGATGGAAAAGTGAATCCAACAATTTTAGCGGCAGCTTATGTTTGTGGAATTGAAACAATTTATAAAGTTGGTGGAGCACAAGGGGTTGCTGCTGTGGCAGTTGGAACACACACAATCCCAAAAGTTGATAAAATTGTAGGACCAGGGAATATTTATGTTGCGACAGCAAAAAAGAATTGTTATGGCATGGTAGATATTGATATGGTAGCAGGTCCTAGTGAAATTTTGATTGTTGCTGATGAAAAGGCCAATCCAAAATATATTGCTGCTGATTTAATGAGTCAAGCTGAACATGATAAGTTAGCCAGTGCTATTTTAGTGACAACATGTCCTACATTGGTGGATGAAGTGAATCAAGAATTACAAAGACAAATGGCTTATTTATCAAGAACAGAAATTATTGAAGAATCCCTTGCCAATTATGGGGGAGCGATTTTGGTAGACAGTATTGAAGAAGCTTTTGAAGTTTCTAATTATCTAGCACCAGAACATTTGGAAGTCTTGGTTGAAAATCCACTCAATACTTTACCGCTTATTCATAATGCTGGCTCTATCTTTTTAGGTGAATATACTCCAGAACCATTAGGTGATTATATGTCAGGAACAAACCATGTTTTACCAACTGGAGGAACAGCTAAATTCTATAGTGCCTTAGGGGTTTATGATTTTGTTAAATATTCATCATATAGTTATTATCCAAAACAAGTTTTATCAACATTTAAAGATGATGTTGTGAAGTTTGCAAAATTAGAAGGTCTTGATGCACATGCCAATAGTGTAGCAGTCAGATTTGAGGAGGAGTAAGATGCGTACAAGTTCAATCAATCGAGAAACCAAAGAAACAAAGATTGT
This sequence comes from uncultured Erysipelotrichaceae bacterium, assembly GCA_900538465.1. Taxonomy (GTDB): domain Bacteria; phylum Bacillota_I; class Bacilli_A; order Erysipelotrichales; family Coprobacillaceae; genus Longibaculum. The sequence goes on from UPXV01000050.1 coordinate 7,756, forward strand.
TATGGAATTAAATCTTGATGGTCGTGGTCAAGCTGAAATCAATACAGGTGTTGGTTTTATGGACCACATGTTTGAATTACTAGCTTTTCATAGTGGATTTGATATAAAAGTGAAATGTGTTGGTGATTTAAAAGTTGATAGTCATCATACTATTGAAGATTTAGGAATTGTTTTTGGAGATTGTTTATTACAAGCTTTAGGTGATAAAAAGGGAATTATGCGCTATGGACAAATGACCATTCCAATGGATGAAGCTTTAGTCACAACAACGCTTGATTTAAGTGGTCGACCTTATCTTGTTTATCATGCAACACTTCCTATGATGATGCTTGGTAACTATGAGACAGAAATGACTAAGGAATTTTTTAAAGCTGTGAGTGATCATGCTTTGATGACACTTCATATCAATGAATCCTATGGTGAAAATACTCATCATATTATTGAAGCAATGTTTAAAAGCTTTGCCAGAGCATTGAAACAAGCAGTTATGATTGATGAAAAAAATAAAGATTTGATTGTTTCATCCAAAGGACTTCTATAAAGGAGGGATGAGTATGGTTGTTATTATTGATTATAATGTAGGGAATCTGAAAAGTGTTCAAAATGCTTTTGAGCGTATTGGGGTAAAAACTGTAGTAAGTCGTGATCATGATGTCATCTCTCAAGCCGATGGGATTGTCTTACCAGGAGTTGGGACGTTTCCAGTTGCTATGGAAAATCTTAAAAAGTATGATTTGATTGATATTTTAAAAGAAAGAAAAGCAGCTGGTGTTCCTATTTTAGGAATTTGTTTAGGAATGCAGATTCTTTTTGAACAAGGACAAGAAGTGAAGTTGACGAAAGGATTAGGTTTTTTAAAGGGTGAAGTGAAATTAATGCAGGTCAATGCGAAAATTCCTCATATGGGATGGAATGAACTGTGTTTTGCTAAAAAACATCCTTTACTGAAAAATATAAAAGAAAAAGATTATGTTTATTTTGTTCATTCATATATGGCTTATCCTTATGAGAAAGAACTTGTAGCTTATTGTGAGTATGGTGATTCAAAAATCACTGCTATTGTAGCTAAAGATAATGTGATGGGATGTCAGTTCCATCCTGAAAAAAGTGGTGAAGTTGGAAAACAAATTCTACTTGCCTTTAAGGAGATGATTCAATGATTTTAATACCAGCTATAGATTTAAAAGATGGCCAAGCGGTCCGTTTATATAAAGGAGATTATTTACAAAAAACAATTTATTCTTCTTCACCTGAAGATATTGCTTTGAACTTTGAAAAAATGGGTGCTGATTATCTCCATGTCGTTGATTTAGATGGCGCAAAAGAAGGTACAACAACCAATCTTGAAACGATTCAAAAAATCAGAAATGTTTTATCTATACCTATGGAACTTGGTGGTGGAATCCGTGATATGCAAACAGTTGATCTTTATTTAGATCAAATTGGAATTGATCGTGTGATTTTAGGAACCGCAGCCATTGAAAATCCTGAATTTTTAAAAAACGCTATTCAAAAATATGGACCAGAACGAATTGTTGTAGGTGTAGATGTTAAAGACGGTTATGTTGCAACTTCAGGATGGCTTGTTCAAACCAAGACACATTATTTAGATTTTTTAAAAGAACTGGAAAACATTGGAGTTCAATATATTGTTTGTACAGATATTTCTAAAGATGGAACATTGAGTGGACCATCCTATGATTTTTATCAAGATATTTTTGAACATAGTTCAATCAAGTTTGTTGTTTCTGGTGGAATTAAAGATGCTGATGATATCTATCGTGTGAATGCATTAGGTTATTATGGGTGTATTGTTGGTAAGGCTTATTATGAAGGAAAAATTGATTTGAAAGAGGTGATATCATGCTTGCAAAAAGAATCATCCCATGTTTAGATATTAAAGATGGTCAAGTTGTTAAGGGTGTGAACTTTGTTGGTTTACAAGATGTTGGTGATCCAATTGAAATTGCCAAACGTTATGATCAGCAATGTGCTGATGAAGTGGTTTTTTTGGATATTACAGCAACTTATGAAAAGCGTGATATTATTAAGGATTTGATTCAAAGAGGGGCAAGTGAATTATCTATTCCTTTGACAGTTGGAGGAGGTATTCGTACACTTGATGATTTTCGTATGATTTTATCAAGTGGTGCTGATAAAGTTTCTGTCAATTCAGCAGCGATTAAGAATCCTCAATTGATTAAAGAAGCTTCTGATGAATTTGGAGTTCAATGTGTTGTTGTCGCTGTGGACGCTAAAAAAAGAGCTGATAAGAGTGGCTATGATGTGTATATTGCTGGTGGGAGAGAGAATACGGGTTTAGATCTTATTGAATGGGTTAAACAATGTGAAGCTTTAGGAGCCGGTGAAATTTTATTGACTTCAATGGATCGTGATGGAACACGTGATGGCTTTGATATTGAAATGTTAAAAGCTGTGATTGATGCTGTGTCTATCCCTGTTATCGCAAGTGGGGGATGTGGTGGCAAGGAAGATATTGTTGAAGTTTTTGAAAAGACCAATTGTGATGGGGCTTTAGCAGCTTCATTATTCCATTATGGTGAAGCAACAATTGATCAAGTCAAAGAAGAATGTGCAAAACATAATATACCAGTAAGGAGAAATATATGAGACCGGATTTTGAAAAAGGAAATGGATTGGTTCCTGCGATTGTTCAGGACTATCAAACAAAACAAGTATTAATGTTAGCTTATGTTAATGAAGAAGCTTATGAAAGAATGCTTAAAACAAAGGAGACTTATTTTTATTCACGCTCACGTGGTGAATTATGGCATAAAGGAGAAACATCGGGACATTTTCAATATATTAAAGGTATGTATTTAGATTGTGATGAGGATACATTATTGATTTATGTTGAGCAAATTGGAGCTGCTTGTCATACGGGATGTTATTCTTGTTTCTTTAATGAAGTGTTGCCTTATCATTTTTCACAAAATATTTTTCATGATTTATATGATGTGATTGCTGATCGTCATGTTCATCCTATTGAAAAATCATATACCAATTATTTATTAGATCAAGGGGTTGATAAGATTTGTAAAAAAGTTGGTGAGGAAGCAAGTGAAACCATTATTGCTGCTAAAAATAATGATAAAGAAGAATTAATCGGAGAAATTAGTGATTTGTTTTACCATACATTTGTATTGATGTTTCAACAAGGTATTCAAGTTGAGGATATTGAAAAGAAATTATCTGAACGTCATCAAATTGCTGGTAATAAAAAAGATTTTCATCAAAGAGGCGATTATTAATGAAAAATATGGTTATCAAATATACATTTTTATTCATAGGATTATTAATGATATCAGTTTTTATTCATTATGGAGCAATTTTTCCTCTTATAGGAATGATTTGTGAAAGTGCTGTTTGTCGTAACTTCTTAAATGCAATAACATTAATGATTGGCGAACCTGTTATATGTATTATCATTATTGTTTATTTCATTAATCATAAGGAAAAACAATATTATGATTCAATTTCGTAAGGCATCTTTAGATGATTTAGAATTACTAGTTGCTTTAAGAATCAGAGATTTAAAAATGTTTTCAAAAAAACCTATTCAAGAAGAAACAATTCATTTCATTCGTCAATTTTATTATCAAAAAATTTTAGATCAGCAAATGATAACTTTACTTGGTTATGATCAGGAATATTTGGTTGCGAGTGCTTCACTTTATCAATATCAAACAATGCCTTCAAATGAAAATCCTAAAGGATTTGTTGGTCAAATAACCAATGTATGGGTTCATGTAAATTACCGTCATCAAGGAATTGCCTCTCAAATGATTAATGAATTAATTCAACAAAGCAGAAATCAAGTTGGAATGATTTGTTTGAATGCTTCTTTACAAGCCATAGACTTATATAAAAAATGTGGATTTATCAAAAAGGAGAATTATTTTGTAAAATACAACGAATAATTCTTTTTTTAATTGTTTATACTACTAATGTTAAAGGAGGAGTAATCATGAGTATTCAATTTGAAGAAAGTCAAACAAAAGAAAATTTAATGCGTGCTTTTGCAGGTGAATCACAAGCAAGAAATCGTTATACTTTTGCAGCTGGTGAAGCTATTAAACAAGGACATCATATGATAGGTGATGTTTTCTTATTTACAGCTAATCAAGAAAAGGAACATGCTGAAATTTTTTATAATCATTTAGAAGCTATGGCTGGAGAAACAATTTTTATTGATGGTGGATACCCAGTTGACATTTCTAAAGATGTCAAAACATTATTAGATTATGCTCAGCATAACGAATATGAAGAATACGAAGATGTTTATCAGCGATTTGCAGAAGTCGCTTCACAAGAAGGATTTTTAAAAGTTGCACAAGATTTTAAAAATATTGCTGAAATTGAAAAGACACATGGTGATCGTTTTGGACAACTTGCAAAATGGATGGAAAACAATGAACTCTATCATTCATCTTCATCAGTTCAATGGATGTGCTTAAATTGTGGATTTATTTATGAAGGAACACAAGTTCCTGAAAAATGCCCAGTTTGTCAACATGATCAAGGCTACTTTATTCGTTTGGAGTATGCTCCATTTATGAAATAATGATGTTAAAGGTAACAGTGAGATAAATTCTTACTGTTATTTTTTTTAAAAAATAAAAAAAGTTGCTTCAAAAAAAAGAAAAATGAAAAAAATCTTTGTATA
>UPXV01000051.1 GCA_900538465.1 uncultured Erysipelotrichaceae bacterium
ATCAAGTCCAGGTAGATTTTCAAGAGTGGCATGATTATGATGTTGAATATGCAAAAAAGCAAGGACTAACAAGTGGCTTAGAAAAAGGGAAGTTAGAAACAGCCTTGTTGCAATATCAAATCAAATATCAACAAAGTGGAGAATGGATAAAGGAATGTACATTAGAACAATTAGATTATTTAAGTCAATTGATTATAACTGATATTTCTTCTCAAGAATTAAAAGAAAAAGTTCTTACTTTTTCTAAAATTAAATAAACTTTTGGTTGAAGAAGAATAAATGATAAAATTTATTCTTTTTCTTCTTATAGAAAGCGCTTGTAGAGTTTGTTATAATAAGAGAAGAAAGGAAGTTAAGTATGGAAGAATTTATATTATCTATTGATCAAGGAACAACAAGTACAAGAGCCATTTTATTTGATCATGGTGGAAAATTAAGATATGTTGCACAAAGAGAGTTTCCTCAATATTTTCCTCATCCTGGATGGGTAGAACATGATGCAAAACAAATATGGAATTCAGTCATAGAAGTTGTTCAAAGTTTATTTGTTGAAAATAATATCAAGCCAGAACAAATCAAAGGAATTGGAATTACAAATCAAAGAGAAACAACAGTGATTTGGGATAAAACAACAGGAGAACCTATTTATCATGCAATTGTATGGCAATCAAGACAATCACAAGATATTTGTGATCAATTGATTGATGAAGGATATAGTGAGTTTATTCAAAAGAAAACAGGACTATTAATTAATCCTTATTTTAGTGCAAGTAAAATCAAATGGATATTGGATCATGTTGAAATTAAAGATAAAAATAATTTATTGTTTGGGACAATTGATACTTGGTTGGTTTGGAAATTAACAGGTGGAAAAGTTCATGTGACTGACTATTCAAATGCTTCAAGAACATTACTTTATAATATTCATGAATTAAAATGGGATCAAGAACTCTTAGATTTGTTTAAAATTCCTGAAAGTCTGTTACCTGAAGTCAAAGATTCATCTTGTATTTATGGTTATAGTGATGAAACACTATTAACAGGATTACACTTCAAGGCACCAATTTGTGGTATTGCTGGTGATCAACAGGCATCACTTTTTGGCCAAACATGTTTTCATGATGGAGATGTGAAAAACACCTATGGAACAGGTTGCTTTATGTTGATGAATACAGGGAATAAACCAGTTTCATCAAAGAATGGATTATTAACAACGATTGCCTGGGGAATTGATGGACAAGTGACTTACGCTTTAGAGGGTTCGGTATTTGTAGCGGGAAGTGTTATGCAATGGTTAAGAGATGGATTAAAATTATTTGATAATGTTTTAGAAAGTGAGAATATGGCAAGACAATTGAATGATAATGATGGTGTTTATTTGGTTCCGGCCTTTGTAGGACTTGGAACACCTTATTGGGATAACGATGCCAGAGGAACAATGTTTGGATTAACAAGAGGAACATCGAGAAATCACATTGTACGAGCCGCCTTAGAATCAATCGCATATCAAAGTAAAGATGTCATTGAAACAATGAAAGAAGAAGCTCATATTACACTAGATCATCTCTCTGTTGATGGTGGAGCAATATCTAATGACTTTTTAATGCAATTTCAAAGTGATATTTTAAATACATCTATTGTTTGTCCACAAGTTAAAGAAACAACAGCATTAGGTGCAGCTTATTTAGCTGGATTGGCAGTTGGATTTTGGAAACACCAGGAAGAAATTGCCAAGATGCATTCTATTATGAAAACATATCAACCTGATATGAAGGAAGATTTACGTAAAAAATATTATCAAGGTTGGTTAAAAGCTGTAGAAGCAACAAGAGTTTTTAAATAAGAGAACTGTTCTCTTATTTTTCTTTTGTGATACAATAAAGATACAACTTCTAGGTATGATTATGGTGGAGATGATAGAAATGAAAATACTCGTTGTAGAAGATGAAAGAGCCATTGCTGATTTGATTATAATGAATTTATCAAGAATAGGATATCAATGTGACTATGCAGAAAATGGGAGAATAGGAGCTGATAAAATAGAAAACAATTCATATGATCTTATTTTATTAGATATCATGTTACCGGAAGTGAATGGTTATGAATTAATGGAGTATATTGAGCCATTCAATATACCTGTGATTTTTATTACTGCTAAAGGAAGTGTTAAAGATAAAGTGAAAGGATTACACATGGGAGCAGATGATTATTTAGTAAAACCATTTTCAATAGATGAATTAATTGCGAGAGTTGAGAGTGTATTAAGACGTTATAATAAGGGCATGGAAGAAATTCATATATTAAATACAATTATTCATACAAATAAAATGTGTGTATATCAAAATAATAAAAAGATTGATTTAACTCTAAAAGAATATGAATTATTATTATTTTTAGTTAGAAATAAAAATTTAGCATTGTATCGTGATGTTTTATATCAAAAAGTATGGCACGAAGATGAATATGATCAAACCAGAACATTAGATTTACATATTCAAAGATTACGTAAAAAATTAGGATGGTATAAGGAAATTAAAACGGTTTATAAAGTAGGATATATGTTAGAGGTTAATGATGAAATTTGCTGAGAAAATTATTTGGTCTTGTTTATTAACACTTGCTGTCTTATTTTCTATTGGTTCAGCAATTATGATTTATCAAAATCATCATAATCTTTTACAAACAACTATTAATCACGATTTAACCACACAAGAAATAGAATTATATTCTTTAGAAACACGCCTTTATCAAGATTCTATCAAATATCAAAGATCCTTTGAAAAAGATGAACATTATTTAATGAATAAAGCAATCTATTATCTAGGACAATTTCAATATGCTTCTCAAAATCAAAAAACATTTGCTTTAAGTTTGCCTAATAATGAAGTCTTCTATAGTACCATTGATGAAAAGTATAAAGAATATATATCTATAGACTATAATCAAAAATATTTTATTAAACATAGAGATGGAAAATACTTCATGTTTATGACTTCACCAATTAATGCGGTAGATACAGTTTATTATTTAACATCATGTTATGATTTGACATCAGTTTATCAAGAGCGTAATCGTCAAATAATGAATTTCTTAGTGATTAGTGGTATTTTGTTTTTGGTCGCTTATTTGATATTAAGAATCATTTCATCTTACTTAACAAAATCGATTAATAAATTGAATGTTGTCACTCAACGTATTGCAAGTGGTGATTATAGTGAACGTACACATATTCAAAACGAAGATGAAATTGGAGAATTGTCAAAGAGTTTTGATGAAATGGCAGACATGAATGAAAAAACAATTCATCAGCTTCAAGAAAGTGTTATTCAAAAAGAAGAATTCATGAGTAGTTTTTCGCATGAAGTCAAAACCCCAATGACTGCAATATTAGGCTTTGCAGATTTATTAAGAACTTGTGATTGTGATGAACAAACACGTCAGAAGGCTGCTCAATATATTTATACGGAAGGGAAACGTCTAGAAAATCTTTCTTATACATTGATGGATTTACTGGCTTTAGGAAATAATCAAATAGAATTAAAATCAGTATCATTGAAGGTTATTGTTAAACAATTAAAAGATTATTATCAAGGGAAACATATTCAAAATACATTAGAGTTTGATACGGTAGATATTTGGGTTCTTTCACAAGCGGATTTATTATTTATGTTGTTGCGTAATTTAATTGATAATGCTATAAAAGCAAGTCAAGAAGGACAAAGAATTCACATAAAGACAGATATTTTTCATGATATGGTCAAGATTTCAGTTATTGATGAAGGTATAGGAATGAGTGAAGAAGATGTGAAGAAAGCCACAGAAGCTTTTTATATGGCAGATAAATCACGTGCGCGTTCAATGGGCGGAGCTGGATTAGGACTTACATTTGTGAAACGTATATGTGATGTTCATCATACAGGATTATCTATTCAATCGCAATTAGGTGTTGGAACGACAGTAAGTTTTGAATTGGGGGTTGTTACACATGAATAAAAAGAAGATAAGAATGTTTGGAATTATGATTCTTATCATATCACTCATCCTTCCTATAGGTATTTCTAAATTATTAGATTTAAAAGATATTAATAAAGAAATTTCCTTAGAAGATAATCAAACCCAAGAAATATTAAAAAAACATCCTCTTATTGTGAATTTATATCGTCATCAACAAGACTATACAGCTGATAGTAAGAGTGAAACATATGTTGTCAAAAGAAAAGATGAGTATTCTGATACGAAACAGAAACAACTTCTTCATTTACAATCATTATTTTCTGATGAAATTCAAAAATTAATTGATTTCAAAATTCTATCACAGCAATTACTTGAAGTGAACAATGACAAAAAATATCAGGTTGAATATGGGACTATAAAAGAATATCAAAATACTTATGATTTAAATCACATTTTTAGGATGAAACCTGATCCTTATAAAGAAATAGATTATTACATGGATGCTGATACTCATAAAATTACACATATTGAATTAATGCAAGATAATCCATTGAAGTATACAGAGAATGAACTGAAAGAAATAACCTCACAAATGATAAAATACTTAGAATTAGATGATATTGATGATTGGGTTTATAATCAATATGGTTATGAATCAAACCAAGCCAAATTACGTGTGTCATGCTATATTGATACAAGAATTACAGATACTCATATATTGGTTATTGAAGTTACATTATTAGGTGCCATTAATCCACGATTATGGGGATTATCTTTTAATAAATAATTTGTTTTAAAGACAACTTTGTAAAAAAAGTTGTTTTTTTTTACAAATTAGATACATTCACTTATTACAATAAAAATGGGTGATAAAAATGAAAAAAATAGTATTAGTATTATTAAGCATTGTATTAATAGGATGTCAAAATTCAAAACAAAAGGAGGTTGTTGTACAAAAGAATGAAAAGAAAGAAGATTTAGTCATTAAAAACTGGCGAGATTTATTTTGGAAAGGTGATTCTATGGAAGATGGTTATTATTTGATTAATCATGATGGAGAAAATAGTCATCTTTGTTATTATGATTATTCTTCTAAACAAGAAGTTTATTTATGTGATAAGCCAGAATGTCAACATAAAGATGAATCATGCACAGCGTATCTAGCACCACCTAATTTATCAAATATGATTTTTGTTTATAAAGATCATTTGTATATGATACAAAATTACGGTATCACGATAAATAGTTTAGGTGAGAGAACACAGGATACAGCAAAAATTATTCAAATGGATCTAGATGGTAAAAATCGTCATGATTTATATCAGTTAGATGAAGGTTATGAATTTGAGTATACAAGCTTAGTTTTAGGAAATGAGAGTCTTTATATTCCAGTAACCAAAACAAAAAATGTTGAAATGAAGAAAAACAATATAATGAGTGTTGTCGTGCAAAAGAAGCTGTATCAGATTAATTTGAAATCAGGTGAAGCAAAAAATATCATGGATATGAAATATAAAGATATTATAGGAGTGAATGGTCAAAATATCATTATGACAACAATGAGTTATAGTGAGGATCCTCAAAAATACCTTGATCAAAAGAATTATCAAAAATACGATCAGATTCTTATGAATGGAAAATATAATTATGAAACTTATAATTTAGAAACAAAGAAAACAAAAAACATGTCAGTAAAACTCAATGAACAAGGATATTATTATCAAAATAAAAGTTATTACACAAAAAAAGATGGTTTATATTCCTTTGATTTTCAAACGAATCAGGAAACAAAAGTCATCGATTTAGATAAAAATAAAGACTACAATATTACGTTTATTGTTGATGATTATGTTATTTTAAATGAGTGGAAGGACAACTTTATCAAAAGTTATAAAGTTTCATTAAAAAATCCAAAGTTAGAAGATTTGAAACAATATTTAAGAACACCAAAAGAACCAGTCAATATTTTAGCACAAACAAAAGATCAATTATTAGTTTTGTATGATCGTGAAGGACATGATGAAAAAACTTGGGCAGGAACTATGCAATATGAAACAACAAAAGAATATATTGGTTTAATTTCAATTGATGATTTTTTACAAGGAAAAAGAAATTATCAACAAATCAAAACTTTAAATGATAAGAGGCGAGAATAATGTTAGAAGTTAAAGATTTATCAAAAACATATAGAGATGTCCAAGCATTAAATCATGTGAATTTTACATTAAAAGAAGGTGTTTATGCTTTGCTAGGTCCTAATGGTTCAGGAAAATCGACTTTAATGAATTTGATTTGTCGTGGTTTGAAACCAACAACTGGCGAGATTCTTTGGAATCATCATAATATTGAAAAACTTGGAAATGATTACTTTCAATTGTTAGGTTATGCACCACAACTTCAAGGATTATATGAGGAAATGACAGGCTTGAGGTTTTTAACCTATATGGCACTTTTAAAAGATATACCTAAAAGTGAAATCAAATTAGAAGTTGAAAGAGTGGCTAAACTTGTTCATATGGAAAATTATTTGAATCGGCGAAATCGAACTTATTCTGGTGGAATGAAACAAAGATTATTGGTTGCTCAAGCATTATTAGGCAATCCAAAGTTACTTTTATTTGATGAACCAACTGCAGGCTTAGACCCAAAAGAACGGGTTTCATTGCGACATGTTTTTGAACAATTAGCAAATGATCATATCATTTTGATTGCAACACATGTTGTATCAGATGTGGAGACTATTGCCAAGGAAATTATTTTTCTAAAAAAAGGAGAAATTGTTGATTTAGGGAATGTGAATGACTTACTTGAAAAATATCAGAAAGCATCTCTAGAAGATGTTTATTTAGACTTGTTTGGAGATGAACATAATGAAATTGATACAATATGAGTTCATCAAAATCATACAAAAAAGAAGTCTCATTATCTTCTTAGCTATTCTATGTTTCGTGAATATAGGGATTTTTGCTTATGTACAAAATCTTGACACAACAATTCCACCTTCTAGTTATCATCAATTACAAACTGATTTAGCATCTATTCCTAATCATCAAAGATATGAACATATCAAAACAGAATATGAAAAATATCAAGGTTTTTTAACTATTGAACAGTTGACAACCCTTCGTTTGAATGTTCAAGATAATCAATATATGATTGATTCAATTTTATCGGATTTTCCTGATGTTGAAGAAAAATATGGGAAACTCTATAAAGAAAATCATCAGCTAGTTTATACTAAGGATTTAGAAAGTGAAGTTTTATTCTTAGAAAATATTTTGAATGAATTTCAAAAATTACATGATTATCCTTCATATATTGAAAATATTCAAGCGAAAGCACATATGATTTCTCAAATCTCTATTTTTCATAAAGAAAATAGTATTGAAGAAAAGAATATTCAAAAAACAGCTAATGATTATCAATCAAGAATCAATACACCAATCACTTATGAATGTGAAAAAGGGATTTTTTCAATATTGAGTTTTCCCATTACTAGTTTGATGATCATTTTAGCAATGATGGTCATTGCTTCATCCTTGATTATAGACGAAAAAGAAAAGAAGTTATTTTCTATCATCAAAATAACACCTAAGGGACAATATCAAACAATGTTTGCCAAATGTGTGGTTATGTTTTTAATAATTGGAGTTATTACGATTTGCATGATGGTTAGTGAATTATTATATGCTTCTTATATTTATGGATTAGGAAATTTATCAAGAAGTGTACAATCATTGGCACAGTTTTACCAGTGTCCTTATTCTTTGACTGTTATTGAATTTATTGGATTGTTTATTTTTATAAAATGGTTGGCAGCTTGTTTAATTGGAACACTTATGTTGTTATGTGCAATTGTATTTAAAAATAAGATCACAACTATGGTATTGATGATATTGATAATGGCAATCGAATATGGATTATATCTTATCATTTCGCCTTTAGATTCTTTATATCTGTTTAAATATTTTAATTTATTTTCTATTTTACAAACGGATACTTTTTTTCAAATATATCGTAATATAGATGTGTTTCATCAACTTATTTCATTACAAGCACTTACCTTTATGGGATTAGTATGTTTATTATTGATAATGGTTGTTTTAACAACCATGACTTATCATTATAAAAGAAATATGTGTATTCAAAATATTGAAATAAAGAATTTTAAACATTTTTCTTTTCCTTCTTTATCTTTATTTCAACAAGAATGTTATAAAATCTTTTTTATCCAAAAAGTTTTTATTTTATGTCTTTTGTGTATTTTCGTACAATGTTATCAATATCATTATGTTCCAATCTATCAAGATAGTGAAGAAATCATATATCAACAATATATGAAAGAATTAGAAGGACCCCTAACAAACGAAAAAGAACAATGGTTGCTTAAACTTCAAAAACATTATGATAATTTAAACCAACAGTTATCACTTATTTCACAAAAAGAGAAAAAAGGTCTTATTTCTCACTCTCTTGCAATCACTTTACAACAAGAAATATCCCAACAACAAATTGGTGAACAATCTTTTCAAGAAGTTTTTCAACAATATCTTGATATTCAAAAAAATCCACAAAAGCAATTTGTTTATCCAATGGCTTATCAACAATACTTTATTGAAAAATCGTGGACTTTTATGCCAACACTTATATTAAGTTTATTTTTAATAATGAGTATGTCGCATATGATGAGTTATGAGTATCAAAATCATGCTAATCTTGTTACACAACTGACATTGAAAGGACGAAAACCTGTTTTGAAAATAAAACTTAGGTTGTCTTTATTAATAGGTTTCATTTTTCTGATGATGACAATGTTTCCATCTTTATTTTTATTACAACAAAAATACGGATTTGCTTCTTTGAGCGCTTCAGCGACATCAATTCAAGACTTTGTTATTTTTCCTTCTTGGATATCTATTGGGATGATTTGTTTAGCAAGTTTTGTATTAAAAATCTTAGCTGTTATGTCTATGATTGTGATTATTCATGTTGTGGGAGTGAAAACAAAGAATCATTTACTAACTTTATTTATGAGTACGGCTTTTCTTTTGATGCCTATGATTTTAAGTTATGGTGGATATCATGTATTAGATGCAATCAGTTTATATCCTTTGTTTTTTGCTGGGCAATATATTTCTTCAGTTCAAGGATTATTACAAATTTTATTTTCTTTGCTAGGTTATGGAATTTTGTCTGTATTAGGATTAAGATATCTTTTTGCTTATTATCAAAAAACTTTTTAGATGATATAATAAGAATGCAGGGGGAAAATAAAATGAAGAAGTTAATGATTATATTATTAGGTCTTACAATATTAACTGGATGCCAAAGTGCACGATTTAATGGCAATAGAACGGGAAATGAAAATCAATTTATTATGGAATATCGCATTTTTAATGGTAGTGATTCACAAATTTTAGAACTGGAGAAAAATGATATTCTTGATATTGAAATTGTAAATGAATCAGGGAATATTTCTGTTTTGATAGAAAAAGAAGATCAAGAAGTAATATATAGTGAAGATAAAGTAAAAAATAAATCATTTCAAATTACAATACATGAAGATGGACAATACAAAGTGACTGTTACTGGGGAGAATGCTAAAGGAAGTGTTTATTTTGTCAAAAAATAATAAGGATGGTAATGATATGGATTTTAAAGATAAAGTTGTTGTGATTACTGGTGGAAGTCAAGGAATAGGAAAAAAGACTGCTGAAATGTTTAAAGAATTAGGAGCACATGTATGTCTTATTGATTTGTTAGAAAATGAATATTTTCAAGGGGATATTGGTGATAAGGAAACACTTATTCAATTTGCTCATAAAGTGATTACAGATTATGGACATGTTGATTATATTATTAATAATGCTAAGCCTTTGTTTAAAGGAATTGATGAATGCAGTTATGAAGAATTTGAATATGCCTTAAGAGTTGGTGTGACTGCTCCATTTATGCTTGTGAAGTTATTGAAACCTTATTTCAATGAAGGAGCAAGTATTGTGAATATTTCTTCATCAAGGGATGCAATGTCACAAGCCCAAAGTGAAAGCTATACAGCAGCAAAGGGTGGGATTCATGCCTTAACTCATGCTTTAGCAATTTCATTGGCAGGTATTGCTAGAGTCAATTCGATTTCACCTGGATGGATAGAGACAACCGATAAGAAATACGAAGGTTCTGATGTTTTACAACATCCTGTGAAAAGAGTAGGAAGATGTGAAGATATTGCTGAAATGATTTTATTTTTGTGTAGCGAAAAAGCAGGTTTTATTACAGGCGAGAATATTAAAATTGATGGTGGAATGAGTAAACTTATGATTTATCATGATGAAGATGGATGGAAATATCAATAAAAGAAATGGGTTAAGAATAATGATATTTAATTTTCTAATAAGTGAAAATTGTGTATAATAGAAGTATCAAGTAAAGGAGGAATTATATGGCATTAAGTAAAGATTTTTTATGGGGTGGAGCCTTAGCTGCCCATCAATTTGAAGGTGGAGTCTTGAATACTTCAAAAGGATATAGTGTTGCTGATGTTATGACTGCTGGAGCTCATGGTGTACCACGTGTCATTACTGCTGGAGTTGTTGAAGGAAACTATTATCCTAATCATGTAGGTATTGATTTTTATGGTCATTACAAAGAAGATATTGCAATGTTTGCACAAATGGGATTTAAATGTTTTAGAACATCTATCGCATGGACACGTATTTTCCCTAATGGTGATGAAGCAGAACCTAATGAAGAAGGATTACAATTCTATGATGATGTTTTTGATGAATTATTAAAATATGGTATTGAACCAGTCATTACATTGTCACACTTTGAAATGCCTTATCATTTAGCAAAAGAATATGGTGGATTCATGAATCGTAAAACGATTGATTTCTTTGTGAAATTCGCAGAAGTTTGCTTTAGAAGATATAAAGATAAGGTTAAATATTGGATGACATTTAATGAAATTAATAATCAAATGAATTATAAGAAT
Source organism: uncultured Erysipelotrichaceae bacterium (assembly GCA_900538465.1). Classification (GTDB taxonomy): domain Bacteria; phylum Bacillota_I; class Bacilli_A; order Erysipelotrichales; family Coprobacillaceae; genus Longibaculum. The sequence continues at coordinate 10,946 of UPXV01000051.1, forward strand.
GATATTTTTGGTTGGACAAACAGTGGAGCACATTTTGGAAATTATGATAATCCTGAAGAAGCTATGTATATCTGTGGACATCATACTTTAGTTGCAAGTGCAAGAGCTGTTCAACTTGGTAAAAAGATTAATCCTGATTTCTTAATTGGGAACATGATTGCAATGGTACCTATTTATCCATATTCTTGTCGACCAGCTGATATGGTTTTATCAAATCAAATGATGCATGATCGTTGGTTCTTCTGTGATGTGCAATGTCGAGGACATTATCCTGCATATGCATTAAAGATGTTTGAAAGAAAAGGATTCCATATTGATATTACTGAAGAAGATAAGAAAGATTTAGCAGCTGGTACAGTTGATTACATCGGATTCTCTTATTATATGACAAATACAGTTGATTCTACTGCACATAAAGATGTTTCTAAGGCAACTGATGGTTCAAGTGAACATTCTGTAAAGAATCCATTTATTAAAGAATCAGACTGGGGATGGGCAATTGATCCTGAAGGATTACGTTATGCTTTAAATATCTTCTATGAAAGATATGAAAAACCATTATTTATTGTAGAAAATGGTTTTGGAGCAATTGATGTCAAAGAAGAAGATGGAAGTTGTCATGATCCATATCGTATTGATTATTTAAGAGAACATATTAAAGAAATGAAAAAAGCTGTTGAAGAAGATGGTGTAGAATTAATGGGATATACACCATGGGGATGCATTGATTGTGTTTCATTTACAACAGGAGAAATGAAAAAACGTTACGGATTTATTTATGTAGATAGAGATAATGAAGGTAACGGAACATTAGAAAGAAGTAAGAAAGATTCTTTTGACTGGTATAAAAAGGTTATTGCTAGTAATGGAGAAGATTTAGGATAATAAAATAAGACTTCATATCAAAAAGGTATAAGGTCGTTGAGTTATTTTTAAGGATTTGCTTAATTTGACTCTCATAACTCTATTTTGAAAAAAATAGAGTTTTTTTCATTTTTTTCTTCTAAAAAAAAGAAAAATGAAAATTTTCTTTGTATATA
>UPXV01000052.1 GCA_900538465.1 uncultured Erysipelotrichaceae bacterium
TAAAAGAAAAAAGTAGCAACTTTTTAAAAGTTACCACTTTGTCAACAATCTGGAATAATATTGACATATTATTTATATTTTTCAAACAAGTTTACCAGTAAATTTAGGGACACTTTTTCCTAGGTACATGCACAAAGCATCAATAATCAATTGATGATCTAATCCATCGTGTAACCCTGATAAAGCAACAGTTGCTATGAGATCATTATTCACATAAATAGGATAAGCTCCTCCAACTGGTAAACACTTATTATCCTGATTGAAAAGTTCATTAAGTCCACCTTCACTTTGTTGTTTCGCCATTGCCCATAGACTACAATGCCCTGTTAAACACACTGTCTCTCTTTTTGCCATCGCAAAATGTATATTTCTTTGTTTTTTTTGATTAGCAACAAACTGAAAAATTGGAATTTGATCTTTTTCTCTTATAATAAGCACAACAATTTCTTCAGCATAATCTCTAGATAACTGAACAATGAAATTGCCAAATGATAAAGCATCATAGCTATCGAATTTATCGAATTGTAAAATCCTTTCTATTTCTTCTAATTCAGAGGTACACCCTTTAGGATATTTACCTTTTAATTCTTTTATTAACTGATCCACTTATATTACTCCTTTCATAGATGTTTTTAAAAAGGTCAACAATATTGCTGACCTGAATTTTTATTATAAAAATTTGCCAATCATGAAAATTGTTATTGGTTTGTTATGACTTGGTTTCTTAAATAAATTATTATCTCTTTTTACTTGTTTCACCTGTATCCATGCAAATTCTCTAATACTTTTATATTGCAGCAATGAAGAAAACATATAAGATAGCATACATTTCTCTCGCTTTATTTATAATCACTTCAATATCATTTAAGAGGATGAATATTTGGCTTAATAAATTTATTTTTGTTTTTCTTCAATATCTTTTAACATATCAATGCGTACTTGGTGTCTTCCACCTTTGTATTCGCCTTCTAACCATGCATCAACAATCATTTTCGCAAGTTCTATTCCAATAACTCTTGCTCCAAATGCTAACATGTTTGTATTATTATGTTCTCTTGATAATTTTGCTGAATAAGGTTCACTACAAGTCACACAGCGGATACCATTGACTTTATTTGCTGCTAATGAAATGCCAACACCTGTTCCGCAGATAACAATCCCCATATCAACTTTTCCAGTGATAACTGCATTGGCTACTGCTTCACCTGAGACTGGATAATCAAATTTTTCACTACTATCTGTTCCAAAATCGATCACTTCATAACTATATTTTTCTTCAATATATTTACTGATTGCATTTTTATATTCAACTGCAACATGATCATTACCAATTCCAATCTTCATATAAAATCTCTTTTCATTTTAAATCTTCACCATTACTTTTGATTACCTTTTTATACCAGTAAAATGAATCCTTTCGATATCGACGTAAGTCACCATTTCCTTGGTCATCGATATCTACATATATCATTCCGTAACGCTTACTCATTTGTCCTGTTGAAAAACTTACTAAGTCTAAGCAGCCCCATGTCGTGTAACCAAACAACTGGACACCTTCTTCAACTGCTTCTTTCATTGCTTGAATATGGTCATGATGATAATCAATACGATATTGATCATGAATAGTTCCGTCTTCTTCTAATTTGTCATAAGCACCTAATCCATTTTCAACATCAAATATTGGTTTTTGGTAACGATCGTTTAAAACATGTAAGAAATATTTAAATCCTATTGGATCCATCGCCCAACCCCAATCAGAATATTTCAAATATGGATTTTTAACGCTACTGATTAAGTTACCACCAACTCTATCATCTGACTCATGAGTTGTTGCTACACTTGACATATAGTAAGAAAAACCAATGAAATCTGCTTGTCCTTCCATCATATCTTTTCTATCTTCTTCGCTAATATGAAGAACAACCCCTTCTTCTTCCCATAGTCTTTTAGAGAAGTCTGGATATTTTCCTCTTAACATAGCATCACCATAATAACAGAATCCATCTTGAAAGTTTTTATATGTTAACATAACATCTTTCGGATCACATGTAAGGGGATAACTGCACATTCCAGCAATCATACATCCCACTTGAATATTTTTATCAATACTATGAGCAAGTTTTACACTTTTTGCCGCTGCAATGATTTGATTGTGCAATGATTCATAGACAATTTGCATATTAGCATGACCACTCGCTTTTGCAAACATAACCAATACATTAATTTCATTAAATGTCATCCATTTGTTAACATAATCTTTATATTCTGTGAAACATACTTTTGCAAAAGCAACAAACTCATCAATCATATTTCTGTTTTCCCAACCACCATAAGTTTCCTCAAAGTAAGTTGGTTCATCATATTTGTATAAAGTAATGACAGGATCCATTCCTAATCTCTTCGCTTCTTTAAAAATATTTCTGTAGAATTCAACACCTTCTTGATTAATACCCCCTTGAATTCCATGTGGATAAATTCTTGCCCAGGAAACAGTCGTATTAAAAGTTGTAAATCCCATTTCAGCAAATAAAGCTAAGTCTTCTTTCCAATGATGATAGAAATCAGAGGCAACATGATTAATATAATGAACATCATCAAACAACTCATATTTAGCCCCTTTTGGCAAACGATCAAACTGAAACATTTCGCCTCTTCTTCCGTCTACATTTCTATAAAAAATCTTTCTTAAATTAATATCTGGTGAAGCTTCACCATAGTCTGTTTGAACAGGGCTTTTTCCACCCTCATTCCATCCACCTTCAACTTGAGTAGCACTAATAGAACCACCCCACAGAAAATTCTTGGGAAAAGCCATAATTTTTCTCCTTTCTAAAATTTTCTTAATTCTTCATAAATTTCTTGATAACTTTTATCTTTGCCAAACAATGCGCTTGTTCCAAGAATAAATCCGTCAGCACCTAAAGCTGATAATTCCTTGATTCTTGATGGTGAACACGCTCCATCAATAATAATCTTAAAACTATATTTCTTTTTTAACTCTACTAATTTTATAATTTTATTTTTAGTGAATTCAATAAACTTTTGTCCTGAAAAACCAGGGTTTACTGTCATTACCATAACATAATCTACTAGATTCAACATTTCATTAATTGTTTCAATACTTGTATCAGGATTAACAGCAACACCTGCCATTTTTCCTTTAGATTTAATATAGGCAAGTGTTTTCACTACATATCTTTCACTTTCGGGATGAATATAAATAAGATCACATCCTGCATCAATAAACCAATCCACTTTACTAGATGGATTTTCAATCATGAGATGGCAGTCTACCATTTTATTAGTATTCTTTCTGATAGTCTTAATATCCATAATTCCCATTGTCATATTTGGAACAAAAGTACCATCCATCACATCACAATGAAAGATATCTACACCCGCTTTATCTAAAAACTGTACTTCTTCAGCTAACTTACCATAATCAGCACACATCATACTTGGACATAATAACTTTTTCATTTATACACTTCCTATCTTTTTTCATCCATATCCAATGAAATCATAACCTTTAGTTTTATAATTATCTAATAATTTTCTAATATATGAACAAGATAAGCCCCTATCAAATTAGCATCATTTTTATATTTGCATGAAATAAGACGAGGCATAGTAGGTGGTAATTGATATTTTGCTTCGCTGTCAAACATTGCTTTTAATTTTTCATTTAACTTATCAATTAAAATTTTCTGATTGGAAATACCACCACCAATGGCAATAGTTTCAACATCAAAAATAGCTTGTAGATTATATAAATATACAATACAGATATCACAATATTTATCCAATGCTGCAATTGCTTTTTCATCACCACTATGAACAAGTTCAAATAGCTTAAGTCCATCTATATCATTAGGCAATCCCAGTTCTCTAGCAATATTAATGAGTCCAGTTGCACTACCACCATACATAAACCACGTATGATTTAAACTACTTTTTGAATAACTTCTTAAAAGAGAAAACTCTACTCCGCAGTTTCGTGTTCCCTTATAGAACTTACCATCTAGAATCGCAGCACCTCCAATACCTGTACCAAAGATTACTACTAAGGCATTTTGACAGCCTTTTAATGATCCTTCTTTATACTCTGCTAAACCTGCACATATACCATCATTTTCCACGGTAATCTTAATTGGTATTAACTCACTTAGTATCTTTGTAATACTTCTTCCATTAAAAAAAGGAAACTGACCTGAAGACATAACAATACCTGTTTGACTATTAATCTTACCACCTAATGAAATTCCAATACCTCTTATTTCGTCCTTATAAGTTTCATAAATTTTCCTAATAGTAGCAACAAATATTTCTTCATTTTTGTTTGGAGTTTCAACAATAGACTTATGATAAAAGTTGAATTTATCATCGATTAAAGCATATTTTAAAAATGAGCCGCCAAAATCTAATACTAATACTTTATCCTTCATATATAATCCTACCTATTGTATTTTTTCTTGAGTTCGTTTAATAATTCCCTATTATCACTTAATTGTCCAATATTTAAATCTGTACCATGCATGTCTTTAGTATGAGCTAAAGAATATATATAGGAAGAATAATAACCTTTATGATATGGTTTTTCTCCAATAAATTCATAAGCCTTATCTAAATTAGAAACAGTAAACTCAATATCCATAAATCCCTCTCCATATTTATCTAAATGTTTCCTCCATGGCGTTTTTGCTTCTCTGGGTTGCCAAAAAGCAAGAGTAATTGGTGAAAAAACTTCTTTATCATTTATTTTAAACTTTGCTGTTTTCACATCACTGCATTCTTCTGGTATTCCATCTGTAAAAGCAGGAACTTTATCAAATGGCGGTATATAATATTCCATTTCAGGACCTCTGCCTGTCAACTTAGTCCAACCTTTAACTATTTTGTCCAAATATTTAACAACAAAGTTAATTTGTTTAATTGTTGTACTTCCAAATTCCATATAATCACCTCTTATTGGTTTGTTAAATCTTCACCATTTGTTGCAATAACTTTTTTGTACCATTCAAAGCTGTCTTTTTTACTTCTTGTACCATCGCCATTACCTTCATCATCATAATCAACATAAATAAACCCATAACGTTTATGCATTTCTCCAGTTGAACAGCTAACGATATCAATACACCCCCATGTTGTATAACCAATTAATTCAACACCATCTTCGTTGATTGCATCAGCCATAGCAGTAATATGTCTTCTCAAGTAATCAATTCGATAAGTATCATGAATTGAACCATCTTCTTCAACTTTATCTACTGCACCAAAACCATTTTCTACAATAAATAAGGGTTTCTGATAACGATCATATAAACAATCTAAAGCATATCTTAATCCAACAGGATCAATCTGCCAACCCCAGTCACTAGCTTCTAAGTATGGATTTTTAATTCCTGTAAAGAAATTACCTGGTTGATTAGCAATAACATTTGGATCAGCACTTACACAGCCTGACATATAATAAGAGAATGCTAAAAAGTCCACAGTTCCATTTACTAAAATATCTTTATCTTCATCAGTTAGACCTAATTCTAATCCTTTTCTTTCAATATCTTTTAACTTGTAATTTGGATAATATCCTCTACACATAACATCAGTGAACCAATAAGTATTATTCAAACGTTCCCAACATTCCATAGTGTCATCTGGATGACTTGTATAAGGATAGAAAGTTCCATAATTAATCATTCCGCCAACTTTAAAATCAGGGTTGATTTCGTGCAATGCCTTTACAGTCATTGCGCTAGCAATCAGTTGATTTCTTGTACAGATGATTTTATTTTGATCATTAGATACTCCTACACCTGCGCCTGTCCATATACTTAAATCAGTTACATTGATTTCATTAAAAGTTATCCAGTATTCAACTTTATCTTTATATCTTTCAGCAACTGTTTTCGCATACTTAACAAAACAGTCAATATTTCTTCTATCCAACCATGAACCCCAAGTATTTGTTAAGGCAATTGGTATTTCATAGTGAGATAAAGTTACTAATGGTTTAATGTTATATTTTAATAATTCATCAAATACATCATCATAAAATTTTAATCCTGCTTCATTCGGTTCATCATCATATCCATTAGGATAAATTCTTGGCCAATTAATGCTTAAACGTAATGTTTTAAATCCCATCTCAGCAAATAAAGCGATATCTTCTTTATAATGGTGGTAAAAATCTGTACCCAAATGAGTAGGATAATCATATCCTTCAAAGCATCCAAATACGGCATCACCTGGTGCTTCTATTGTAGATGCATTGTCAGCATGAACAACTCCATCACTTGTTTTATAAGTAATAAATCTATCTTTCGTTTTGCTTCCTCTCGTCATTACATCAGCAATACTTATGCCTTTTCCATCCTCTAGATAAGCACCTTCGTATTGGTTAGCCGACACTGCTCCACCCCATAAAAAATCTTTAGGAAATTTACTCATATATATCCTCCTTAAATTAAATAAATTTTCAAATCTTTTTTTAATATATTATAAATCTGATGGAAACTGAATACCTGCTTCTAATCTAGCCATTGTCTGAACCTTAGAAACATCTAAACTTTTATCAAGCATTTCATAACAATACTCATAATCATTTTCATTAATTGCACGAATAAATGCTTTAAATTCTGGTACCAGTCTTTGTGTTGCACTCCCATCATCATATCTCTCGTAAGTTCCATCATTTAACTCTAAAGTAACTTCACCAATAAGATTTGGTGGATAATGTGTCTTAATACATCCTTGAGTTCCTTGAATAATACCTCCATAAATACCTCTACAGTCTTTAGCTGCAATACAAGTTGCTACATAATTATCATAATTTAATACAAGGACTCCACTTGTATCAATATTTCTTTCAATATTGGCATAATATTTCACATCTTTTGGTTTCCCAACCAATCCCATAACATAATGTAAATTATAGAGATTTAAATCCATTAAAGCGCCACCTGACTTATTTGGATCAAACGCCGGTAATATCTCTCCATTTCTAAAAGCATCATATCTTCTGGAATATTGAGAATATTGAGATGTAATGAGTTTAATTTCCCCAATTCTTGGTAGCCACTCTTGAATCTTTTGATAATTAGGTAAATATAAAGTTGTAATCGCTTCAAAAATAAATAGATTATTTTTTCTAGCCATATCACTTAAAGCCAAAGTTTCTTCGTAATTTGAACACATTGGTTTTTCTACAATGACATTTAAACCTTTTCCCATTGCTTTCATACAATAACTATAATGTAAGAAGTTAGGCACAGCTACATAAACAGTATCAATATTTAACTCACATAATTCTTCAAATGACCCAACGGCATTTTTAACTCCATTTGCATCACATAATTCTTTCACCTGTTTTATAGTTTCTGGTGTACCTTGTACTGCCACAACTTCTAGTCCATCAAACTCAATTAATTTTGGTAAAAATTCCTGCACTATTGTCCCTGATCCAATAATTCCTAATTTCATATATTTCCTCTTTCTAAATAGAAAGTAGTATTTAATCGTTCAAAAAATCTCTATAACAATTAAAATACTACTTTTCTTAATTAAATTTCTTTGTCAAAGTGTCCAATAACCTGATATGAATTTTCAGTAAATTGCATAATCTCAAAAAAGTTTCCGTCTGGATCTTTAGTCCACATTTGATAAGTCCCACTAGGTCCTTTAGAAATCTCAGTTAAGAACTGTACACCTCTAGATTCTAAAATTTCTCTTGTTTTATAAATATCATCAACTGTTAAAGCAAAATGTGAATATCCTAAACTATCATTGAATTGAGCATGTTCCTTCTGATTATCAATTTTAGGAAAAATTTCAATAAATTGATTAGGAGCTAATTCAATATAAGTATTAAAGATTTTATTAGGCTCCTTTTTTGCAACATCCTGAAAAACTTTACGATCATCACGATTTAAATAAACACTGTAACGAGTCAAAGTTTTCATTTTACATCCTAATTTATTCGTATAGAAATCAATCATTTCATCCATCTTATCTGTGTAAAATGCAATATGCATGACATCATTAAACATATAACGCCCTCCTTTTAATCTTGCCTTAAAATCAATTAAGGCACTTATTTTATTCAATGAAAAAATTTATATTAATTTCTTTTTTACTTTTTTTATCAATATGAATTTATATTACAGAAATTCATATTTGAAATGATTTCCATTCCTTACATTTCCATAGCAATCATTATTTCTAATTTACCTTGATACACTGTTCTTGACGAAGCAGGAATCAAAAAGTTATCTCCTATTTTTATAGGATAACTATTGACTGTTCCATGACCATAAAGAACAGTCACGAGTTGGTATTTTTCTTCTTCACATTGGTATTCATCATATATTTCTACATTTTTTAAAAGAAAATCCTTTTGCTGATTATAAATACGAAGTATATAAGATTCTGTTTCAATAACTTGCTTAGGTTGTTTAACAGTATCAATCACTGTGGGTATTTGAATACATGCTTTCGCATCATCAATATGCAATTCCCTTAGATTTCCATTTTGATCAACTCGATTATAATCATATACACGATATGTTATATTTGTCGATTGGGAAATCTCATAAACAATGCTTCCCTTTGTACAAGCATGAATTTGACCTGCAGGTACATAAACATAGTCTTTCTTTTGTATTGAAAAATAGTTTAATACCTTTTCAATTTGATGTGATTCTATAGCTTTTTCTAATTCCTCATATGACTTCATCGTATGACCAAATACAATATAATGATTTTCTGGTGGCTCAATAAAGTACCAAGCTTCATTTTTACCACTATCATATCCTTTTGATTTTGCATAGCAATCTTGAGGGTGGACTTGAATACTCAAGTCATCCTCCGGCGCTAATAATGCAATAATAAATGGAAATTCCATATACTTACTTTTAAATAATTTGGGTTCGTTAACCCATAAGTCATGAAGTGTTAAATTTTTATACCTTCCGTTAATAATGCGATTACTTTTCCCTTTTTGATCAGCAAAACACCAAGTTTGACCAACAAATTCCGAATAATCTTGAAAATGAAAGTATTCCCTCAACTTCCTACCACCCCATACTGTTTCTAATGGGATAGTTTCAAATAAAATAGGTTCCATACTTTGCTCCTAAGCAGCTTGCTTCTCTTCATCTTTTAAAACTTGTTTATCAAGAATTTTAACAAATGGGAAATAAACAACACAGCTAATAAGACATGCTATAATTAAGAAAATTCCCATTGCAATTCCACCACCAATTAAGAAACCAGCAATTGGTCCAGGAACAAAATAATTCATATCAACAACTGGTGTAGATAAAATTCCCATATTTAATCCAGCATATAATAGAGCATTTATAATTTGTGGTGCTAACACAAATGGTACCAGCATAATTGGATTCATAACAACTGGTAGTCCAAACATGGCAGGCTCTGTAATGTTAAACATACCTGGTATTAATTGTAGTTTTCCTTGTGTTTTGTAACGTGCACTTTTTGTAAAAAAAGCCATACATATAAATAATCCAAACAAAGCTCCAGGTCCACCAATTAATTGAGCTGGTATCATATAACTACCTAATGAAAGCATATTTGGAATAGCTGTCCCACTCACATTTGCAGTAATATTAGCAACTAAAGGTGGATATAAAACAGCCATGAGAATTGGCATTAATGCCATATTGTGGATACCACACCACCATAATAAACTATTAAGTAATAACAAAATTGCATGTCCAGCAAACGTATTACCCACTCCACCTAATGGTGTTGCAATACATGTACTTATTAAGTCAGGTAAATTACCAAATGGTGTTGCAGCTAAAACTCCTCTGATAATAATAAATGGTATAGCTGTCAATAATGCAGGTGGAATCATTTTAAAACTTCCTGCAACGTTTGGTGGAACTGAATCTGGCATTATTAAAACCCAGTTCTTTTTGATAACCCAAGCAAAAATTGATACTGCTAATAAAGAAACAATCATTGCAGTAATAATACCTACTGATCCTATATAGGTTGTAGTAAGGATAAAATCTCCAGTTTCATTTACAGAATATGGTAAGACAAGCATATAACTTACGATTGCGATAAGTCCAGAATAGGTCCCATCAATCCCTTTTTTCTTACCCAGAGCACGCCCTATACCAAATGCTATATAAATAGCAATTAATTGAAATATTTTAACAACATCTGATAATAAGCCATAAATTCCCACATTTTTCAAAAAATCAGTCCAAATAGGAATTGGTAGATTAACAATCAGGTTAATAATACTTCCCCCAATTAAAATAGGTAATGTACTCGTCATACCTTGTGTGATTGAACTGATATACGTATTACTTTGCATGACATTTGCCACACGACCCAATGCATTAGCAAATAAGTCCATTTTACTTTCTTTCATTTTTTCCTCCCTTGTGTTTTACACTTTTACATTTATGGCAACGTTTGCACATTCTTCAAAAATAATATGTGCACCTATTTTTTTGATGTGGTAACGTTTGCACATTTTCAGTTTATCATTATGAAAACAATATGTCAACCATTTATGACAACGTTTGCATATTTTGAAAATTTAATATTTCTATTATGCTTTTTTGTTTATCTTTGTTATAATGAATAATAATGGAGATGATTATATGACTAAACAAATTAAAACAATTAAAGACATTGCTGAAGTCCTTGGTATTAGTCCTTCAACTGTTTCTAGAGTTCTTAATAAAAAAGGATACTATTCTCCTAAGATAGAAGAACAAGTATTAAAAATTGTTGAAGAATCTGGATTTGTATACAATATGAGTGCTAAAGGATTAAGGTACTCTAAGTCTTTTACTATTGGTCTTATGATTCCAGATATATCAAATGCCTTTTTTAGTTCTTTAGCCTTAATAGTTGAACAATATTTTAAAGAAAGAGGTTATTCGTTATATATTTGTAATACAAAATCAGACCCAAATGAAGAGTTTAAGCACCTTAATAACTTTGCATCAAATAAAGTTGATGGAATTCTTTGTATTGCACAATTAACAAAAATACCCAAAAATTATGAAAAATATAATATTCCTATTGTAGCTATGGATCGATGCCCATGCCATGAATTTCCAGTTACAAGAATCATTACAGATGAATATAAAGCTGGATTTGAAATTGCTGAACTGTTAATAGAAAAAGGTTGCCAAAATATTATTCTAATAAGTGGAAAATACGAAGATTATATTATGTATGAAAATACTATACAGCGTATAAAAGGCTTTCGTGATGGGCTAAAAAAGCATAATAAAATCATTAAAGAAGAAGATATATTAAGAGTTAATCTCTCTTCCGAGGAAGCAATATTTGAGGCTGAAGCTGTTGTTAATTCAGCAATTGCTTCTGGAATAATATTTGATGGTATTTTTGCACTCACTGATCGTTTTGCACTAGGTGCAGTTTATGCTTTAAATAACGCAGGAATAAACGTTCCCAATCAAGTGAAGGTAATTGGTTTTGATAACAGTATATATTCAATGTTTTCAAGACCATCAATATCTTCAGTTGACAGAAATTTGCACTTAATGGGAATCACTGCATGTGAGAAATTATTTTCATTAATTGAATCAAATACAAAAATAAAAGAAGAAGAAATTATAATTCCTGCTAAAATAATAGAGCGTGAATCTACAAAATCATTTGACTAATAATTTAAACATTCTTATATTTAACGCAGCTTTATAAAACGAATAAAATTCATCAAATAAAAAGTTTCTTAGAATATTGTTATAATTAATATTATAATTTCTATAAACTTTTTTAAAATAAATGATGGATTTTTTTATATGCTAAATTAATACTAATTTATTACAATACAATCATAGAATATTTTATATAATTAATCTCATATAAAAAGAGAATGTTTTTTCTAGCATTCTCTTTACCATTATAAATCACAAATTCCTGTTTTATCTCCATACATAGCATACCAGTCACTATTGA
>UPXV01000053.1 GCA_900538465.1 uncultured Erysipelotrichaceae bacterium
CGTTTTTGCGTATTTAGAAACTATATCGATTTATTTACTCGTTACAGCCCCTTTAAAATTTGTCTAAGTTAAAACTTGGTGGAACATCATTAGGATTAAAATTTTGACCTTCTAAATCAGATAAATCAAAATAGATACGAGAATCGGATGTGACACCCCAATCTTTTTGAGAACCAGCAGAATCTTGAATTTTATTAAATGCTTGTCTAAACATTGTGTTATGTGCTTCCTCACGATTCAATAAGAAATCAATTGTTTCTCTAACACCTTCATCATCAATTTGACGATAGAGGTTTTGATAAACAACTTTTGCACGTTGTTCAGATGCAATATCTGATAAAATATCGGCTGCTAAATCACCCGTTTCATTCACGTATGCTGCGGTCCATAAATATCCTGATGCATTGGCAAGCATTGGTATTAAACCTGTTAGAATTTGGGGTTCAACATTACTCATTTGAGCATTTTGACAACATGGTTGATCACCATTAAGAAGATTCACCAATTGGGCAATCATTTCTAAGTGACATAATTCCTCAGTCGCAATATCTAAGAATAAATCTTTGATTTCTTTATCCTTGATTCTAAAACTTTGTGCAAAATATTGCATTGCCGCTTTTAATTCTCCTTGAGGACCACCTAATTGTTCTTGGATTAAGATAGCGTAATGGGGATTAGGTCGATCAACTCTCACAGGATGTAAATACTGACTTTCATATTTAAACATAATTTCACCTCATCCATAGTTTTTACGTGATGAGTGAGTTCTATACATATTTCTAAAAAAATGAAAAAAAGACTTGACCTAGAGTGAACTCTAAGTGCTATGATAAGAAAAAAGAAAAGGAGTTGACATAATGGAAACAGTAACATTAGGAAGAACTGGAATCACAGTCAATAAAAATGGTTTTGGTGCTTTGCCAGTTCAACGTGTTTCTAAAGAAGAAGCAAAAGTGATTTTACGTAAAGCTTATGATCATGGCATTCAATTTTTTGACTCTGCCAGAGCATATAGTGATAGTGAAGAAAAAATCGGTTTGGCATTGAGTGATGTCAGAGAACATATTTATATATCTACCAAAACAATGGCAACAACAGTAGAAGATTTTTGGAAAGATTTAGAGATGAGTTTAAAGATGTTAAAAACATCTTATATTGATATATATCAATTCCATAATCCTTCATTTTGCCCTAAACCTGGTGATGGAACAGGTTTATATGAAGCAATGTTAGAAGCTAAAAAACAAGGAAAAATTCGTTATATTGGATTAACAAATCATGGCTGGAAAGTGGCTAAAGAAGCCATTGAATCAGATTTATATGATACATTACAATTCCCATTTAGTTATTTAGCGAGTGATAAAGAAGCAAAGCTGGTTGAACTTTGTCAAATTCATAATGTTGGTTTTATTTGTATGAAAGCTTTATCTGGAGGATTGATTACACGCAGTGATGTTGCATATGCTTATATGTTAAACTATAAAAATGCTTTACCAATATGGGGAATTCAAAAAGAAAGTGAATTAGATGAATTCCTTTCTTATCAAGACAATCCACCGCAATTCAATGAAGAAAGACAAGCCATTATTGCACACGATCAAAAAGAATTGGCTGGTCAATTTTGTAGAGGGTGTGGATATTGTATGCCTTGTCCAAAAGGAATTGTGATTAATCAATGTGCACGTATGTCATTAATGTTAAGACGTGCCCCACAAGAGGGTTGGTTATCAGAAAAATGGCAAAAAGAAATGTCAAAAATTGAAGATTGCATCCATTGTGGTCAATGTATGAGCCGTTGCCCTTATGGACTCAATACACCTGAACTTTTACAAAAGAATTATGAAGATTATCAAACCTTTTTAAAATAGGAGAAACTGTTATGGAGTATAGAGTTTTAGGAAAAACAAATCTCAATGTGAGTGTTATTGGTTTGGGTTGTGAAGGATTTATGAATAAATCAGATCAAGATGTTAAAGATATGGTTGATTTTGCTTATCAACAAGGTATTAATTTTGTTGATTTTTTCTCTTCTAATCCACAGGGAAGAAGTGCTTTTGGAAAGGCAATTCAAGGAAATCGTCAAAATTGGATTATTCAAGGGCATTTATGTACAACATGGAAAAATGGACAATATGAAAGAACCAGACAAATGGATGAAGTCAAAGCAGGATTTCAAGATTTGCTTGAACGTTTACAAACAGATTATATTGATGTTGGAATGATTCATTATATTGATGCTCAAAAAGATTTTGATCATGTTTTTCAAGGAGAAGTATTATCTTATGCAAAACATTTAAAAGAAACAGGAAAAATTCGCTGTATTGGAATCAGTTCCCATAATCCTTTGGTTGCATTACAAGCTGCTAAAACAGGACTGGTTGATGTAATTATGTTTTCTATCAATCCATGTTATGATATGTTGCCACCAAGTGAAGATGTTGATGACTTATGGGATGATAAAAATTATGAAAAACCATTATTTCAAGTTGATCCCTCACGCCTTGAATTATATAAATATTGTGAAAAAGAAAACATTGCTTTGACAGTTATGAAAGCTTTTGGTGGGGGAGATTTGTTAGATGAGAAGTTATCACCTTTTGAAGTGAAAATGACACCTCTTCAATGTCTTCATTACTGTTTAACAAGGCCAGGAGTTGTATCTGTTATGGCTGGTAGTCATAGTCAAGAGGAAATACAACAAGCGATTGATTATTGTCAAGCAGACTATCAGGAAAAAGATTTTGCAGAAGTTTTAAGCCATGTTCCTCGTCATAGCTTTGTTGGACATTGTGTTTATTGTGGGCATTGTGCTCCTTGTACAGTCGGAATATCAGTAGCGGATGTGAATAAGTTTGCTGATTTGTGTAAGGCTCAAAAGGAAGTCCCAGAGACTGTTCGTGAACATTATGCTGCTTTATCTCACCATGCTTTAGAATGTCTTGCATGTGGAAAATGTCTTAAGAATTGCCCATTTGAAGTGGATATTATTCAAAAAATGAAAGATGCGGTTGAAATCTTTGGATACTAAAAGAAAATATGTCAATTGTATTTAACTCAAGATACATTAAGGTATTTGAAAAAATCATCAAGGATATCACAATTATCAAGAAAAAGATCTTTCAAGATGAGAATTGATTGTATGCATGATGATAGTTTCAGTATTCAAACATTGCAAAGATATTTATATCAATAAGGTAAGATACTTTCAATGAAAGAAAAAATCTATTGATTCAAGAAAAAAGTTTATTAAAAAACAATTCAAAAATCATTAGATAAATTCAATAACAAAATTGAAAATTATGAAAAGATTTTAAATAAAAAATAGAGGAGGAATTATATGAAAACAAGAAAAATAACTTTTGGAGCGATGTGTCTTGCATTATCTTTATTGTTGCCACAAGCTTTTCATTTGATTGGTATGCAACAAGCAGGATCCATCTTTTTACCGATGCATATCCCCGTTTTTATTGGAGGAATGTTGTTAGGACCTATTTATGGATTGTTTCTTGGCGTTTTTGCTCCACTAACAAGCTTTGTTGTGACAGGTATGCCAACAGCTGAAAGAGTGATGTTTATGATTTGTGAGCTAGCGACTTATGGAACTGTGAGTGGTTTATTGTTTCACCAATTTCATTTTTCTAAGAAAAAATTGGGTTCTTTATCAGCGCTTGTTATTTCTATGTTGGCTGGACGTCTTGTTTATGGACTTGTTATTTCTATAGCAACTTATCTCTTCCATATTCCACTAGGTGGTATTCAAGCTGTTATGATGGCTACAATGACGGGTATTCCTGGAATTGTTATTCAATTGTTGTTTGTACCAACAATTGTTATGTTTATTGATAAGGGAGGATATTTTAATGAACCTGAAAGCATTACAAGAGAAGCTTAAAAGTGAAGATTATACTTTGGTTGCTCAAATAGGTGATCATCTCTATACTTCAAAGTTAAGAGGTATTGGTCCAATTATTAATCCAATGAAAGATAATCAACTGTTTTTTCAAGATGCTATTATTGTTGATCGTGTCATTGGAAAAGCAGCAGCTATGTTACTTGCTCTTTCACAAGTTCAATATGTATATGCTTATGTCTTAAGTCAAAAAGCAAAAGATATTTTAGATGCATATCATATTGATTATGATTATGAAGAATTGGTTGATTATATTATTAATCGTGATCATAGTGGCATGTGTCCTATGGAAGCAACTGTTTATGATATGACAGATTTAAATGAAGCTTTGTTAGCTTTAACAATCAAACAAAAAGAATTGATGAAACAACAATAACGAGGACATTCCTCGTTTTTTCAATCAAAATTTGAAAATAAGTTGAAAAACATTTCATCAAGAGTAAGATAGAAAAAGAAAGGGAGGCTACACATGTTTCATTTAAAAGTAGATTTATTAAAAGACAATATCTTAAAAGCACTACTCATATTTGCTTTACCAATATTAATCGCAAATATCTTTCAACAACTCTATAATACAATGGATACCATGATTGTTGGAAATTTCTTAGGAGATACATCACTGGCTGCAATTAGTGCCTGTGGAGCAGTTTATGAATTATTGATTGGATTTGCTTTAGGTGTTGGAAATGGTTTATCCATAGTCACTGCTAGAAGCTATGGCGCACATGATGAAAAACTCATTAAAAAATCAGTGGCTGGATCTATTGTTATTGGTATTGGATTAACATTATTGATTATGCTTATTTCCGTATTATTTCTATATCCATTATTAGAATTATTACATACACCTGCCAATATCATTGATGAAGCTTATTCTTATATTGCAACTGTGACATTATTTGTTGGTGTTATGTTTGCATATAACCTTTGTGCAGGACTATTACGTGCTATTGGTAATAGTGTTATGCCATTGATATTTTTAATTATTTCTTCACTTATTAATGTTGGATTGGATTTATTATTGATTACACAATTTTCATTAGGGGTTCAAGGAGCTGCCATCGCAACAGTGATTTCACAAGGCATCTCAGTGATCTTATGTTTTCTTTATATTTATCAAAAAACACCGATTTTAATTCCTCAAAAAGAACATTTTCAAATTGATATAGATCTTTATAAAGAATTACTAGGACAAGGTTTTTCAATGGGATTTATGATGTCTATTGTATCAGCTGGAACAGTTATTCTACAAAGTTCAATCAATGGTTTTGGCTATTTGATTATTGCAGGACATGGAACAGCACGTAAATTAAATTCTTTCTGTATGATGCCTGCTGGAACAATTGGTTTGGCATTATCTACTTTTGTTTCTCAAAACAAAGGTGCCAACCAACAAAAACGTATTCGTGATGGTGTTCGCTATGGGAATTTGATTGCCTGTGGTTGGGGATTGATAATTACAATTATATTATTCTTTGGAGCACCATGGTTAGTGAAATTGATTTCTGGATCTCATCAAGCAACTGTTGTTGATAATGCTTCACTTTATTTAAGAGTGAATGCTCCTTTCTATGCAGTTTTGGGAATATTATTGAATTTAAGGAATTCTTTACAGGGATTAGGAATGAAGATTATTCCATTGGTTTCAAGTGTTATTGAATGTTTGGGTAAAGTTGTATTTGTAGCTTTATTTATACCAGTCTTAGGATATTTTGGTGTTATTATTTGTGAACCAGTGATTTGGTGTTGTATGTGTCTACAATTGGCTTACTCATTTTATCGTAATCCTTATATTCATGAAGCAAAGACTTTGTAAAAAGTCTTTTTTTATATAAAGAATTCATATAGGCCTATAAGAAGAATAAAGAAACCAGAAAGAAAAGGCATTTGCTTTTCAAAAGAAGTCAATAATTGAAATTCTCCAATCAATTGAGAAATCAAGATAAAAAACCAAGAAAAAAAGAATGTCAAAACACAAGTCAATAAACAAGGAATCCCAGTCAAACTTCCACTTAAACTTAATCCCATATTATTGAAAGATAAAGTTATTCCTAATAATAATGTTTTTTCAATAGAAAGTTTTTTCACTGTTAAAGAATCCTCTTTATTATCCTCTTGAAAAGACTGAAAAATCATCATGAATCCAATCATCATTAATAAAAAAGCACCGATATGATTAGTCAAATGAAAAGATAAAAAACAAGATAAATAAGAACCAAGCTGCATAGAAAGAAAAGTCCCTAGAGTTGTTAATGTAGAAAGAATCACATTGTTTTGCCATGAAATATGAATATGTCTCATTTGATATAAAAAACCAATAAAAAGTGTATCCATATTCGCACAAAGAGTTAAACAAACAACCGAAAACAAATGCATAAAACCACCTCTTTTTATACTATGAAAAAACAAATGATTTGGTTAAAAAAGACTCAAATTATTCTTCATTTGAGTCTTGTTGGTTTTCTGGAGGTATTTGATCAGGATTTTGATTTTCATTGTCTTCTGGTGTTTGCGAAGGTGGAGGAGTTTGCTCTTGAGAAGGAGCATCTTCTATGGGTTTTTCTTGTGGCGTTGTTTTGGATTGATCTAATTGTTGTTGCAATTCTTCAATTTGATTTTGTTGTTTTAAATAATATTGATAAGCAACATATCCTCCAAAACAAACACCTGCAATGATAAGTAAAGATAATAAGAATAAAAACAAGGTTGAAAACCAAGAACGTTTTTGTTTTTCTTTTATGACTTTTGTTTTGACTTTGTTTTTAGTTTTTCTTTTGGTCTTCTTTTTGACTTTTGTTTTTGGTTTTTTAGTTTTGATTGTTTTTTGTTTGTCTAGGGTTTCTTTTTTATTGTGTTGTGGTAAAGAAGATGGTTTGGTTTTTGGAGTAGAGATTTGAGAATCTTGTTTTAAAGATGTTTCTCTATGACTATCTTCTTGTTGATAATCGTTGAAAATATCTATTTTTGAATGAACTTCTTGTTCATTTTCATCATCGAATGTAAATCTTTTTTGTTTCATATTCATCACCCATTCCTAGTATCATCTTTGAATATGTCTTGAGTATTAACTCTTTTTTAAGAAATTATGCATAACATCTATCTATATTGATTGACTATTTCTATACTTGGTATTAGAATATATTTAGTAATACTAAATAGAAAAGAGATGATGCTATGAATGTGAAATATGAAAGGCAATTAAAAAAAGGTGTTTTAGAAATTATTGTCTTACAGCTCTTATCAAAAGAAAAAATGTATGGTTATCAATTGATTATGACTATGAAAGAATTAAGTCAAGGCATGTTTGAAATGCGTGAAGGAACGCTTTATCCAATTCTATATCGTTTAGAAGATGATGGATTGGTTAAGAGTGAATGGAGTGAACAAAAGGATAAGGAAGTTTCAAGAAAATATTATAAAATCACTGAGGATGGTCAAAAGACTTTAATTCAATTGCGGAGTTTATGGCATGATTTTTCAAAAAATGTAAATCAAATATTGGGGGATAATGATGATGAATAAACAACAATATATGAAATTGGTTATGAAAAAATTAGGATGTACAAAGAAAGAAAAAGAAAAGATCAAAGTTGATTTGAATAATGATATTGAATTGGCATTAAAAAATGGTGAAACATTTGAAGATATTATGAAAAGAATGGGAACACCAGAAGAATTGGCAAAAGAATTTAATGACAATTTAGGAGTGGTTTACAAAAAGTCGCATAAGAAATTGATTATAGGTATTATTATTGGCGTGGTTGCTGTTATTATTGCTATTGTCTTGTATATTCAATCACTGATACCTGATATCAATCCATTAGGAACATCAGGATTATATCAAGAAAGTGAGGTTCATCAATGGAATGTAGAGGCAATTGGTTATCTTAATCAAAATGATTATGATTCGCTTCGTCAAATGACAAGTCCTCATTTACGAAATCAATTAGATGATCAAATTATTATCAAGGCTAAAAATGATTTAGGTGAACTTGGTCACTTTGAGAAAATAACAAGTGAACAATCTGCTGAAGCAAAACAAAAAGGTGAGTTATTAGTAGTAAGTGAAGTTGTTGCGTTATATGAAAAAAGAAGTGTGACTTATACAATTAGTTTTAATGAATCTGGTCAATTGGTTGGTATTTATATGAAATAGGAGTGTATATGGTAGAAATAATAATAGGAATTTTATTTATTGTCGTAGGACTTGATTGTTTTCTTCAAGGAAAAAACTCTGATTAAAAAATATAATGGTATTAAGGATATCAAAAAATATGTTCGTTTAGAAAGTGGAGCGTTATTTTTGTTGGAATGATAATATTGTTTCATGCATATTTTCATTTCTTATCAGTTATGCTTATGGGAATGATGCTTGGCATAATTGTGCTTTGTTTGATATTAGAAGTTATTTTGAAAGCTATTTAGGGAATAACCAAATTGATTACTATGAAAGGAAAGTTGAGATACATTAATAAGAAAAATAAAAATGTAAAATGGCTTTTATTTGGAAAGAAAGCTGAACAAAGAGTGACTTTTTCAATAGGAGAGACTGATAATCAATATCAATGTTGCCATCCAAGATTGTCACGATTTGTTGATGAAAATATTTTTAAGAATATCGAAGGCATAAAATGAAATTTATAGATAGAAAAGGAGAATGACTATGATAATAGGGTTAAGTCTTATTTTTGGTATTGCGGCTATTTTCTTGCTGATGGGTAAAGGAAGTTTTTTAATTGCTGGTTATAATACTGCCAGTAAGAGTGAAAAAGAACGTTATGATGAAAAGAAATTGTGTCGTGTTATGGGTACTGGCCTTATGTTGATAGCTCTAGGAATATTGAGCTTGGCTTTGAATAAAGATATAGGTATGATTATGATGATGGCAAGTTTGATAATTGGCATCATGATTATAATGATTGGATCTCATTTTTGTTATAAAGATGAAGCTAAAAATGAAATGAAAACAAATAAAAAAGTTTGGTATAAGAATACAACAATATGGTCTACAATCGTTATACTTGTTATTTTGATAGGGGTTAGTATCAGTATGTTTGTTGGTAGTATTGGCTTAACATATCATGAACGCTATTTCACATTAAGTGCTTCTTTGACAAAGTCAACAGATGTTTATTATCTTGATATTCAAGATATGGAATATGTTGAAAACTTTGAAACAGGAACAAGAATTTGGGGAATAGGAAACTTTGTTATTGGGGCTGGAACATTTAAAAATGATCAATTTGGCTCTTATACACTTTATTCGTATAATCATTGTCATGATTATATTGTTTTAAAGACAGAATTAGGAACAGTTGTTGTTAATGGAAAAAATAGTCAAGAAACAAAAAAGATATATCAAGAGATACAAACACAAAGAAAAAGCATGAAATCAAATTGATTCCATGCTTTTCCTTTGGCGTATATATATTATTTTTTACGGAAAAATGATAAGAACTTTATAAAATTATCACAATAGAAATAACGTTCACTTTTTACCCATTCTGGATATTCATTATGTTGGTGTGCTAATAAATAATAATCGTAAGTTAAGTTTATCATAGTAATCTCCCTTCCTTTTTTTATTGTTCTCTTTTTAATACAATTTCATTATATACCATATTTGTAAGAAAAAAAGGGTCTCAAAATATAAAGATAAGTCCATTCTTTTGTGCATTGTGCACAAAAGAATGATATAATATAAAGGAAGAGGTGATCATTATGGGGTTTACAATTGAAGATGCACTTGTGCAAACACAAGAAGAATATCAATTAAAACTTTTAGCAGGGCAAGCTGGATGTGCTAATGCGATTAGTTGGGTTCATTTGATTGAAGATACAACAATTATTAGACAACTTTGGGGAAAGGAATTGGTTGTGACAACGGGACTGGGATTTCGTAAGCCAGGGGCATTACTAGAGCTGGTTCAATATCTTGTTAAATATCATAGTGTTGGTTTGATTATTAATACAGGGCAATATATCTTTGATATCCCTAATGATGTTATTGATTATTGTAATGAACAAGATTTTCCATTGCTGACAACACCATGGGAAGTTCACTTAGCAGATTTGATTAAAGATTTTAGTATGCGTTGTCTTTATTCAGAAAAAGAAGATCGACAAGTCGCTAAGTATTTTAAAAATGTATTTATCAATGATCAAAATAAAGAAGAATCACGTGTTGCCCTAGCAAGCTCTTTTGATGTGGATGGAACATTTCAGGTTTTATTAATCCATTTTGAAGATTCAGATCAATGGGATACTATTGCAAGAAGACGTATATCATTTCAAATTGAACTCTATTTTGAAAAGATAGAATGTCCTTATAGTTTCTTTTGGTATGATGGGAATTTTGTTTTAATTGTTAATAATTTAGATGAAGAAGAGTTTGATGAAATTATTAAAAATATGTATAGGCGTGCTAGAAAAAGAATGAATAAATATTCATTTCATGTTGGTATTGGAACATCAGTTATTGATTTCAGAAATATTGTTCAAAGTTATAAAAGAGCTCTAAGTGCAACAACTTTAGCTACTCATTTTCAACAATCTATTTTGTATTTTAAAGACATGGGTGTTTATCAAATCCTTTCTTCTATTGAAGACCAACAAATTTTGATAGATATGTACCATCATCTTTTAGATCCTCTCATTGAGTATGATGAAAAACATCATGGTGAATTAGAAAAAACACTTTATTATTATTTAGAATACAATGGAAGTCCTCAAATGATGGCAAAACATCTTTATACTCATCGTAATACTATTAACTATCGTCTTACAAAGATTAAAGAATTACTCAATAATCCATTATCTTCATATAATGATTTATTACCTTATATATTAGCGTTTTATATTAAAAGAATGCTTTAGAAATATTTTCATTTTTAGGAGAAAAAGATGCGAAAGTATATTATTCGTCCAGGAAATTTATTCATCATCGGTTTGATTGCTGGAATTGTTTCAAGGTTATTAGATATTTATACACAAAATTTAGGAAATGTTTTTTCTCAAATGGCTATATGGATATTGTTAGGCACTCTTATTTCTATTTATAGTCATACAAAAAGACAAGCCATGTTAAATATATTCCTTTTTTGTCTAGGAATGCTTATGACTTATTATACAGTGGCATTTATGACTCATGGTGTTTATAGCAAAACATATATCATAGCATGGACTTTCTTTGCAATGTGTTCACCAATCTTTGCTTATTTTACTTGGAAGACTCAAGAAGAGGGAATTTTTCCTAAAGTCATAAGCATTGGAATTGTATTTGTTTCTATTTTATCAAGTCTTATTCTCTTTGATGGATTAAGAGTTTATGACTTTATCATTGATGGAATTTTAGTATATATCTTATTCTTTTTTAAAGTAAGCAGATAGGTATAATAAATTCACTGTTTCAAATTGAAACGGTGTTTTATAATAAAAAAACTTCCAAATATAGGAAGTTTAATTTTGAAATGGAGCGGGTGATGGGAATCGAACCCACGTAGTCAGCTTGGAAGGCTGAAGT
>UPXV01000054.1 GCA_900538465.1 uncultured Erysipelotrichaceae bacterium
TATATACAAAGAAAATTTTCATTTTTCTTTTTTTTAGAAGAAAAAAATGAAAAAACTCTATTTTTTTCATTTCTATAATATAAATGAAGGATTTGAACTCTCCTATTTTTATTTCCCTATTATCGGGTAAAAGCCGAAATAATTTCTTATCTCTATTATAATACTAATCATTAAATCATGACTTAATTCTATTTTTCACAGAATTAGCTGCTATGTTATTTTCATCCACTTTTAATATCTCATCACAACATTTCTCAAATTCCTCATCTGGTACTGAGACAATAAAATCTAGTTGGTTATAAAAAAACAAATAGTATTCTTTATAACTGATATCATTTTCATCTAATTGTACAGCCCTTTTTGCATGATATAACGCTTGATCATATGCCCCTTCTAAGAAATTTAATGGGTGAGCTAATATAAGAGAAGCAAAGTAATGATCTTTTGCATTTTCATTTTTAATTAATTTATTAAGATAGAACAAATAAAACATTACAGACTCTGAATTAATAGCCGCCTCCATAATACAATTATAAACTTCGTCATCTGTCATCGTAGATTCTAACAAATTAGCTTTTTCAAATTCACCTAATAAAATCAACTGCCCTAATTCATTCATCATTACACTATCACTCTATTTTAATAATTTCTTTTCATTTTCTATAATTTTATTAACATAAAAAATACAATCTATTGATATAAATGCTGGTATAATTGTAAGTGATAGAAAAAAAATTTTACTCCATATAATCATTGTTAATGACATGAATGCTATTAATCCATAACAAAATGCAAAAAAGTAGGGAACATATGGTAAAAGGTTGTTTGTTCTATCTATCAACGAAATCAAATTCCCTTTTTTAGCTTGATATTTTATAATCAAACAAAAGCTAATATTCATCACTAATCCACTGATAAGCGGATTCAATCCCATTCTATACAACTCCATAGAAATAGGAGCACAATAAATATAACTCATTGCTATTACAAATACACATATTATTACAAATATAATTCTTCTTATCATTGAATGTTCCTCCTGTTACTCTTTGGCAGATGCAATAATATTACAAAATAATGTACACATATGAAAACAAGTTATTAGTGGTAAATACATCATTGTATAAATAATCTGCTTTGTGCTTATAAACATAACAGTCATATAAAAAACATTAATCAATAAACCCATAAAAATAATATATATCCCATAGCGTAGCTTTCCATCCATGATATTCATAATAATTTTGGCGATGCCTAGAGCTTTAAGCAATATTGCGCCAAGCAAAATAGTATACATAAATAAAGCTGTAAACAAACTCACTGGCATAATATTCAATAGTCCTCTATCAAAGCCACTATAAGCAAAGCACAAAAACATAACCACCAAATAAATAAATAAAACCAAAATCTTTTTTAACATAATTTCCTCACTCCCAGTTCAAATTTTCAAATATTGTCATTAATTTTCAACAACATCCATATTAAAAAAACTATCTTTTCTCAAAGTCTCATACTATTGATGATAGTTTATAGATCAAACATTTTGAATAAGTTGTTTCTACTCTAATAACGATTAAAATATCTTTCTCAAATGAAATATAAGACTGCATAAAATCATATTCCAATTCTATTTTCTTCACATCTCCTGTTTCCAGATAATGTAATTTTATCATATTTCTCTCTACCTCGCAAAAAACATTCTCTTCCCTTTTACAATCATAAACAAAATATCCACCATAAAGTCTATTACAAATATCATCAACGGAATCAAAAATCTTATTATTTAAATTTAATACTATGTCCCCATCCTTATTGAAAACTTTTAAATAGCATTCTTTTGAAAATCTAGAAAATTCATCTAGAGAAATGAAATCCATAATTTTATAAATATTTCCATATACTGAAAAATAATAATAATTTTCATCAAAGGAACATCCAGATTTCATAAAACGATTATAGACTTCTTTTGGCATTTCATTAAATTCTTTAAACATACCATCCCATATAAAAAATTTATCATAACATCGGTCAAATTTGTCAGAAAAAGAAAATTTCCAAATTTGTTTATTTCTTCTTTTTAAATTATATATTAATTCAGCATTTTGAAGATAATTAAAATTAAATCTTTGTATTTCTCCATTTAAAAAATTATATTTTAATATAATAAATTCAGAATTATTATTATCTTTAGAATATAGCTTTGAGCATATCAAAATATTTTCTTTATCACATTGTATAACTTTAAAAATTTTATAATCCTTTAAAATTCTTTTTTTCTGTATTAACTTTCCATTAATACTGTAAATATAAAGAAATTCTGAAAAATATTTGTAACATATAATATATTGATCATCATTTGTAATAATAATTCCTGATATATTGCTATAGGGGTATTTTTGAATACGTTGATTAATGATATCATATACTTTAATAAAAGATGTTCCCCACATAATTGCATAATTTTCTGAAGATGAAACATATAATGAATCACATTTACCTAAATCAATCATTTATTACCTCCATATCTCATATTTTAATATTTTTACTTTCCTTTTCTCAATATTATATCATTTAAAATATCTAATCTGTCCAATGTATATATCTCCAAGACAGTATATTTTGCATAATGGTGTTTTCTTACTATTTTCAAAAGAATGACTATATTCTACTAAGTCAGAAATATATTTTTTTGATTCATACTTGAATTTATCCTCTATATCTATACCATCAAATATTTTAAATACAGCAAGCACGTCTTCTTTATTTTTAATCATTAACCATTTCGACTTGCGCCTAATAAAATTTTCTTCAACAACAGCAACATTCTCCCAAGAAACGAACACATATTTGACATTACGTTGATATAATGCTTTATTTGAGTAATACCTCGTTTAGCTTTAGAATCACTTATAATATGGAAAGCTTAAGATACCAATATACTTCCTCTAATAAATAACCATTCTAGTATACTCAAAATTAATCTGAAATTTTTTGAGCAAAACCAGTTGAATTTATTATATATATCTCTATTTCATATTTAAATTTCCAATTTTGATTTTAGGCATACTATCAAATATCGCTGCTGTTATAGTACCATAATGATAATTACCAAAATAATCACCAATTCATGTAACAACATGAAAATATATTTCATCATTCCATACCCATTATAATTAATACGCTTTAATTTAAAGTATCAAATCTTCCCAGTATTGACTAAATTTTATTCTCATCAACAAAGCCTGGATAATGATATACATTTCTTGTATTTCCCCTGCGTATATTAGGGTTTATACACTGTGCTATTTCAACATAATATGATACTAACATTTTTAGTGATCATCAATCTTTTCATATTGCTTAAATACTCTTTGGATCAAATCGTTTGCGTGTAAAGATACAAAAAAAGATAAAAAATAAGATGAGAATCCATATATTTTTAATCCAAAAACCACAATAAGACTAAAAAAGAATAACAAAGCAAAGAAAAACACAAAGAGATAAGGTACATATATAATCGCTTTATCTGTTTTTTTATATAATCTATATAAATAATTCTTTTTATCTAAAATTTTAAAAATAAAATATACCAAATAAATAATTGTAGCATTTTTTACAATACTTATAACAATATTATTTATCTCTTCATAGGAATTAGAAAATGGCCAACACCATACAAAGCCTAAAAACATCAATAGTAATGATATATACAAAAATATCCATATCTTCTTCATACTCATTCTCCTAAACATATGCTAATTAGAATAAAAATAAACTTTTCATTTTAATTACTTATTAGCTATGACTTATCATCTTTATAAAAATTTAAAATTAAAACCTTTGAACACAGTGCTCTAGTAACCATAAAAAGACACTCACTTGTAAAAAAATATTTTTGTTTCAATCAGTTCAATTACCGATTCAAATGCAAATAAAACAAAGGGTACATATTTAGCTAACCTATCTATGCCTTTTATATAATATTTTTCATTTCTACTTTTACTTGAAACTCTTTCAGCTATTATAATTAAAAAATATATGGAATCTCCTTTACTTTTACATATTTTATTAGCTTACTGTATTCATCTATGAGTGCATTTATCATTTTTTCTTCAAATAGCTTTTTATCAATATTAAGTGTTATATCATAATAAATATCTAGTTCTTTTAACTCATAATAATTCATAATTGTTAAGACTTCATTTTCTTCTTTTCTTAGCTCATAATGATTATCATTTAATTTCAAACAATCAAACCTATTTTTCTTACAATACTCTTCTATCGTTGTAATTGATGATATCTCAACAATGGGATATGCCGGAGCATCATAAATATGATACTCTGGTTGTTTCCCGTCTTTTGTATAAATAAAGTATCCTAGAACTTCAGCAGCATTCATACTTTCTTCAACAAAATAGAAATGGCTTTTCTTATATTTTTTTAAGATAATATATTGATTGTCTACTAACTGTATTTGATATTGATTCTGTGGAATTTTGATAGGTGTAGAATTTTGTTCTAAAAATTCTTTTGAGTAGTCTTCGTGTCCTCTTAGATATAAAGTTTTAACATTTTCATCCCAGAATATATTTTCTTTGATATTGTTTATCACTTTTTTAATTTTCATCTTCCTTTGAAACTTTTTAATTTTATAGGTCTCTATCCATTCAGGTGTATTAATCATATCCTCGAACAACCAAATATTAACAATATTATCTTTCTCATATATACGATAAGCAGATTTGTAGGAAAGTAATTTTTCTTTTGGCAAAAACTCATAAACGTAGCAACCAAATGCCATGTAATAATTAATTGATATATAAATTCCTATATAAAGTGAAGTGTATTTATTATATTTTTGAAAGTTCAACTTATGAATATAGCAGGTATAAAACTGATCATGGAAAAAAGAGAATAAGATATCTCTACACTTAAATATTTCTTTTTTTGAAAGTTCTCCACAAATAAATATTCTTGCAAATCCTGAAACTCTAACATCAGATTTAATTGTTAAATCCATATTATTTTTTCTTACATATATTTCTTCGCCATCTTCCATTAATTTCATATTTTTTATCTGAGATAATAATTGTTCTTTATTTAGTAGTACTCCTTTTTCTTCACTTGGGTAAAGAAAGGCACCTTTTATAAAATAAACATTTTCATTCATATTAAAAAGTGATAATAATTCTATGATTTTCTCCACATTCATAATATCTATTCTTTTAACAGTCATACTCAATTCAATCATTTTCTTATCCACAATCAATTCCTCCATTAACCAAGACAGTTTTTTGTTAAGTCATTATTCTTCCAAAATTATACACATGCATTATCTATCTTCTACAAAAATACTTTCCAAATAGCTATGAGCTTCATTATTACATTCATAACAAAATACTAATTTGTAACTGACATAGCACATACTTTTTAGTCTTATCAACTATTTTAATAAATGCTTGTTTCCCTTTCCACATTCTATCTCTACCGAAAGTAATATTTCATCAATCATCGATAATTGAAATTTGTTTTCAAAAATCCTTTTATTTATATGTTCTTAAATATAACAAAAAGAATATCTCATTTCTTTAAAGAAGGATCTTTCTCATCAATGATCTTATAAAATCATACACTCACATATTTATATCTTCATCAATCAAATAGACATCAAAAGATTTTATCTTATTCATTCCTCCAGAAGTTGTTAAACACTCTTTTTCATAAAAATATACAATATATTTTAAACATTCTATAAAAATCTGTTTATCTTTTTGATATTGAGATAAAAAATTTGAATAATTATAAATCACTAATATAAATCCTTGGCTCTCATCCCAAAATTCTAAATCTCTCATACAATCAGTAAAGGCATCCCAATTATTACCAAAATAATTAGCAAAACAATATACCTTTCCAAAATAATCATAACATTGTTGTTGGGTTTGTATAAGCTTACCATCAATATACTGAATATAAAAATCTTCTTTATTAAGCAAATCAATATATTCTTCTTTTAGTTTCAGAAAATCTTTTTTACTGATTTTACTAACAATATTTTTAATCATCTGATTACCTCACTTTCAAAAAAGTTACCTAATGTGCTTACATCATATGATCTTTTTCAAACACTATTATCAAAGTCTGAATATCTAGATTATGAATGATGTTAATTTAACTTAATGACGTTGGGCATTATTATCCCATTATACTTTTAAAGAGTTTTTTACAGTTTTAGATAATCCCTTGAAAGCTCTTTATATGTTCTCAAAGTCATAGTAAGCCTTGCTATATAGGCAAATGTCAAACAAATAGCTAAACATTTCAAAGCGTTAGTTTTTAACTATTAAATAAAAATCATAAATAATAAAGGGAATTAAAGACAGTATTCCTACAAACATAATAACTATAAACATAAATGGAAATAAAATTATAGAAAGTATTATTGTTTGTTTTTATATTTTAGTTAATCTATTACTAAAAACATCTCAAACATAAAAATATTTTTTAGAATAAGAAGCTATATAAACAATTCCCTTTTTAGATATTAAAACCTTTTTCATGTTTAAAATCTTTTTTGTTTCAGATATTAATTTATGATTGTAATCATAAGTATATAATATATCATGTTTTTTATTAGATAATAATCAGTAGAATAACTTCTAATATACTCTTTTATTACACTGTAATTATTCATTTTCTTCCCTTCCCTCTACTATTTTATAATTAACTTTTAGAATACTTATTTTATTATCACTAAACTTTTCAAGATGATTAGACAACCTATCTATTGTATTA
Organism: uncultured Erysipelotrichaceae bacterium; assembly: GCA_900538465.1. Classification (GTDB taxonomy): domain Bacteria; phylum Bacillota_I; class Bacilli_A; order Erysipelotrichales; family Coprobacillaceae; genus Longibaculum. The sequence continues at coordinate 6,796 of UPXV01000054.1, forward strand.
ATTGGTTTAATATTCACACAAAGACTTCTGCTAATTCCACTGAGAAGTACACTTTTTGATGAAACGAATTTAAAATTCTATCCATAATGAAATTTCTTTCAGATTGAGATGAACCTTTAGAAAGAGCTTGAGAAAAATCAACTATTTTTCTATTGGTTTAAAATATGCATCCAAAACTAACATATTTAAAGTTCAAATAAGCATTACAAATATTAGATTTATAGTATGGACTTATATTTGCAATTTTCCTTTTGGTTACAAACAGACCAAAATCTTGGATATCATTTTTATCATTTTCATATTTAATTATTTCCGTTTCAGTATCATCATTAGCACATATAATATCAATTTCAATAGATATATTACATAATATTTTTTCATATACTTTTATAAGTTTGTAAATTTCACCTTCAATACTTTCTTTTCTAAACTCAACATCTAATAGATCAATGTCAACTTCATAATATTTTCTATCAGCATACTTATATTTCTGTATCTCTATCCTATTATTAAACATTTCTTCTATACACTTTATTGCTTTTGATATATCTGAATCTTTCAATTCACATAAACTCAGTATTGTTGTTACCAATCTCATTATTTTACTCTCCCTCAATTTCAATCAAATATTTATATTGTATATCACTTAATTTAAAAGCAGTTTTAAATGTACTATCTTCATTAATAAATACCCATTGTTTTATTAAAAGGTTATAAATATGTGTTCCTATAATCGTTCTATAAGTCCCTTTTACCTGAGTCTCATTATTTATTTTTTTATATCATTAATAAAAGCATTTATACTAGTTTATTTACTTTTTCTTTCAAATATTTAATGAACAGAAACAGCTAATTTCATTTCATTATATATTTTTAAGAATTGTTTATAGTTGATTGTTTTGATTTTATGATCAATAGGGTCCTGTACATAAAATATTTGCTTATTATCATCATAACCATTTAATAAAACAATATGTAAGTTTCCTACAACATTTCCAAAGTAATAATGACGTACAATAGGATCATTCATACCACTTGTTAACCAAACAATCACTGGATGATCTTCACTCAATTCTTGTTTGATTTCATCTACAGAATATCCTGATATATCATATGTTGGTTGATATTGAGTTGCATAATGTACAAGTGCTGATGGAAAAACAGTATAATAATCATAGCTATGTTGCCCATTTTGAAAAGGATCACCTGCAAAACCAAGATAAGGTGTTTCTCCTTGAGGAAGTCCTTGAATGAAAGCTTTTAAATCAATATGAACTTTATTTTTATATTTCAATGCCATATATAAAGCTGTTGCTTCACATCCATTTGGAGCATTAACATCCATTTGATTATAATAAGGTACATCTAATTTTATTCTTGTCGGTAAATCTGGTTTAGAAGAAGCAACCTTTACTTTTATATCTTGTTTTACACAGTTACCTGTTTCATCATAAGCCATAATATGTAATGGGTATTCTCCAATTTTATCAATGTTCACTTCTTCATCATCAATAACAAGACGTTGTAAATTTTGATCTTCAACATGAATAACTTTTTTATAATCAATTGGTTGCTTTAATGATGTATAAAGATAAGCAGGTGCATGAATAATGGGAAAGGTTGTATCTTGAACATGTATATAAAAATCAACTTTATCTTGTTTATATTCAATTGATGCTAGATACTTACCAACTTGATTATAAACATTCTTTTGATCTTCAATTGAGAATTTGGCATATTTTTGAATATCTCGTTTCTCTTTTTCGCTCAAATTATCCATATCCAAATAACAAGAAACATCACTGATAACAGATTGTCCCAATTCCACTGTAAATTGTTCATGAATTAACTCTAGATTTGTTTTTTCACAACCCCATAAGACAACACATAAACATAAGCACATTAACAACTTTAAAGTTTTCATACAAACCTCCTTTTAAAAATAAATATCATGACAATCATGATATTTATTTCTTATATGTACATTGGTATACAAAAACATCAAATAATTTTTGCATCTGTTCACTTCTTAAACACATATTTTCTGGATGCCATTGAACACCACATATATTTAAATAATTATGTTGAATAGCTTCAATAATACTATCTTCACTTCTTGCAACAACTCTAAAATCATCAGCAATCTTTTTAATTGATTGATGATGAAAACTATTTACCATAACCTTATCTCCAAAAATCGGATATAAGAAACTATCTTTGTTAATTCTAATACTATGCGTTGGATAATCACGTCTTTCTTTTTGTCTATGCTGGAATATATATTCACTAATTTTCTGATTATCTTGATATAAGGTTCCTCCAAAAGCAACATTGATTATTTGTAATCCTCGACAAATACCTAATATAGGTATTCTTTGATCAGTGCATTTTTTAATAAGTTCCATTTCATATTCGTCTCTTCGAGAATCTGATTCATCTTGTTCAAATTGCCAATTTTCATGATAATACAATGGATTGACATCTTCACCACCAATAAGCAAGAGTCCATCTATATGTTGTATTTGTTCATCAATAATTTCAAAATGATCACTTACTGATAACAATAATGGTATTCCTCCAGCTTTTTCTATTGCACTGATATAATCTTGATTCACATATTGTTGGTATCGTCCATTTTCTACTCTTTGTCCACAAGCGATTCCTATAATTGCTTTCATTTTATCCCTCATCTCTATCTTTTCTTATGATTGGACATGTTTATCTTTTTGTCTTTTTAATATCAGTTTTTATATTCGTTAAAATAATTGTATCATTTTGTTTTTTTATCTACAAGCCAATCCCACTTTATAAAGAAAAATGTTCTATAAAATATTTTGCAATTCCATCGTTATCAACAGTATCAGTTATTGCTTGAGAAATTTGTTTTAATGGTTCAACTGCATTTCCCATCGCAACACCATGTTTTACTAACTTTAACATTTCTATATCATTAACTCCATCTCCAAAAGCATAAGTATTTTCATAATCAATGCCTAACTTTTGATAAAGGTATTCACATGCTGTTCCTTTTGTAAATCCTTTATTATAAACATCCATACGAATCAAACCTGTATCATATGGTATCATTGTCAATTCATCTTCTAATTCATGATATGCTTGCCAAAGCTGCTTAGCTGTTTCAAATAAAACACAACAACTCATCGCATGAACATCTTTAGCTACAAAATTTTCTTTAACACCTGTTGGTCTTTTGGAAGTTCCTTGGAACATTTCTCGATGTTTTATAATCAGTGGATCATCTAAAAAGGAACACCATACACCATTATGTCCAGTAAACAAAGGACGTCCATTATATTTTTGATAAACATTTAATTGTTTTTGTATTTGTGATTCACTCATAATATCATCAATTAAAACTTCTCCATCATATCTGATATAATGTCCATCATTACATATATATCCATCAAATTCTATATCTTGGATACTTTTAGGCACCTCTCCTCTAGCAGTTGCTATAATGATTTTATGACCTTGTTGTTTAAATTTTGTTAAAACATCTCTTGTTTTCTTTGTTGGGTGTACCAATCCATGAGGAACATGAACTAATGTTCCATCAATATCAAAAAAAGCTATTTTTGTACTCACTTTTATCCCTCCAGCTTTATTATATAAGAAATGAAAATACTGTATCTAAAAATAAACAAATATTGAAAAAAATATATTTTATAATTTCAATTCATTTCTTATAAATTGTTAAAAAAAGAGGTCAAATGACCTCTTCTCTCACATAGAATTTTCTTTTTTCGTATTTATTTTCTTATAAGTTTTAAAACCAAAAAAGCCTAAAAGGAATACTGATAATAATCCATCAAATAAATATGCAATATAATTATTTGTAAAATGGAATAACGCAATAACAAATGGAACCAAAACAACAATACCAGTAAAAAGTCCCCAAATGTAAAAAACCAAAGTATTATCAAAATAAGCTAATAAAATAAACAAAACAATAAAAGCCAATAATGCTGGAACTTCCATAAAAGAGAAATGATAAGAATTTATAGCCTCAAACATAGCAATTAAACCACCAACACATATTATTATACGATTCATTTCTGGACTCTTCATAATTTTTTTCTCCTTACAAATATTCTTTCTTCATATATATTATACTTTTCATTTATATATAGTTCAAATCAAATAATATCAAAGTAAAAATCTTTATTTGGCTTTCACAGATTGACATCATTGTTATATTCATATACTTTCTTCCTTATCAATAATGAATTTCCTTAAATAAAAAAAGATAATGAAATTTTCTTCCATTATCCTTTATGCTCATTTTAAATCATATCTCTATTTGCAGCTTGATAAATCTTTTTAAGTTCTGCCTTTTCAACCAGTAACTCAAATATCTTTTCGTACTGTTCCTTTGTGAGATTCTCCAGAAATCCT
>UPXV01000055.1 GCA_900538465.1 uncultured Erysipelotrichaceae bacterium
TATACAAAGATTTTTTTCATTTTTCTTTTTTTATTTGAAACTTTTTTAATTTTTTTGATGTTTTTAGAACTTTTTTCTAACAAATAAAAAAGATATGCTCAGATGTTAATCCTTACATATCATTTTCTATCATTTAATTTTCATCAATTTCTTTTTTTAATTCTTCAATTTCAGCATCATAATCATAAATACGTCTACGCATTTCAGAGATTTCTTCATCAATAGAATTTTGATCTTCTAACAAATGAAAATAATATTTTCCTAAATCACGATAAACATCATCACGATCTGATTCTAAGTTTTTAATTTTTAACTTAATCTTTGCTGTTCCAGCTAATTCTTGTGTTTTGTCAATTGCTTCTTCTGTAAACTTTGCAGCTTTTTTTGTTAAATCATCAAATAAAGCCATCTTCTTTCCTCCTATCCAACATATTTTTTAATATATTGTACACCAATACCACCAACACCCATATGAGCGCCAACAACTGATGGTAATTCTCTTAATTCTAATTCAACATCTCCAATTTTATCTAAAATCATTTGTTTAACTTCTAATGCACTTTCTTCACACAAAACATGTTCAACTGTAATTTTATATTCTTTTGCATTAACACCTAATTCAATCATACGATTGACAAGAGTGGCTTTGGCTTTTGATAATGTTCTTACTTTTGCAAGGGTATCAATCTTGCCACCTAAATCATAATTTAACTCCATAACAGGAACAATCTTTAACATACCTGCCAATAATGCAACAGCAGGAGTAATTCTTCCACCTTTTTTCAAATGATCTAGATTAGGTGCCATAATAATTGTACCAGAATGTTCTACTAATTCTTCTATAATAGGTTTGATTTGTTGAGTTGTCTTCCCTTCTTTAACCAATTGAGCGGCAACCATTGTTAAATATTTATGATTTCCTGCAGTTCCTTTTGTATCTATTAAAGTAATAGGCAGTTCAATCATATCGGCAGCAACTTTCATTCCATTTAAAGTAGATGATAATCCCGTAGCAATAGGTAAACCAATAACTTCATCATATCCATCATCTTTAATTTTTTGCATGACTTTCATCATTTCCCCAGTTGATGGCTGAGAAGTCATAACCATAATATTTTCTCTTTCCATTGTTTCAAAGACTTCAATACTTGATATGTCTTTTTGATCAAGATAAGTCTCATTTTTCATTGTAATACATAAAGGTACAATATAAACACCTTCATTTTCATACTTACCTAATTCAATTTGACATCCACTATCTGATAAAATAGCTATTTTACTCACTATTATCCCTCTTTTCTTAAACTCTTCACTTATGGTCCTATTATAAATCATTCAAGACCTTTTGACAATAAAATGAAATCATATATAATAAAGAAAAGAAAGGAATGTTTTTATGATATCTATCAAAGAATATACAACTCACACAATTATTATCAAAAAATCCGAATTTATTTGCCATCTTATTCCTTGCAGTGATATCGATCTTGCAAAGAAATTAATTGAAGAATATAGTGATCCTTCTGCGACACACAATTGTGTTGCCTACATTATTGGTGCCCATGAGCGTGCTAATGATGATGGCGAACCTTCTCAAACAGCAGGAATGCCAATGCTAAATGTATTAAAGATGCAAGGTTTAACAAATATTATTGCAATAGTGACTAGACATTTTGGTGGAATTAAATTAGGTGCTGGAGGATTAACACGTGCTTATAGTCAAAGTGTTGCAGAAACATTAAAACATGCCCAAATTGTTGAAAAGGAATTGGTTGATCTTTATCAAATCACAATTGACTATTCTTATACAAGAAAATTTGAACATTTGTTAAAACAACTCAACATAAAATGTATATCTCAAGAATATAATGAACAAGTCTCATATCAATGTTATTTAAAGAATCATGATTTCTTAAACCAAATTCAAGAACTCACAAACAACCAATTTCAATACGAAAAAATTGGACAAGATTACATAGAAAAAGACATTTGACAATCATTGGTAAGATTGATATAATCACATCATGATAAGGGAGTAGTTAGCACCATCAGTGTAGTCATGTCAACACATCGATATTTTATATCTGGCTTGATTTTAAATAATGAGACTTGTCTGTACTTTTAAGTACAGTCTTGTCTTTTTTTTATGAGGAGGATGCAAAAATGGAATTTATAGAAATCGTCATGATCGGAATAGGTTTAGCTATGGATGCTTTTGCAGTCAGTATTTGTAAAGGTTTATCAACAAGACAACTCAAAGTCAAACATGCCTTCATATGTGGAGGATATTTTGGTTTTTTTCAAGGGGCTATGCCACTGATTGGATATGTTTTAGGTGTTCAATTCAAAGATAAAATTGAAAATATTGACCATTGGATTGCTTTTATTTTACTTGCATTAATTGGTTTAAATATGATTAAAGAAGCTTTTGGTGATGAAGAATGTTGTGATCCTGATTTTTCTTTCAAAGCCATGTTACCACTTGCTATTGCAACTTCTATTGATGCTTTGGCAGTGGGTGTGACTTTTGCTTTTTTAAATGTCAATATATTCTATGCCATTATCATCATTGCTGTGATAACTTTTATCATTTCTATGATGGGGGTTAAAATTGGTCATGTCTTTGGTTCTCGTTATAAATCAAAAGCAGAAATTGCTGGAGGAATCATTCTTATTCTTATGGGATTAAAAATCTTATTAGAACATTTGGGTCTTTTCATTCTTTAATTCAAATTCTATTCATATTTAAGAATCATAATATGGGTAGAGGTGATAAACATGAATGATGTTTCAAAATTATATCAAGTTTATATCAATAGAGAATTACAAACAACAAAAAATGAAGTTTTAAATGTGAGAAGATTAAATCAAAAAATATTATCTTTCTTACATGATTTAGGAGAAGTCGCTCAAGAATCAAGATGTTATTTATTTTGGGAGAAAGAAGAAAAAATAAATCATCAAAAATTACTAGAATATTATATTGAAGGATTAACCATGCTGATGTCTATTGGTTATGAATTAAGAATTGACAGTATTAAAAATCATACTGAAATTCCTTCAAGTACTGATATTTATTCACTTTTCTTTAAAATTTATCATTCTATTTTAAAAGTTCAAAGTCATTATTCTAGTGAAGACTATCAAAATACAATTGATGACTATTTTACATTAGGATTCCAACTTGGTATTGATATTCATGAGATTATTGATAATTATCAAAATGATTAACAAATTATAATAAAGATAAAAAGATTTCAATGCACCCTTTCATTTGAATCATTCAATGAAAAGGTGCATTTTAACAATCTTAAGATTTAAATAAAATGCATTAAGAATAAATTTCTTTTAAAACATCTACTAAATTGTATTTTTGACACTGATATATTTCCCTCAATTATTTCATAAAGATATTTCTATATTTATTGATATATCTAATTAAAATAATCTTTCTTTACTCAATTAAAAATCACAATTCTTAAAAATTGTGATTTTTAAAATGTTTTTTTAATTTTTGCCATAATAGCATCTGATTTGGTAATCAAATCAGAAACACCCATGCGTAAAACTTTTTTCCCTTTAAAGCGTTCCTCTTCCTCAATTGCAATATCATTGGATAGGATTACGCAAACAGCTTCTTCAATATCTTGAGGGATTAACTTATTTTCAATCCCACAACCACCTTGTGTCTCAATATGAACTTCAATGCCATACTTTTCACCTGATATTTTCAAAGCTTCAGCCGCCATATATGTATGTGCAACACCAGATGGACAAGCTGTACAACCCACAACTTTCATTACTTTTCTCTCCCTTTATAATTCCTCAAACTCTAATTCAATATCTTCTACTCCTTGATTCCCATCTTCATAGCTCAATTGATCATGATTGATTCTTTTAAGAAAATTAACCAATCCAGCAGTCACAATAGAACCAACAACAATTCCAATAATATAACCTATTTTCCCATTCACAACTGGTAGTACAATCAATCCACCCCAAGGGGCGTGATTCGAGACACCCATTAAAAAAGCAGTAATATTCCCTATCGCCGCCCCAATACAAATTGAAGGAATAACACGAATAGGATCATTGGCCGCAAAAGGAATTGCTCCTTCTGTAATACCCATACATCCCATAATCAAAGATGCTTTACCAGCCTGTCGTTCTTCAATATTGTACTTTTTAGGTGCCAATAATGTAGCAATACCCATTCCTATGGAAGGTGTACAAATGGCCACGCCTACACCACCCATTAAATAAGGCAATGTATCGACTTGGGTTTGTGCAAATAAAGTTGCGACTTTATTAATTGGGCCTCCCATATCAAAAGCTGTCATAGAGCCCAAGATTGCTCCTAAAGGAACCAATCCAATATCATTCATTCCAGCTAACCATTCAGTGAGAGTCGTCATCACAAATCCAATTGGTTTACCAATAAACCAAAAAACAATTCCACCAGTTAATAAAGTTCCCACAACTGGATATAAAAAGATAGCCCCTAATGATTTTAGTGAAATTGGTAATTCTATTTTCTTCAACTGATTCACAATGGCTCCTGCAATAAATCCTGCAGCTATACCACCTAAAAAACCAGCGCCCACATTTTTAGCCACCCAAGCCCCACACATTCCAGGAGCAAGACCAGGTCTATCCGCAATAGAATAAGCAATATAGCCACCCAAAACAGGAATAAACAAGGTTAATCCTGCATGTCCAATTTCAGATAAACCACTGACAAAGATTTGATTATCAACAACAGATTGAGTAATTCCATCAGGACTAAACATCACTGACATCGCCAATAAAATCCCTCCTGCAACAATAAAAGGAATCATGTGTGATGTTCCTGTCAATAAATGACGTTTCATAATTTTAAAATATTCTCTCATGATTTTTCCTCTTTCATCGTTATATTTGGATTGTTTCATTTAAAAGTTCAAAAACTTCTTCTTGACTTCCATGTGTTAAAATTGTGCGATAATCCTCATGCATTAATTGCCTAGCTAAAGCAGAAATCATTTTCATATAAGCATCAGTTGTTCCTTTTTTGGGAACAGCTATCAAAATAACAAAACGTACTTTTTCATTGGTTTGCTCATCCCAAACAACAGGATGCATTAATCTTCCAAAACATAATGATGGTTTTAAAACATTTTCTGTTCTTCCATGGGGAAGGCCTATTTCAAAACCTATTAACGTAGGACAAATCTTTTCTCTTGCAAGAACATCTTGATAAAACTTCTCTTCACTAGTAATTGAACCTTTTTTATCTAAAATACTTATGAGAGTATGAATGACTTGATCTTTATTCTCTTCATCAATATCAAAAAGAATGCAATCTTTATCTATAAGGCACATTAAATCATTCTCCTTTCATAATCCATAAGAATCTCATACACTTCTTGACTTGTATGAGCTTTTTCCACATATTTAATAAAATTCGTTGTTTTTTCTAATTTCATTAAATTAACAATTGCAGGAATATGTTCTTTTTGATCTTTCGTTGATAAACAAAACAATGCGTGAATTTCTTCTTCTCCAAACTTTACTTTCTGTTTATTCACAATTAAACTCATAGCCGTCTTATGAACACCTACTTTAGAATTACCATGAATTAAAGCAAAGCTACCATTTACAATAAAGTAAAAACCATTTTGTTCAATAATATCAAAAATTGTATCAATATAATTCTCATCAACAGCTTCTTTTTCTTCTAAAATTGCACAACTTTTCACAATCGCCTCTTGCCAACTCATGTCCTTATCAACAACACGAATCATATCACATTCTAATAAATCCATCAGTTTCCCAATTTTTTTGGGTTTTGCCAAATCACGGTATCCCAATTCGCGACGAATAACATCTAAAACACGTAGCCGATCTTCATCTTTTAAAAAGTCTAAACTTTGATTAATAGAATAATAATTTGACAATGGTAATTTTCGACTAATTCCAGCATTAATTAAATAACGATCATCCAACTCTGTTAAAATAGGACTCACTTGTAAATAGTCAATCCCGACATCTAGTTTTGTCGTTGTAATAACAAGATCAACATGATCAAAATTTTCATAACTTGATATTTTGTATTGTGGAATCGTATCAACAATCTCGACTTGATATTCACTTAACAAAGATTCTTTTAACATCGTTGTTGTTCCATATCCATGACCACATACCAATAAAACTCTTTTTCTTTGAGTATTGCGAACTCTTTTTAAGCTCGCCACAAAATGAATAACAAGATATGCAATTTCATTCTCATTTGTAATTTGGTTTAAAATATCAATACGCTTAATAACTCTTGTAACAATTTCATAAACTTCTAAATTCTTAGTCGTTAATAAAGAAACAACATTCTCATCCACAACAACACCTAATTGTATTCTTTGAATTAATGGCACCATATGATTAAATAAACCTTCAATTAAAGTCGGATCATTTTGAAAAGGAATTCCCATTTCAATCGACATTTCAGAAATAAAGTCAGTAACAATCGTTTCTATCTTAATCATATCAAACTGATCACCTTGATCTAAAAAACGATTTAAAAAGATAAAATAGTTAATCATCTTATTTTTATTCTTTTTATCAATAGTTTGCTCCAAAAGTTTTTCTAAATCACTAATAAACATATCAATAGATGCTATTTCTTTATCTTCCTTAGCAAAATCAAAAACAGGAATTTCATCATTTTCAAAGAACCAAATCATACATAAAATATTAGCGACATACCAATTATAAGATTCATCATGCATAGTAACTTCCATCTTTTCCAACATATCATCAATCAAAACAATAATATGTTGGACTGGAATTTTTGCAAAAGCATGTCTAAAAATTTTCAAAATATATTTTTGAAAATTATTAAGATGTTCAGATTGTTTTATCAATAGAATATATTTTTTTAATTCATTGACCATAAAACGAATGCGATGTTTTTTATCACCACTAAGAATAAATGCATCATTGTAAGTAATCACAAAACCTTGATTCAACAATTGACTTTCAATTTCATCAAAATCATTCTTTATTGTACTTCTTGAAACCAATAAATCTTTTGAAATTTGTGATAAATTTAATTCTTCACTACAAAACAATAAATAAATTAAAAGAATTGATAATCTTTCATCATGCGAATAAATATATTCACTATTCATTTCAAAGACTTCTGGATGAAAATCTGTTGGAATTTTTAAAATTCCTTTACCTTCTTTAATAATTGGAGTTAATTGTTTATCATTTAAAATCTCATTAATACGATCAATATCATAACGAACATTTCTTTCTTTAATTCCTAAAGCCTGTTCAATTTCTTTATATGAAGTTTGTTGATATTGGGATAGGTGTTTAACAATTTCTAACATACGTGTACTAATTAACATACTCATCCCCCATTCTTTCATACTTATTATAATGAAATATCAGAATTTGAAAAGTCTAAATTTTCTTATAAAGTAATATTTAATTTCCAATCTTTGTAAAAAAAATTACAAAAGTTACAAATTGTCATAAACACTTTTTCTTTATATACTTTGACTTGCAGTTATAAGTATATACAAAACTTATGATTCGAGAATATCAAAGAATGGGAGGAAAAAAGAAATGGTTGGAATTATTCTTGCAAGTCATGGTGAATTTGCGAATGGAATCTTACAATCAGGAGCTATGATTTTTGGGGATCAAGTAGATGTAAAAGCAGTTACTTTACAACCAAGTGAAGGTCCTGATGATTTGAAAGCCAAAATTGAAGCTGCAATTGCAACATTTGAAAATCAAGATGAAGTTCTATTCTTGGTTGATCTATGGGGTGGAACACCTTTTAATCAATCAAATGGAATTATCAATGGTCATGAAGACAAATGGGCCATCGTGACTGGATTAAACTTACCAATGTTAATTGAAGCTTATGCTTCTCGTATGTCTATGACTTCTGCTCATGAAATTGCGACTCATATTTGTGAAGTTGCAAGAGATGGTGTGAAGACACAACCAGCAACATTGGAACCAAAAAAAGAAAAGGAAGAAGTTGTTCAAAAGCAAGTCACTGGAGCTATTCCAGAAGGAACAGTTTTAGGTGATGGACATATTAAATATGTCTTAGCACGTGTTGATACACGTTTATTACATGGTCAAGTCGCAACAACTTGGACAAAAACAACACAACCTAATCGTATTATTGTCGTGTCTGATTCTGTTGCAAAGGACAATTTACGTAAACAAATGATTGAACAAGCTGCCCCACCAGGTGTGAAGGCAAATGTTGTACCAATTGACAAAATGATTCAAGTTGCAAAGGATCCACGTTTTGGAAATACCAAAGCGATGTTATTGTTTGAAACACCTCAAGATGCTTTACGTGCTATTGAAGGTGGTGTTGACATCAAAGAATTAAATATTGGTTCTATGGCGCACTCACTTGGTAAAGTGGTTGTTAATAAAGCCATTGCTATGGATCAAAATGATGTTGAAACAATTGAAAAATTAAAAGAATTGGGTATTACTTTTGATGTTCGAAAAGTACCAGCTGATTCTAAAGAAAATATGGATCATCTTCTTAAAAAAGCAAAAACTGAATTAAAAAATTCTTAATCAAAAAGGAGGAAAATGATAATGTCTATTATTACAATTATTTTCATAATTATAATTGCCTTACTAGCTGGTATGGAAGGTGTTTTGGATGAATTCCAATTCCATCAACCACTAGTGGCATGTACTTTAATTGGGTTAGTCACTGGACACTTAACTGAAGGTATTATTTTAGGTGGTTCTTTACAAATGATTGCCTTAGGTTGGGCAAACGTTGGAGCCGCTATTGCACCAGATGCAGCCCTTGCATCAGTTGCTTCAGCTATTATTATGGTGCTTGGTTTAGAAGGAGGAACAACAAATGTTCAAAATGCAATTTCTACTTCTATCGCTGTCGCAATTCCATTATCTGTAGCTGGTTTGTTCTTAACTATGATTTGTCGTACAATTGCCATTCCTATGGTTCACTTAATGGATGGTGCTGCTGAAAAAGGAAATATCCGTGCAATGGAAACATGGCAAATCTTAGCAATCTTATTACAAGGGGTACGTATTGCAATTCCTGCTGCAGCATTATGTATCGTTCCAGCAACAGTTGTCACTGATGTATTAAATCAAATGCCAGCTTGGTTATCTGGTGGTATGACTGTTGGTGGTGGAATGGTTGCCGCTGTTGGTTATGCAATGGTTATCAATATGATGTCTACTAAAGAAACTTGGCCATTCTTTGCTATTGGATTTGTTTTAGCTGCTATTGGTCAATTAACTTTAATCGCATTAGGAGCAATCGGTGTTGCTTTAGCTCTTATTTACTTAGGTTTAAAAGAAAATGGTGGTTCAAATAATGGTGGAACTGGTGGTTCTGGTGACCCATTAGGTGACATCTTAAATGATTATTAAATCTTGAAGGAGGAAAGAAAAAATGGCAGAAAAATTACAATTATCTAAAAAAGATCGTTTATCAGTTGCTTGGCGTCATCAGTTCCTTCAAGGTTCTTGGAACTATGAACGTATGCAAAATGGTGGTTGGTGTTATTCAATTATCCCAGCTATCAAAAAATTATATCCAAAGGAAGAAGATAGAATTGCCGCTTTAAAAAGACATATGGAATTCTATAACACTCATCCTTATGTATCTGCACCAGTTATGGGTGTAACATTAGCTTTGGAAGAAGAACGTGCAAATGGTGCGGAAATCAATGACCAAGCTATTCAAGGTGTCAAAGTTGGTATGATGGGACCTTTAGCTGGGGTTGGTGATCCAGTCTTCTGGTTTACTTTAAGACCAATCTTAGGTGCTTTAGGGGCTTCACTTGCATTAAGTGGAAATATTATGGGTCCATTGTTATTCTTCTTTGCATGGAATATTATCCGTATGGCATTTATTTGGTATACTCAAGAATTCGGATACAAAGTGGGAACTTCAATTGCCCAAGATTTATCTGGTGGTTTATTAGGAAAAATCACTCAAGGAGCTTCTATCCTTGGTATGTTTATCATCGGTTCTTTAGTTCAACGTTGGGTAAGTATTTCATTTACACCTATCGTTTCTAAAGTTACACAATCAGCTGGAGCATTTATTGATTGGGCAAAACTTCCATCTGGTACTGAAGGTATCAAATCAGCCTTAACAACTTATAGTCAATTAGGAGCAACTGCTCTTGATGAAGTTAAAGTTACAACTTTACAACAAAACTTAGATCAATTAATTCCAGGTTTATCAGCATTATTATTAACATTATTATGCTGCTGGTTATTAAAGAAAAAAGTTTCACCAATCGTTATTATTATCGCTTTATTCGCTGTAGGTATTCTTGCTCGTTTAGCAGGAATTATGTAAAAAGTTTAGATTATTTGATTTAATCAAGGAGGAAAATATATGGTACAGTCTTTAAATACAAAAGTTGATTTCACAATTCAAGCCACATCATACTTAGGTATGGCAAACTATGGGAAGGTTATGGTTGGAGATCATGCATTTGAATTCTACAATGAAAAAAATCTTAAAGATTATATTCAAATCCCATGGGAAGAAGTTGATTATGTTATGGCTTCTGTGATGTTTAAAGGGAAATGGCTTCCACGCTTTGCAATAGTAACAAAACAAAATGGTAACTTTACTTTCTCCACTCGTGATAATAAAGCAACGCTGAGAGCTATCAATCACTATATTGCTTCTGAAAGATTAGTCAAATCTCTAAGCTTTTTCCAAGTCATTGGACGTGGATTCAAAGGAATCTTTAGTAAATTAAAATCAGCCTTATAATAGGCTGATTTCAGATTGTTGACAAAGTGGTAACTTTTAAAAAGTTGCTACTTTTTTCTTTTA
>UPXV01000056.1 GCA_900538465.1 uncultured Erysipelotrichaceae bacterium
CCGTTTTTGCGTATTTAGAAACTATATCGATTTATTTATTCGTTACAGCCCCTTTATTTATATTTATTTATAAAATCAAAAATTGTTTGATAATACAGTTTTGCATCAGTTGAACAGCTATTTGCATGACCAGCTTTTTCAATAATTAATTTTTGTTTAGGACACTTAGCTGCATCATAGAGTTCATTAACCATTTGACTAGGAACAAAAGTATCATCTTTACCATGAATAAACAAAATAGGAATTTGACTCTTTTGAACTTGTTCAATAGGTTGAACATCTTCTAAATAATAACCAGCACGTATCTTGGTTACAAGACTCGCCATATGCAAAGCAATTTCACTGCTATATCCATCCATATCAATATGAGCTTTAAAAACATCCCAAACACTCGTATATCCACAATCCTCAATAACTGCTTTCACTTGACTAGGAAGTTTTTCTCCTGCCACATCCATCACAGTTGCGCCACCCATAGAAACACCATATAAAATAATTGAAGCCTTTTTATCTTTTTCAACAATATAATCAATCCACTGTATAATATCCAAACGATCATCCCAACCCATTCCTATATAATCACCTTCACTAAAACCATGTCCTCGTAAATCAGGAATCAATAAATTATATCCCGTTTTTTTCATATGTTTAATGGGTGAAATAATACTGGCTCCATCGCCACGATAACCATGAACCATAATCACATAAACATGACTTTCTTGTTCAATATAACAAGCATGTAAATTTAAATGATCATGACTTGTGAGTGAAACATCAACACTATTGTCACTAAGCCATTGTCTTGATTCTTGTTTCACTTCTTCATTTGTCTCTATTTTTTCAGATATATTATGTTGGGAGTAAGGATTTAAAGTATAGTCATATAAATAATTTCCTACATAAAAAGCCATACACACAAGAACTGTTATGAAAATGCTTATCAATGCAATAATGACTTTACATATTTTTTTCATTTCACTCACCTCTTTCTAGAACCTTTTCACTATGGTATAATGACACATAGGAGGGATAATAATGGCTTTTCATAAAATCGATATTAAAGATCTTGATATGAATGCTTTTCAAGCAATCGGACAAGATTGGATGCTAATCACCGCAAAAAAGCAGAATGCTGTCAACACTATGACTGCTTCATGGGGTGGAATTGGTGTTCTATGGGGTGAAAATGTTGTCACTGCATATATTCGCCCACAACGTTATACAAAAGAATTTGTTGACAGTCAAGATTGTTTTTCACTTTCTTTTTTTGATGGATATAAAAAAGAACTTTCGCTCTTAGGAACTGTTTCTGGACGTGATCAAGATAAAATTCATGATGTTAACTTTCATATTACTTATCTTGAAGATGTTCCAACATTCAAAGAAGCAAAACTTGTTTTTATCGTTGAAAAAATTTATCAAGACGATATCAAACCTGAATGTTTTTTAAATCATCAGTTAGATGAAAAATGGTATCCAGAAAAAGACTATCATACAATGTATATTGCTAAAATAAAAAGTGTTTATGTCCAAGATGAGGCATAAGCCTTTTTTGTTTTCTTACTTATTCTATCCCAATTCACAACATTATAGACAAAGAACCTATTTCAATATACGTAATTGTTTTTATGATATGATTTCTATCATAAAGCATTGTCATAACTTTTTCTAATAAATAAAGAAATGGAAACCTAAGCCTCCATTTGTTCCTTATATTCTAAATATTCATCAAATGATGAAAGTCTATCAATACATCCATCAGTTGTCAATTCAATAACTCTATTAGCAATCGTTTGAACAAATTGATGGTCATGTGATGCAAATAAAATATTTTCTTTAAATCTCATTAATCCTTCATTCAAAGCTTGAATTGATTCAAGATCTAAATGGTTTGTTGGTTCATCAAGAATTAAAACATTACAGTTAGCCATCATCATTTTTGCTAACATACATCTTACCTTTTCTCCTCCAGATAAAACATTTGCTTTCTTTAATGCTTCCTCACCAGAGAATAAAACACGTCCTAACCAACCTCTTAAATCTTGATCATACACATCTCCAACTGCATATTGTCTTAACCAATCAACTAATGTTAAATCACAGTTATCAAAATATTCATTATTATCTTTAGGGAAATAAGATTGAGAAGTTGTTACACCCCATTGGAATGTTCCTTCATAATCTTCAATTTCACCAGTAATAATCTTAAAGAATGTTGTTACAGCTAATTCATTATCAGAAACAAAAGCAACCTTATCTTTAGGTGAAATAGAAAAACTAACGTTATTTAAAATCTTTTCACCATTAAGTTCATAAGATAAACCTTCCACATTTAAAACAATATTTCCCACTTCACGATCAGGTGTAAACCCAATAAAAGGATATCTTCTTAGTGATGGTTTAATATCTACCATTTCTAAATTATCTAATAATTTTTTACGAGAAGTCGCTTGTTTAGCTTTAGACGCATTAGCACTAAAACGTGCAATAAATTCTTCCAATTCTTTTTTCTTTGCTTCTGCTTTTTTATTAATTTCTTTCGCTTGTTTTAACATCATTTGTGAATACTCATACCAGAAATCATAATTTCCTACATACAATTGAATTTTACTATAATCAATATCCGCAATATGTGTACAAACCTTATTCAAGAAGTGTCTATCATGGGAAACAACAATGACAGTATTAGGGAAATTTAATAAGAAATTTTCTAACCAATTGATACTTTTTAAATCTAAGTGGTTTGTTGGTTCATCTAATAATAAAACATCAGGATTTCCAAATAAAGCTTGAGCAAGTAAAACTTTTACTTTTTGTTGATCTCCTAATTCTTTCATCAATAAATGATGATATTCATTTGTTACGCCTAAACCATTTAATAAAATCTCTGCATCAGTTTCTGCATTCCAGCCATCCATTTCTAAGAATTCACCTTCTAAATCAGCCAATTCCAATCCATCTTCATCATTAAAATCTGCTTTAGCATAAAGTTCTTCTTTTCTTTGCATGATTTCAAATAATCTTTTATTTCCCATCATGACTGTTTTTAAAACCTCTTGATCATCATAAGCAAAATGATCTTGTTTTAAAACTGATAATCTTTGACCTGGTGTAATTAAAACTTCACCTTTATTCGGTTCAATTTCACCAGATAATATTTTTAGAAATGTTGATTTCCCAGCTCCATTTGCACCAATAATTCCATAACAATTTCCTTCAGTAAATTGTATGGAAACATTTTCAAATAAAGCTCTATCACCATATCTTAATGAAACGTTTTGTGTTGATATCATCTCTATATTTCTCCTTTTTTGCAAGTCCACTCTATTATACATGTTTCTTATTATTTTTCAACATCTTCTCAAGAGTTTATGTACTTGAATAAAAAGGAATAATTTTTTATTCAAGCAACAGATAGTCCATCTGCTGCTTTTTCATTCCTTAAAGATATCTCATAATGAGTTCTTGTTCTTGTCTTGATACACGAAGTTGTATCATTGCTTCTAAAAATGTCATATCATTTGCTGCTGCATAATTCCTAATAACTTTGATTTCTCCTAAAATTTCTCCTTCCCTTTTTCCCTCAATTTTTCCTTCTATTTTTCCTTCTATTTTCCCTTCAAGACGCCCTTTGGCTTCACCAATACGTTCACTTTCTATTTTCTCTTGCTTTACAATGTCATCCATAATCTTACACATCTTTCTTTTTCCTCCCTTGCTTTCCTTAAAATATCTGACACGTTTCCTTAAGACTTCATAATACATGTCCTCTGCCTTCATACAATGAAAGTCATGCATCAGTCTCCCTAATGGACTGCTATCTTGAATCTCTCCATTCACATAAATCATCTCTGACTCATTGCCTATTCCTTTCCCTGTTTCAACACATGTTCTATGTACATGATAGATTGGTTCATTTGAACCGAGAACATCTAATTTACAGATAAAGACAACAGAGATATGACTCATCTCCTTCCAGTTATCATTGGGTTCTGAAACATTGGCATCAATCAGACTTTCATGAAACAATAATCTTCTTGGATGTGCACCTTCCTTATCGTTTTGAACATCAATGTTGATAAATCTTCCATCCATTGTTTCAACAAGAATATCAACACGTAGTGATCTGCCATAAAGATTCGTAAGATCATACTGTGTCTCAAACAATGCAATATCAATGTGCTCCTTAAAAATGGTATCAAGTAATAATTGAACACAATCCTTATCCTTGAAGACAACTCTCATGAAGATATCATCCATAAGGGTAAAGTTTTCAATAGCCTCTAAATATCTGATCTTTTTTCCAAACAAATATACTCACCTCGCTTTCATAAATAGGATTGGAGAAGTGATATTTACAAAAGCAAGGTTTTCTCATAACCAATATAGCACAATATTTGCTTTATGTAAATATCCTCTTCTTTTTAAAAAAAACTTCCCTCACTATATATATACAAAGATTTTTTTCATTTTTCTTTTTTTTGAAGCAACTTTTTTTATTTTTTTAAATTTTGAAAATAAAAAGAACACATGACAAAAACACCATGTTCCTTTCTATGATAAGTTCTTTCAATTTTATAAATCCAACGGTTATATTAATTTTGAACAGTATGATGAAAAGTAGGAGTATCATTTTCAACAGCTTCAAATTGATAACCTTTTTTAATAAGATACTCAATAATACTAGGAAGGGCTTTGACTGTGTTTTCTTGATTAGCACTATCATGCATTAAAAACATAATATCTTCTTTATCACCTATTTCTTCAACTGCTTTTTTCTTTAATCCTCTTACTGTTTTAATTCCTTCACCATCTCCATTAATACTTGTCCAATCATAATATTGGTAACCCAAATCAATTACCTTATGAGTTAATCTACGCATAATGCCATGATTATATTTTTTAGAAACCAAGTTACTAGAACCACCTGGGAAACGAATATAGGTTGTATAAACACCTGTTTGTTGATAGACTAATTCTTTAATCTTATTTAAATCACTAATATAGTTTTTAAGGGAACCATAAATATACTCATAATCATGACTATACGTATGCAATCCAATTGTATGTCCTTTTTGATAAGCTTCTTTGATATAATGAGCATCTTTTGGTGAGGTCCCTGTTACAAAAAAGGTGGCTTTGATATGGTACTCATCTAGTATTTTTAAAATCTTTGGAGTATTTTGTGATGGTCCATCATCAAATGTTAAATAACAAATTTTTTTACCATCTTGTTTTGCTTCACGATTATCATATTGACTTAAAACTTCTATATTTCTAGTATATGTTTCTTTATTTCCAGCATTATCTTCAACATGATAAAAGACTTCATATTCTCCAATTTTGCGAATATTTAAATTGGAATCATCAATTGTGAGTGTTGGGTTTTTATCATGATTATCCTTAACAGTAACACCTTTTTTTAAGTCAATTTTATCGCCAATAAGAATTGTTAAATCATCTATACCTTCAATTCTAGGAGGTTCTTGATCTTTTGCTTCCACTAAAACATATGCATTTTTTTCTGTTTTATTTTCATAAGCATCCTCAACAACAATGCACACTTTATAAGTCTTGATTTCATTAAATAAATAATCTTCTTTAAAATAAACAATTGTTTTAGAATCATCTTGAATATTTTTAACTAATGATTGAGGATCAACCGTATCATTTCTTAATATTGTTGTATTGATGGTTTCAAATTGGGGTGGCATTGTATCATCAATAAAAACTTTTAAAGAAAATGTTTTATCTCTATAGAGATAATCAATTTGATATTCTCCTAATTTTTTATTATTGACACGATTATTGACTTTCATTTCTTGAATATTGATATGAGAGACTCTTTCAATATATTCATAGGGTTCTACTTCATCATATAATGATAGATGAATTTCATCTTGAATAAAATGAATACGTGGTTGTTTAGAAATATAAAATATAACTGATAAAAGTATGATTGCTGTTAAAGAAAAAAAGACTTTTTTCATATGTATCACCAAGATACTATATGCCAAAAAAGTCTTTTCTAGTCCTTTATTTAAAATATTCTTCAATAATTTCTTTTTCACTAAATGGTAATGGCTCCTTATCAATAATTTGATAATCTTCATGTCCTTTACCTAAACACAAAATAACATCATCTTTTTGAGCATGTGACAAGGCATAATGAATGGCTTCTTGACGATCTTCAATAATGATATATTCACCACCAATACGATTAATACCTGTAACAATATCTTCACAGATAGAATGAATATTTTCTCCTCTTGGGTTATCTGCTGTTAAAATGGAAAAAGCTTGGTATTTCGCAACAATTTCACCAACATCATAACGACGTTTAACATCACGATGTCCTCCAGCTCCATATACACAATATATGCGATGTGGATGGTAATCTGATATTGTTTCTAAAATACTATCAAATGACAAAGCATTATGAGCATAATCAATCATCACTGTGTAATCTTGTTCTACAGGAACAATTTCAACACGGCCTCTAACACGGACTTGCTTTAATGCAGATTGAATGTATTTGGTTTCAATATTGAGTAAATGACAAATCATAATGGCTACCAAAGAATTATAGACACTAAAACGTCCAGGAATATCTGTTTCAAAAGAAGCATCAACAATACCACTTGTTTGAAATGAAACACCTAGAGTTCCTTGGCCTCTTGATAACTGAATATGTGATGCTTTTAAATCACTTTCATGATGAAGAGAATATGTTTTTATTTCACATTTAGCATTTTCAATCATATCTTGATAATGTTCATCATCTTGGTTAAAAATCCCAACTTTACACATTTGAAATAACATTTTTTTACATGACATATAATGTTCAAATGATGAATGTTCATGTTCACCAATATGATCTGGTGACAAGTTAGTAAAAACACCATAATCAAAATCTATTCCAGCAACACGATGAAGCATCAATCCTTGTGAAGATACTTCCATAACGCAATATTTACAACCACTTTCAACCATCTCATTCATTAATCTTTGTAATTCAAAAGATTCAGGGGTTGTATTTTTCGTTTTTTGAAATTTTCCATTCACAATAGAACCAATAGTCCCAATAATGCCAACTTTTTTATTTGCTTTTTCTAAGATTGATTCCATCATATAAGAAGTTGTCGTTTTTCCTTTTGTTCCAGTAATTCCAATCACTGTCATTTTACGACTTGGATGATCAAAGAAAGCACATGACAAAAGTGCTAAAGCCATTCTTGCATTAGAAACTTGAATATATGTAATCCCAGATTTCATTTCAACTTCTCTTTCTACAACAATCACTTTTGCTCCTTTAAAAACAACATCATCAATAAATGTATGCCCATCAACTTGAGCTCCAGGAATACAAACAAAAAGACTATTTTCTTTTACTAATCTTGAATCATAATCAATTTGACTCACATCTTGTGATAAATCACCTTGTAATAATTTATACTCTATTTCATTTAATAATTGTTCTAATTTCATTTTTCTCACCAGTTTCATTATATATGTTTTAAGTCACAAAGAAAAGAAAAAATCATCCGAAGATGATTTATAATTTTGTTAATTTCATGTCTCCACTTTTTATATAGTTCAATTTTCTAAAAGCTTTATACATGCTCCAACAAATAGCCATTGGAGCAATGACATCAATAATCACAAGTGGTAACCAATAAGATGATCCCATCACTTGAATACACTCTAATAATCCAACCAAGCCTGCTGTTCCCATACCAGAACCAACAGCACTACATCGGATGCCTAAGATTGCTGTTGATATCACTCCTGTGATAAGACTTGCGACAATGGGTGGTAACCAGATAATTGGACGTTTCACAATGTTTTTAAACTGTAACATACTTGTTCCAACACCAATCGCAATCACATCACCAATTGTATTATCATCCATTGACATAATGGCTAAACCTACCATTTGTGCACAACATCCAGCAAGTGCAGCACCTGCCGCCAAACCATTTAATCCTAACATAATTCCAATAGCAGCAGATGAAATTGGAGCCGTTAATGCCATCCCCATAAGAACAGAAACAATCATTCCCATAAGAATAGGTTGCATATTGACACCTTGATTAATCAAATCACCAATCCAAACAATCAATTGTGTAATATATGGTCCAATAAATTTTGTAATGAGTCCAGCACATAAAATAGATGTAAATGGAACCAATAAAATATCTAAGGGTGTTTTATCCTGAATTAAACGTGTTGCTTCAACAGCCAAAATAACAGCCAAATATGCTGAAACAGGATTCCCAGTTGCTACAGTGACATGTCCTTGACTAACTGAAAAAGTTCCCGCACCAATAGCTCCAGCAATAACTACCGCAATCATATTTAATCCTTTTGCATCTAAAACAAATGCAATTCCAACCCCAATTGCCGGTCCCATCAAATAGCTTGCCATAGTCCCCCAAGTCACCAAATCAGACCAATGAACAGCTTGTCCAATTTGTTTGAGAATCGTTCCAATTATCAAACTTGCAAAAAATCCATAAGCCATTCCATTTAATGTCTTCACAACATAATTTTCTCTTTGTGACGCTCTTGCCATCCTTATTCCTCCTACAAACTCATTATTGAGCTAATGTCATATTTTTTGCCCATCTTCCCTTTTTGAAGAAATATGTCGCAACAAACAATTTTAATATATCACATGCTTCAACAATTGTAAAAAGTAAAACCAATGGAATTTCAAAAAAGACAGATAAAACAGTTGAAATTAAAACACCTGCACACCATAAAAATCCTGAATCCATCAACATTGTTGAAAATGTATCTCCACCTGCTCTTAATGTAAAGAAAATACAAACATTATAAACATAAATTGGCAATAACGTTGATTTAATTGATAATAAAGAAACAATAGTCTCTTTAATGATCTCTTCCACATTATAAAAAGAAGCAATTACTGGTGCAATAGAAATAAAAATAACGCCAATTCCAATTCCAATCATCACACCAAAAGCCAACAATTTATAAGCATTCTCCTTAGCCTCTTTAATCTGATTAGCTCCCAAACGATTCCCAATCAAAATAGAAACAGCACTTGATAATCCTCCAAAAATAATATAAGCAATTTGCATAACAGTATCCACAACACTAATAGCAGCAATTAAACTTTCATCACAACGCATATAAGATAGGAAAATCATTGCTAAACCAAGTGAAAAGAAAATCTCATTAGCTGTTAAAGGAATTGCTTTTCTAACCATAGAACGAATCAAACCATGATCAAGATGAAACAATTCATATAAAGCAAAATGAAAATAATGTTTTTGACGTAATAAAATAAACAAATAAATTAACATCTCAATTAATCTTGCTATAGTTGTTGCAATAGCAGCACCTTGAACCCCTAATTGTGGAAAACCAAAATGACCAAATATCAATAAATAATTTAATGATGTATTGATAGCAACCGTCAATGAACCGACAATTAATTGAATTTTATTAATCCCTACAGCACGTAATGCCATCATAACACTAAAACTAAAAGCATATGGGATATACGTTAACAATGCAAATTGTACATATTTTAAACTTTCTTCAATAACTCTTGAATCTTTAGAAAAGATTTCAATCAATTGTCTTGGTATAAATAATAATGCCACAACAAATAAACATGCCACTAAAATCCCACATACCAAATTAATATTTAAAACTTTCTGACACTTTTGATGTTCTTTTGCCCCATAATATTGAGCAATAAAAATACCTGCTGCTCCACAAATTCCAAACATTGTTGAATTAAATATCAAATAAATACGATTCGCAACAGTAACAGATGTTAGTGCTAAACTTCCAACACTCCCAATCATAATATTGTCAATCAAATTTACAAAACTTGTCACAAATTGCTGTGCCATAATTGGTAAAGCAATTGCTAAAGTCACTTTATAAAATGTCTTATTCCCAAAAAACTTTCTCATAACTTCTCCCTATTTCTTATTCTTATTCATTAAATGAGGAAAGGCCTTTAACAAACGATGTTCAACTAATTTTCGACCATCAAATAACTTCTTATATGTTTGAAAATCATTAGCCTTAATCATTTCTATAATATCACCAGCATTCTTACGACTTTCTTCAAATCCATTCAATGCTTTTTGAGCATATTCTTCAACATCTTTCATAAATTTATCCAAACGTTCTTCTAAATGAGCTAAAGAAATAACTGTAAACACAAAATCAACACATAAAATTGTTGATAATATCGTTGCCATAATAATCAATTGAATCATTCCATGTATCATAATTTGAGATAACAAATAAGGTTGAATAAACTTCACAGCGACAACACTAAACAACCCAAAGATCAAAAAGCCTTCTAAACAGACTCTTCCATTGACATTAAACGCTCTATCAGAATAATCCCACCAACGACGATGATACATTGCTTCCATGGCCCAAGAGGTCAAATATTCAATAACACAAGCAACAAATGCCCCTTCAATAAAGATTGATAAATAACTTTCTGCAGGAGAAAACAACAAAGAAACAACAATTGCACCAACACCATAAATAGGAACAATAGGACCTACTAAAAAACCACTATTTTTAATCTTATTTCCAGTTGCCAAAGGACAAATAAACGATTCCCAAATCCAGCCAGCAAAACCATAAATAAAAAAGCTAATGATGATGGCACTTATATATTTTTCCATTGTTTTTTTCCTCCTATATAAAGAAAAACGTTACATCCGTAACGTTTCATTTTCAATTGGTGGAGCTTAGCGGGATCGAACCGCTGACCTCCTGCGTGCAAAGCAGGCGCTC
>UPXV01000057.1 GCA_900538465.1 uncultured Erysipelotrichaceae bacterium
ACCGCTGACCCTCTGCTTGTAAGGCAGATGCTCTCCCAACTGAGCTAAACCTCCAAATGGCTGGGATACCTGGATTCGAACCAGGGAAATGACAGAGTCAAAGTCTGTTGCCTTACCGCTTGGCTATATCCCAATAATGATGCTCATATAATATAACAAGTTTTACAGTATTAGTCAATATCCTTTTTAATATTTTTAACAAAAAAATGGCTTTTTAGCCATTTTTTAATAATTTTTCTACGCTAACAAGTTTTACACAAAGTGTAAATAGCTTTGCAGCTTGTTTTAATTCTTCTAATGTTGGAAATGATGGTGCAATTCTAATATTTGTATCTAATGGATCTTTTCCATAAGGATATGTTGCCCCAGCATTTGTCAATAATGCTCCAGCTTCTTTACATTTTTGAACGATTTCTTTTGCACAATATGGTAAAGCGTCAAAAGAGATAAAATAGCCACCTAGTGGTTTTGTCCATTGACCTATACCAAGACCTGACAACTCTTGATCAAAGATTTCTAAAACAGCTTCAAACTTTGGTCTTAATAAATCAGCTTGTTTAGCCATGTGTGTTTGTAGACTTTCTACTTTATTAAAATATTCAACATGTCTTAATTGATTGATTTTATCATGTCCAATACATTGAATTGTCATATGTTTTAAAATATCTTTTTTATTTTCAATAGATGTAGCCAGTGCAGCAACTCCAGCACCAGGTAATGTGACTTTTGATGTTGAACAAAATTCAAAAACAAGATCAGGTTGACCAGCATCATCACAAGCTTTTAAAATATTAGAAACATGTTCTTGATGAGAAGGGTATAAATGATGAACTAAGTAAGCATTATCCCAAAAAATTCTAAAATCCTTAGCTGCTGGTTTTAAATGCGCAAATCTTTGAACAACTTCATCTGAATATGTAATACCTGAAGGATTGGCATATTGAGGAACACACCATATTCCTTTTACACTTTCATCATTGTTGACATATTGTTCCACTAAGTCCATATCAGGACCATTATCATTCATAGGGATATTAATCATTTCAAAACCAAAATGCTCAGTAATCGCAAAATGACGATCATATCCAGGAACAGGACATAAGAATTTTATTTTTTCTAATTGACACCAAGGTTTTTCTCCTAAGTATCCATGTGTATATCCACGACTGATTTGATCAAACATAATTGTTAAACTTGAATTTCCATAAACAATAATATGTTCTGGTATTGTTTCTAACATATTTGCAAAAAATTCTTTGGCTTCTAAAATACCATCTAGTATTCCATAGTTACAATATTCTATTTTATTTTGAAAATTATATTGGCTGTTAACTGTATCTAGAATATCTAATGATAAATGAATTTGATTCAAGTCTGGCTTTCCCCTTGCCATATTAAGATTTAAATGTAAATCTTTCATTTGTTGATATTGATTTAATAAATCTCTATGTAAGTTTATTAATTCCTCATGGTTCATGTCTTTATACATTTTCATGAATTGTCCCTCTCTTTATTTTGTATTAATCGAAGTAATTGTACTCTTTCATAGGTAAAAAAGCAATCTCAAAGAAATAGATAATTATAAAAAAATATGTTAATAGTAATTATTACTATTTATTTTATAAGAAAAGTGGTATACTAAGTCATAGGAGGTATTGTTATGGATACAAAAGCATTTTTTAAATTAACTTATGGATTATATATTGTCACAACAAATGATGGAGAACATGAAAGTGGTTGTGTTATCAATACAATGACACAAGTGACTGCTGAACCTTCACAAGTTTGTGTGACATTAAATAAAGAGAACTATACAACACAGATTCTTGAAAAAAGTGGTGTGTTTAATGTAAGTGTTCTTTTGGAAAAAGTTTCTATGGAAGTCATCCGTCAATTTGGTTTTCAATGTGGAAAAGATATTGATAAATTTGAAGGTATAGATTATGGAATTGATGAAAATGGAGTGAAATATTTAAAACAAGACAGTGCTGCGATGTTTGTTTGTCGCGTTAAACAAAAAGTTGATGTGGGAACACATATTATGTTTATTTCAGAAGTTGTTGATGCGAAGACTTTAAGTGATGAAACAGTTTTAACGTATAGTGCATATCATGAAAAGAAAAACGGAACAACACCAAAGAGCGCCCCTTCATATATTGAAGAAACTCAAAAACAGGGTTGGCGCTGTGATGTGTGTGGATTTATTTATGAGGGTGAAACTTTACCAGAGGATTATATTTGTCCAATATGTAAAGTTGATGCAAGCCATTTTCATAAAATTTAGAGTCTCATACGTAGACTCTCTATTTTTACAATAGAAAGAAAGCGTTTACAATGACGTTGCTATAAGGAGGAATGAAATATGGCAAAGTATAAGTGTATGGTTTGTGGATTTATTTATGATGAGGATGTTGGGATTGAAAGTTCAAATATTCCTGCCCATACTCTATTTAAAGATTTAGATTCAACATGGGTATGTCCAATTTGTAAAGCACCTAAAAGTGCTTTTCAACCAGTACAAGAAGAAGTAAAAAAAGAAATAAAGAGACAAAAGGTTGATCAACAATGGTCTTCCATGGAAATGAGCATTCTTTTATCTAACCTAGCAAAAGGTTGTGAAAAACAGTATCTTTTAAAAGAACAAGCACTATTTCAAACATTGGCTGATTATTATCAAGAAGAATCAGAAGATATATCAATAGATTCCCTGTCAGATATACAAGCTGATTTGTCTATGGATTTAAATGAGAATTATCCATTGGCTCATCAAAGTGCTGACAGTCAAAAAGATCGTGGAGCAAAACGTGCTCTTGTTTGGAGTGAAAAATCTACAAATATGTTATTGTCTGTAGTAGAAAGATATCAACAAGTTCAAGAAAATTTAGTGAAAGATACAAAGGTTTTTGTTTGCGAAATCTGTGGATTTGTTTATATTGGAGATCAAGCACCTGATATATGTCCTGTATGTAAGGTCCCAAAATTAAAAATTCATGAAGCGAAAAGAGGTGCAACACTATGAGTCAATTCAGAGCATTACGTAATATAAGATTATGTACAAAAGATTGTTTATGTTTATATGTTTGTCCAACAGGTGCAAGTGATACCGAAAACGGTCAAATTGATGCAACAAAATGTATAGGATGTGGAATGTGTGTACAATCATGTCCATCTCATGCTTTATCATTGGTTCCATATGATTATCCACCACAACAAAGAAAAGAAAACCAAGTGGTCGAAGATTTACATCGTTTAATAAAGAGTAAATCCATTCAGTTATCAAAAGCAAAGTATTTAAAAGAACATAGTGATAATACAATTGTTATCCAATTGGCTCAAGCTTTAGAAACTTCCAATCGTGTTATGGCAGAAGACTTAGCAAGAGAAGTAGGATATATGTTACCTCAAAGTCAAAATACCCATGATTTATTACAAATGATTATAGATACAGTTGATGATGAAAATATAAAAAAGACAGCTCAAGATCTTTTGGATTTATTACCAATCAATGATCAGGAAAATAAAACTTCAAAATATGCAGGAACAAAAACTGAAAAGAATTTAATGGAAGCATTCGCTGGAGAATCTCAAGCGAGAAATAAATACACTTATTTTGCTCAAATGGCAAGAAAAGAAGGAATGGAACAAATCGCAGCGATTTTTGAAGAAACTGCAAATCAAGAAAAACAACATGCCAAAATGTGGTTTCGTGAATTTCATGGTATTGGTGCAACTGATGAAAACTTAGAAGTTGCAGCTGCTGGTGAACATGAAGAATGGACTGACATGTATGCAAGAATGGCTAAAGAAGCAAGAGAAGAAGGTTTTGAAGAATTAGCTATTCAATTTGAAAATGTTGCTAAAGTAGAAAAATCGCATGAAGCACGTTATTTAAGATTATTAAAGAACTATAAAGAAGGAAAAACATTCAAAGGTGATGTACCAAAAGGATGGAAATGTAGACAATGTGGATTCATCTATGAAGGTGAAGAAGCACCTGAAAGATGTCCAGTTTGTGGATATCCTAAAGCCTTCTTTGAAAGAATGAGTGAAAATTATTAAAAGCTTATAGAATATAAAAAAAACATCTAAGAATTTCATTTACTTAGATGTTTTATTCTCGTCTGGTATTTGTAATCGATTTAAAACAACAACAAAAGTTGTTTTGTTTTTATGACTTGTTGCAAAAATTTGACCATTATGAATTTGAACAATATTTTTCGCAATTGCAAGTCCTAACCCTGTTCCTCCTGTTGAAGAGGAACGAGAGGTATCAGAACGATAGAATTTTTCAAAAATGTATGGTAAATCTTCCTTAGCAATAGGATTTCCATAATTCATAATCTTAATTGTAATATTCTGTTCATCATTTAAGACTTCAATTTTGATTTCATGATCATCTTCGCCATATTTTACAGCATTAGATAATAAATTATCAAAAACTCTTGCAATCAACTGACCATCACCTTTAATAAATAAATTAGGTTGACTGATATTGATAACTGGAGTCAAATGATGTTCTTGAAAAGTTGGATAAAATTCATCAACCATTTGTAAAACCAATTCTGATATATTGATTGTAATCATATGTAATTTAATATTGGCTTGATCAAGACTTGTAAACTCAAATAAATCATCCATCATACCTTGTAATCTCTTAGATTTTTCATAAGCAACAGTGGAATATTTTTGAATATCTTCTTTTGATAATTGTTGGTTGTTTTTGATTAATTCCAAATAACCAACAATTGTTGTAAGAGGTGTTCTTAAGTCATGAGCAACATTTGTAATTAAATCATTCTTTTGCTTTTCAGCATTACGTTCTGCATCAAAAGCCAGTCTTTCATTTTCTTTTAGAATTTCGCCTTCTTTTTCCTTATCTTCAAGAGTTTTTGCTAGGGCATTGATATTAGCGGCTAATAAACCTAATTCATCATCGTATTCAATGGGAGCTTCTACATCATAATGTCCAGCCGTCACTTCTTGAATTGTTCCACTTAAAACACTAATATATTTTAAAGTAATATTCATTAAATCAAAAAATATAATCACAAAAATAAATAATGAAATGATAAAGGCAATAAAGTATTTGATTTCTATAGAGATGCCAAATATATGAAAACTTTCTAATACAATAACAATGGCACTATAAATTAGAAAAGTTAAAATATAAGCGACAATTAAGTTAATAAAGAGTCGCCATCGAAAGCTACTCATAAATAATCTTCTTATTTTTTTAATCATAGATCAAATTTATAACCAATTCCCCAAACAGTTTTAATATGACGAGGATTACGAGGTTGCCTTTCAATCTTTTCTCTAAGTTTTCTAATATGAACCATAATTGTATTATTAGAATTTGTTGACTTTTCATGCCAAATCTTTTCAAAAATATCTTCGATAGAAAAAACAGTACCAGGATGACTTGCTAGTAAAACCAAAATTTCATATTCAATTCTTGTAAGAGCTAAAGGTTGATTATCTAATGTTACAGATTTCTTTTGAATATCAATGATTAAATCGCCAGCTTCAATAATATGAGAAGAATCATGCACAGGTTTATTAAAGACATGAGCACGACGTAATTGTGATTTTACACGAGCAACCAATTCCATAGCGTTAAATGGTTTGCTGATATAATCATCTGCCCCTGTTAATAATCCTTCGATTTTATCGTTGTCTGCTGTCTTGGCTGACACAATAATAACAGGGATATTGTATTTTTCTCTAATCATTTTTAATGCTTGTATTCCATCTATTTCAGGCATCATAATATCTAAAATGACAAGATCAATATGATTGTTTTGAATATCATCTAATAATGTTAAAGCATTATATCTTTTTTCAACAAGGTATCCTTCTTGAGTTAAATAAATTTCTATTAAATCAGTAATTTCTTTTTCATCATCTACAACAAGTATATGAGGTATATCCATAGTTTCTTCCTCCTTCATATTCATTATAAAGAAAATTAAAGAAACGACAACCTATTTCTTTTCATAATAGATATTTTTGTTATAATGTTAAAAAGTAGGTGATATTATGTTTGATGAAGAACAAGTCAAAACTTTTAATCAATTAGAATTAAAAATATATGAGTATATTATAAATCATGAACTTCAATTACCCTATATGAGCATTAGGGATTTAGCAAATGAAATTCCAACTTCAACAACATCAATTTTGAGATTTTGTCATAAAATAGGGTATGAAGGGTTTAAAGAATTTAAGTATGCTTATAAAAGAACTTTAAGAAATGAAACAAACTTTAAAGATTATGATTTTTTAGAAGTTATCAATTGCTTAAGAAAATTTGATACGGATTATTATCAAAAATTATTTAATGAAGCCGTTATTATGTTAGCGAATGCAGATACAATCTTATTTTTAGGAATTGGTGATTCGGGGATTGTAGGACAATATGGGGCAAGAAGATTTTCTAATTATGGGAAGTATGCTTCAGCAATTAATGATCCTTACTATAAGATCCAATTTCCTGGAGAAACAGCAGTTGTTATTGCACTATCGGTTTCTGGCGAAACAAAAGAAGTCATTAGGGAATTACAAGCTTGTAAAAGATTGGGAAGCCAAATCATTGCCATTACAACGACAACAACAAGTACAATTGCAAGAATGAGTGATTTGACTATACCTTATTATATCAATCGTAAAAAAGTGATGAATATTGAAATGACATCACAAGTTCCTGCAATAAGTATTATAGAAAATTTAGCAAAAATGTGTTTATCACAAATGTGACAAAATGTTACAAAAATGTAAAAAATTCAAAAAAATGAACCGATTTTATGAAAGGGCTTAGGCTCTTTTTTTGTTTTTAGGGGTTTGTTATAATACTAGCGAAGATAAGATAGAAACCGGTTACAAAATATTATCTTTGATGTTTAAATAAAAACAGGGAGGAAACAATGCATGGAAAAAATGCAAGAATTTATGGAACGTTATTTTGTTCCTATTGCAGCTAAAATTAATGGACAACGTCATGTGGCAGCAGTTCGTGATGCGTTTACATTATCATTTCCATTAACAATGGCTGGATCAATGGTATTATTGATTAACTATGTATTTTTGGATCCTACAGGATTCGTGGCTAGTCTTTTACATTTAAGAGATTTGATTCCAAATTTAACTGATTATCAAGCTGTTTTAAGTTCTGTTATTAATGGGACAACAAATATTTTAGCTTTATTAATTGCGTTCTTAGTGGCTTATCAATTAGCTGAAGAAATGCATGGGGATAAAGTTTTATGTGGAATTACATCTTTAGCATCTTATTTTATTCTTTATCCTGGTGCTAGAGAATTTGCTGATAAAAGTGGAAGCGGATTAATGACAACATATTTTGGAGCACAAGGTTTATTCGTTGCTTTATTTGTTGGTTTATTAAGTGCTGAATTATTAGTGAGACTTGGTAGAAATGAAAAATTACGTATTTCAATGCCAGCAATGGTACCACCTGCTGTATCTAAATCATTTAACTTATTAATTCCTATTATGATTGTTATGGCAGTGACTGGTTTAGTGAACTTTATTTTTGCAAAAGTAACACCTGATGGTATTCAAGTTTTGATTTATAATGCTATTCAAGCGCCATTAACATCACTTGGAAGCTCTATGGGAACAATTTTAACATTTGTTGTTGTTCAACAATTTTTATGGATTTTAGGTATTCATGGTCCAAATACACTAAGTGCATTACGTTCAGTGATTTTCACAGAACAAGCAAATGCAAATTTAGCTTATGTTGCTGCTCATGGATCAGCTTGGGGAGCACCTTTCCCAATTAACTGGGCATCAATTAATGATGCGTTTGGAAATACTGGTGGTTCAGGAGCAACATTAGGTTTGATTATTGCAATGTTTATTGTTGGGCGAAAGAATAAGGCACAATATCAAATTGCTAAAATGTCTTTAGCACCTGGTTTATTTAATATTAATGAACCAATTATCTTTGGATTCCCTCTTGTTATGAATCCAATGTACATCATACCATTTATCTTGTCTCCAGTTGTATGTAATATCATTGGTTGGTTATGTGTTTCTGTTTTTGAAATTATTCCACCAGTGGCTTACAGTGTTGCATGGACAACTCCAGGATTCTTGATTCCATTCTTAGGTTCAGGAGCTAATAATATTTTATCATTAGTTGTTGGATTTGTATGTGTAGCTGTCAGCACTCTTATTTATATGCCTTTTGTTATGGCAAGTACAAAAGCGGCTTTAAAAGCAGAACAAGCTGAAGGTGAAATGAATGCGTAAAGACTTTTTATGGGGCGGTGCTGTTGCCGCCCATCAAGTTGAAGGTGGTTATAAAGAAGGTAAAAAAGGATTAAATGTTTCTGATATGATGACTGTAGGAAGCCATCAAAAACCACGTATCATTACAGAAACAATTATGGATGAATATTATTATCCTAATCATGAAGCCATTGATTTTTATCATCATTATAAAGAAGATATTGCTTTGTTTAAAGAAATGGGATTTAAATGTTTTAGAACATCTATTTCATGGGCAAGAATTTTTCCTCAAGGTGATGAAAGTCAACCAAATGAAGAAGGATTAAAATTCTATGATGATTTATTTGATGAATTATTAAAAAATGATATTCAACCCGTCATTACACTCTCGCATTTTGAAATGCCTTTTGGGTTAGTAAAAAAATATGGTGGGTGGAGAAATCGACAACTCATTGATTTCTTTACAAGATTTGCTAAAGTTTGCTTTGAAAGATATCAAGATAAAGTGAAATATTGGATGACATTCAATGAGATTAACAATCAAGCAAATTATCGTTCAGATGTTTCTGTCTTTACCAATTCTGGTATTCTTTTTAAAGAAAATGAAGATAGAGAAGAAATTGTTTATCAAGCCTCTTTATATGAATTAATCGCAAGTGCTATGGCAGTTAAGATAGGACATCAAATAAATCCAAATCTACAAATTGGTTGTATGATGGCTATGACACCTATTTATCCTTATTCATGTCATCCAGATGATATGTTAAAAGCTGTTGGAGCGAACCATAAACGTTTTTGGTATCTAGATGTTCATGTGAGAGGGAAACTTCCTGGTTATATGAAAACTTTCTTTGAAAGAAAAAAATATCACCTTGATTTTACAAAAGAAGATGAAGAAATCTTAAAACAAGGATGTGTTGATTATATTGGATTGAGTTATTATATGTCATTTGTTACAAAAGGCAATGGTGATGAAAATCTTGATTATGATGAATCTCAAGATTTATGTGATAATCCATATATTCAAAAAACCAGATGGGGTTGGCCAATAGATGCTAAGGGATTAAGATATACTTTAAATTGGTTATATGACCGTTATCAATTACCATTATTCATTGTTGAAAATG
Source organism: uncultured Erysipelotrichaceae bacterium (assembly GCA_900538465.1). Taxonomy (GTDB): domain Bacteria; phylum Bacillota_I; class Bacilli_A; order Erysipelotrichales; family Coprobacillaceae; genus Longibaculum. The sequence continues at coordinate 9,381 of UPXV01000057.1, forward strand.
GCTTTGGAGCAATTGATGAAAAAGATGAAGATGGTTTCGTTCATGATAGTTATCGTATAGATTATTTAAGAGAACATATCCAAGAAATGAAAAAGGCTGTTGATATTGATGGTGTTGATTTGTTAGGCTATACCGTTTGGGGATGCATTGATTGTGTGAGTTTCTCTACTGGAGAAATGAAAAAAAGATATGGATTTATTTATGTTGATAAAAACAATGATGGATCAGGCACTTTACAAAGAAGTAAAAAGGACTCTTTTGAATGGTATAAACAAGTCATAGCAAACCAAGGAGAGATATTATAATGCGTTATCTTGTATTGGATATTGGTGGAAGTTCTATTAAATATGCTTTGATGGATGAAGAGGCTCAGATATATGAACATTCGTCAATACCTACACCTATGGATACTTTAGAAAACTTTATTGAGACAATTGGGCAAATCTATGATCAATATAAAGAAATAATTGAAGGTATTGCTATAAGTATGCCGGGAATATTGAATCCACAAACAGGTTATTGTTATACAGGAGGAGCATTGCTTTATATTCATGATATCAACATTGTGGAAGCTTTGCAAAAACGTTGTCGTTGTCCAATTACAATTGGTAATGATGCCAAATGTGCGGCGCAAGCTGAATTGGGTTTTGGAAATTTAAAAGGAATTGATGATGGTGTTGTTATCCTTTTAGGCACTGGAATAGGAGGATGTCTTATTAAAGATGGTCGTGTTCATTATGGAAAACATTTTTTTGGAGGAGAGTTTTCGTTTGTAAGTACTGATAGTGAAAAACTTTGGTGCCAAGAAAATGGGATAGATGGTTTATTAATATGTGTGCAAAAGCGTTTAGAAACTACAGATATCTATAATGGAGTTGAAATCTTTGAAATGGCAAAGCAAGGAAATATAAAAGTTCAAGAAGGTATTAAAGATTTTGTAAGAATTTTAGTTCGTCAAATTTATAATTTACAGGCAATCTTTGATCCTGAAAAGTTTGTCATTGGTGGAGGAATCAGTGCTCAATCTTTACTTTTTGAATATATTGAAGAAATAAGTCAAGAGATGTTTAAGAGTCGATTTAATGTTGTGAAGCCATGGGTTGAACCATGTTTATATCACAATCATTCTAATTTGATAGGAGCATTATATCAGTTTTTAAATTGTCATTAAGAAAGTGGAGGATGATAATCTGAAAATAAAAATATATAAGGGAAATTGTTTATATCTAAAATAAGGC
>UPXV01000058.1 GCA_900538465.1 uncultured Erysipelotrichaceae bacterium
TATATGATCGTTATAGAAAACCATTATTTATTGTTGAAAATGGTTTAGGAGCTAAGGATAAATTGGTTAATGGAACAGTAGATGACCAATATCGTATTGATTATTTTGATGCACATTTTAGGGAAATGTTAAATGCAATAGAAATAGATGGAGTAGATTTAATGGGATATACATCTTGGGGATGTATTGATATTGTGAGTGAATCAACAAAACAGATGAGTAAACGTTATGGTTTCATTTATGTAGATTGTGATGATGAAGGAAATGGAACATATAAACGATACAAAAAGAAATCATTTGATTGGTATAAGCATGTGATTGAAACAAATGGAGCTTGCTTATTTGAAGGAGAAGAATAATGTTAGAATATAAATTTGATACACAATTATTAATTGAAGGTCAAAACTTAAATGAAGATGAAATTAATGATTATATTACTGAGAATTTTCAAGGAGATTGTTTATTGGCCGTCGGAGATGATGAATTGATTAAGATTCACTATCATACCAATGAACCTTGGAAGGTTTTAGAATATGCTGCGGCACTTGGAGAAATCTATGATGTTGTGGTAGAAAACATGGAAAGACAAGCGAATGGATTGAAAGGTTAGGGGGATAAGTTGTGGATATTCGTGTAATTTTAATGCAGATGATACAATTGTTTTTGGTCATTGCTTTGGGATATTTCTTATTTAAAATCAAATTATTAGATGTTGATTTAAACAAAAAATTAACAACATTATTACTATCAGTAACAACACCCGCGATGATTGTTTCATCTGTTTTGTCCACAACTGTGACACAAGGACTTAATGATATTTTATTTGTATTTATAGTCGGCTTTGCAATTTATTTGATTATGCCAGTTTTAGGATATATCATTGTTAAAGTCGTGCGGGTTCCTCTGCCACAACAAGGGTTATACATATTTATGACAGTTTTTTCTAATATTGGATTTATGGGATTTCCAGTTATGAAAGCAATATTTGGAAATGAAGCAGTCTTCTTTACAGCTATTTTTAATATGATATTCAATTTATTTGTTTTTACTGGTGGCGTTATGATTATGAATTATGGAACGGGGCAAAAAGTCAAATTGGATCCTAAGAATTTACTATCACCTGGTGTTGTTGCCTCTTTAATAGCGTTATTGATTTATTTTACAAAAATCACATTACCAGATGTTCTCTCTTCAACCATAACTATGATAGGAGATATCACAACGCCTATGGCTATGCTTTTGATTGGTTCTACTTTAGCCAATATTCCATTAAAAGAAGTCTTTAGTGAAATTCGTATATATCCTTATACAATTATTAAACAAATTATTGTTCCAGTGATTGCATATCCAATATTAAACATGTTTATTCATGATCCCCTTATTTTAGGAATTACTTTAATTATGATATCAATGCCAGTTGCAAATAGTGCTGTTTTATTTGCTACTGAATATGATGGAGATGTTTCATTAGCTGCAAAGACTGTCTTTATGACAACGTTATTATCAGTTGTTACAATTCCTCTTATTGTAGCATTGTTTCTTGCTTAGCCAGTATTATAACTGGCTTTTTCTTTATATTTGTTTCATAATAGAAAAGAGGTGATCAAGTTGATTAAGAACATCAAGAATTTCATTGAACAACTTCAACAACAAGGGTTTGATATGTTATTTATGCAACCACTGACAGAACATGACATTCAAAAATATGAAGATAATTATCATATTCAAATTCCGTTAGAATACAAAGAATTTTTAAAACAAATTGGTAATGGTGGAGTGGGACCTTCTAGTGGAATCCAATCATTAGAGAATGTTTTTCATTATTTTATAAATGAGGAGCCTATTGTCACACCTTCCATAACAAAAGAAGATTGGGCTAAAATGAATCAGAATGATTATGGCAAAGGATTATTGTTGTTGGTTGTTGATGAACATGTTTTACATGGATTATATTATCAAGGGGAATATAAAGGTCAGATGGTCAGTATTGATATGGATCACTTGGAATGTATGCCGCGTTTTTATAGTTCTTTTACCAAGTGGTATACATGCTTTTTAAATGAGATGCGTCATGGATATGATACACAATACTTTGGAACGCAACTTTTGGGGAATGAAGAAGAAGTATTACAATATTTAGATGTGGATTTTGATTTGACAATTTATTCTTTATATAAGTTTAAACAGCTTTCTCAGCAAACAAAAGAGAGATTGTATAATGATTGGCAACAGGTTGATATCATCAAACAATTGAACTTAACATCATTATTTTGTTATGAAGATGATTCAAATCAAAGTTTTTATCTTCATCAAACCTTTAAAAATATAAAAGAGACTCATCTATATGAATATTGGTTAGAGTTAATCATTAATTATCAAATAGATTATTTACAAGACTATTATGATGAAATCAAAGTCTGTTTATCTTCTCATCAAATAAATATTATATGTCAAGCATTATCTATATTGGCTTATCATTTGGATGATTATATAAATGATATTTTAAAATATCTTCATCATGATCAACAAACAGTCAGGGAATGTGTTAGAGATATTCTTAAACAAGATAAAAAGTATAGACACTATATTTATGAAAATATTGAAAAACGTGATTTAAGAACAAGGTTAGAGATACCTAATGCACGTTTACGCTATTATATTAATGATGTTTTCTCTCGTGCTCCTTTAACTCCAGTTACAATTGAAGATATGCAAAAAATCAAAGTTTTAGATTTTACAAAATATTGTCCATCAAATGCTTTTATGGGAATTGATTATAAGATTATAGATGATATAGAAGTTTTATCATACGCATCACATCTAACTTCTTTAAATGCAACAAAATACACAACAATTCATGATTTTACGCCATTAATGTATTGTTATGAATTAAAAAAATTAATGCTTTCACAAACGCATTTAAAAGATTTATCCTTTTTATCAAATCTGAAACAACTCAAAGTTTTAGATATAAGTGATAATCAAATAAGTGATATCAGCATTTTATCAGAACTGAAACAATTAACAGAGTTACACATTTATAAAAATCAAATTCAAGATTTCCAACCACTAGAATCATTTAAAAATCTTCATATTTATGTTGATAAAAACCAATATTCTCAAATCAAGAATCTTAAAAATGCAACTCATTGGAAAATAGAAATTGTCAATAACGACAATTTAGGTTTCTTAGAATTTCTAAAACCAATTCTTGATATGCCTCATATAGACAATTGGTTAAAACAATCAGTTCAACAAAGAAATAGATATTTGTTAGAATACTTATCCTGGCAAAAAATGCCAATAGAAACAAAAATATCTGATGAGAAAGTTCCATTTTATTTTTATTTAAATGATTCAGAATTTATAAAAGAAAATCCACATTTAAAAGCAAGCGGTGATCATTCTGTATTGGATGAATCTAGTTTTGTTATTGGAAAAATGGGGATTGATAAACCAGAGATTCTTTTTAAAGGGAAGACATCTAAAACATATTATCTTGTCCATGAATTAGAGGGTGGTAAAAGACAAATCTTAAGTTCGTTGGATTTGACGGATTTAATATTAAAGGAATATGAATTTTATTTAAGTTGTATATATTAAAGATGGAGGGGTCATACAAAAATTAATTACAATATCTGGCAAGAAACAAGCAGTTAAAGACTTGATCGGATATACTACAGGGCCGGGAACAAAAGCTAGAACATTACTCAAAAATGGATTCACAAAAATAGTAAACAAAAAACAATAGGTGAACTTTTTGAAAAGATATTTAAAGGTTTAGGTGTAGATCTAGTAACTAATGTAATGAACTTAGCACTTGGTTTAATTTCACCATTTCGTTTGGTTTCAAATCTTATGGCAGAAGTTACTCACAAAGTAATAAAAAAGTATCAGCTACTATTTTAAAACCTTTATGAGCACCATTTATTGGACCATTTGCATGGGTATTTAGTTTGATTTTAGATGTGGGAATAGATGTCATTGATTTCTTTGTTGATTGAAAAGGTAAAATTTCTGATATGATAGAATGGATAATAAATAAGGCTTGACCACAAATTAAGGAATATAATCGAGTAATCGGGAGGTACTTCTAATGGAAATTAAATTTGAAGATTTATATATGGAAATTATTAAAGAAAGAAACTTTTCTTATAAAAAAACATTTTTTACACGTGGATATATGTATAACTTTGTCGTTTGCAGTTACTCTTTTGGTCTAAGGGAAAGAACGATTGAGGATATTGAGAAGATTATATTTTTAGCTAATTGTTATGTTTTAGAAAAATATAATAGACCAATGTTAAAATATAAAACATATGTATATGATAATAAAATTTATCTGAAATTCTTAAGTGATCTGTTAAGAGTTATGTCTTATTCTGACAGCAACAGCGCTCCCATGCCAACAGCAAGAGATGTTAAAGAAGGGGAAAAATATAATTATAAAAAAGTTATTGAACGATATTCAAAACTTGATGGAGATGAATTAAATAGACAAATCAATGAAATAATCAGTCAGAAAAGATTCGCTGGCAAATATATTGTTTATGGTAAAAATGAATCTAATATAATGAGATATTTTGCAAGAAACTCAGCATGGATATATTCGCATTGGTCGTCTATATTAAAATGGATGCTAGGATGGCTGTCGGTTGGAATGATTTGTGCATGGATTGTTTATGGAGTTGCTAATTTTTTGACCCTTTTTGGTTTTTATATAGATGCTTTATATACTATTGGAAATGAGATTATACCATTAATGTTTTTCTCAGTTGTCACAATAGTACCTTGGTGCTTGATGACATTAAGAGCCATACAACCCACAAAATATGAAATAGAAAATGGTTATTTAAATGAGTAACTTTCATTTATTTAATGCAGTTGGAGGGGAACAATGAAATTAGATAAAATAAGAAGAAAAAAGATGGCACGGATTAATTTATACGTATTTGGATATCTAAGTTATGAATATTTTAAGTAAAAAATAAAGAAATGTATTGAGAAAACAAGTTATGAGAAGTCGTAACTTGTTTTCATTGACAATCCTTTTAAATTATGAATATAATAAGTAAGGATAATTCATTTTATGCCCAGAAATGAGGCGTTTTTTTATGCAAAAAAGTTATGATGTGATTATTGTTGGAGCTGGACCAGCAGGAATTATGACAAGTTATGAATTGTATTTAAAAAATCCAGATTTAAAAGTTCTTTTGGTTGATAAGGGACATGATGTGATGTATCGCCATTGTCCAATTAAAGACAAAAAGATTAAAAGCTGTCCACAAATTAAAGAACATGAACCAGGATGTTTACCAGCATGTTCAATTACTTCAGGTTTTGGTGGAGCTGGTGCATATTCTGATGGAAAGTTTAACATTACCAGTGAGTTTGGTGGTTGGTTAACTGATTATTTAGATAACCAAGAAGTTGAAGAAGTCATTCAATATGTTGATGAATTGTATTTAAAACATGGAGCAACTCATGAAATTACAGATCCTACAACAGAGAAGATTAAAGATATTGAAAGACGAGGATATGCAGTTGGATTAAAGCTTCTTCGTGCTAAAGTGAGACACCTTGGAACAGAAGAAAATTTAAGAATTATGACAGAAATGTCTAATGAATTAAAAGAACATATTGATACGGCTTTTAAAACAGCTGTTAAAGATATTATTGTTGAAAATAACCGTGTTCAAGGAATTGTTTTGGAAAATGGTGAAGAAATTAAAGCATCTTATGTTGTTTTAGCACCAGGTAGAGATGGTTCAACTTGGTTAACAAAAGTTTTAAAGAATCAAGGATTGGATTTATATAATAATCAAGTTGATATTGGTGTACGTGTAGAAACAAACAATATTGTTATGGATGAAATTAATAAGAATTTATATGAAGGTAAATTTGTATATAATGCATCTGTAGGAACAAAAGTACGTACATTCTGTTCAAATCCAAGTGGACATGTTGTTGTGGAAAATCATTCAGGAACAATGTTAGCAAATGGACATGCTTATCATGATCCAAAATTAGGAAGTCCTAATACAAACTTTGCATTACTTGTTTCACATGTTTTTAGTGAACCATTTAATGAACCAAATGAATTTGCTCATGAAGTGGCAAGACTAGCCAATATGTTGTCACATGGAAGTATTATTGTACAAAGATATGGTGACATCAAAAGAGGAAGACGTACAACTGAAAAACGTTTAAAAGAAGGTTATACAATTCCAACATTACCTGAAGCTGTACCAGGAGATTTAGGATTGGTTCTTCCTTACAATACAATGAAATCAATTATTGAAATGATTGAAGCACTTGATCATGTCACTCCAGGGATTGCCAATGAACATACTTTACTTTATGGTGTAGAAGCAAAATTCTATTCAGCAAGACCAAAAGTGAGAGAAGGTTTTGAAAGTGAAATTGATGGATTGTATGTTGGCGGAGATGGTGCTGGATTAACGAGAGGACTTGCTCAAGCAGGGGCTAATGGTATCTTAATCGCAAGAAATATTATTAAAAGAATAAAATAAATTACATAAAAACCAAGATATATCTTTTAAGTAGACATATCTTGGTTTTTTTTTATATAGCAAATCCAATCAATAAGGAAAGAATATTAGCAACAGTGGTATAACCTATGAGTTCACCTTTACTACGGTCTTTCATATATTTTTGATAAACTTTGGCTTCCATATAAATAACTGCAATCTCTAAAAGTGTATAACATAGAAAAGCAAAGACTGATATATAATAGACACTTAACATTTGTAACATAAAATTGAGTAATATCTGTGTCACTATATTGGTTAACACAATAATCTTTAATTCTCTTTTTTTCTTGATTTGGAAACAAAGCGCAATCAGTAATTCAATAAGAATAGTTACAACAACACGTTCTATAAAATGATATGTGACTTCATTAAAGAATATTTCTTTTTTGATATCCATATCAATTTCATGAATACCTTTTTGTGTCATTAAGGATGCTTGTTGATCTAATGAAATGGTGTAGAAACTTTCAAAAGCATAACGTTCATATGATTTTGAACTGGTTATAAAACTTTGAGATTCAGGGAAATAAATAAGCACTTTAAATTCATTTGGTGGATAGTAATTCCACTGAAATGTATCCGTGCATTCTTGAAAATAGGAAATAAAGTAAAAACCGTCTTTATCCTGATAATTAATAAAAGCTTTCCAAACTTCATCAGGACCAAATTCATTGTCAAAATAATCAGTTTCTTCATCACTCTTCTCATGCACGCCAAAAGGTCCAGTGCTTGCTTCTTTTGAAAGAAGTGTCACATAGGCTTTTTCTTGTAAGCCATGGATTGTTATTTTAACACTAGGCTTTGGACCCGAATCCGCAAAGACACGAGAGGGGCAAAACATTAATAAGCAAGTTAAAAAAATAAGTAGTTTTTTCATGAACATCACCTCTTAATTCCATTTTATCATAAGTTATAAGAAATGGTAGAAAAATGTCACTTTGCTTTTGGATTCACATGAATCATACAGTGTTTAATATCAGGAAAGTTTTTTTCTAATATATCATGAACTTCATGAGCGATTTCATGGGCTTTCTTTAGTGATAAGTTTTCATCAACACCAATTTCCAAATCAACATAATATTTTTCACTAAACATTCTGGTTTTTAAAGAATCAATACAAATAACATGGTCTTGTTTTAAAATAAAATGGATAAGTTGATTGTTGATTTCTTGGGAACAACTGTGATCAATGATTTTTATTGTTGCATCATAAAATATAGAAATACCAGGTTTTAAGACACATAGACTAATACATAATCCAGCAAAAGGATCTAACCATTTCATTCCTAACATAGCTCCACTAATCCCAATTAAACTTCCAATTGAAGATAAAGCATCACTACGATGATGATAAGCGTCAGCCATTAAGGCAGGAGAATGAATCTGTTTGGCATAATAACGCGTATACCAATACATCCCTTCTTTTGTAACAATTGAGATAAAAGCTGCTAGTAATGCGATAAAGCTTGGAATCACTAGTGAATGAGGATGAAACAGTGAAAGTAAGCTCGTATAACCAATTTGTAGACCTGTAAAGACGAGTAAGACAGAGAGAATAATAGCGGCAATGCACTCCATTCTTTCGTGTCCATAAGGATGTTCATCATCAGAAGGCATACTTGAAAAATGAACACCAATCATAACAATGACTGTACTCATGACATCGCTCATTGAATGAATAGAATCACTAATCATAGCGTGAGAATGACCATATAGACCAGCTAAAAATTTAAAAATAGATAAAATAAGATTACCTATCATAGTTATAAAAGAAACACGATAGACAGTTTCTTTATATTGCATACAAATCACATCCTTTTATAATTTATGACAAAAATCAAAAAGAGTTCATATGTTCTTTTGGTTTACAAAAAAGTGAAATTCCATTATAATAGATACAATTAAAAGGGGGAATCATCATGATTATAGATGGAAAGGCTATTTCATTAAAAAGAAAAGACGAATTAAAGTTAAAAATTGATGCATTAAGACAAGCTCAAAAACGTATTCCTAAACTCGTTGTTGTATTGGTAGGAGATAATCAAGCAAGTCAAACTTATGTTCGTAATAAAGAAAAAGCATGTGCATATGTAGGTATGTTATCAGAAGTCAAAAGATTGGATGCTATGATTAGTGAAGAAGAATTGATTCGCTTAATTGATGATTTGAATCATGATGAAAGTGTTGATGGGATTCTTGTTCAATTGCCACTTCCTGCACATATTCATGATGATAAGATTTTGAATCTTATTGATCCTCGTAAAGATGTAGATGGTTTTCATCCGGTTAATGTTGCTAAATTGGTGTTAGGACAAGATGGCTTGGTTCCATGTACACCTAAAGGAATGATGGTTTTGTTGGATGAAATAAATTATGATTTAACAGGTAAAGAAGTTGTTGTGGTTGGAAGAAGTAATATTGTTGGAAAACCAGTCGCACTATTATGTTTGCAAAAAAATGCAACTGTTACAATTGCTCATTCACGTACAAAAAATTTAAAAGAAGTTTGTCAACGTGCAGATGTTTTGATAGCTGCTATTGGTCAAACCAAATTCTTTAATAAGGAATATGTAAAGCCAGGGGCGGTTGTTTTGGATGTTGGAATGAATCGTGATGAGAATAATAAATTATGTGGAGACGTCGACTATCAAGATGTGAAGGATATTGTCTCTTATATAACACCAGTTCCTGGTGGTGTAGGGCCAATGACAATTGCTATGTTAATGGAAAATACTTTAACTGCTTATAAGAATAGGAGTGAATACAATGGAATACAATTTAAATGATATTGTTGAAATGAAAAAACAACATCCTTGTAAGAAATCTAATCAATGGAAAATTATTCGTATGGGAGCAGATATTAAAATCAAATGTTTAGGTTGTGGAGCTATTGTTATGTTCTCTCGTAGAGATTTTGAAAAACGTTTAAAAAAGGTTATTCCTGCAGATGTTGATTAGACTAATTGAAGAAAAGGACAATGCTGAAGTTGAAAAACTCATTCGCACATGTTTATTAGAATTTGATGCGAATAAACCAGGATGCGCATGGGAAGATCCTTATCTTGGACAATTTTATCAAGTCTATCAACCTGAAAAGAGTCAATATTTGGTTGTTGAAGAAAATGGTCATATTGTTGCTGGTTGTGGAATAGGCCCAGTTGAAGGATTTGAAGATGTTTGTGAGTTGCAAAAGATGTATTGTGATAAAAGCTTAAGAGGAACAGGAATTGCTCAACAATTGTTAGATTTATCTTTAGTATTTGCTAGAAAGTATTATCAGAGATGTTATTTAGAAACTTTCGCTAATATGGTTGCTGCGAATAAGTTTTATCTTAAAAATGGTTTTGTTTTGTTGAATGAACCATTAGTTAAAGGACCACATTTTGCGTGTGATAAATGGTATATAAAAGAATTATAAAGCACATCTGTGCTTTTTATTTCATAAAATATATTGCTTTTAGCAATTGATAATTGTTTGCTTTATGCTATAATAGGGGTGGAATTAAAAGTTTTTTAAACTTTTTTCAAAAATAAAAAGAAAAATGACTCT
>UPXV01000059.1 GCA_900538465.1 uncultured Erysipelotrichaceae bacterium
ATCTGACTTTTAATCAGAGGGTCAGGCGTTCGAGTCGCCTGCGGGTCACCATCTTTATATTGCGGATGTGGTGAAACTGGCAGACACGCTAGACTTAGGATCTAGTGCTTCGGCGTGCAGGTTCAAGTCCTGTCATCCGCACCATATGGAAAATACCTCGAATTAATCGAGGTTTTTTTGTTTATATATTCATAATGGACTAAAATTTATTTACTATTCATGATGTCCAATAGTTTATCATCATCGTTTGGCATTATATGTGCATATATTTGTAAAGTGATAGTTGTGAATGACCAAGTCTTTTGGATATGGCCAGAATGAGATTTTGATTATTTGGCATATTATTAATAAGATAGCTTGCATGACTATGTCTAAAGTCAAGGATCTTTATTTGTTTTACCATTTGTTATTTCTTTGTTGTATTCATAAAGTCTCTGTAGTAAGCTAATTAGCTGTTCTAGTAGAGGTATGTTTCTGTTTGAACCTGGTGTTTTAGGTGTAGTAATCTCATAATATTCTCCTTTGATTTTTTTGATTTATTGTTTTTCTTATCTTTACAGTTTTGAAACCGGATGTAAAGTCATTCCAGCTTAGCGCCAGTGCTTTTCCACGTCGACATCCAGTCCAGCATAAAAAATGAAGTCAGTTTGGACTTAGGATTTTTTATTGTTGCAATTTTCCATTATTTATCCATTGTTCAGTAAAACCAAGGGATTTTAAGACATTGTCGAAAGAAACTTCATTTATATGTTTTTTAAGATGCTTAAATCTTTTATGAATTGTATTATTTAATTGAACATACTGATTTTTAGAAAGTAAACATTGCATGACAATAAATACATTAAATACATCCTGTCTTTGAGTATTTGGATTATTTATATATTTGCTATGTAACTGATTTAAATATATTGTATTTTCTCGACATTTAAAACCAAGTACTCTATTGTTATGGGCAACAATATTTCTTACTTCAACAACATTTTTTAGATAAGAAAGAAGTTGGGATGAGGAAAGCTTTATATTTGTTGTACCTAGATTTTCATTAAGAAAATTAGAGAAGTCTTTTGCAATTTTATTTTGTAAAGGAACTTTTAAATGTTCATAGAATTTTACCATTTGCCCAAAATTCATATAATTTGATATAATCCAAAATGGAACAATACTATGATGATTAAGATAATGTTTAATTGGGTTATTATCTTTATCTTTTAATTGCCATTTTATTATGCTAGAAATTGAGGATATAAGGGAAGTCACTTGTAAAATATCATCTGAATTATAACTTGTTGCAATGAGGTAAGCATAATCGATATTTTTATAAGTTTCTGAAAATCTATAAGCAATAATTGATTTTAAATGTTTTTCAGCCTCTATTATATATTTAAATAATACACTTTTTAATTCTTTATCAAAAAAATGAACATGAGTGATCTCATCAAAATTAGTACCAGCAATAAAAACATCATTGTTATCCATAAAAAATTTTGCATAACAATTTATGACATTATAATAATTGTTATTAAGTAAATATAATTTTGCTTTATTTTCATTGGTGAATGTCAATCCTCTTGATAGTAAAAGAGCATATTGTTCATCTATAGTTTTAAATGGTTTCATACTTGTTAATAACTCCTTTCATATAAACAAAAACCTCCTTGTCATAAACAAAGAGGAGTTTGCGCAGATAGGCTCACTTAGAGTACTTCTACCGCTGTTTGTATAACTATTGTATATGATTTTTTTAATAATGTCAAATTCTTTTAACAAAAACCTCTTTGTCGTAAACAAAGAGGAGTTTGCGCAGATAGGCTCACTTAGAGTACTTCTATCGCTACATTTTATTATATGACAATATTGATTTTTTATTCATTTATATTAACCCTTGAGAGTGTATTGGCCATTCTATTGGCATAAGTGGGTATATTCATTTCGTTAATTTTCTCTGTCATGTGTTGGAATCCTTTGTATTAAAGCATAATGACAAGCAGAAATTATAATAATAAAATTGTTAAAATAGGATAATAAAAAGAAGATTTTAATTATTGTAGCAATAATATAGAATCTTCTTTTTGGTTTATTTTTGACTTTCAATATATTCCTTAACATTCTTTTCAACAACACTAAATGGAGCAAGACCACTCTTTAAGATAGCAGTATGAAAATCTTTGTCTTTAAACTTATCTCCTAATTTCTTTTGAGCGTTGTCTTTTAATGACATGAATTCTTCATAGCCAACATAATAAGGTTCAAAAGCAGCAGGATTGGCTTGTAATTGATAAAATTGTTTTTTAAAATCTTCATCATTTCCTAAATCAAAACCTTGAGAGATAAGATAATCTTTAAACTCGTTGAACCCCCATCCTTCATAATGGATTCCAATATCAGCAACAATAATTATACAATAACTTGCCAATTCATTTTCTTTCATAAGTTCTAGATAGTTTTTGTTAATATTCTTTAAATATTTATGAGCATAATATTGTGAATATACAGCATATCCTTCAGCATATGCATTACTATTAGCTAATGATTTGCGATATGGAGAATTTTGATTTTCATACATATAAGCATATTGATACATATGTCCTGGATATCCTTCATGTGCAACAGTTTGATATGTTGATAAAGAAGAGATATTTGCTGTATTTGGATTAACACGTAACTGCTTTTTATCAGTTCCATCTAATGGTGGAATATTAAAGTAAGCAGCAACCCCTGATGAAGAAGCAATTTCTTTGTTAATATCTTCAATATGATAACTCATATTTTTAACTTCTGGGAAATCATTTGAAAAGTTATTTTGAATATGATCTAATATTTCAGAATAATTTTTAAAACCTGTCTTAGGTTCTTCTTCGTTAATAAGATTAGGATCTTTTGTTGCTACAGCAATTAATTTCTTAAAATGATTATTAAAAGCTATTTTCATCATTTTTTTAATATCATCTACTGATTTATGAGAACCACAATTTTTTTGTAATAATAATTCATAATATTCTTTTCCATTTTTAAATTGGGCAAGACCTTCAGTATTATTCTTTTGAGATTTGAAATCTTTCATTGAATTTCTAATATTCTCATATGCAGGAATAAAAGAATCAAGAAAAGCTTTTTCCAATTGTTTCTTATATTCATTGCTTTGATTTTGATCTAAGGAAAGATTATCAATACTTTTCTTCATAGATTCTAAAATGGCACTTTCTTTTCCATTCTTTATTATTCCATCACAATATTCAATCACACTATCCAAATCACACATTAAGAAACCTTTGGCTTGTTGTTTTTTGGTATAATCTAATGCAGAATCCATGTAAGGTTTAATATCATTAACAAGGGTTATTAAATCTTTAACATCTTGTTCATTTCTTAGTTGCCAATCAGTAAGCATAGTTGGTAATTGGTAATGAAGTCCTGTCATACTTTCAAATAATTGTTGATAATAATCAAATTTATCATCATTCATTTTTTCATTAATTTGTGCATCGAACAAAAAAATATCATAAGTATCTTTTTGTTCATCTGTTAATTGATCACGATTAAATGATTTGAGTTCTTTAAGAACGGCTGCTTGTTCTTTTTTGTTTTTTTGTATATTTTCTTCAGTGATTCGTTCTCCTAGATTGACTTTAATTTTTTTAGAGTCAATACCAAAATCTTCTGGTTTTACTAAATAAACATGAGCAGTTGTATAATCACTTTCCATTGTTTCAACAAATTGTTTTTGAATAAATTCATCAAACTTTTTTTGAACTTCTTTATTATCAGGTTGACAACCAACTAAAGTGATAGCCATTAAAAATGACAAAAAAAGAAGTGATATTTTTTTCATATATTTCATATATTTTATCCTCCTATTTATAGTATAACGAACTTTTTTGTTATCGGCAATGTAAATGAAGAAAAATGAAAGACATCATTTGATAATATTATAAAAAATATGATTATAATTCTTAAAAGTCGTGTTATAATTACACTTGGTTTATGAAAGGAGAAAATGAAAATGACTCAAAAAACTATAAAAAATATCATAGGTGTTTTGATTGGAAATACATTATATGCTTTATCAGTTTTATTGTTTATTGTTCCTAATGGATTGATTACTGGGGGTTCAACTGGTTTAGCCATTGCGGCTAATCATGTTTTTCAAATTCCTATTACCTTATTTGTTTCTCTTTTTAATATGGGTATGTTTATGATTGGATGGTTTATTTTAGGAAAAACTTTTGCTTTAACAACTTTGATTAGTACATTTTATTTTCCTTTTATTTTAAGTGTTTTTGAAAATACAATTGGTTATACACAAATGACAAGTGATCCCTTATTAGCAGCATTATTAGGTGGTGTCTTAATAGGAAGTGCTATTGGTATTGTTATTAAGTGTAATGCATCAACAGGAGGAATGGATATTCCACCACTTGTTATTAATAAAAAGATGGGAATACCAGTTTCTGTTTCTATGTATGCTTTTGATTTTATGATTTTATTAATGCAGGTTTTCTATACAAATAGAGAAATGGTATTATATGGAATTGTTTTGGTTGCAACTTATACAATTGTTTTAGATAAAGTTTTAGTTGTAGGAAAAGCACAAACAGAAGTCATGATTGTTTCTAAAGAATATGACAAGATTAATGAGGCTATTATTCATGAATTAGATAGAGGAACAACGATGTTAAAATCTATATCTGGATATATGAAAAATGAATATCCTGTTGTTATGACTGTTGTTTCTAATCGAGAATTACCTAAATTAAATGAATTAATTTTAAGTATTGATGACCATGCTTTTATGGTTGTGAGTAAAGTGAATGAAGTAAGAGGAAGAGGATTTACATTTAAGAAAGAATATATAAAATCATAGTGAATAAATAATCAAGTGACATTCTTTGAATATTCATAAGATATATAGTAGAATAATAAATATAAAGGAGAGATAATATGAGTAATGAATGTAATCATGATTGTGGGTCATGTCAAGAAGATTGTGAAGAAAGAAGCTTTTTAGCTCCTATGAATGCACATTCCCATATTAAGAAAGTCATTGGAATTGTGAGTGGAAAAGGTGGAGTTGGAAAATCTTCCATTACGTCTTTATTGGCAGTTTTAAAACAAAGAGAAGGAAATCAAGTGGCTGTATTGGATGGTGATATTACTGGTCCTTCAATAGCAAAGACATTTGGTGTGGAAGGAACACAAATTTATTCAAATGGTCAAGAAATCATTCCTGCCGTTTCATTAAATGGAACTAAAATTATGTCAACAAATCTGTTGTTAGAAAATGCAGAAGATCCAGTTGTTTGGCGTGGACCTATTTTAGCTGGAATGATTAAACAGTTTTGGACTGATGTAAAGTGGGGCGATGTAGACTATATGTTTGTTGATATGCCTCCAGGAACAGGAGATGTTCCATTGACAATTTTCCAATCTTTACCTTTAGATGGAATTATTATTGTGACGAGTCCACAAGAATTAGTAAGTATGATTGTTGGAAAAGCTGTAAATATGGCAAAACAAATGAATATTCCTATCTTAGGGATTGTTGAAAATATGAGTTATGTAGAATGTCCTGATTGTGGTAAGAAAATCTTTGTTTTTGGAAAAAGTCATTTGGAAGATGTTGCTAAAAAATTTGATTTAAATATTTTAGGACAAGTCCCATTAGATAGTCAATTGACACAATTATCTGATATGGGAATGATTGAAAATTATTCTTCTGATTGGTTAGATCAATTTGAAGAAAAAGTGAAAGAATTTTAGTAATGTTATTGAAAACCAAGAGTTCTCTTTTGGTTTTTCTTTTTGACAAAAAAACAGTTAATCATGTAAGATTAGCTGTTTATTAAAATTTTAACGCCCTTTTCCTTTATTAATAACACAATGGAAACCTTGAGATTTTGACCATTCTTTCAATTCATTTATAAAGATTTCTTTATCTTCTGCCGAAAAACCAAAATCATCTAGCCAAAATAAAATTGTTTCTTCTTTTGTTGGTGCAGATTCGCAGATAGCTTTATATTTATTTTGCCCATCTGTGCATATCAAAAGATGATTATACATGAAGATATTCTTTTGAAGTTCAAATTGATATTTCATTTTTATAAACATCTTTCAATTTCATTATCCATCAATAAACAATTCCAACAACAAACCAAACTATCAAAGTATTTTATAAAGAAATTTTTATTTTCAATAAATCTTTCCTTGTTTGTACTACAGATATTTTCAATAGGATTGATTTCAATACCAGGATAAACATCACACTGTGACTTACTTAAGAATTGGCATTGTTTTTTTAAGGAATCTAAAGAAATAGGATCTAAATTAAAATATTTTGAATCTTTAAAATATTGTTTGTACGCATCATATTCATATTGCATACCAGCAGGGGCGGTTGTAAAACGATAAAACATAGGTTTTAAAAAATCTGCTTTCTTTGATAATTCATATATATCTTGACCACAATGATATGCAAAGAAAGGTGCGTATATATCTAAACCAACTTTTAAATTTTGTGAATGAAAATAATCACAAAGGTTGCCAATAAATTCAGTTATGATATGAGATCTGGTTTTATAAAATAAATCAACTGTTTTATCAGTAAAGAGATAATGTCCATATTCATCATAATGACCATCTAGTAACTTCTCATCATGTTTCATAAATAAATCTTTAAGATAATCCAAATCAATTTCATGTTCTTTATATATTTCCTCACAACTTTCACAAAAACAACCAAAACCTTCTTCATATCCATTTGCAAATGACGGATAGCGTATTTTATCTAAGAAAATACCATCAAAATCTAATTTGGAAATATATTCTTTATATAAATCACAAACATTATTATAATTCTTTATATTGGTAGGACATAAAAAAGAAAAACTTTCATCCTCAATAACTTGAACATTTTGTCCTTGTTGACCTGTATAATTTGTCATTGTTTGACTTTTTTTTATTGTATCTATTTCTGATAATACAGGTAGCCAATAATAACAAGCAATATTTTTACTGTGGAAGAAATCTAATATGGATTGATTTAATGATTTGTCTAGATGCCAACCAAATATGACTGCTTTAATCTTTTTCTTTTCTAAAATATCTTTGACTTTCTTTTGAATTTGCACAAAGTCAGTATGGGCATTTTGAAATGATCCTGTATGGATTTGTAAAACATATGATGGTTCCATAATATTCCCCTTTTCCTTATTGTTTATAAATTCATTATAGAATATTTGATAATAAGTTTAAAGAAAAACGAGGAATTACAAAATATAAAGTATATTTGTAAACGAAGTCACTGTTAAGAACATTATCCATAACAGAAAAAGGAGAGTCATCTCCTGGCTTTTTGTTTGGACTTGTCGTCAGTCATTTTTTTTCAAAACATTTGCTAAGAAAATAGAATATTATTTTTTATACAAAAAACATGAATCTAAGAAAATTTCTTAAATCCATGTTTCTTTTTATAGAAATTATTTTGTAATAATTTCAGTTTTGCACAATGAAACAAATGTTGGTTCACAACCAGAGTTTCCAATAAGAACAATCATACCATATTCATTTCTAATAACAGTTCCTTGTCCAACTGTTTGACCACCTGCTTTGATATGAACACCAGTTGTTCCAAATGGTAAATAAGAACGAATGGCATTAACACAATCCTCATAACATCCTTCACCTGTTGGAATTGGTGTTGGTAAGAAAGTAATGTTATTGTTATAACATGCTCCTGTTATACGAATTGAAGCGATGTGCATAAGTGAAACAGTTGTGTGAGTACCACCTTGACCATTAATAAGTTCAAATAAACCTGCATCTGGATTTGTGTTAGGTCCTGGAAGAAGTGCACCAGGTTTACCACTAACATTATCACCGCTTTCTAAAGTAACAATAATGTTATTGTTTGGATAGTAAGCAATAATTTGTCTAATGACATTTCGCATTTGATCTACACAGGCACATTGTACAACGTCAGTTGCTCCAGTGGCACCAGTAGCTCCAGTCACTCCATCAGCACCTGCAGGTCCAGTGGCACCAGTAGCACCTGTTGCTCCGGTAGGACCAGTTGGTCCAGTGGCGTGATGATTATTAGGACAAAAGGCAAAAATCCAACAGAATACATTCTTTTATTTTTAACATATATTACCAGAGGAATATATGAAATAAGTATTATATAATATATCTTATATCTAAAATTTAATGAAGGAGATATAAGAGTATGAAAAAAATTAATTTAAGTGAAAAAGTTATTATGAAATTTAAAAGAATTTTAATTGAAGAAGAAAAAAGTAAGGCAACAGTGGACAAATATATGAGAGATATTACAACATTTTATGAGTACCTTCCTAATGAAAAATTAGTAACAAAAGAACTAGTTATTCTATATAAAGAATATCTATCAAAAAAATATAAACCAACAAGCAGTAATAGTATGTTAGTTGCTTTGAATCGTTTTTTTGATTTCATAGGTATTCCAGAATGTAAAGTCAAATTAAATAAGATACAAAGAAGGATATTTGGTGATGAAACAAAAGAAATGACAAAAGAGGAATATAAGCGTTTATTGATGGCCGCTAAGTCAAAACATAATGAACGTTTATATGTATTATTGCAAACAATATGTTCAACTGGTATTCGTGTGAGCGAACATCAATATATAACTGTAGAAGCATTAAAATGCAGTAAAGTATCTGTTAATAATAAAAAGAAGATTAGAGAAATCTATATCTCAAAAGAATTAAAGAAATTACTTATAGACTATTGTAAAAAGCATGATATCAAAAGTGGACCTATTTTTATTACTAAAAATGGAAAACCATTAGATAGAAGCAATATATGGTCAGATATGAAAGCATTATGCAAGGAAGCAAATATAGACAGTCAAAAAGTTTATCCACATAATTTAAGGCATCTGTTTGCGATTACGTTTTATCAACTGACCAAGGATTTAGATACTCTTGCTTCTCTTTTAGGGCATAGTTCTATTGATACGACACGAATCTATACAAGAAAAAGTGGAAAAAATTGTACAAGAATTTATTCAAAAATGCAGTTATGTCTACGCATCTAAAGTTTAATAAAAATACCACATAATAACGATTATGTGGTATTTCTCATTTTTATATGTTTTTATTTCCATTAATTGGAATTATTTCATTTTTTCATACATAAAAATAAACAATAAAAATAATGTATGTAATGGTTTACAATAGGCCATATTGCTTAATTCATCTTATCATTTTCGACATTGTTCGGCAATAATATTTCCTAACCCAAAAAATATATGAGTAAAAACTTTAATTTATGTATTTTCATGTGATTTTTTTGTGATAAATATGAGAATCTTACAAATATTTTTTAAAAAAGTTGAAATTAATCCCTTAATTAAAGGTTTTTTAAGCTGATACCACATAATCGTTATTATGTGGTGAAATCAATAAAACGCTTTATATAAGGTG
>UPXV01000060.1 GCA_900538465.1 uncultured Erysipelotrichaceae bacterium
AGATTTATTTGTCAATGCGACTTTAACAGCAACCATTGTGAGTATTGTCTCTTTGTTTAATGGTTTGGGAAGAGTGATATGGGGATTGATTTTTGATAAAACAGGGGCATCTTCTATTTTAAAAATATTAGGTGGTTTGGTATTTGGAGCGTTATTATTAATGGCAATAAGTTTGAAAATGAAAAATGTGATTTTCTTTATGATAGGTGCTAGTTGTGTTATGTTTTGTTATGGGGGAAGTTCAAGTTTAGCTCCCATTGTGATTCGTTATTTGTATGGAAATGAATATTTTTCAATTCATTTTTCTATTTTGAATATAGGAACTTTGATATTATCAACCTTTCCAACGTTTATTGGAATGATTCAGACTTTATCAGGACATTATATCATGGCTTTTGTTGTTTTGATGCTTTTTGGTATGGGGACATTGCTTTTATCTTTTTTATATCTTCCTATTGCTTCAAAGGAATTACCGAGATATTGATGACATGAAGTCATCTTTTTCTTTTTATTGAAAAGATGTATAATGGGAAAAAGAAGGTGTATATATGTTAGATAAAATAAATGATATTGATATGTTAGAACCATTACGTTTAAAAAATGCAGATATTATCTATGAAGATCATGATGGAATGATTTTTATTGAAAGACGAAGTCAAACTTTGATGATTTCTATGCAGGATAAAGAAAAGTTTAAAGATATTTATGAAAAAGAAAATCTTGGGGCATATGATCTTATAGATGTGAAACAAAAAGATATTGTTGATATCTTGGTTAATGAATATCAAAAAACATATCAATTTGCTTGTTATCAAGCAGGATATTTCAAACAAGAAAAGTTACCAATGTCTTTACCTACAAATGTAAAAATTCAATTACTCACAAAGGAATATGCAAATGTTGTTCATCAAAATTATCATCAAATGGATGATTTAGAATATATTTTTGATAAAATAGAACAACAAGAATTATGGGGATTATTTGAAAATCAACAGTTAGCAGGTTTTATAGGTATGCATAATGAAGGCAGTATGGGATTATTAGAAGTATTGCCACAATATCGTCATCGTGGGTATGGAATGATGTTAGAAAGTTTTTTGATTAATGATTGTTTAGAAAATGGAAAAGTTCCCTATTGTCAAGTGATTGAAGGAAATGAAGCTTCTTTAAACTTACAAAGAAAACTAGGGTTAGAAATTTCAGATCAATTCTCTTATTGGTTATTTGATTAAATATAAAAGCACACTTTAGATTTTGATTCTAAAATGTGCTTTTGATTTTATCCTTTTGCAGCTTGATATATTTTTATAATGTCTTCTTTTTCTAATTTCATGAAACCACCAATAACACCATGCCCTGTATCAGCAGCTTTTTGAGCCATTTCTTCAATTTGAGCATCTGTTGGTTCAACACCTAACTCTTTAAGGGTTGTTGGCATACCAATCTGATGGCACCATTGATCCCAGGCTTCAATTCCTTTAAGTGCTGTTTCTTCTAAGTTATGATAATTAGGTTCTACATTGAAAACTTCCACAGCAAACTGAGCAAATCTAGGAATGTTTGTTTTATAAACATAATGCGCCCAACTTGACCAGACAGCTGTTAAACTAGCACCGTGAGTAGCATCAAACATAGCACTTAATTCATGTCCAATTTTATGTGTTGCAAAGTCACCAACACGCCCCGTTCCTGTTAATCCATTATGAGATAGGCTTCCTGCCCACATTAAGTTGGCACGCACTTCATAATTTTGGGGATCGCGAATGACTTTTAATGCTTCTTCTTTGACAGTGACTAATAAACCTTCAGACATACGATCGATTAATTGAACATCTTTTGTATTTGTAAAGTAACGTTCCATGGTATGCATCATAATATCAGCAGCACCGCTACATGTTTGATACATTGGTAATGTATAAGTTAATTCAGGATTCATAATTGCAAATAAAGGTCTTGCACAATCATGGTTGTAAGATCTTTTTAAAATTCCTTGATCTTTTGTTTCAATATCAATAACTGTTGAATTACTTGTTTCTGAGCCTGTTGCAGCAATTGTAGAAATACATCCCACAGGAGCAATCTTGACTGTTGTGACTTTTCCTAAAAATAAATCTTCTAAATCAAAATCATTAGCTAATCCATAGGCAATTGTTTTGGCTGAATCAATTGCAGATCCACCACCAATGGCTAAAATAAAATCAACGCCTTCTTTTTTACAAAGTTCCACACCTTCTTGGGCTCTTTTTAATCTTGGATTGGGAACAACGCCACCAAAATCTACATATTCTAATCCTTCATCAGTTAGGCTTTTATGGACAGTGTCAAGAACACCATTCTCTTCTAAAAATGTTCCTCCATAATGAATAAGAACTTTATGAAACCCTCTTTCTTTAATTTCTTTACCAACTTCTCCATGAGTTCCTTTACCAAAGATAATCTTTGTAGGAGTATAAAATTCAAAATTTAACATAGTGTACCTCGCTTTCTTAAATAGTTCTTTGTCTATTTCTAACCCTATTATAATAATGAAGAGAGAATTCGTAAAAGAAATAAATATCACTATATAAGTGAAAAGTTTTGTTAAGAAAGCCAAAAAACCATTAAAAAGAGTTGAAAAAAGAAGAAAAATGGTGAAATGAACAATCTTTGCACTAAATTGGTGCAATTTGTTGATTTGTATAAATGAAAAATGATTGGTATGATAAACGTGTAAAGAAAAACAACTCTTACTTGAGGAGGAGAATCAAAGTGAATTTAGTAGAAATGATAGATGAAAGATTAATTCAGTTTCATCTCAATGTGAAAGATAAAGAGGATGCAATAAAACAAGTTGGAAATTTGATGTATCAAGCTGGTAAAGTGAGTGATGCAAATGAATATATAAAAGGTGTTTTTGAAAGAGAAAAGGAATTTGCAACAGGGATCGGTTTTGGTATTGCGATTCCACATTGTCAAGCGGATTGTGTAAAGAGTGCTGCATTTACGCTTGTTAAACTTGATCAAGCGATCGAGTGGGGTTCATTAGATAACCAACCAGTCAATTATATTATTATGTTGGCTGCCCCAAATTCTGCTGATAATGTTCATTTAAAGATGTTATCAACATTAGCTATGAATTTAATGGATGAAGATTTTAGATCCGGACTATTAAATGCTTCATCTGTTGAAGAAATAAAACAAATATTTATATCGAAGGGAGAATAGAACTTATGTACATTGTTTGTGTAACAGCATGTCCTGTTGGTATTGCTCATACGTATATGGCTGCTGCTAATTTAGAAAAAGCTGTCAAAGCTGCAGGACATGAAGTGAAAGTTGAGACACAAGGGGCTCAAGGCTTAGAAAATGAAATTACGCGTGATGATCTTGCAAGATGTGATGCTGCAATTATTGCAAGTGATATCAGAATTAAAAATCATGAACGTTTTGATGATGTTCCAACAATGACAGTTGCTGTACAAGAAGCTGTCAAGGACGCAGAAGGAATTGTTAATGAATTATTGGAGGCATTAGGATAGTATGGCAGAAATTAAGAGAAAAAATGCTCAAAAGAAGAGTCAAGGAGCTTTTATTAAAGATTCAATCATGACTGGTATTTCATATATGATTCCAATTATTGTTGGTGGTGGAGTTTTACAAGCCATTGCAAAAATGATGGGTGGTTATGATATTGCTAGTCATATGGAAGAAATTGATACTTTAGCCAAAGCAATTATGTTAATTGGTCAAAGTTTATGGAATTTTACTGTTCCAGCTGTTGCAGCTTTTACAGCTTATGCAATGGCAGATAAACCAGGTATTGCACCAGGTCTTGCAATGGGAACTTTAGCAAATAGTATTAATACTGGATTTGTTGGTGGTCTCGTTGGTGGTATTATGGTTGGATATTTTGTCATTTGGATGAAAAAAATTCCTGTTCCAAAAGGATTACAAGGAGTTATGCCTATTTTGGTCATTCCAACTGTTTCAACTTTGGTTTGTGGATTGTTAATGTATTATGTTGTTGGAAATCCAATTGCTTGGTGTATGACTGCTATGCAAAATTGGTTAATTGGTTTAAATACAGGTTCTAAATTTGTCTTTGGTGCTGCGATTGGAGCTATGATGTGTGCTGATATGGGTGGTCCTATTGGGAAAGCTGCTGCAATGGTTACAAATGGATTAAATGCTGATGGATTCTTTATTCCAACTTCTGCAAAAATGTGTTCAGGTATGACTGCTCCTTTGGGAATTGCACTTGCAACTTTTATTGGTGGTAAAAAGAAATTTGATGATGTTGATAGAGAAAATGCAAAATCTGCTGTAATGTTATCTTGTGTTTATATTGAAGAAGCTGTTATTCCTTTCTTGGTTAAAGATCCAGTTCGTGTAGTTGTTTCTTGTATGATTGGTGGAGCAGTAACAGGTGGTTTATGTATGGTAACTTCATTGGCATCTCCTGCTGTTCATGGTGGAGTCTTTGTAATTCCAATGACTTCTAATCCATTCTTATTTGTTGGATTGTGGTTCTTAGGAAGTGCGATTACAGGTATCTTGTATGCTGTTTTAAAGAAACCTTTAAAAGAAGAAAAATAAAAAAAGATGGGGATGATGATTCATCCCTATTTCTAAATGGAGGAAAGTATTATGTATGTATCAATGAAAGAAATGTTATGGCATGCACATACTCATCATTATGCCGTTATGGCTATTAATTGTGTGAATATGGAACAAGCCAAAGCAATTATTGAAAGTGCTCAGGAGGAACATTCCCCAGTTATTATTAATATTTCACCACGTCAGTTAAAAGCTCATGGTTATGGTTATATTATGGTTCCTATGATTCGTTCACTTGCTGATCGTGTAAATGTCCCAGTGGCTTTTAATTTGGATCATGGAGCAAATTTTGAAGATATTGCACAAGCTATAAAATGGGGTTTTTCAAGTGTTATGATTGATGCATCTTCATATGATTTTGAAGAAAATGTAAGAAGAACATCTATGGTTGCATCACTTGCTCATAGTATGGGAAAATCTTGCGAAGCTGAATTAGGTCATGTTGGAATGGCAGCTAATGCTGATGGACAAAATGTTGATTATTTTACAAATGTTGCTCAAGCAAAAGAATTTGTAGAAAGAACAGGTTGTGATTGTTTAGCAGTCGCTATTGGAACTGCTCACGGGGCTTATCCAAAAGGAATGATTCCCCGCCTTGATTTTGAAAGATTAAAAGAATTAAAAGAGACATTAAAAATGCCACTTGTTTTACATGGTGGATCAGGAGCAGGAAAAGAAAATATTCAAAAAGCTGTTGCTTGTGGTATTAATAAGATTAATGTATGTACTGATTTAATGAAACATGCCAAAGATGCACTTATTGAAACATTAGAGGAACAGCCAAATATTGAATATATGGAATTAAATGAAGCTGTTGAAGAAGCAATGAAAGATTTCATTAAAGATTATATGCGTATGATTGGTTCTAGCAATCAATATATTTTTGATAAGGACACAGGTCCAACATTTGATTAGAGGTGAATACTATGGATGATCAAGCACTGTTTAGTATCTTTTTAGGGTTCTTTATCATTGTAGCAATTGTAGGTGTTATTAAGATGATACGCAGTTATTATGTGTATAAAGCAAGTTTCTATCCTGAAATTTATTCTGGTTTCTTTGAGTTTTTCATTCGTAAAGGAAATTTAAAAAGAATGTCACAGAGTTATTGGTTAGAAAATGAACTTGGTGAACATCGTATTATGTTTCAAGTCACAAAGACTTCTCAAAAAGATATCCTACAACCTTATATTCTCATTCTACTTTCTAGCGGGCTTTATATCATCCAAGTTCACAATAAATCTTCACATTATATCTATCATAAAGAACATTTCAAAAGTGTTAATGAAAAGCAAAACGTTCAAAACCTTCCTAATCCTATATCTGAAATATTGACATTTCAAAAACACTTTTTAGAACTGATAGATTGTGATATTCCAATATTTCCACTGATTGTCTTTCCTAATGATAGTCAGTTATCTGTTGAATGTCAGGAAGTTCCATTTATAAAAAAAGATCAATTGTTTGAAACTTTGAAACATTTTCATCAAAACAATCAATCTCAAATATCATCAAAAGATATTGATAATGTGTATATGAAATTCATGAAAAAAGATTTTTCTAAATGATTTGAAGTATCACTTGTATTGTACTAAGGAACTTGTGAAGAACTAAAAATAAAGACATGAAACCCCAAGGGATGCTGTGCCCTTGGGGTTTCTTAGTTTATTACCAGTGAAATCTGGTAAAATTTTAATCTCCAACACCAAAATCTGTAGGATCACATAAGAAATCATAACGTGGATCATTTTGTAAATAAGCATATTTTTCCATGAACCAATGAATCAATTCATCATCACGTTTGATAGGTGTAGAGTTATTGCGATAAATACTAATTGTTCCATGATTGAAGTTTTTTGTTAATATTTCTATATCATTATCAATCATTTCTTTTGTTTGTCCTTTGATGCCAACCATTAAACATGGAGAATCAAAATATTGTTTTAATTCTTCAATAGATTGAAAAGTGGCATTTTTATTTAAAACATGATTTCTAAAATTGTCATCAAATGTTTCAACACCTGTTTTTACAACAACATGAATATTAAAAAAGTCTTTCATTTGTTGAACGCGTTCACGATAAATCCAATGACTTTCAAAAAATAAAGTATGAATCTTTTTATCAATAATGATTTGTTTGATTTTTTCTAATGTTTCTTTGGGTAATTCAAAAATACTAGCTGAATCAATAACTTCTAATACACCATATTCACCAGTGACATGATCTAAGACTTCATTATTGATTTGAATCATTTCATCAAGACAAGTTGAATTGTCTTCTATATAATCACAAAAAGTACATTGAGACCAAGCACAAGGTCTTGCTTTTAAGAGTACAATTTCTCTTTTGATTTTGTCTGTAATGTGACTGTATCTTTCCATGGAATCCCCCATTTCTCATATAAATTTCCTCTTTCAATAATTAATTTTGTAAAGAAGATAGCTAAAAGTTTATCTGTGTAATCAGTCATGACTTGAACAAGGAAGATACTTAATACCAGATTAAGACCCAAATTGTTTAAGACAACAACAATAGCACTGCTTGCTCCTGAAGTGATGCCATGGAATAATAAAGCAGTAATAAAGGCACTTGCAATTGAAGTAGGGACTCCTACTAAAATAGCACCAAAAACAGTTTTCCATCCTTTTAACCAAGGCCCATGATAGAGAATTCCAGCAAAGAATCCTGTTAATAATTGTACAGGAGCATAATAGAAAGAATAAACATCAAATGTTATTCCACTTGTTAAACTTCCTAATACACCAGTTAACATAGCATATTTTGGACCTAATAATCCTGCAACAAGAATTGTTCCAATAGAATCCATATAAAAAGGAATAGAGAAGCTCATTGCAATAAAAGCTCCTAATACATTAAAAATAATTCCCATTGCAATAATCATTTGCACTTTCATTTTTTTATTCAATTTTCATTTCCTCCTCTTCTAAAGTACAGTTAGAAGCCAGACATAAAAATAAAAAAGATGAGCGAGCCATCTTTATTTTATGTCCTTAGTTTTTTATACTGGGTTTGGCTCTCGAACCAGTGTCATGATTTCTTTTATACAATAACATAAATGAATAAAAAAAACAATTTTATTTTTTTAATGTATAAATATATGAGAATTGAAAAGACTTGAAATATCACTTTGTTTTTGATAAGATACAAGTGATGAAATGATTATTTTGAAATCATCAATTTCAAAGTGAAAACCCAAGAGTGCTAGCTCTTGGGCTTTCTTTTGGCTTTTTCTATGTCAGTCCATGAATGTCTCCAGCCATCTGCAGATAAAGTATGTCACAATACCTGCAACTACAGAGATTAAGAATGAAATAGCTATTTCATATATCATCGTTTTCACCTCCTTTCAGGGAGGAATGACTGACAGCCATATTATAACATGGAAAAGGGTGTCAAAAATCTCAAATTTGTCTCAAATTTCTAGGAATAATGTATAAAGTAAAAATCATTGGAAAAAACTTGAAATATCACTTTGTTTTTGATAAGATACAAGTGATGAAATGGCTATTTTGAAAGCATCGTTTTCAAAGTGAAAACCCAAGAGTGCTAGCTCTTGGGCTTTCTTTTGGCTTTTTCTATGTCAGTCCATGAATGTCTCCAGCCATCTGCAGATAAAGTATGTCACAATACCTGCAACTACAGAGATTAAGAATGAAATAGCTATTTCATATATCATCGTTTTCACCTCCTTTCAGGGAGGAATGACTGACAGCCATATTATAACATGGAAAAGGGTGTCAAAAATCTCAAATTTGTCTCAAATTTCTAGGAATAATGTATAAAGTAAAAATCATTGGAAAAAACTTGAAGTATCACTTTGTTTTTGATAAGATACAAGTGATGAAATTATTATTTTGAAACCATCGTTTTCAAAGTGAAAACCCAAGAGCGGCTACTCTTGGGTTTTCTTTTGGCTTTTTTATGTCAGTCCATGAATGTCTCCAGCCATCTGCAGATAAAGTATGTCACAATACCT
>UPXV01000061.1 GCA_900538465.1 uncultured Erysipelotrichaceae bacterium
GCGCACGTGCGGTTTGATAAGGGGCTAGCCTAGAAATAGGTTAGCCTACTTTATTATTTACAGTTTAGTTTTATGAGTTTTTTTTGTTTTTTTACAATTTTTTTATTTGAACTCCTAAAAAAGGATGTTAAAATAGGTATATAAAAAGCATCATCTTCGTATACTTATTATAATGAAAGTACAAGGAGATGAGATTATGAGAAAAGATTACCAAACATTATGCAATATAACATTAGGACAAAAGAAAGAATATTTAACAAAGGTGTGTCAAGATCAAGTCTTATTAGAATTAATATATGAATGTATGTCACAAAGACAATTTGATCAAATTGTCAATAATTCTATAATTCATCAAAAGTTGTTTATTTATGCATTAAAAGGATTATATCAAACAGGTAACTATGAAGAAATGGAATATCATTTAATGATGATGAATAGTTTGTTTCATAATAAAGATTATCAGGATATAAAAAATCAGCTTTTTTGTAAATTATGTAAAAAAACAATTACTATCAATGAATACTGTGTTTTAAGACATTTGGTTGATTTTAACAATCTTTCTTTTGAAAAGTTTGTTAAGACATTATTTGTGAAATATGGAGTTGAAGCTCAAGAATGTGCAAAAATATGTTTATTAGAAGATCAATATCATTTAGCATGTCTTTATCTTAAAGAATTACCTGAATGTCCTGATGAAAGTATTTTGGATTTGTTATGTAGTTATAGTGTTTATGAATATGTGTCATTAATGAGATACTATGCAAAAAAGAAAAAAGGGTATCAATTGGCACCAACACATTAGGAGACAAATATGGGAAAAAGGATGTATTATGTTTTTAAAATGATTTTAGAAACGATGGATAAAGGAATAACAGCACAGGAAATTATTGAGTCTTTACACCAATATTCTATTGATATTGGTGTAAAAGCTGTTTATTCATGTATTCATCAAATCAATCAATTCTTTTATGAATGGCTTCATGATGATATTATTGTTTCAATTAAGAAAACTGGTTTTGCAATAAATAAAGAATTTTTTGAAGATGGTGAATTACAATTTTTATTAGATAGCATTGCTTTTCATCAAGATTTAAAAAGTGAAGATAAAAAACATTTACAAGACAAATTGTTGTTGTTGTCATCATATCATCAACAAGCAAGATTATTACATTTTCAATCTAGTGAAAAAATGCTTCATTTTTCACTGTTTTTAAATTTAACAACAATTATGAAAGCAATTGAAAATAAAAATGTTTTATCTTTTCAATATATCAATTATGAAATTCAAGATCATCATTTAAAAGAAGTGCCTTCTACAAATGGAAATATATCAGATCAATACATCCTTTCACCATATCAAATCGTTTCTCAAAATAACCATTATTATGTCATTGGATATAATCAAAAATACAAAAATGAATTATCAACATATCGTATAGATCGTATGCGTTTTATCCAAACAATCCATCAATCATTCCAAGATATTCGTGAACAGTTTGATATGATTGATGAAATAGAAAAGATGACAAACATGTATATTTCGCACCAAAGAGATACTTTAAAATTGGAATGTGATCACAAAGTTTTAAGAGAATTAGCATCACGTTTTGGAATGGACATACATATTCAAAAACTTTATCAAGAACATTATCTTGTCACAATTGAAAACACACCAATTTCAGAAGGATTAATTGGATGGTTAATGATGATGCAAGAACAGGTAAAAGTCATAAGCCCAAACTCTTTACAAGAAGAAATGAAAAAGCGTATTGTAAAAATAGCCAGTTTGTATACAGATATGGTACAATAGAAATAGAGGTGATAGCCAATGCAAAAAATAATGATTGTTGAAGATGATGAAGTGATATCATCGACTTTAAAAAGACATTTAGAAAAATGGAATTACGAAGTCAATGTGATAGAAGATTTTGAAAATGTAATGAATGAATTTTTAACCTATCAACCGACTTTAGTTTTATTAGATATTGCGTTACCATTTTACAATGGTTATCATTGGTGCCAAGAAATGCGTAAAGTTTCAGAGATTCCAATTATTTTTATTTCATCAACGAATGAAAATATGAATATTGTGATGGCAATGAATATGGGTGCTGATGATTTTATTAATAAACCTTTTGATTTGAATGTTATTACGGCAAAGATTCAAGCTATGATTAGAAGAACATACTCTTTTTCTAAGCAATTTCATATTTTAACCTATAAAGAGTTAATTTTAAATTTATTAGAAGCAACAGTTAGTTATCATGACCAAGTGATTGAATTAACAAAAAATGAATTAAAGATTATGCAGATGTTATTTGAAAAAGCTGAAACATATGTTTCAAGAGATGAACTAATGATTGAATTATGGCAAAGTGATCAATTTGTTGATGATAATACATTAAGTGTCAATATGAATCGTTTAAGAAAGAAGTTAGATGATTTTGGCTTGGATTCCTTGATTCAAACCAAGAAAGGGATAGGTTATAAATTGGCTTATGATGAGACTGTTTCATTACTTTAAAGATCGTTATTTCTTCTATCTTTTTGCTTTATTAATTATAGGAATCTTTTACTTTATTTTATATTTATATAATGCCTTGATTGATGCGATTGACTATGCTTTGTTATTGTCATTTGTCATTCTTGTTTTTTATTTTGTTGTAGATTTTTATAAATATAATAAAAAAACAAAACAAATAGATTATCTTTTAAGATTAAAAGATGTTTCAGTTGTCGATTTACCTAAAACATCATTATTAATTGAACAACAATACCAACAACTCTTCTTAAAAGTGAATCAACTTCATATTGCTTTGGAAAACCAGAATGATCAAGATTATCATGATATGTTGGATTATTTTACTTTATGGGTGCATCAAATCAAAACACCTATTTCAGCCTTAAGATTACTTATTCAATCACAAGAGTGTTCACAAAATGAATTATTAATGCAAGTTTTACGTATTGAACAATATGTGGATATGGTATTACATTATATTAAGATTGATCATATGGCATCAGATTTACGTTTAAGACGTTATCAATTAAATGATATTGTTAATGATGTCGTGAAGAAACAAGCAACATTTTTTATTCAAAAGAAATTAAAATTACAATATGAACCTATTGATTTGATGATTCTTTCAGATGAAAAATGGATATCTTTTGTGATTGAACAAGTTTTATCAAATGCTTTAAAATATACAAAAGAGGGAACAATTTCAATATATGTAAAAGATGAAACTTTATATATTGAAGATAGTGGAATTGGGATTAAGGAAGAAGATTTACCTCGATTGTTTGAAAAGGGATTTACTGGATATAATGGGAGAATTGATAAAAAGGCGAGTGGTCTTGGTTTATATTTGTGTAAAACAATTTTAGATAATTTGAATCATCATATTGAATTACATTCAAAACTAGGAAAAGGAACTATTGTTTCTATTAATTTTCATGTTGATGAATTAGAAGTTAAATAACTTACATAATTGTAAGATAAGAGAGGATAATTGTAAGATTAATCTATGGTACAATTTCTCTTTTTTTTATAAACTATGGTTGTACAAAGGAGGAAGTTATTATGTCACTATTAGAAGTTAAAAATTTAAAGAAGGTTTACACAACACGTTTTTCTAATCAACAGGTTCAAGCTTTATCCAATGTATCCTTTAGTGTGGAAGAAGGAGAATATGTTGCGATTATGGGAGAATCCGGAAGTGGAAAAACAACTCTCTTGAATATATTGGCATCACTTGATAAGCCAACAAGTGGTGAGGTTTTATTGAATGGGAAAGATATTACTCGTATTAAGGAAAAAGAGATTTCTCAATTTAGAAGAAAGAATTTAGGATTTGTTTTTCAAGATTTTAATTTATTAGATACATTTTCTATTAAAGACAATATCTTTTTACCATTGGTTTTATCAAAAGAATCTTATCCAATTATGAATCAAAAACTTAAGAATTTGGCTCCAAAATTAGGAATTGAAAAATTATTAGAAAAATATCCTTATGAAGTTTCAGGTGGACAGAAACAAAGAGTTGCAGTTGCAAGAGCATTGATTACACATCCACAAATTATTTTAGCCGATGAACCAACAGGTGCTTTGGATTCTAAATCGACAGATCAATTATTAGAGGTCTTTGATACAATCAATGAAGAAGGACAAACAATTGTTATGGTTACACATAGTACCAAGGCAGCAAGTTATGCCAAACGTGTCCTGTTCATCCGTGATGGTGAAGTTTTCCATCAACTTTATAAAGGGAATCAAACCAATGAACAAATGTATCAAAGCATTTCTGATACACTAACATTACTTGCGACAGGAGGAAAATAAAATGAAAAGTTTCTTTTATCCTCGTTTAGCATTAACAAATATTAAGAAAAATGGAAAAGTCTATATTCCTTATTTATTATCCAGTGCTTTTACTGTTATGATGTTTTATTTGATTTATAGTTTATCAGTGAATAGCGGTGTCTTAAAGATGGATGTAGGTGCTTCAACGATGAGTATGATTCTTGGGTTGGGTGTCTACGTTGTGATTATCTTTTCTGTCATTTTCTTATTCTATATCAATAGTTTTATTATTAAGAGAAGAAAAAAAGAAGTTGCTCTTTATAACATTTTGGGTATGGAAAAGAAACATGTCATGATTATGATGTTTTGTGAAACACTTGTAACAACTTTTATTTCTTTAGCTGGAGGGATACTACTAGGTGTTCTCTTTAGTAAATTGATGTTTTTATTACTTGTCAAATTGGTTGGTTTTTCAACTGCTATTTCTATTGGAATATCTACCGATGCAATTGTGAAAACAATTTTGATTTATACACCTATCTTTATGGTATCTTATTTATTTAATGTGATTCAAATTAAATTAGCAAATCCTATTGAACTTTTAAGAGGTGGTCAAAGTGGTGAAAAGGAACCAAAGATAAAATGGCTACTCACAATTATTGGATTTTTAACATTAGGTGGAGGGTATTTTATTGCTCAAACTATTGAAGATCCAGCCACAGCTATTTTGTTATTCTTTGTAGCTGTTATCTTAGTTATTATTGGAACATATTGTTTATTTACAGCTGGTTCTATTGCGATTTTAAAGATGTTAAAAGCCAATAAGCATTTCTATTATCAAACAAAGCATTTTACTTCTGTTTCTCAATTGATTTATCGTATGAAACAAAATGCTGTAGGACTTGCAAGTATTTGTATTTTATGTACATGTATATTGGTTATGTTATCAAGTACAGTATCACTTTATTCAGGAGTTCAAGATACAGCAAATAAGATTCTTGATGAAAGTTTTCAATTAAAATTTTATCTAGATGAAGATAATGCTTATCCAAACGATAAAGATTTAAAGATTCTTTATGCAAAACTAGAACAACAATTAAATCGTAATGATATTGAATATACTGATTTTGTAAATAGACGTTATGTTATTGTGAACATGGCTTCAAACAAAGCAAATCAGGTTGCATTAAGTGATAATTATGGAAAAGATGCTATTACAGTTATAGGGTTAACTCTTGATGAATATAATCGTGCTTATCACGATAATCAAAAATTAGCGAAGAATGAAATTATTATGAGTAGTAATTACTTTCAACCACAAAATGATTTTCAAATTGGGAAACATTCATTCGCAGTTAAAGAAGCTGTTCATAAACCATTTCTACTAGAACATGAAAAACAAGTTGCTGGTAAGGAAATTGCAGTTATTTTCTCTGATACTCAGACATTGGAAAAAACATTGTCAGTGACTCCTGATGATCCTCATATGAATTATATTGAAACACTTTCTATTCAATATAAAGATGAGAGTCGAGCTGAAAAAGCTAATGAAGTTTTAAAAGATTGTGTAGAAAAGGAAGTCAGACAATCAGAATTATCTTCACATTATTATATGGAATCTCATTATAGTATTGAAAATATGTTGACACAAATGTATGGAAGTTTATTCTTCTTAGGTATTTTCTTAGGAGTCTTGTTCTTAATGGCAGCTATTTTGATTATGTATTATAAACAATTATCAGAAGGTTATGAAGATCAAAAACGTTTTGAGATTATGCAGAATGTTGGTATGAGTATAAAAGAAGTAAAACAAACGATTCGATCACAAGTCTTAATTTTCTTCTTCTTACCATTAATTGTTTCTGTTATTCACATGATATTTGCATTTAAGATGATTGTGAATATGTTTAGTTTCTTGGTATTATCTGGTCCTGAAGTCTTTATTATTTGTACAGTTATTTCAGTTGTTGTTTTGACGATTATATATAGTATTGTCTATACTTTAACAGCAAGAACATATTATAAAATAGTTAAGAATTAGGAAAACAAAAAGGCGAAGCATTACAAAGCTTCGTCTTTTTGCTGATTGTTGTGAATTAATGAAACATGCGTAAGATGTGAGAAATAATCAAACCATGGTTTGGTTGATGAAAAGAATGATAATATGAATTGACAGATTGTTAAAAAGAAAATAATGATTAAGACAATGATTCCACTATAACAAAGGATAGGATTCATTTTATTTGTGAATTCTAAAAGTAAATAAAAATAATAAGGTGTAGGGAAAATGAATAGATAAAGAGGAATATAATGAATAAGATATTGGTATTTCTTTGTTTGTTCTTGATCTTCTA
This sequence comes from uncultured Erysipelotrichaceae bacterium, assembly GCA_900538465.1. GTDB lineage: Bacteria > Bacillota_I > Bacilli_A > Erysipelotrichales > Coprobacillaceae > Longibaculum. The sequence continues at coordinate 6,658 of UPXV01000061.1, forward strand.
AGGCAATTTTTAAAAGTATTTTCCCGATTGTTTGTCCATGGTGAAAGAATGGGAGGATGATATAAAAAACAATTGCCATAACAAAATAACTTATATGATAAGGAATTTTGATAAGGTGCAAAAGAAACATTGTAATAAGAATAAAAAGAAGATCAATTACAAAGGCAAAGAATTTTCTAGGTTTAGAAACTTTTTGTCCTTTTTCATATGCAATAGCATCTAATTTTTCTCTTGAAGGTAATACTTTTGCAAAGAGTGGACAAATCGCATATCCAAGCATTCCTCCTAAGGTATTGGTAATTAAATCATCTACTTCAAATAAACGATAGGGACGAGGGTAATAACCAAATAGAGCACTTAATTGAATAAGTTCAAAAGAGAGAGATAGTAAAAAAGTAAAAAGAATTGTTTTTTTGAAACTATATTGAAAATAATATCTTAAATAAATTCCAAAAGGGAGTGTTAATAATATATTAAATAATGTCACACGCATCATAGGTTGTGTTAATGATGCAAGATATGTAGAAGGATCATTGAATACAAATGGCGTTGTTTGAATAATATCTTGTAATGCTTGAAAGGGCATAAGAGACATTGTAGGTGATGTCATTTTTGCAACTTCTTCAACAGATGGTAAGGGTAATATTATCATAAAGTAAGCATTGATAAGATAATAAATAAAGGAAAAGATGATAAGGGTTCTTAAAATAGGAATAGATCCGTATTTATGATATTGGTGAATAACATAAGGAAGTGTCAAACAAAAAGCGATGAGTGGAAAAACAATAGAAATTTAAATTAGTGTGGGGTCAACCCTTCGGTCTACAATTCCGAGGGGTGTC
>UPXV01000062.1 GCA_900538465.1 uncultured Erysipelotrichaceae bacterium
GAGGATTGAGTTCAGGATTCAAGACCTTCAAAGACTGACATTCAATTTCAGCAATGCTTCCAATGATGAGCTTAAGAAGATATACAGAGCCAGGATCCTGATCATCCCTCAAGGTATACTTAAACAAGACATCATTTTTAAAATCAACAATTCTTTCTTTTTTCTTTCTCATAAAAAACCCTCCTACTTCTATATACAAGGGTAGGAGGTCATTTTTCTTTTTTTATTTTTATTTCACATATTTTCACACATTAGATATTTCCATATCTTGAAATTGCGCATTATATAATTGCTTATAAAAACCATCTTGATGAATCAATTCATCATGTGTTCCTTTTTCAATCAGATGCCCATCCTTGATAACCAATATCAAATCAGCATTTCTAATTGTAGATAATCGATGTGCAATCACAAAACTTGTTCGTCCTTGCATAACGTTGTGCATAGCTTCTTGTAACATCTTTTCCAAACGTGTATCTACTGAAGAAGTAGCTTCATCCAATATCATAATTGGAGGATTTTTTAGAATTGCTCTAGCAATTGTTAAAAGTTGTTTCTCTCCTTGTGAAATATTATTTGCTTCTTCATTCACAATCATATCATAACCATCAGGTAGAGTTCTGATGAAATGATCAACATTGGCTTGTCTAGCTGCGGCAATAACTTCATCTTTTCTCGCATCCAAACGACCATAACGAATGTTGTCATAGATACTTCCATGAAATAACCAAGTGTCTTGTAAAACCATTCCAAAAATAGAGCGTAATTGTTCTCTTGGCATATTTCTAATATCTACGCCATCTATCTTGATACTTCCTGATGTTGTATCATAAAAACGCATTAATAAACTGATTAAAGTTGTTTTCCCTGAACCTGTTGGTCCAACAACTGCAACCATTTGTCCACTTTTAATATCTACATCGATATCATGTAAAACTTCTTCGTCATGATACCCAAAACAAATATGATCTAATTCTACATGACCTTCAATATGATCTAGAATTTGAGCATTTTCAATCAATGGTTCTTCATCTTCATTTAAAACTTCAAAAATACGATGAGCAGCAGCAAAGGCCGATTGAATTTGAGAAGATAAATTACTGACTTGTGATATAGGATCATTAACTTGCCAAATATAACGAACAAAGGCTTGTAATTCCCCTATCAATAATTTTCCTTGCATAGCAAATAAACTTCCTAAAAAACCAATTGTACCAATAATAATATAAGTCACTAAAGAAATACAAGGAGAAATGATTGATGACATAAATTGAGCTTGAAAAGCATTTTGACATAAATTTTCATTAATATCTTTAAACTTATCAATTGATTGTTGTTGCTTATTAAAAAGCAGGATTTCATTATAGCCAGTATACATTTCTGTAATAGCTCCATTTAATTTCCCTAAAGCATCTTGTTGAGCCTGGAACTTTCGTTGTGAACGTTTGACAATAACTTTCGTTATGAATAAAGCTGCAGGAATAATCAAAAGAACAACAAAAGTCATGAAAACATTGATATTAAACATCATAATAATGGCTAATATTAACATCAATGTCCCACGAATCATTTCAGTTAATGTTTGTTGTAAAGCGTTAGATAATGTATCAACGTCATTTGTAATACGACTTAATATATCACCATATTGATGTGTATCAAAATAACTGACAGGTAATTTTCTAATTTTATCTTGTAAATCATTTCTTAAATCATGCATTGCATTTTGAATAGAATTTGTTAAAGTAATTGTCGTCACTGATTGAGATGCAGTCTTTAACAAATATAGTCCTAATAAAACCATCATAATTTGCATGACTTTATCAAATTCTACGCCTGCTCCTTCCACTTTATTAGCAATATCCATTGCATTTTTCATCAATAAAGAAGTCATCATTCCTTCTACCATTGGTGAAACAGATAAAGCAAAACACGTCACAATAACCATAAACATTGCTGTAAAGAAACCCCATTTATAAGGAGAGATAAAAGGGGAAAGCTGTTTGATTGACGTTTTAAAAGTTTGCCATTTTTTACTCATAAGCTAACTCCTCCTCACTTAATTGAGATGCTGCAATCTCATGATAGATTGGACAGTTCTTCAACAATTCATGATGTTTCCCTTGCCCGACAACCTTTCCTTCGTCCAAGACAATAATCTTATCAGCATCCATAATTGTTGAAATACGTTGAGCAACAATCAAAACAATTGATGTCTTTGTTTCTTGTTTAAGTGCCTTTCTTAAAGTTGCATCCGTCTTAAAATCAAGAGCCGAAAAAGAATCATCAAAAATATAAATTTCTGGCTTTTTAATTAACGCTCTAGCAATACTTAAACGTTGACGTTGTCCACCTGACACATTTGTTGCACTTTCTGTAATCACTTCATCAAAACCTAAAGGTTTTTCACAAATAAAATCATAACTTTGAGAAACTTTAGCAGCATGTTCTAATTCTTCTAAAGTTGCATCCTCTTTTCCATATTTCATATTTTCAGCAATTGTTCCCGTAAACAACATGGCCTTTTGGGGAATAAAACCAATCTTATCTCTTAAAACATTCATCTGATAATCTTTAACATTCATGCCATCAACCAAAACCTCACCACAACTCACATCATAAAAGCGAGGAATCAAGTTAATCAATGTACTTTTACCAGAACCTGTACTTCCAATAAAAGCTACCGTTTCTCCCTCATGAGCTTCAAATGAGATATCTTTTAAAACAGCTTCTTCGCTATCAGGATAAACAAAAGTCACATGATTAAAGACCAATGAATGATGTTCAACTTGTGGATTATCTAAATTCTTATCATCATGAATGTGACTGTTCGTATTTAAAACTTCTTGAATACGTTTGGCTGAAACAGCAGCACGTGGATACATAATAAAAACACTACAAAATAACATCATAGAAAACATAGCATGGAATAAATAATCTTGAAATGCGACTAATTTTCCAACTTGTAAAGTTCCTACATTGATCATTGTACTGGCAACATAGAAAATCAGTAGAGTTGCAATATTCATCATTAAGTAGAATGTTGGTTGTGTTAATGTCATTAACTTAAAGATTTTCTTTGTATAACTTGTAAACTGATTATTTGTTTCATTAAATCTTTCTTGTTCATAATCATCATTATTAAAAGCACGAATAACTTTTAATCCTGAAAGATTTTCACGTGTAATACGATTTAAACGATCTAATGATGATTGTTGTTTTTGTGATAATGGTTCAGATACTTTCGCAACAATAATAACTCCTAATACAATAATAGGTAAAGTTGCTGCAATGATTAAAGATAAATCAAGTGATGTTCTTAATGTCATTACAAAACTAATAATAACCATAACTGGTGTCAATAATGCTGTTCTTAAAATCACATTAATAAACATTTGAATTTGAAAAGCATCATTGTTTGTACGTGTAATTAATGATGATATTCCAAATTGATTAAATTCATAAGGTGAAAAGGTTTGTACTTTGGTAAAGATTTCATTACGAATATCTCTTGTAATTGAAGTAGAAATCTTAGCACAACAAAAACCAAGTAAAATCGTTCCTCCAACACCTAATATTGAAATCACAATAGATAAAAACCACATAGAATATAAATAACTTTGATTATGTGTAGAAACCCCATAATCAATCATATTGGCAATAATTGTTGGTAATCCTAATTCAACCAATGCAAAACCAAAAACAGATATCATATTCAAAATGAGTAACTTCTTATACTTTTTTAAATACTTCCAGATAAGTAACATAGCTAGCCCTCCTTTTTCGTATAATACATATATCATATACTATAGGGTAAGCCTATAGTCAATAAAAAGTCATTTATTTTTAAAAATAGAAAAAGTCCCAAAGGACTTTTCTATCTTGCTTTTTCTTCAATTTGTTTTAAAACCATATTCACAAATTCATCTAATGATACAGTTGTTTGTTTTTGTTCACCATATTGACGATAAGTCACAGTTCTTTCATCTCTTTCCTTATCACCTAAAACCAATTGATAAGGAACTTTTTTCATTTGTGCCTCTCTAATACGATATCCTAATTTTTCTTCACGATCATCTAATTCCACACGAATTCCTTTATTTTCTAATAATTTAAAGACTTCTTTTGAATATTCTAAGTGATATTCATTTTTAACTGGAATAACTTTCACTTGAGTTGGCGCTAACCATAATGGGAAAGCACCAGCAAAGTGTTCAATTAAGATACCAATAAATCTTTCAATAGAACCAAAGATAACTCTGTGTAACATAACTGGTCTCACTTTATCACCATTATGATCAACATAAGTTAAATCGAATCTTTCTGGTAAGTTCATATCAAGTTGGATTGTTCCACATTGCCAAACTCTACCTAATGAATCCTTAACATGGAAGTCTAATTTAGGACCATAGAATGCCCCATCCCCTGGATTGATTTTATAATCTTTTCCAGCGGCTTTACATGCAGCCGCTAAAGCAGCTTCACTCTTTTCCCAAATTTCAATTTCACCAATATATTTTTCTTCTGGACGTGTTGATAATTCAATTTCATAAGGTAATCCAAGATTTGAATATACACGATCAATAAAGGCAATTAATCTCACAACTTCGCTTTCAATTTGATCTGGTGTCATAAAGATATGCGCATCATCTTGAGTAAAAGTACGAACTCTAAATAAACCATTTAAAGCTCCACTCGCTTCATGTCTATGCACTTGTCCAAGTTCACCCATACGAAGTGGTAAATCTTTATAAGAATGTAATCCATTTTTATAAACTAGCATTGATCCAGGGCAGTTCATTGGCTTAATCGCAAATTCACGATCATCGACATAGCTTGTATACATATTTTCTTTATAGTTATACCAGTGTCCTGAAACTTCCCATAATTCTTTAGACATCATAATTGGTGTTTTGATAAATTCATAACCTTCTTTAGCATGTTCTTCATACCAATATTGTTCAAGTGTATTTCTCAGTAACATCCCATGTGGTAAGAAGAATGGCATACCAGGAGCATATTCACTCATCATAAATAAATCTAATTCTCTACCTAATTTCTTATGATCTCTTTTTTTAGCTTCTTCTAAGAAATCCAAATGTTCTTGTAATTCTTCAGGAGTTGGGAAACAAACACCATAGATTCTTTGTAAAACTTTATTATTTTTATCACCTTTCCAATAAGCACCAGAATGTTTTAATAATTTAAAGTTTTTACATAATTTTACTGTTTCAACGTGTGGTCCACGGCATAAATCTACGAAATCTCCTTGACGATAACAAGTAATATTTCCATCTTCCAATCCACCAATTAAATCAATCTTATAAGGATCGTCTTTAAACATTTCTAAAGCTTCATCTTTAGAAATTTCTTCTCTAATAATTCTTTTTCCATCTTTGCAGATTTTTTTCATTTCTTTTTCAATCTTAGGTAAATCTTCATCAGTAATCACTTGATCACCTAAATCAATATCATAATAAAATCCTTCACTGACAACTGGTCCTACCCAAAATTTAGCATTTGGATACAAATGTTTTACTGCTTGTGCCATCACATGCGCACAAGAATGGTTTAAAGTATTTAAAGCTTCTTCATTTTTAAAATCTCTCATTTTTCTTCTCCTCCAATCCAATATCTTAAAGTAACATTTCCTTCATGACTATATTTATTTTCAAAAATACCACCACATTTTTCTATGGTTTTCTTTGAAGCCATATTGTCTTCATCACAGGTGACAAGGACAGGCCATATTTCCCATTGTTTACAAAACTTCAACGCTTCCTGTAACATCTGAGTCGCAAAGCCCTGTCTACGATATTTAGGGGCAATGCTGTAACCAATATGTCCACCAATATTTTTTAAATAATCATTTAAACAATGACGAATATTGATGCTTCCAACGATTTCATCATCTAACATATAAAGAAAAGTTGTTCCAGGAACGAGACCTTCATCCATATGAATGCCTAAATGCATTTGTTTTTCTTTTTGAATCCAACTCATAAAATCATTCTCATAACTTTCATAGAATCCTACACCATTTAATCCTTCATGATCATGATTTCTTAATTCCTTAACAAACGTCTCCATCGCCTGTTGATGACAATAATCTGGAAAAACAAGTTTTGCATCATGCATAGACCATCCTCCTCTCATATAAAAAAGAGACTTCATCCAAAGGACGAAATCTCGTGGTACCACCTTTATTCGTTATCAATTTGATAACCTCATTCACCTTAACGCAGTTTCACGACAATCTCTTTCGAGTGTAGCTATTAGGGAGTACCTTTATAAGTCTTGAGAAACTTTCACCAACCGTTTCCTCTCTAAACAATATTCTTATAAAAACATGTCCTAAGTCTTTGCTTGTAGTCTTATTTTACAACAATATACTATTTTGTCAAGTCATCTGCTGATTTTGTATACATATCTGATAAACGCAAATTCTTATTTTCATAATATTCAACAATTTCACCAATTCCATAGATAATAGCTGCAAACAAAAAAGCAATAAAACAAGCCCATACCATCATCATCATAGATTGAACGCCCATCAATTCTCCAGTATTTAAGTAAGAAGTATTGACAGCAATATAATTAGCTTCTCTTAAGATATAACCAAAGAGAAAAATATATGCGCAGACTTTAATAAGTTTAGAAACTGGTACTATGTCAAGATTTCGGACAACCTAAATGACAGAGTTTGTTAAATAAGT
>UPXV01000063.1 GCA_900538465.1 uncultured Erysipelotrichaceae bacterium
AGTCCGATTGATTCATTTGTCCATGTTTTACCAGCTCCAATGCCAGGTTATCCTTTTGATGAAGTTATGGCTGCTGGTAGCTTTACTCAAGGCAGTACAATTGAATTAAGTGCTGATGCTCCAGTTATTGAACCATATACTTTATATATGCAAGGCGGTTTAACCTTTGAGTATGGAAAATTATCTATTTTATTAGCATTATCAAATATGAAAAGGAAGTTGGATTAGCAACTTCCTTTTTGTCCACCATCAATTCGAATGACAGTATTATTAATAAAATCAGCTTCTTTACTTACTAAGAACTTTACTAAATAAGCGACTTCTTGAGGATCCCCATAGCGATTAACCATGATTTTTTCAACCTCTTCTTTTAAAAATTGCTCATCATAACCATCCAGTTCATTTTCCGTACCAATGAAACCAGGAGCAATGCAGTTGACATTAACAAAAGGTGCAAATTCAAAGGCAAGATTATGTGTCATAGAAATCAATGCCGCTTTAGATGCATCATAATCAATACACATTGGATAATAAGTATTAATGCCATTGGTCGATGCGATATTAATGATTTTTCCATATTCTTGATCAATCATATGACGATAAACACGTTTACTACAATTAAATGCTCCTACTACATTGACATCTAATGTTTTTCTAAATTCTTCTGCATTTTTTAAATGGAATAAATTTGATAAATCTATGGCTGCGTTATTAATCAAAATATCAACACCACCAAGTTCTTCCTCAATCAAAGATACCATTTCATCTACTTTGTCTTCCTTAGAAACATCTCCTGCAATTGCCAAACAACGTACACCATAATTCTCAATAATCATATCTTTTAATGCCTCAGCTTCTTTTTGAGATGTCAAATAATTAATGACAATATCATATCCTTGTTTTGCCAATTCTAAAGCTATAGCTTTGCCTATTCCTTTAGCTCCTCCAGTAATCAATACAACTTTATTCATACTTTTAAAAAAGAGCTTATTAAGCTCTTCCTGCATACTTTCCATCAGTTGTAAACACAACGATTTTTTCACCAGTATCAATAAACTGAGGAACGCGTAATGTTAACCCTGTATCAGTAACGGCATCTTTTGTTTGGTTAGATGGTGCACCCTTGATGGCAGGATCAGTTTCAACTACTGTTAATTCTACTTTTTCAGGAACAGATACTGATAACAATAATCCATCAAAGAACATTAATGAAACAGTTGAACCTTCAATAATATAGTATTTATTGTCCCCTACTTGGTCTTCAGCCAATTCATATGTTTCATATGTTTCTAGATCCATAAAATAAAAAGTAGAATCTGCTTTATATGAATATTGCGCATCTTTTCTTGAAATATTTGCTGCTTCAAACTTAGTCGATGCATTAAAGTTTCTTTCTTGAATCGATCCAGTTTTTAAATTTCTCATCTTTGTTTTTAAGATGGCTGCTCCTTTCCCTGGTTTTACATGTTGAAAATCCATAACTTGACAAGGATCACCATCAATAATCAAAGTTAATCCTGTTCTAAAATCACCTGCTAATATAGCCATATTTTCACTCCTCATCTTGAATATATTAATATATACTTTATTCTATCAATTTTAACATCATTCCTCAAGACACATTACAATATTTCTGCTTGTTTTTGTATTGTATGTTCCTTAATATACCTATTCCACTTGATATAACCATATGTAGTATTCGTAAAATAGCCTAATTTTAGAACCAATAAAACATATTGTCCCGAAATAATATTTATAATGGCTTCAAGAAATGCACAAATATACCATGCAATCCACTGTTCTTGTAACCTAAAGAAAATAAATAATCCATTTGCAATTCCTACAGCTGAAGCACAAGCATCAATATAGATAATAAATGTTTCTAATAATTCATTGTTGTAAAAATCTGTGGCAATATTTAAACCACTAATAAGATATCCAACGACAACCGTCCAAACAATGATTCCGATAATAACTAAAACTTCCTGGTATCCTTTTAGTTTTCTGACTACTGTTAATTCATTTTCTTCATCATCCTTGTGTTTTGACCAATTTATATAACTAATAATATCAATTGGCAGCCAGAAAAATAATGTTGTTGCCATTGTAGCAAATCGATACATTAAGACTACACACATAGCAATTTCAACAATTTCAACTAATACCGAAACAAGGAAATTATATCGTGATTGTTTAGAAATCAATAATTCACAGAGAATATTTAAGAATGTATCCAACAAATAAAGCAGCATAATGATAATTCCATTGACTCCATTGGCACTTTCTTCTGGGAATAATACGGAAAAAACCGTTGCTAGAACCATAATTGAAATAAACCATGATTTTTCATATGTTGTAAATTGTTTCGCAAATAACATCATAATTAAAATAGATAACATCAAGATAAAAGAAGCAATCCCGAAGTTAAATAACGGTGCTAATTCATTAGCTCTTACTTGTTTGTAGGAATACTGTAATTCTTGATTGTTTATATTTTGATGATCAAAATATAATTTTGTTCCGTTTTTTGTTTCATATTCATATGCTGTTATTGTCTTATCATCTAATTTAATATAGTCATCATATGAATAAGATACAACGAGTTGTTTGTCACCATTTGTATAGGTAACAGCACAAATCATGTTATCTTCACTATAATCTTCTAAATTCGTATCTCTTGTCATTTGGATACTTTGTTTAAACTGTGCATTTTCAACATTAGCATTAATATCAAACAAGCCATATCCAATTGATATAATCGAAGCAATACATAATCCTATTGAAATTATAACTTCTACCATTCTTAACCTTTTTTTAGGTTCCATGTTCATCTTAAAAAATTTAATCATACCAAACCTTCTTCCCCTATATATTTACATTTTAATGCGTTTACAACAAACTACCCTTGCAAATGTCCTCTTGATATTTGTAGTAGGGTATTTGAAAACATTGTGATGACCAATAGCTATAATACCTTCTTAACTTCAGATTGTTCAACAAATATGCGTTTTGTTGTTATAATTTCTGTTAGACTATATTAAAAAAATGACTCTCACTGCATCTATTTCCTTTAAATCACGTAAATATTCAATACTATATTCTATCATTAAAGATTATCAATAAATTCGTGCATATCATCAAAAACATCACTTGTTGTTAAACGTTTTGAATTTAATTCAGCATAAATTTCAGATTCTTTCATTTTAAGATATATTTCATTTTCTTCCATCATATCTTGATAAGCCTCCATACTCATAAGAACCATATCTCCATATCCATTCTTAGTTAAATAAACAGGTTTACGAGTTTCATGAACAATCTTTGAAATTTCAGACAATTTAGTTCTCAAGTCAGATATTGGTTTAATAATAATCTTTTCTATGATTATCACCTCATTAATAATATATCATATTTAAGTAGAAATAAATAATTTTTTAAAAATATCTTTCTCATATAAAAATATGATCGTTTGACTATATCTTTATTAATATATTTTATTCCGTTTGCAGCAGTTGTTTCCATTTTGGAAACAGCTGAATATTTTACTAATTCATTACTATCAAATATATTTTTCAGATGTTTAGATATTGCAGCTTTTTTTACTCCAAACAATTCTCTCATTTGTGTTTGATTCATCCATAAACTTCCTCCTCAAATTTTCATTTATCTTTCTGTTTCTGTTGAATATATTCTACTCTTTATCTTCATCAATAACAAAAAATTTTGAAAATTCAACGATATCAAAATTAAGCAGATTCTTAACAAAAAAAGTCTATATACCATGGGTGACATCCAGGGTATTTGGACTTTTTAAAATTTGGTATAAAATTGTGAATTATATTAATTAAATCGACTTTTTTCAATAGCACTCAAATTAGGCATTAAATTAAGATTTAATACTTGGTTTTTAAATCTTAGTACACAGTTATCCCTTTAAATTATCAATTAAAAAAGTAAATTCTATCTTTTTATATTTTCTGCCTTATAAGTATTATATCCCTCATAATAATAACTAGCATCAATGCCTTTCATGTATACTTCACGATCATTAATTTTATCTGTTAATGCGTTTTTTAATAAAACTTTAATTTCTACATCTTTAATTGGACTTCTCTCCATTGCCAATAAATAATCTTCTTTATCAACTTCATTCCAATCAATAACGCATTTTAATTCTTTTTTTAAAATACAGTCTAACCATATTCTTGTACTTCGACCATTTCCTTCACGAAATGGATGTGCTATATTCATTTCCACATATTTTTCAATAATTTCATCAAATGTAGATTGAGGCATTTCATCAATATTTTTTAAAGCTTCACTCAAATACATAACTGGAGCAAAACGAAATCCACCTTTAGCGATATTGACATCTCTCATTTTTCCAGCAAAATCATAAATATCACTAAATAAATAATGATGTATTTGCGCTAATCCTTTAAAAGTACCAACTTCAAATGTTTCAAGTAATCCATTTTCAAATAGATCTACTGCTTTTACCTTGCTAATCTGTTCTTCTTTGCGTGCAAGTTCTGCCGAACTATTTATGCCAAGTTTATTTTCCAACATTTTATTTTGCTCCTTCCTTATATACAAAAAAAGGATTATAAATTAATCCCTTTTCTTTTTCCTCTCGCCTTCACCTCAATCATTAATTATTTAATGACTCAGGAAAGAAGAGGTAATACAGATAGCATATTTACCCACTCTCTCCTTAAATGAAATATCTATTACATTAACGTATTCTAAATGAGAAACTAAGACACTCACTTATATTTGTTGAAAAAGAATTAAAGACTATAATAATTATTCTCTTTTTTGTATTGTATCATACTCCTATTACATATACAAATCTATTTTTCAAAATAAAAAGTTATACTCTGACATATAACTTCTTATTAAATGATTTCTTTAATATTTATTACATAACCTGACTGAGTTCTATTTCTTGTATTTGTTCATCCATTGTTGTTACCTGTAGTTTGAAATAGGTCACATCATATTTATCAGATAGAACACTTGTACATACATTTCCATTATCTTTTTTCTTCTTTGCCTGCTCCTTTAATACCTTGACTGTTCACTATCATTTGGATTCATTCCTATTTTTTGAAATTTCATATTCTGTAGGCTGCATCCACCTCCATGTCCATAACCACCAAATTGCACCAAAAATAAAAGATAAAATACTCAAAACAATAATTATTTGTAATAAGTCCTGATTGGATAGTTTTCCAACTGAAAAATTTATTTCAAATAAATATACTATCCCTATTAATGGCATCATGAACGATAAAGCTAAGAAACCTAAAAATTTACGAAGTATCACTTTGACAATTCCTTTTGTTTCATTATTTATTTTCAGGCGTGCAATTCTCCTTAAGTTATGATTAGTATAACTAGAAATCTTATAATATTTCCCAGCTTTATTATTATCAATATACTGATTGATTTTATTGATAATATCTTGCTCACTCATTTTTATATATTTTTTAAAGAATTTCAAATAGCTTTTCATTTTTCTATTTCCATATATATGATCATTTGAAAAGACGATAATAGGGCTTATTTCTAATAGATCAGTTAAATATGCAATACTCACTTTTTTACCATCAAAATAAGTTTTGTATCTATAAAATGGCTTCCCTTTAGTCTTTAACGAATTAATTTGTATTAAAAACAAAATACGCATCAATTGATCAATTTTGTTTGGGTTATCTTTTAAATAAGAACTGCACATATAAATATAAATTTCATGTATCCAAAATCTTCTCATTTTTTTCCATTCCCCTTTCGTGAGAACATAAATATCGCATAAAAAATATTTCAAATTCATTAATTTACTATAAATTCATATATTTAACACTTCGCCTAGGCAACTTTCTTAATTGCTTTCACAAAATTTATTACTGTTGACCAAGATTGTTTTAGAATCCATTCAACGAAATTTGTAACTTCTTTTCCTAAGTCTACAAACCAGTCTATAACGTCTATTCCAACATCAATTATTAAAGTTATCAACCATGCGAATGGTCCAAAAAATGGCATAAGAACGGTTTTTAATAAAGAAGATGCGACTGTTCTCAATAAACTGTATAATAAACTTCCTAATGGAATTGCCACAAACCTAATAACCGTTATTAGTCCAAATATCAAATCAAATATTCCCTCAGCTACGTCTGAAGTCAAACTAAGAAGTGTACTAAATAATCCAATACCTGGTGGAGGCGGCGGGAATCGAACCCGCGTCCAAAAGCCGTCCCATATGAAGCGTCTACAGCTTATCTTGTGGAATGGATTTAACTAAGCTACGATCCACAAGCAGTCTTTCACTTAGCGATTCTGTAAATTTTCGTGATATAAGTCCAGACTCCTTACACCCTTATCCTATGAGTTATGGTACCAGTTATATAGCTATAGGCACGCTACATAATGGCAGCTTTCATGTCTATGTCGACTAAGCGAAAGCGTAATTAGTTTGTCTGTTTCCAG
>UPXV01000064.1 GCA_900538465.1 uncultured Erysipelotrichaceae bacterium
TCATCTATAATATCATTTGCTTCCCTTTTTGTAAAGTCTTTTTTTCAATTTTTTTCATTTTTTTCTTTCAATTTATAACAAGAAATAAAAAAAGGTAGAATATATCGACAAAAATATATAAAACCTTTTTTCTTATTTTATTTATAATGAACAGCTGATGAGATAGCTTCTATAAATGCTGCCCTTATATTTCCCTTTTCTAAAGCCTCTACACCTCGAATTGTCGATCCCCCAGGAGAACAGACTTGATCTTTTAAAACACCTGGATGCAATTGACTTTCTAATTGCATCATCCCAGATCCTAAAACAGTTTGTGATGCCAATTTATATGCCATTGCTCTTGGAACACCTTCTTTAACAGCACCATCTGCCAAAGCTTCAATAACCATATAAATAAATGCTGGTCCACATCCACTTAATGTTCCTGCTGCTCCCATCAAATGAGAAGGAACAACTTCAATTTCTCCAATGGAAGAAAAAATCCCTTTTACAAATTCAAATTCATCTAAATGCAAAGAATGTTCTTCTTCAATTAAAGACATTCCTTTTAAAACTATTGCTGGTGTATTTGGCATGACAAAAATATGACGTGTTGATTCATCTAAAATCGTATTATATTTTGCAAAATCATACCCTAAAACAATAGAGATTAATGCTTTGTTTTTCAAATCATCTTTTAAAGGTGCAAGAACTTTTTCAACAACTTGTGGTTTCACACCAATAAAAACAATTTCACTATTGTTAACAACTTCTTTTTCACTTTGTGCAATTGCAAAGTGATGTTGACGAACTTTATCCAATTGTTCATCAACAACATCATAAGCTATCATATCTTGTCCTTTTAAGAATCCTGACTTCACAATTCCTAATGCAATAGCTCCAGCCATATTTCCCATTCCAATAAATCCTAACTTTTTCATAGTCTCCTCCTTATACAAGAAAAGCTAACAATACTGTTAGCTTATAATTTTCTATTTCTTAAAAATGCGGGTACATCTTCATCATCATCTTCTTCAACTTCATAAACAGTTGGTCTTACACTAGATTCATATGGTGAAGATTGTCTAGGTGCAGTTGTTGGTTGTGCTGGTGCTGGTTCTTCTTCATCTTCAAAACCAGTTGCAATAACAGTTACAATCACTTGATCATCTAAGTTTTCATTAATCGCAACACCTAAAACAGTATTGACATCATTTCCAACAGCTTCTCTGATTGTTGCAAGAGCAGTATTTGCATCATATAAAGTAATATTTGTTCCACCTGTGACATTAACAATTGCATCTTTTGCTCCAGCAATAGAAACATCCAATAATGGTGAAGAAATCGCACGCATTGCAGCTTCTTCAGCTTTATTTTCGCCATCACTCATACCAATACCAATTAACGCTGAACCTCTATCTTTCATCACAGAAGATACATCAGCAAAATCCAAATTGATAAATGCAGGAATTGCAATTAAATCAGTGATTGTTTGAACACCTTGTCTTAAAACATTATCTGCTTCTCTAAAAGCTTCTCCCATTGGTTTTCTACCAATTGCATCCAATAAACGATCATTAGAAACAACAATAATAGAATCCACATTTTCTCTTAATTCAGCCAAACCACCTTTTGCTTGTCTTAACACCTTAGGACCTTCAAAAGTAAATGGTGAAGTCACAACACCAACAGTTAAAGCTCCTAATTCTCTAGAAATTTTAGCAACCACTGGAGCAGCACCTGTTCCAGTTCCACCACCCATTCCAGCAGCAATAAAAACCATATTAGCACCTGATAAAGCTTCTTTAATTTCTTCTTCAGTTTCTAAAGCCGCTTTCCGTCCAACTTCAGGATTTCCACCTGCACCTAATCCATGAGTTAATTCACGTCCTAATATAATTTTATTTTCAATATCAATACCTTTTAAAATTTGAGCATCAGTATTGGCTACATAAAAGTCAACACCTTTAACTCCGTCTTTAGCCATTCTGGCAACAGCGTTACATCCACCACCACCAACTCCAATGACTTTAATTTTTGCAACTTGAACAAAATCTAAACTTGT
Source organism: uncultured Erysipelotrichaceae bacterium (assembly GCA_900538465.1). Taxonomy (GTDB): domain Bacteria; phylum Bacillota_I; class Bacilli_A; order Erysipelotrichales; family Coprobacillaceae; genus Longibaculum. Next base: position 2,045 of record UPXV01000064.1, read on the forward strand.
ATCCATATTTCTATCCTCACTTTTATATTAATCTTCTTCACTAAAGAAATTTTCAATCAACTTTGTAAATTTACCTTTATGACCATTATCACTATGAACTGGTTTTGTTTTCGTTAACCCTTTAAATCGAATACTCATTGTACTAGAAATATCAGGTAATATCAACGAAGGATCCATCTTTCCTAAAATCTTAATACGATCATTTAAATAATACATCATACCTAAACATGAAACAAATGACATATCTCTTGCGCCAATTGTATCAGGACGATATGTTCTCACCGCACTCTCCAAGACTTCACTTGCAATACGATCAATTTCTGGAAGTTCACCGCCACCACCAACAATGACAGTTTCATAAGTTCTTCCATCATCAATGATATCAATCTTTGTTTTAATGACTTCCATAATTTCTTGAACACCTTCACATAAGACTTTTGCTAAATCCTTTTGTGTATAATGTGTTTCTGTATTTTGATCTCTTGTTGTATGTATAATATCTTCGTCACCAATATGTAAATCACATGTACCATATTTGACTTTATAAACCTCAGCCTTATCCATTGGGATTTGCCAAGATGTCGCAATTTTCTTTGTTAAATCATATCCACCAACATTGGCTTGTGCGATATATTTCAAATATCCACCTTCAAAGAATGCAACAGTCGAAGTACGATATCCAATATCAATCAAGATAGCTCCTTCTTGAAGATACACAGCATCAAATGCTTCTTTTGCACAAGCATAAGCATTGATTGTAATATCTAAAACTTCTACTCCAGCTTTTTCAACAGCACTTATATAACTATAAAGAAGTTTCTTTTTTGTTGTAATAACCAAAGCTTCAGCTTTTAATGAAGCTGATTTTTGTCCAAGAGGAACTTCTTTAACAACCTTTGTGTCAAGTTGAAACATTGTTGGAATGACAGAAATCACTTCTTCTTCCTCACCACGTTCAAAACGTTTCGCTAATTTTAAAGCACGAACAACATCTTCACTTGTAATTTGATCTAAAGGAGAATTTACTTTTGTAATCCCATCACTTTGATAGATATGGGCATAGAATGATGGAATGCATAATGCAACTTTACGAATTGTTGCTCCTAAAGTATGAGAAGCTTCATCTAATAATTGCTTTATTTCACTTACAACTGCACTCATGTTTTCAATTTTGCCTTTGCGAATACCATGACTTGTTATTTTCTTTGAAAATAACACATTAATATTAGCACTCACAACTTCTCCAACAAGGAGTTTCACAGTTGCGCTTCCTATATCTAACACTGCATAGATATCTTTCATATATCTTTCTCCTTTAAAAATACTTCTTTTTTATTGTATCATAAAATTCACGATAAGAAAACACATAATCTTGAAACAATCAATGTTTTTGCAAAAAAAGATGTATCCTAAAGAAGATACATCACTTACATTTTTCCATATAAACATGTTCGCCCTCAAAACGAAACACACAGCGATCGCTATATGCCGTCATAAAAGCCTCATAATCAAACTTAGCCAATTGTTTTGCCATCTCTTCAACCCTTAAATACATCACTTTTCCATTAACCATAATAAACTTCAAACGTGTTTCATCGGCTTTTTGTGGATCATAAATAATGTCACTCGTTTGATTCTTTATGAGTTCAGGAATTTTTACATATTCTTTGGCAAAGTTCTTTAAAAATTGAACATCCTTAAATTTAGTTAATCGAGGACATGATTGTAAATTTTCAATCATCTTTTGATCTTGCGTTTCAATGACTCTTCCAAGTTCATCAATAACATATGTCTTTTTATCAATAACACAATAAGCAACAGTTTCAGCTTCCTCAATTTCAATTCTCACATTTCCAAGTAAATCCTTAGAAACATTCACTTTTTTAACAAGTGGCATATCCTTGATTTCATCTTCAATCTTTCCTGTATTGACAAACCAATAAATACTTTGTTTATTGATAGAGATATTATCTAAAATATCCTCCGTAACAATATCATCATTACCACTCACTTCAATTGATTTCACTTTTGAATAGTCACTTAAAAAATAGTATCCAATCAAAACAAAAAAGATTAAAAATAGCAACACCTTAAAGCGTCTTTTTAATTTTTTCTTCTTTTTTGTTTTTAAAATCTTTTCAACCTGATTCTCATCATGTTCATTATAATAATATTCATCGCTACGATGAGCCATGACCATCACCTACTCCCAGTTGATCAAAATAACCTCTTTCTTTAATTCAACACGAAAACGATCAAAAACCGTCTTTTCAACTAATAAAATCAAATCCAAAATATCTTTCGCACTCGCATAACCATTATTCACAATAAAATTAGAATGTTTTGGTGACACTTGGGCTCCACCAATTTCATATCCTCTTAAACCACATTCATCAATATAACGCCAAGCAGGTTTTTCTTCAGGATTTCTAAAAATACTTCCGGCACTTGCAAAATTCCATGGTTGCGTTGACATTCTTTTTTCCTTACGTTTATCTAAGACCAACATAATTTCTTGTGGATCACGTGGTGCCATTGTAAAAGTTGCTTCAATTAAAATCCAATCTTTATGAACTTGCAAAATTGATTTCCGATAATCAAATTGCATTTCTTCTTTTGTCAAAGTGATAAACTCACCTTTTTCATTCAAGACAACTGCTGATGTAAAAACATCAGCCATACAATATTTATATGCACCCGCATTCATATAAACACCGCCACCAATTGTTCCTGGAATTCCACCCATAAATTCAAAACCAGAAAGTCCTGTTTTGGCAGCTTCATACGCTAAATAAATCATACTGACTCCAGCTTCAGCACGAATCTCTAAACCATTGATATGAACCCTATTCAATCCTTTAGAAACTGAAAAAACAACACCTTCATATTCTTTATCAGAAAACAATATATCTGATCCTTTACCAATCACCATATGTTTGACTTGACGTTCACGACAAAATTGAATCCCACGTTTTAAAGCTTGAGCATCATGAACACGAATATAAAAACGAGCTGGTCCACCAACCTTAAAAGTTGTATGTTTGTACATAGGTTCATTTTCTAATATTTCCCCTAAATCTAAATCAACCAAATCATAAAATAATTGATCAAAATTCATTTTAACTTCCTTTCTAATGTTTTCAACATTTCTTGATATATATCCTCACATGCATGGGGTTTTCCTAATGTTTTTGCATTGGTTTTTAATGCTTTTAAAACATCTTCATTTTTTAATAAATATCTAACTTGTTTGACAAATGAAGATGCATCTAAATCTTTTTCTAAAATCCAATGAGCTGCAGATGCATCCACCAACTCTTTGGCATTATATTCTTGATGATTAGCAACAACATAAGGACTTGGAATAATCAAAGAAGCAGCCCCTAATGCAGTAATTTCAGAAAGCGTTGTTGCCCCAGCACGTGAAACAATCAAATCACAACTTGCAATCAGACTTGGCATATCATCAATATAGCTTACCAAATGAATAGAAGAATTCAAATCACCTAAATCTCTTTTCATTTCCTCATAATAATTTTTACCAGTCACATAAATAATATCATACTCATCATGTTGCATTTCTCTTAAAGCTTCTTTCATCACACGATTCACTGATGAAGACCCTAAACTTCCCATCACAATCACAACAATCTTACGATCTTTTGCAATCTGATACACATCATGAATATCTTTTAAGTGCTGATGTGAAACCACACTGGCACGAGGATTCCCAAGCAATACTGTTTTTTCACTTGGAAATTCATTATACGCTTTTTGATAACAGCATACAATCTTATCTACTTTTTTTATTAAAATTTTATTGGTCAATCCAATAATCGAATTTTGTTCATGAATCATTGTTGGAATTTTCAATTGTGATGCTGCCATAACAATAGAAGCACTAGGATACCCACCAAACCCAATAACAATATCAGGTTGAAAATCTTTTAAAATTCGTTTAGAAGCTTTTAATGATTTCACAAAAATCATAGCATTTTTCATTTTTTGTAGTGGATTTCCAACAAATCCTTTGACGTACAAGCCTTGATATGCATAACCCATTTGAGGAACAACTTGAGACTCTAAACGATCTGTCGTTCCAACAAATAAAAATTCAGCATTTTTATCTTGTGTTTTTATATAATCAACAAGAGCTAGAGCTGGATACAAATGTCCCCCAGTTCCTCCTGCACTTACAATTACTTTCATTTTAACCTTGCATTCCTTTCCGCCTGCGGCTAAGGCACACATAGTCATG
>UPXV01000065.1 GCA_900538465.1 uncultured Erysipelotrichaceae bacterium
AAAACCCTCCTACTTCTATATACAAGGGTAGGAGGTCATTTTTCTTTTTTTATTTCTAATTCACATATTTTCACATGAAAATTAACGATTTATTTTTTCAATATTATCAAATAAAATATCTGTTTTCAATATATCTACATCATCTCCATTTCCTTCAATAGCTATAATGCGTTGGTCATTTATAATAAAAATACTATAGATATTTCGATCTTCTATTTTCTTTGTTTCTTTTGTTTTCATATTATATATGTATAATATTTGATTATCGTGATAATAAAGCATATATTCATTTGCAGCATATATTTCATAAACATCATCTAAAATCTTTATTATTTTTTCACCATCATATTGATAAATACCACTTTGTTTTGCTTGAGTAAAATATATTTTATCTTTATATTGAAGTATCTCATAAATAAAATCATTAGAAATAATATCTTTCTGATTGGTTATAAGATCATATAACTTATACACTTAACTAGTATTAGTTTTCTTTTTCCAAGTTTTATATTATCAATTATAGACTTTTATTAACTTAAATTCTTATTCTACAATTATAGCTCCACATAGTTCCACTTGTCATCTCTCGAATATTAAATAAAACCTCAACGCTATCTCCCGTTATTTTTTTGCCAACTGCAGGATTTGATTTTATCCCACCTATTGTTAAAAAAGGATATACAGCAGAAAAATGTGGATCACATGCTACTGATATAACGGTATAACTAGGGCCTAACGAACTATATTCAATAACTACTTTGCAAGTTACATATCCCATATTTACACCATTCTTATCTAATCCGACATCTTCAGTAACTGTATATCGTTCTATATTTGCAGATGGCATCACTTTATTTTCTAATCCTTGGACTTTAGTTATCGTAAACAAAGATATGATACAAACAAACATACAAATTAAACATAATGATAATTTTTTTAAACTTATTTTTTTCATTGTTTTTCCTTCTTTCCTTATTTCAATAAAAATTCTGGTGAATAATGCTTAATAAATAAAATATAAATAACAAGATTGAAGACTAATAAAAGTTCTACATTTATAAAAATTGTGAGAATACAAGCAAGTAACATATTACATAATTGAGGTATCAATAATAGAGAAAAAACGATAACCAAGCAAGAAGCAACAACAAACATGATAAATGATAGAATTGTTTCTTCTAGTAATTTCATTTTTACTAATTGAAAATAACTAACACCTAGAGTTTGAAGCAAAGCAATATTACGTTTATCTCCAATGATGAGATATGTTTTATAAATCATAAAAACAATAATTACAAATACCCATATAAAAATAAGATATGATGCTCCAAATAATTCTATAAATCTTGATTGTAAAGATATATTTGGTGATGTTTCAAAAACATATTGATCAGATATATTTTTAGAAATATCACTATACTCTTTTAAAGAATTTAATTCTACGATAATTTTTTTAACAGGTGTATTACTTAATTCAATACCTTTTTCTATTAAAGAATCATTTAGAATATAATAAGGAATATATAAAGCTTTTTCCTGGTCATACCCTGGTTTTAAAATTCCCTGTACTTCTATTTCATTAAAATTTTCTATATTAAATTTTTGAAAAATCTTATCTTTATAATAATGATAGATTTCATAACTAGCATATATAGAACTATTGTTATGACTAGTATTTTCTAAAAGTATATCATTTTTTTGAATGGTTTTAGGAAGATATGGCTTTATTTGTACATTATTCAAAATAGTATCATTATCAATCAACAAATTATAAGAAATTGTAGTATATGGATAAACTTGATACATATTAAATTGTTGTTTTATTCTTGTCTGTTCTGTTACATTTATTTCCTTATTATCTTTTTTTACAATTGCTCCTTGATAATGTATACTTTCTAAGATATTTTGTTCATCTTTTTCTTGATAAAAATGACCATATATAAACGATATAGTAAATCCAGCCAATACAACTCCCATTAAAAAACCTATAATTAATAAAACTTTCTTATTTTTCTTATAAACATAATTTCTTAAAACTTTTTCATCTAATTTTTTTCTTTTAAAATTATTATTCTCTATTTGATATGCACTTTCTCGTAAATGAACAATTTTCATATCTACAATTTTATAGACTTGATCAGCAATATTTAAAAGTATATTATCATGTGTCGCAACTAAAACCATTTTATTAAAGGTATGTGCTAACTGTTGGATTATTGATAATATAATTTTCTTATTATCTTCATCTAAATAGGCAGTTGGCTCATCAAAAATAAATAATTTAGCATCTTTAACAATACCACAAACAATTGCTAGTCTTTGCTTTTCTCCACCTGACATTGATTGAAGAGTTGTATTAAAATCTAAATCTAACTTTACAAAATCTAAATATTTTCTAACTTCTTCTTCATTTATTTTTTTGCCTGCCAAATCTGAATAAAATTGAATATTTTCAATAAGTGATAAATGTTCAAAAAGATAGTTTTCTTGAAATATAATTGATATATCATTTTGTCGTATTAGACTTTGTTCCTTTTTTCCAAGCTTTGAAATATCTAATTCATCAAAATTATAATTCATTGAAATTTGATTATTAAGTAATGCAATTTTCATCAACAATGTTGTTTTACCAGATCCGCTTTCTCCTTGCAAAAGAGTGACTTGAGAATATGGTATATCTAACTGACTGTTTTCAATTATTCTATTTTTTCCAAAGGCTACATTAATATTTGATAGTTTAATCATAATATCTTTTTCCTCGCAAAAGTTTGTTAATTGCACAGTAAGCTATCAAATTAGAACTTATAATTAAAATAAAAGTTATTCCAATCCATAATAAAGATAAAGTTACAAGACTTAATAATCCACTTGCAATATAATACATCCACATACTAAGGATTGAAACCACAATCCATACAATACTTAAATTCAAAAAATCTCTCATATAATACTTTTTAAGTTCTAAACTCAGCCCTTCTCGTTTGAGAATTAATATTTCTGATTTTCTTAAATATATAAGATAGTAAGATAATAAAATACTTGTTAGATATACAATTATACAAATAAAAAACATGATGTACTGTGTTGATTGATTTGTTTCCATAACTACACTTGTATTAAAATTTTGATAGTTAACCCTATATAATTCATTTAAAGTTTCTATCTGCATTTTTATAGTATCTTTTTTATCTTCATCACACAAAATAAGATAATTCATAGGATGATTATATATATGCTTAGTATCCAAATCAGCATGTTCATGAAGAAGAGATTGGACTTCATCAATAGGCATATAAATTCTTACAAAATTAGCTGTATCAATACTTCTATTAGAATCACCATACACAGAATTTGGTAAAACGCCATTTATTTTTAATGTGATCGGAAACTCCTTGCCCGTATAACTAATCTTTCTGATATCATCTTCCAGCCCAGTTGCACTCCCTTTTGTTTCAAAATATTTAACTGGCAAATAAAAATTAAATGTAATACTTTCTCCACCCTGAATGTCTTCGCCTAAAAATTCAGCAAATGCATCATCAATATATACACCTTCAATTTCTTTTCCATCCACTTTAATATGTTGCATTGGATCATACGAAAAAATAGCAATTTTTAAGTACCAATCAACTCCATAAGTTTCGCTCATTTTTTTCCAATAATAAGACTTTTCCTTACTTTGACCATTTGATGTCGTTAATTTTAATGAATGATTCTTACCCTCCATAAAATCACCTAACGCATAATAAGGAGTCACAGATTTAATACCTTCTATTTTTTTAATCATTTCAATATCACTTGTATCAATATAATCATATTCTTCAAAATCTAACCATCTTGCATCAGAAAGTTTAGAATAAATTAATCCATTTAACTGTTGAGAATATTTTTGTTTATTTATATCTGATTTTAATGATACAGTTGAGCTTAATGAAAAAGAAATGACATTAATGCAAATAATACCAACCAAAAGAAGAATACTAAATAAAAATTTTATTTTTAAATTCTTATATTTACAGTAATTTACATGAACCATTTTTTCTTTATCAATATCTTTCATTTCTTCTTTAAATAACACACTTTTTTCTTCTATAAATTTTAAATCTGAAATCATATAAACTGAATCTGCTTTTTGAATCAATTGATTATCATGAGTAGTACAAATAATAAGCATTGTCTTAGAAAGTTTTTCAAGAATATCAAAAAGTATTTCTTTATTCTTAGTATCAAGAGAAGCAGTTGGTTCATCCAATAACATAATACTTTTATTCATCATTATTGCTATTGCAATAATGAATCGTTTTCTTTGCCCAGTAGAAAGATAAGATGGATATTTTTTTAGATCAATGTTTTCTAAATTGACTTTCTTAAGATATTCATTTATTTTTTTTGAAGAGATTGGTATGTGATGTAAATGAGCATAAAATTCAAAATGTTGATAAATTGTCATATTTTGCAAAAAACTACCTTCTTGATCAATATAGCTCACATGTTGAAATAAAAAATCATTTGAATTTTCTACATTTATTTCTTTCCCATTATAACTAATGACTCCGCTTTGAAGAGGCAATTCAAAAGATATTAATTTTAATAATGTTGTTTTTCCACATCCACTTTTACCATGAATACAAACAAGGGAAGAATCACTAAGTTTTAAATTTGCATTTTTCAATATATCTTTATCATATTGAAAACATATATTTTTTAAAACTAACATGATATCATCCCTTTCATAATCATATTATATATTATTTATTATATTAGATAAATATTTTTACTTTTTCCCCTGTATTTCGTTCATAACATTTTAGATCTGTATTAACATTGATAACCTTCCTTGTTAATGTTGTTGTAAAATGTATTTCGTAAGTTATATTATTAAATATAACTATACAATTAAAAAGTGTTGGTATCACAAGTCTTATACTATAATTGTCTTCTATGAAAAGATAATTTCTTATTAATACTCAATAATATTTTCTGAAAGCTTGTATATTATCTATTTAAAGTATAAATGATTTATATCCCTTAAACTAAACAATTAGAAATCTGTTATATTTTATATAAAATACGTTATTTTTTTTATATTTATTTTTGTTATATCTTTTATAGAAAAGTTTTTATATAATTATTTTATAAGATATGGGGTGATTCTATGTACAATTTTGCAATTATTGATAATTCTGAAATGAATTCAAAGAGAATAAAAGATAAGATAGATGAAATGTATACAACCTGGAGTCCCTTATCTTCCTTAATCAAGCAATTAGATTCTTCTATCTTTGTAATGATCAGTCAATCTTTAATCATTAATATGAATTTTATTAAAACAACCGACAATGAAAAGATTATTTTGAAAGACGAAACTCAAGTTTCCATAGCTTCTAGAAAAAAATCTTCTTTTAAAAAATCTTATCAACAATTTTAATGATAAAAACTTACTAAATTTCTGATTATCTTTTCATAAGTTGGTAAATGCCGATAT
>UPXV01000066.1 GCA_900538465.1 uncultured Erysipelotrichaceae bacterium
TGCCTTATTTTAGATATAAACAATTTCCCTTATATATTTTTATTTTCAGATTAACCCCTCACTTTAAATAAGTTATATGTTTCACCTTTTAATTGATTTTTTAATTCATCAAGTTCAATCTCATTTGTAATATAAATATGATCTTTATCTTGAGAAAAATATGTTTCATAATCAATATCTAAAGGATGGTCACATCTGACATAATATTTGGAACTTGTAATTGGATAAATGTTTTTTGTATATTGATAATCATGTTTCCACATATCTTGTTTATGTGTTTTCATAATATCACTAACTACAGCACTGGCTGTAACATAACGTCCAGCACCTTTCCCATAGAAAATCACATTTTCTAAATAATTACAAGTTATCTCTATTACATTATATGCCTGATTGACATTTCCAACAATGTCTTTTATACCTATTAATGTTGGAGAAACATCAATTCCATAACCATTTTCTAGTTTTTTTGCTTGAGCAATTAATTTGATACGATAGCCTAACTTTTTGGCATAATCCATATCTTTCTTTGTGACTTCACGAATTCCTGTTGCTTGAATCTTTTCAAAATCAAAGAAAATTTCAAAAGCGTTCATCGCAAGAATTTGAATTTTATGTGCCGCATCAATACCATCTAAATCTAAACTGGCATCAGCTTCTACATAACCTAATCCATCAGCAATTGTTAATGCTTCATCAAAATCAAGATTATCTGTTTCCATCAAAGTTAAAATGAAATTTGTTGTTCCATTTAAAATACCTTCAATTTTTTCAATTTCATTTGCAATTAAATCTTCCTTTGCAGGTACAACAACTGGAATTCCACCACCAACAGCAGCTTCATAATAAATTTTAGCTTGATGTTTAGCAGCTGTTTCAAAGATTTCCTGACCATCATGAGCAATTAAAGCTTTATTGGCAGTTACAACATGTTTACCTTTTTGTAATGCTTCTATAATAATCTTTTTTGCAATCGTTGTTCCACCAATGAGTTCTACCACAACATTAACATCTTCATCATTCAAGACTTCATGATAATCTTGTGTATAAATAATGCCATCAGGTAAAGTTACTTCATCTAATGAACAACCATATTTGATAGTCACTTCTTCACCGATTTGTTTTTCTAATCTCTGTTTTTGCTGAGTCAAGATTTCAACGACACCAAATCCGACTGTACCTAAACCAATGACGCCGATTTTCATACTTACTCCCCCTCTAATAAAAAAAGTCTCATGTAGCAATGAGGCTTCTTATGTATATAATTATTTATAAACAAAGCCAGTCTCCTATTAACAATTTAAAAAACACATTATGGTTTTGGAAATGTTAATAGTCATAATCATGAGACTTCCTCCTTTGTTATTGCATTGATAATAGCATTTCTGTATACATTTGTCAATTTTTTCATGACTTTTTTTGAAATATTTAAAATATAGTATCTAACTTTTGGAAAAATAGAAAAACTATTCTTTATTTTCTATATCGTCAATACATTCTGCAAGTGTATGGACAACTTTTTTAGCAATTTTTTGAACATCTGTAGGTGCATAAGTAAATGTATAACCATTTTCAATTGCATTTAACATAGGTAAATCATTCCAAGAATCACCAATTCCATAAATATCATCCATAGATAATTGAAAATATTCTTGAATGATTTTCATACCATTTCCTTTTGAACATCCTTTGGCGGCTAAATCAACATGTTGATTGTTTTGATAAGCTTCTATGACATCACCATAGTGTTCAATAATCTTTTGGGTATCTAATGTAGCCTTTTTTATTTCATCTTTTTCATAATGAAATGAAAATGCACTCACATCTTCAACTTTTAAATCATCTAATGATTCAAGGTAGACACCATGATAATCATGCTTTTTTGTCTTATAGATTTTATACATAATATCATTATGAACGATAGACATATCTTTTTGATTTAAGAAATGATAAATATCTTTGACTAAAGTCATTGGTATTTTCTTTTCAAAGATAATTTCTTTATCCTTATTTAAGATAAGAGCACCACTTAATAAGATATAAAAATCATGTTCTAAATGATAAGGTTTACTAGGATTAACGATTCCTTCCAAAGATCTTCCACTACAGACACCAAATAAATGTCCCTGGTTTTGAAACTCATGAATGGCTTTCACATCATCTTCTTTCATATGATCATCAAACCATAACGTATTATCAAAATCACTTGCTAATAACTTCATAATTTCACCTCGCTTTTTTATTATATATGAATTTATAAATAAACACCATTTTTTTCTTAAAAGGAAAGATTTTTTCATAAAATATTTTTTCATGAACAAACTTGAAATGTCACTTGTATTGTGCTAAGATACTTGTGAAGAAGTTAAAACCGAGACATTGTTCTCAAACGAAAACCCAAGGAATCGGCTCCTTGGGTTTTCTCGGCTTATTATCAGTGAAGTCTGCTGTCAAGCCATCTGCAAAGAAAGTATAAAATCAATCCTGCTACGACAGAGACGATAATTGAAGTTAAAACCTCAATCAACATTGTTCTCACCTCCTTTCAAGGGAGGGCTGATAACACGTTGATTATACCATAAGAGTTATAGGTGTGCGTCTCAAATTTGTCTCGTGTTATTGGTATCCTTAAAGGGATACTTTTCTTTTGGCTTTTGCACTAATTTAGTGAAATTTAATGATTTGAGACTATTAAAAACAAGTGATATGATATAGATAGCGAAAAGTGTCGAAAGGAGAGAATGTGTATGTTGTTACCAAGAGAAAGACAAATATTAGAATTATTATATACAAGTCATAAACCATTAACGTCCTCTCAATTAGCACAAAGCTTACAAATGAGTTCACGAACTGTTAAAGCTGATATTAAAAAAATAAAAGATGAAATTGAAGGGACAGGATGCCAAATTCTAACCAAAACAGGAAAGGGTATATGGCTTGAATATACAAGTGAGGGTCAAAAGTATTTAGATGATCTTTTATTGCGTAATGAAAATGCATCTTCCTTTTTACCAGAAACAAGAAAGTATTATATTGCTTTGGAATTATTACGGACAGATGATTATATTTCGATGGAAAGTATTTCTGAGAAATTGTTTGTGAGTAAAGGAACAATAATGAATGATGTCAATAAATTAATTAAATTTTTTGATAGTTTTGATTTGGTACTAGAAAAATCAGTAAAATATGGCATGGTTCTTAAAGGAATAGAATTAAAAAGAAGAATTGCTGAAGCTTATGTACTTAGAAAAATTGTGGCTTATCGTGGGAATCAAGTCATAGATAAATTACAACCTTTTTTTGAACATGTTTCACTCAAAACAATAGGTGCACTTATTCAAAATACGCAACAAAAGTATGATTTGGTCATTGCTGATAATTCTTATGTTAATTTTATTTTACAGTTAGCGATTATGGTAGAACATTTGTATCAAGGAAAGATATGTCAAGAAATCATTGAAACCCACAATCAAGAATTAGAGTGGCAGATAAGCCAATATATTGTTGAGGGACTTCAACATCTCTTTCATATAGAAATATTAGAAAACGATGCAATTTATGTATATATGAATGTTATTGGATTAAAATATCAAAACAAAAAAATTTATCAAAATCGGAATTTAGAAAGCATTCGTGCCATTTCACCAGAGACATATGATGGGATTGTTGAAATTATTAGGGAAGTTGATGCTTTGTATGGTGAAGATTTGTGTCATGATCAAGAGTTTATGACATCATTATTTATTCATCTCAATGCTTTGTTTATTCGTTTAATGAATTCTATGTATATTGAAAATCCATTAAAGAAAACAATTAAGAGTGATTTACCATATGAATATGAAATTGCAACCTATATTTCCCGCTTATTAACACGGGAACATTATTTCTTATTAAAAGAAGATGATATATGTGATTTGGCATTGTATGTAGGTGCTTCTTTAAAGCGGAAGACGGCTCATTCCATCAGACAAAATCCAACAGTTGTGATTGTTTGTGGAAGTGGAATGTCAACATCACAATTTATTGAAGCAAAGATCCATTTGGCTTTTCCACATGTTGTTATTAAAGATATTGTTCCTATATTTAAAGCCAATGAATTAAAAAAAGAAGATCAAGATTTTGTGATTTCAACTGTTCCACTTCATTTAGAAGATATTGATGTTTTCACTGTTTCACCAATGTTAAGTAAAGAAGATATGCAACGTTTATCTGAAATGTTTGAATCAACTGCATTAAAAACCCAAGACAATCAAGGTGTTTACGGTCAGTTGGTATCTAAGTTTAAAGATAATATTTGTTTCTTCCAATGTGATTGTCGTAGTAAAGAAGAAGTGATTTCTTTAATGGGAACAAGGTTAATGAATCAAAAATATGTTGATGATGGTTTTATTGAATCAGTTTTTAAAAGAGAAAATTTAGCACCTACATCAATTGGAGATGGTTTTGCTATACCACATTCATTTCGTGGTCATATTTTAAAACCGGGGATTGCTTTTATGACTTTAAAGAAACCAATTGTATGGGGAGAAGAAAAGGTGCAAATGATTTTAATGATTGCTTTAGATCCAGATGATAAAGATTCATTTAGAGTGATTTTTTCTCAATTAGCAGAATTAACAAAAGATACGACAAAGATTCAAAAGATATTAAGTGTTCAAAATTATAAAGAGTTTATGAAGATATTAAAATAGAGGGTGTATTATGAAAAAGAGATGGGGTTATTTAATTTGTGCTGTAGTTATTCTTTTGTTTATGGGAATAGGTTATGCTTTTTCATTATTTGTTGTTCCTATTGAAAATGATTTAGGCTTAACAAGGTCACAAACATCACTTGCCTTTACATTATGTTTTATTTGTTTTTCAATTGGTAGTTTTATAGGTGGTTTTTTGGTAAGAAAAATTCCACCTCAATTAATTATGCGAATTGTCGCTTTTGTTATGGGTGGAGGGTTCTTTCTTTGTGCAAATGCAACACAGGCATGGCAATTGTATGTTTTTTATAGCATCGCATGTGGGACATCAATTGGTTTGATTTATAATGTTTGTGTTAGTGTTTTGCCTTTGTATTTTCAAGATAAATTGGGTTTAACCACTGGGGTTTTACTAATGGGCTATGCTATGAGTACAACTGTTTTTGGACAGTTATGTGAATATCTCATGACAAGAATTTCATGGAAGGGTGTTTTTATAATACTTGCTATTGCTTCATGTCTTGTTTTATTTATAGGAAGTTTTATTTTGCATTATCCAACAGAATTAGAAAAACAACAATTGCCACAAATGAAATTGACAATTGAAAAAATTAGTTATCGACCAACTCAAGTTTTAAAAACAAAAACTTTTTATATTTTTACTTTGTTTTATATTTTCATGGGTGGGATTGGAATGTCATTGATTAATCATATGGCACCTGCTTTTCAAGAAGATTTATTTGTCAATGCGACTTTAACAGCAACCATTGTGAGTATTGTCTCTTTG
>UPXV01000067.1 GCA_900538465.1 uncultured Erysipelotrichaceae bacterium
TATTTTAGATATAAACAATTTCCCTTATATATTTTTATTTTCAGATTAACACCTCATTTCATTGTTTATTATTTTAACATAAATTGAAATAGACTTGTACCCAAAATTGTTTTAAAATAAAGAAAAAGGAGAAAATCAATGAAAGAAGAACTCATTAAACAATATCAAAATCAATTACTTAATATCTATGAAAAACAGTTTTTAAAGAATTGTTCATATGATTATATTCTGGTTTTAAAAGATTTAGAGAAATCATATGAAAACAATCGTATTCTTTATACCAATTATAAAGATTTCTTTTCCCATGATTATTTAACCATCCCTATTCCTACTTATCGAAAGCCACGTAAATTATTAACTTACTTTGAGTGTTTTAAGATTATTCAAAAAGTAAATTATGGGAGTTTAGCTATTTCTAATGAACTTCCTTATTGTGTGAGTTTAAATCATTTTGTTGTTGATGGACATATTTATTTTCATTGTGGTCGTCAAGGTTATAAACTTAATGGAATTGATAAAGTGGCTTGTTATCATGTTGTGGAAGATTTAGGAATTCATAAAGAAGCTTTTACCAATAATCATCAAAGTGTTGTGATTTATGGAATTTTAAAAGAAGTGAAAGAAAACAAGAAAGCCTTATTAGAAGCTTTCTTGCATAGATATACACCTGGACTCACGAAAGATTTAACAGATCTAATGATTGAAAATACAATGATTTTAGAATTAGAAATCATTCATATGACAGGAAAAAGACATTTTCATTAAAATGAAATCAATTCATTAAAAGCTTGAATAATAAAAGCATCACTCATTCCTGCTAAATAATCTAAAATACTTTTTGAAGCAGCAAAAGGATCACTTATGAAGTTATAAACAACTTTATTTGTGTATTCTTTTTTTCTTGGATAATTTTTAATTTCAGCATATTTGTCTAACCATTTGATATAATGTTCAATAAGTTTTGGATATTGATGTTGATCTTTTAATAATGCAAATATCATATCTTCTCTTTTGGTATAATCATAAAGGAAATCAAAAAGAGAATGTAAAATCAATGAAACATATTGGTTATGAATTTGAACTCTTTTGATGAGATAGATGTTTTCATAATTAAATTTCATAATCAGCTTCATTTTTTGAAAAGCCCCATCTGATAAACAAATACCATTTTCAAGGCTTGAATTTTCAATAACATCATGAATAAAATAATTCACTATGGAACCATTGTTAATTGCATGAAACTGATAATCATCTATTGCATTTAATTGTTGTTTTAAACTTTCAAGTTGTTTTTCTTCTAAAACATTTAGACGGAGTGCATCTTCAATATCCCTTGCCAAATAAGCTATTTTATCAGACATTTTAACAACACAGCCTTCATATGTCCAAGGATTATATTCTCCTGCATATTGGTAATCATCTAAATCAATGAATTCATCTCTTTTTTGAATATATTTTTGATTCATTTCACCACAGTGTGAAATGATTCCATCGCGTACAGCATAAGTCAAATTCAAATTATGTTGATAATGGTCATTGTCTTCTAAAAGTTCTATATCATCAACAAAATGCAAACTGTTTTTTTCGTGCCAAAATTTTTCTAATCCATGTTCCTTAGCTATTTGAGTGAGAATTGTTTCTCCCCCATGTCCAAAAGGTGCATGACCTAAATCATGTCCAACAGCAATGGCTTTTGTCAGTTCAGTATTTAAGCCTAATTCTTGAGCAATTGTATGGGCAACTGATTCAACAAGATTCACATGCTCACTTCTGGTACAAACATGGTCATCTTCAACCGCAAAAAAAACTTGAGTTTTGTGTTTTAATCTTCGATAAGCTTGTGAAAATATAATTCTTGTATAGTCCCTACCAAAGTCAGTTCTTAAATCATTTCGTCTTTGATATAAAGTTTCTTGTCTTTGAACGGCTAAATTATATAGAGGATTGTCCTCATTCATTGCCATTTCACTCATTTTTTTCTTTTCCATGCACTTCACCTCATGAAATTATGTTATACTAAAAACGAGGTGAAAGCAATGAATAAACATTTATTTTTACAACAAGCCTATGAATTAGTAAAGGATGAGCCTAATATTATTGCAAATTTATCAAATCTATCAGCATTTTTAAATCAAGTTCTTGAGCATATTAATTGGGTTGGATTTTATCTATTAGAAGATCGTGAATTGGTTTTGGGACCATTTCAAGGAAAAGTTGCTTGTGTCCGTATTCCTCTAGGAAAAGGTGTTTGTGGCACTGCCGCACTTAATAGAGAAGTTCTTCGTATCCATGATGTTCATCAGTTTGTTGGGCATATTGCATGTGATAGTCAAAGTAACAGTGAAATTGTTTTGCCAATTATAGTCGATAATGAGGTCAAAGGTGTTCTTGATATTGATTCTCCAGACTATAATAGATTTTTAGTGAAAGATGAAGAATTTTTAAAAGGTATTGTTGAAATTGTTGAAAATGAAGTATTCAAAAAGGCGATCAAATAATCGCCTTTTTTTCATTATTTTGTTGCTTTTTCAACCAATGCAACAACTTCTTCCATTGTTCCACAGTTAAGAGCTTGGTTAGCCAATTTTGCCATTTCAGCTTGAGATAATCCTCTAATTAATTTTCTTTGAGCTAAAATTGATGTTGCAGACATTGAGAATTCATCAAGTCCTAATCCTAACAATAATGGAGCAGCTAATGGTTCACCAGCCATTTCTCCACACATACCAGCCCATTTTCCTTCTTTGTGAGCAGAATCAATTACATGTTTAACTAAACGTAAAATTGATGGGTTAAATGGTTGATATAAGTAAGATACACCTGAAGACATTCTGTCAGCCGCAAATGTATATTGAATTAAATCATTTGTTCCAATTGAGAAGAAATCAACTTCTTTTGCAAATTGATCAGCTAATACAGCAGCTGCAGGAATTTCAATCATAATACCAACTTGAATAGTATCAGAAACTTTTACACCTTCAGCAATCAATTTTTCTTTTTCTTCCATTAAGATTCCTTTAGCTTTTCTAAATTCACCTAAAGCAGCAATCATAGGGAACATAATTCTTAAATCACCATGTACTGAAGCTCTAAGCAATGCTCTTAATTGAGTTCTAAAGATATCTTCTCTTTGGAAACATAAACGAATTGCACGAACACCTAAGAATGGATTCATTTCTTTAGGTAAATCGATAGCTTCAATTTCTTTATCTCCACCGATATCTAAAGTTCTTACAACAACTGGCTTACCAGCCATTCCTTCTAAGATTTCTTTATAAACTTCGTATTGTTTATCTTCACTTGGTAATTCAGCAGATTCCATATATAAGAATTCAGTTCTGAATAATCCAACACCTTCTCCACCATTTTCTCTTACACCTTCAAGATCTTTTGGTGAACCAATATTAGCAACTAATTCTACATGATGTCCATCAGTAGAAACAGTGTTTTCGTTGACTAATTTCTTTAATTCTTCACGATATGCTTTATATTCATCACATTTAGTAGCATATTCTTTGATTGTTGCTTCATCAGGATTGATCATAACAACACCTTCAATACCATCAAGCGCAATCATATCTCCATCTTTCACTTCTTCAGTGATTGTTTTACAAGCAACAACAGCAGGAATTTCTAAACTTCTTGCCATGATTGCAGAGTGAGATGTTCTACCACCAATATTTGTTGCAAAACCTCTTACTAAATTTTTATTTAATTGAGCTGTATCAGATGGTGTTAAATCATCAGCAATAATAACAACTTCTTCGTCAATTAAAGCAGGATTAGGTAATGGTTTTCCTAATAAATTAGCTAATAAACGACGAGAAACGTCTTTAATATCTGCAGCTCTTTCTCTAAAGTATTCATCACCCATTGACTCAAACATAGAAATGAACATTGCTGAAACTTCATCCAATGCTGCAGCAGCGTTACATTTTTCATTTCTGATTTTATCTTCAACTTGAGTTTTTAATTCAGGATCAGATAATACTAATGCATGAGCATCGAAAACTGCAGCTTCTTCAGCAGATAAGTTTTTTGAAGCAGCTTCTTTAATTGCTTCTAATTCTTTTGCTGTGTGTTCCATTGCATCTTCATATGCTTTTACTTCTTTTTCTACATCTTCAACAGTCACTTTTTCAACTGTTAAATCTGGCATAACTAATTTGTATGCTTTTGCAATAGCGATACCATTAGATGCCGCAATACCTTTAATCATTGTCATTTTGACCTACCTCCATATAGCCTTATTTTACCTTATTTTCATCATAAAATAAAGGATTATCTCTTGATATTTACTAAAAAATAAAATTTTCACAATTTGAAAATTAACCTTTTATTTGTAGTGAGTTTGTTATATAATGAACATAGATATAGGAGGGACAAAAATGAAAGTTATCGTTGTCAAAGATTACGAAGAAGCAAGTCAAAAAGCTTGCGAAATTATGTTGGATGTTGTCAAAAACAATCCAAAAGCAAACTTAGGTTTAGCAACTGGTTCTACACCAATAAGAATGTATGAATTAATGAGAGAAGATCATAAGAAGAACGGGACATCTTATAAAGATATCAAAACATTCAATCTTGATGAATATTTTGGCTTAGATCAATCTCATCCACAAAGTTATCATTATTTCATGTGTCATAATTTATTTAATGAATTAGACATTGATATGAATAATGTTCATGTACCAAAGGGAAAAGGAAACATTGATGAAGAATGTGATGCTTATAACAAATTATTAGCAGAAAATCCTTTAGATATTCAATTATTAGGTATTGGTTCAAATGGTCATATTGGTTTCAATGAACCAGGGACTCCATTTGATTCAGTTACACATAAAGTTGATTTAAAACAATCTACAATTGAAGATAACGCACGTTTATTCTTCAATGGTAAAATTGAAGATGTACCTACACAAGCTGTCAGCATGGGTATTGCAAATATCATGAATGCGAAAAAAGTTTTATTAATTGCTTGTGGTGAAGGAAAAGCTAAAGCAATTTTAGGAACAGTTGAACAACCTAAAACTGTAGATATCCCTGCAAGTGCACTTCAAGATCATCCTGATTGCACAATCATTGTTGATGAAGCTGCTGCAAAGTTATTAACAAAAAAATAAAATTATAAACACATCCTTTTATGGGTGTGTTTTTTTATACTCTTATTTTAAGCAAGAAAAAAGGAGATATCGAATGATATCTCCAGATGAACTGGCGGCT
>UPXV01000068.1 GCA_900538465.1 uncultured Erysipelotrichaceae bacterium
AACATTGATAAAACCTAAAAATACTCCCCTCACTATATATATACAAAGATTTTTTTCATTTTTCTTTTTTATTTTGAAAAAAAATTAATTTTTTCTTATTGACACATAATCTTTTCTGTATATAATAGGTCATAACATGTGTCAAGACACATGTAAAATACATATAAAAAGAGGAGATATTATGAATACACATAAAAAAATACAAACATTAACAATTGCAGCCTTATTAATTGCAATTGGAACAGTCATTCCATCATTTATGCCTAAGGTCGTCATTGGACCTATGTCATTTACTCTAGCGTCACATGTAGCAGTAATGATTGCATTGTTTATTTCACCAGCTGTTGCGATTTCTGTTTCTTTAGGAACAACTTTAGGATTTATGATTGCTGGATTTCCATTTGTTGTTGTATTAAGAGCCTTGTCTCATGTCATTTGGGCAGTTGTTGGTTCTTTATATATCCAAAAGAATCCAAATATTTTTGAAACACCTTTAAAGACATTAAAGTTTAATCTTATGATGGCTTGTCTTCATGCGATTGGTGAAATGATTGTTGTTATTCCATTCTATTATGGTGCAGGTATGGATGTACAAACATTCTGTTATATGGTCTTTGGATTAGTTGGACTTGGTACTCTTATTCATAGTTCTGTAGATTTTGCGATTTCATTGGTTGTATGGAAAGCATTAAGCCAAAACTCTAGTATTGCAAAAATTGCTAATGTTAAAAAAGTTTATTTAATTAAAAATGCATAAGAAAAAAGGCTTTATGCCTTTTTGATATACTTTGGTGGAATAGGATCAGATAACCAGACTGTTTCATTTCCTAAATAAAATTGTATTCCATCTTGAGATGCTTTTAAAGCATCAATAATTAATATAACAGGGTGTGAATCATGTCTTGAACCAACCAAATAAGCTGTTTGCTCATCCTGAGAAAGATGAACATATTGTCTATTCATTGGTTGAAGTCCTTTTTCCATAATAGAGTTTAAAAATCTTTTAGCAGTTCCATGATAAAGAATTTGAGGAGGCTTTCTTGCTTCCTTTTTTATTTTTGTTTCAAAAGAATGACCATAGTATGCTCTAATTTTATGATTCTTTAATTCATATCTTTGTTTATCAGAATGTTTCATTAAATCAATAAGATCTGATTCTTTTAAGATGCCATATTTATTTTCTAAAGCTTTCAATAATTCTTCAACATCAACCCATCCTTCTTCATCCATATGAAGATGATATTTTTCAGGATGATGTCTCAATGCAAAAGAAATCTCTTTTCCTAATTGAATATCATTCATATTATTCACCTAATTTCTTTAAAATATCCTCTTTACTCACATGCGCCATATTTAATCTTTTATATAGGGTTTTGGCATTTCCATATCCCAAATGAAATAAGTCATACACTTTCAATCTTCTTTGTTTATCTCCAATAATATCTAAAGAAATAAATTCTTCCCAAGTTAATGTTTGAGTCTCTTTTTTGAAAGTGACAACATTTTTTAAAGCTTCAATAATAGCTTCTTCTCTTGCTTCTGCAATCCCTAATTTCTTTTCCCCAATAGCATCTTTTTTATCTACAAAAGCATGTTTAATTTCAGGAACACGATCCATAATAATATTTCTAATTCTCATTCCTGGATAATCTGGATCAGTTAATACAATGACCCCACGACTTTTTTGAGTTTGCTCAATTAAATCTAATATTTTATCATCAATTGCTAATCCATGAGTTTCAATTGTATCAGCATCGAATAGTTTTTTTATAATAGCCGTATCTGTTTTCCCTTCAACAACAATGACTTCTTTAATCTTTTCCATTTCTATCACCACAAGTATTATACATCAAAATAAAAAGAAAGCCTATGCTTTCTCTTTATTTTAATCCTCTAAAAATACCCATAACATCATCATTTAAGCCATCTGATACAATTACATAATGATCATTAATTTCAACATTCTTATCAGCACCATTAATATTTAATTTCTTATCTTTGACAATTTTATTGAAATCATCTCCATCTTCATAACGATAGACATCAATATTTCCATTTTCAGTAGCATATCGATATCCTTCAGCTCCACCAATTGTAGTCGCATCTAAAGATGTCTTATTTGTATAATTGACATTCTTTCCTTTTAAACCACTTTCAAAACGTGTAAACCAATCATCATTTTGATTTGTCCCTTGATTGTTGTTTTGATCATTGTTTGCATTGTTATCAGTGACATTGTTTTGAGAAGGATTATCTCCTTTATTTGTTGTGTTTGTATCATTACCACATCCGGTAAAGAAAGTTAAACATAACATAATAACTAATAATTTTTTCATTTTTCTTACCTCCGTATATACATATCATGCACATATTTAGGTAGATTATTCAAAAATTATGAAAAACGTTTAATTTCTCCACAAGCAATCTTTTCTCCAGAATTTCCTGCTGGTTGACTATGAAAATCATCTGCTTGATCATGAATCACAATTGTTCTATCAATAATATCACTTGGCTTAAACTTATCAATATAAACCATTCCCCATGCAATTCCTTCATTAGCAAATAATGGTGGTAAATCTCCTAAATGAAAAGGATGTTTTTGATTTGTTGGATTAAAATGACCTTTGGTTTTTTCAAAAGGAATAGCAGTATCATTTTGGCACGACTGTCCTTCATGAATATGAAAGCCAAAAATACCACCTAAATCTCTAGGCAAACCATTTATTTCATATATAAGAACTGTTCCTTTTTTATAAGGATAAAAACAAACAGTTCCAGCTATTCCTTCTCCCATCATATAAGCAAATGCAGTTGGTTTTTCATTAATAACTAACGTTAAAATATTTGTTGTTGTTCTTGTAGGTTTTATTTCCATTGTATCACCAATATAGTATATGATTTTTCATCCAAAAACATGAATCAAAAGACTCATGTTTTCTTTATTTATTTTTTGATTATAGTTTCATTGATTTATAAAATTCCCATGGTAAACAATTTTTTATTGCCACTTTTTTAATCAATTGAATCATGTTTAACACTTCTTATCCACAAATTTTCTATTACAGTTATAAAAAGAGCTTTCGCTCTTTTTATAACCTTATTTTGTATGATCAATAATAACCTTAATATTCTTTGATGCATCACTTGCATCTTCAAATGCATGAGATATATCAGATAATGGATAAACAGCAGTAATCATTGGAGATAAATCAATATGACTATCCAACATATGAATAACTTCTTTATTTGCTTCAGGTGAGTAACCACAAGAACCCATAATAGATACTGATTTAAATGCTAATTCAGAAGTAGAAATAGGAACTTGTCCATTTCCTAATGCAATACATACTAATTTAGACCCTATTTTTGCACAATCTAAATAATCTCTTATAGATCCAGTATACCCCGCACAATCAAAAACAAGATCAGCATTATTCATATCCATACCCATACCTGCTGTTAGGTTTCCCCATAATTCTAATGCAAAATCATTTGTTTTTGTCTTAGTAATATCACAAGGAATTCCACCTAATTTTTTAACTGCCTCTAATCTTAATGGGACACTATCTGCAACGATAACTTCTTCAATACCCAAATGTTTCAAAGCAACTAAACACCCTAAACCAATTGTTCCTGCACCATATATAATTGCTTTTTGACCTTTTTTGGGATTTGCCAACATCACACCATTCATAGAAACACTTAATGGTTCTATTAACGCCCCATATTCTAAACTTACATCATCAGGAATTTTAAACAAATTTAAATCCCATGTAGGATTTTCAACCAAAACATATTCAGAAAATGCACCTGCCATATCTGCACTCATTGTAGGAGAATATCCATTAGGAACTGCTCTAAATGTCACAGGATTTACAAACACTCTTTCTCCTATCTCAAAACCTTCAACTCCACTACCAATACTATCAATAACACCACACATTTCATGTCCAAATTGATTTCCTGGAAGAATTCCAACACTTTCTCCTTCAAGCGTATAAGCATGTAAATCTGTTCCACAAATTCCTGCTCTCATATTTTTGATAAGAAGAGTATTATCTCTTAATACTGGTTTATCAAATTCAGATAATTCTACATTTCTAACACCATTATACTTTCCACCACGCATATAAAATACCTCTCTTTCTATAATAAATGATACTCATATACAAGTTTGATTTCAATTTACACTTATTTCTCTTTATTTAGTTATCTAACAAAGTGTATAATAAAATTAATGGAGGGCATATTATGAATAAAAATGACCTAAGATATTTAAAAACAGAAAAAATAATTATCAATTCCTTTTTAGAATGTGTAGATCAATTAGGTTTTGAAAAAACACATATCAGTGATATATGTCAAAAAGCAATGATCAGTAGAAATACATTCTATGCTCATTATGAAGATAAATATGCTCTTTTAGACTTCATTACCTCTCAATTAGAAAATGAGATGATGAAAAGCTATAAAGAGACCATCTTAATAGATATTATGCATAACAATGCCCATAAAGCTGTTTCATGGTGCTTTCACGAAGTAGATAAAAATAGATATTTAATTCAAATACTATTAAAATGTTCCAAAGAAAAACTTAAAACAATCTTATATCATGTTTTTATAGATCATCCCATTCATACATGGGTAGAAGACTATGAACACAATCTAGAAAATATAAAAATCAAATTAAATGAAACTTATATTTTTGATGCATGGGTAGGTTATTTAGAAGTTTGGTTAAACCATTATGAAGAAATATCAATAGATGAAGCAATTGATTTTATGGTCCAACTTTGTGAACAACCCATTAATATCCATCTACAACAACTTTTAAATAGCC
The DNA here is from genome assembly GCA_900538465.1 of uncultured Erysipelotrichaceae bacterium. Classification (GTDB taxonomy): domain Bacteria; phylum Bacillota_I; class Bacilli_A; order Erysipelotrichales; family Coprobacillaceae; genus Longibaculum. The sequence goes on from UPXV01000068.1 coordinate 4,841, forward strand.
ATAATTACAAATATTTTAAAAAGGAGTAGAAATTATTGAATTTATCAATAATTCCTATTCCTTATTTTTTTATTCAAAACTTTATGAAAGTTTTCTCTATACTGTTAGTTTAAAATATCTAATACATCTTTTTCATTCTCAATATCAAAAATCTTAATTGTCAATTGGTCTAACTTATCCTCTGGACTCACTTCAACCTTCATCATTAAGTCTTTTGATACAAAACCTAGTTTTTTAGTTAATAATTTACAT
>UPXV01000069.1 GCA_900538465.1 uncultured Erysipelotrichaceae bacterium
CAATAATGGAATCATCAGGATGGAAAGCACGGTTAGCTAACTTATATGGCTCACTAACATGCATAACCTTTTCAACTGATTCATCAACTTCAATTTGTTTTGGATCAATACGAGTTGTATCTCCAACCAATCCAACAATTGTTGTTTCTTCTCCTTTTGAAACATGAGCAGTTAACCCTAATTTTTCAACTTTTCCTATAACTCTTTTTAAATCTTCATCTTTTGCCTTTGGCTTAAATACAATAATCATTTTTTGTAACCTCCTTATATCAAAAAAGTCCCTCCATCCATAAGGACGAGAGAGACCATCGCGTTACCACCTTAATTTATTGTTATATCACTATAACAACCTCTTCGAGTACCAACATACTCTAACACTATAACGGGTGTCCCCGTGCCAGCCTACTCACTTCAGCCGCCTACTCCAAGATGTATTCAATGATAACCCAAAATTCTTTTCCACCAACCAAGAACTCTCTTTATTTGTTTATATCATTTACTCTTTCTTTTCATTGTATTTATTGATATCTTATAGGATAACTTTTCATTTGTCAAGTCAACTGTTTATTGAGCTGTTTTATTTTGGTTTGTTTTTGTTGACTTAGCATCTTTAACTTTGATAATTTCACCATTCATAACACCTTGAATATATTGTTTTGCTTCATTGATTGATTCCTGATCAGGAACATTAATAAACATTCCTCTTGGATTCACTTTAGAAACATCTCCAACAGTTGCAAGAGTTAAAGTACGTTGTGATCCATCACCATTAAGATGATAAGATTGAACATCCCAAGAAGCCATATCATCAATTTGCATATTAATTAATGATTTCACTTCTTTTGCAGTCATATTTGTTTCAAAACTATCCGATAAAGATGAGAAAACTCCATCCATTTTTGTAATAATACTTGGTGAACAACATTTTTTAATAATCGCTTTTAACATTAACATTTGATTTTTTCCACGAATATCATCACCTTCAACAAAAGCTTTTCTTTCTCTTACAAATGATAAAGCTTGTTTCGCATTGAATTTATTAACACCTGGTTTAATTGTATAATGTCCTTTTTTTGTAACAAAGACACCATCATCTCTACCAATCACGCGATATTTAGGAACATTAACACTAATTCCACCTAATGCATCAACAACATTCATAAATGATGTAAAGTTGAATTTTGCATAATAGTTAAATTTAATTCCCATAAAATTCTCTATTGTTTGGATTGTACAATTCATACCACCTTTAGCACTATGAGTCAGTTTATCTTTTCCAGAAACACCATCCATGCCAATGATATCAACAAAGTAATCTCTTGGAATACTTGTTAATAAAACTTGTTTTGTTGTGGGATTAATTGTCGCAATCATATTTACATCTGACAGTGCAAATGTACCAATTGGTCCTTCTTTATCAGTTCCACTAATTAAAATATGGAAAGGTTCTTGAGTCACTTTTGCACTATTAGCATTAATCTTTGGTAAAATAATATCAATCTTCTCAATAACTCTAATATTCTTATTAAAATCTTTTTCTATATCATCAAATGATTCCAAATCAACAGCTTTAACAATCAAAGCTTCTACTTTCTTATTATGTAAAGCCTGAATCATTTCTGTATTTGTTGTATATTTTTGAACATCAATTTCACCAATTTTATCTTCTATTTTAGCTTCAGCTTTATTCACATTTAATGCATCAGCATTTGCTGCACCAAACATTTGATTTTTTAAATCATCAATCTTTTTATATGTAGATGACTTTAAAACAATGACATTCATTTCAACTGTCTGATCTCCTCCACCAGTAATAGAAGCAATCAAATCAGATCCCTTCATTACAGATAAAGAACCAACAATCAATACAACAGATAAAATCACATTTAATAATTTTAATAATGCTACTTTTATAGGATGATTATCATTTTTATCCTTTTCACCACGATAAAGTAATAAAATAATTATCAAAATAATAGCAACCATTGGTATATAAAACTTTAAAGGCAAGACTTGTAATTCAAACATAACAAAACTAAAGAATACAGCTGCCACAAGAGATAAAACAAATAATAATCGTCTCGAAAGTATTTTTTTCATAAATGTCTTCATAATGCCCTCTTTTCTCGTATTCTATCTATAACATCTTTATTATACACACTCATCTCATAAATACAATTAAAAATATGTATTTTGAATGCTTTTTCATCATACAAAAACGATATGAACTTTTCGTGAAAATAGATATTTTTTGTAAAATTGGAAACGAATTCTCATCTCAAAAAAAGAAAAAGCAACAAATTTATACTTTCATAAATCATTCGTTGCTTCTTTTTTGAGTTAAATCAATTCCATATCAGATATTCTCTTGCTTTTTGATTTCTTTAAAGATATCTCATAATCAATTGTTGATCGTGTTGTGAAATATGAAGTTGTACTATTGCTTCTAAAAATGTTATATCATTTGCTGATGCATAATTCCTAATAACTTTGATTTCTCCTAAAATTTCTCCTTCTATTTTTCCTTCCATTTTCCCTTCAAGACGCCCTTTAGCTTCGCTTTCTGCTTTCTCTTGCTTTACAATGTCATCCATAATCTTACACATCTTTCTTTTTCCTCCC
>UPXV01000070.1 GCA_900538465.1 uncultured Erysipelotrichaceae bacterium
CTTCCCAACAAAAGAAAAGACTGTTGACACATTTACTTTGTCAACAGCCTGAAATAATATGTCAATATTATTCATTAATTTTTATTGGATCTATCCCAAAGAAAATGGAAAACTTCTGTTAGGATAACTAGACTATAACTTTCTTGATTATTAGGTGATTTATTTAAACATACTTATCTACATAATTCAAGAATTTACGGTTAGAATATTATTAAAATGAATAACATAATTGATTCACCTATTTTATATATTTGTGAGAATTATTATATTTCAAAATATTTAATAAATGATTCATTGTATATAAGATATTTTTGTATCTTATAATAATGAATATAATGATATAATTATAAAACAAATATTATATTTTTGGAGAATAAAAGAAGCGTGGAACCAAGACAATTATTAGAAGTTTTAAGTATTGCTGAAAGATTAAAAAATGCCACAAGACATTGTTATACATCACAAGGGTGACATGAAAGTGTAGCTGAACATAGTTGGCGTTGTGCATTAATAGCTTATTTTCTTAAAGATGAATTCCCTCAAGCAGATATGAATAAAGTCATGATCATGTGTATTATTCATGATTTGGGAGAAGCATTTACTGGTGATATTCCAACCTTTGATAAAACGCAAGCAGATGAAAAGAAAGAAGAAGATTTATTATATAATTGGCTTCATTCCTTACCAATGGATTGTTCTTTAGATATGATGGCGTTATTTGATGAAATGGCAAAACGTCAAACAATAGAAGCAAAGATGAGAAGAAATTAGAAAAGATACCATCGATAAATTAAATGAAGCAAACTTGGACTAAAAACATATAAACAATTGTCCCTCCAGCAATACTTAATAACATACTTTTTTTCCATTTGTGAAGAATAAAAACACAACTTATTGCTATGATTTCAGGTAAACAATAAGAATGAGTAATAGAATCTTTTAAAGAATAGATTACCAATAAACCAATCACAGCATTTGGCAGAACACGACCTAAATATTGAATAAAAGGTGGAGGAGTTTTTTTATCAGGATAAATAATGAAGGGTAAAAAACGAGTTATGATTGTCCCTATAATAACAATAGCTATCGTAAAAAGTGTTTGAGTTGTTGTCATATAGATTTATCCTCCATTCTCTAAATTTTTTCTTTTAAAAGTAAAACATAAAACAATACATAACATAGCAGGAATCATAAAGTTTTGACTACCAAATAAAATTAAACAAATAAATGCACAAAGTAAGCCAGTGATTGCAGAAAAATGATTATTTGTTTCTTTCCATTGATTGATAAACATAACAACAAATAAAGCAGTCATAACAAATTCGATTCCTTTTGTATTAAAGTGAATAACATAACCTAGGAGTCCCCCTAAAGTTGCTCCAACAACCCAATAGATATGATTCAACAGTGTCACCCAAAACATAAACCAACCTTTATCTACTTCTTTTAGAGGAAGAATAGAACAATTAATTGAAAAAGATTCATCACACATACCAAAAATAAGATATAATTTTTTCATACCACAATTTTTATATTTGTCTAACATGACAATTCCATAAAATATATGTCTTGCATTCACCATTAACGTTAATAAAAAAGTATTAAGTGGCTGAAAAGGAGATAATAAGAGATGAACAGTTACAAATTCCATTGATCCTGCATATATCAATAAACTCATCAACATGGGATAAATAAATGAGAAACCTTGACTTCTCATTAAAAAACCATATGACATTCCTAAAAATAAAAATCCAACACAAATTGGAAGGGTATGTGGGAATGCGGCTTTAAGTGCTTTTAATTTCATAATATGATCCTCGTTTCATCTTGCTTTTTTCACATATGTCCAATATAATAAAGTATATTCATTATTTCTTATGAATGTAAGATATAAAGGACTAATGTACAATATATTTTACGTTCGTACGATATGTTTGTCAAGTGTAAAGAGAGGTATTCTATGGATTTAGGTAAAATTATTGCATTTAATTTAAAAAAATTGAGAAATGAAAGACATTTGAGTCTGGGTCAATTAGCGATTGAATCTGGAATTAGTAAAACAATGTTATCAGATATTGAAAAAGGAAATAGTAATCCAACTATCAATACAATTTGGAAAATTGCCAATGGACTGAAAGTTCCATATACAAAGTTAATTGATGGTGTTGATGATGAAACCACAATTATCCAAAGAAAAGAAACGATCAAACAAACAGGAGAAACAAAATCATATCGTGTCTATTGTTATTTTACAACTACTCCAACAAGAAATTTTGAACTCTTTTATTGTGAATTAGATCCACTTTCATCTAATCAATCTATAGGTCACTCTAAAAATGCTCAAGAATATATTTATGTAATTGATGGAGAATTAACTTTAGATACTGATAATGGGGAATATGTTTTATGCGTTGGTGATTCTTTGGCTTTTGATTCTTCGATGAATCATACTTATAAGAATAGCCAAGAGAGAATGACTACTTTTATCGTTATTAATTATTATCCAATTTAAAAAGAATTTATGGGTATATCCATAAATTCTTTCAGATTGTTGACAAAGTGGTAACTTTTAAAAAGTTGCTACTTTTTTCTTTTA
>UPXV01000071.1 GCA_900538465.1 uncultured Erysipelotrichaceae bacterium
ATGACTATGTGTGCCTTAGCCGCAGGCGGAAAGGAATGCAAGGTTAAAATGAAAATTATTGTCCAAAAGTTTGGTGGTACCTCAACACGTAGTGTAGAAACACGTGAACATATGTATAAAAATATTATCCGTGAATTAGATGCTGGTAATAAAGTTGTTGCAGTTGTGAGTGCAATGGGAAGATTTGATGATCCTTATGCAACGGATACGCTTTTGTCAATTGTTGATACTGATCAGTTAACTGATGAAGAAATTGATCGTTTAACAAGTATTGGTGAAACAATTTCAACACTTGTTGTCAAAAGTGAATTATCAAAAATGGGGTATAAAGTAGAAACAGTTACAAATGCTGAATTAGGGATTCAAACGGATTCTCATCATATGAATGCTACAATTACAACTGTTGAAGGTCATCATATCCAAGACAAGTTAAAACAATCGGATATTGTGATTTGTCCTGGTTTTCAAGGATATTCACAAAATGGAAAAATTACAACATTAGGTCGTGGAGGTAGTGATTTATCTGCGGTTGCAATTGGGGTTGCAATAGATGCGAGTGAAGTTGAAATTTATAGTGATGTCAATGGTATTTATACAGCTGATCCAAGAATTGTACCAGATGCCATTAAATTAGATTATGTCAGTTATGCAGAAATGCTGGAACTTTCAAAAAATGGTGCCAAAGTTTTAAATCACCGTTGTGTTCAATTAGCGGCTAAACATGGCATTGTTATTCATGCAAGAAGCTCGTTTGATGCGAGTCAGGGAACATATGTGTTAGGAGATGAGAGAATCATGAAAGACCACTTAAATCAATTAATTATATCAGGAATTACAGGTTCACAAAATGAAGCTCGTGTGACACTTGTTGGTGTAGATGCCAAAGTCAATGGAGCTGGCCAATTATTTGAAAAAATCGCCGATGCGAATGTTAATGTTAATGTTTTTAATCAAGCTTTAGTTGGTGGAGGAAAGATGGATATTTCTTTGATTATCAATGATAAAGATGTTCCTGCAGTTGTAGAAGTTATCAATGATTTAAAAGAAATCTTAAAACCTCAAAAAACAATTGTCAGAGGAAATATTGGTAAAGTTGCTGTGATTGGTGTAGGTATTAAAAACAATAAAGGAATGTTCCAAAAAGTTTATAATACTTTAATGAGTAATGATATTAATGTAGAAATGACATCTTGTAGTGAAATTAATATTTCATGTTATATTGATCGAGATGATGTCAAAAAAGCACAAGTTTTATTACATGAAGCATTCTTAGGTTAGGAGGATATTTAAAAATGAAAAAATATAAAGTTGCAGTTGTTGGTGCCACTGGTGCTGTAGGAAGAGAAATGTTGAGATGTATTTTTCAATTCAATTTTCCATTTGAAAGTTTGAAATTATTAGCATCCGCAAGAAGTGCTGGTAAAGTGATTGAATTTGAAGGACAAGAATTTGTTGTAGAAGAATTAACTGAAAATTCTTTTGAAGGTGTTGATGTGGCTTTTTGGAGTGCTGGAGGAAGTATTTCTGAAAAATATATGCCTTATGCCGTAAAAGCAGGTTGTATTAATATCGATAACACTTCTCATTTTAGAATGGATCCAGAAGTTCCTTTGGTCGTTCCTGAAGTGAACGCTGAGGCATTAAAAGATCATAAAGGAATTATTGCGAATCCAAATTGTACAACAATTATTATGGCGAGTGCTTTAAATCGTTTAAATGAATATTTTGATATTGAAAGAATTGTTGTTTCTACATATCAAGCTGTTTCTGGTGCAGGAGTTGCTGGTATGGAAGAACTTTATAGACAATCACAAGAAGTTTTAGATGGTAAAGAACCAGTTGCTAAAACATTGCCTTGTGCTTCTGATAAAAAACATTATCCAATTGCATTCAACTGTATTCCACAAGTTGATAAATTTGATTTAGATAATGCTTTTACAAAAGAAGAAATGAAAATGGTTAATGAAACAAAGAAAATCTTTAATAAAGATATTAAAGTCAATGCAACATGTGTACGTGTTCCTGTTTTAAGAGGTCACAGTGAATCTGTTTATATTGAAACAAAGAAACCTATTGATATGGATAAAGTCTTTGAATTATTATCTGATTCTCATGGTGTTGATTTATATGATGATATTGAAAATCAAATTTATCCAATGGCAACATTATTCATTGGTGATGAGTTAGTACATGTTGGTCGTGTAAGAAAAGATTTAGATAATGATCATGGATTAAGCATGTGGATTGTTTCTGATCAATTGATGAAGGGTGCAGCTTATAATTCTGTAGATATTGGTTTAAAAATGATTGAAATGGGTCTATTATAGTGTCAACTTATTTAGTTCCTATTCAAGTAGCGATGATTGTTTTGGGTCTCTAAATTTTCGTGGGGTTTCTAAAAATGAGACTCTAAAATAATGTGGG